>NZ_CALSFR010000002.1:0-932198 GCF_943737035.1 Pseudomonas sp. Marseille-Q5299
CTCGCTCCGGCCTTGCTCCCGGGAGGACCGCGCTGACGGCCCATCCATGGGCCGCAGCGCTTGACGGGCATCCATGCCCGTCACCTCCCTTCGCAAGACCTGCGCTCGGCCTCCTGAAGTCGCAATCTGCGGCGTCTGAACTATCGCGCGCTTAAAAGCAAAAGCAAGGCAACGGCAACGGCAACGGCAACGGCAACGGCAACGGCAACGGCAACGGCTTACTTTCGTGGTTTCAGGTCCAGCCTGCGCAGATGGCACGTCACTTCCTCGCGGTCGTGATACAGCTGCTTGCAGGCAATCGACACCTTGACCTTGCGCGCCTTGAAGGTCGCCTCCATGCGGTCCAGTAAGCGACGCACCTCGGCATATCGCTGCTTCATCGGCAACTTAAGGTTGACCACCGCCTCCCGGCACAAGCCCTCCCCCAACCAAGTCTCGATCAACGAAGTGGTGCGCGCCGGCTTCTCGACGATATCGCAGACCATCCAGTCCACCGGTTGCTTGGGCTGCCAAGTGAAGCCGTCGGCCATCAGGTGCTGAACCAGCCCGGTGTCCATCAAACTCTCTGCCATCGGCCCATTGTCGATAGCAGTGACCAGCATGCCACGGCGCACCAGTTGGTACGTCCACCCCCCCGGTGAAGCCCCGAGGTCCACCCCGGTCATGTCATCGCCCAGCCGCTGCTCCCACTGCTCCCGTGGAATGAACTGGTGCCAGGCCTCTTCAAGCTTCAAGGTCGAGCGGCTCGGCGCTTCACGCGGGAATTTCAAGCGCGGAATTCCCATCGGCCACAGCGCACTGTTGTTCGCCTCGGCAACGCCAACGAATACCCGACGACCACTGATGAAGGTCAGCAACAGGCGAGGCAGGCTGGCGTTATCGACCAAGCGGCCGGCTTTTTCCAAAGCCTTGCGCAGCGGCACCTCGAACTTGCGACAGAACGTCGACAACTCCTTGCCGTCATTGCTGTCCAGCACCTCCAGCCACAGGCTGCCAAACACCGGCAGTGTTGCCAGATGCTCGAGCAACACGCTGATCCGATCGGTCTCAGGCAGTTCGATGTAGCCGCCACGCGCCCACTGGCGCGGGAAGATCAGTTGGGCAAAGCGCAGCTGCGCCATCAACCGTTCGGCACCTTCGGCTTCGGCGCAGACAAACTCGGCGCAGGCGCTCTGCGGCTTGCCTTTGGCATAACCGGCAACCCCCAGGCGGGCAGCGTGTTCGCTGATCTCGGCGCAGACCTCGCCCTCGAACCCGGGCCGGCAATGCATGAACAGGGTATTCATCTCTCACTCCACTACGGCTGGCGCACCACAGGCGCCGGCAGGGCGGCGATGATAAAGGAAGATCGGAACCTGCGACATGCCCCGCCGGTCCAGAATAGGGTCAGGGCAGACAAACCGGTCTAACCTGACTCTTCAGCCAGGTCCGTACCGTGCGGGCCGAAACAGAGCGGTGACACCGGCATCATCCAGCCAATGCCGGGCACCGGTGCATAAGGAGTTGGCAATGCCCTCGCTCGATAGCCTGAAAACCCTCAAGACCCTCAAGGTGGCCGACCAGACCTACCATTACTTCAGCCTTACCGAGGCTGCACGACAACTAGGCGACCTGCAGCGCCTGCCCATGTCGCTCAGGGTACTGCTGGAAAACCTGCTGCGCTGGGAAGATGGCGAGACGGTCAGCAGCGACGACCTGCGCGCCCTCGCCGACTGGCTGCAAGACCGTCGTTCCGATCGCGAGATCCAATACCGCCCAGCGCGGGTATTGATGCAGGATTTCACCGGCGTACCGGCGGTAGTCGACCTGGCGGCCATGCGCGCTGCCATGGCCAAGGCCGGGGGCGACCCGCAGCGGATCAACCCGCTGTCGCCCGTGGACCTGGTGATCGACCACTCGGTGATGGTCGACCGCTACGCCACCCCCCAGGCGTTCGGTGAAAACGTCGACATCGAAATGCAGCGTAATGGCGAACGATATGCCTTCCTGCGCTGGGGCCAGAGCGCGTTCGACAACTTCCGCGTAGTGCCGCCGGGCACCGGCATCTGCCACCAGGTCAACCTGGAGTACCTGGGCCGCACGGTATGGACCCGTGAGGCCGATGGGCGCACCTATGCGTTCCCCGACACCTTGGTCGGCACCGATTCGCACACCACCATGATCAACGGCCTGGGCGTGCTCGGCTGGGGCGTTGGCGGGATCGAAGCGGAAGCTGCCATGCTCGGCCAGCCGGTGTCGATGCTGATCCCGGAAGTGATCGGCTTCAAGCTTACCGGCAAGCTGCGCGAAGGCATCACCGCCACCGACCTGGTGCTGACCGTGACACAGATGCTGCGCAAGAAAGGCGTGGTCGGCAAGTTCGTCGAGTTCTATGGTGACGGCCTGGCCGACCTGCCCTTGGCCGACCGTGCCACCATTGCCAACATGGCACCGGAATACGGCGCGACCTGTGGCTTCTTCCCGGTCGATGAGGTCACCTTGGACTACTTGCGCCTTTCGGGCAGACCGCAGCAGACGGTGCAACTGGTCGAACAGTACTGCAAGGCACAGGGCCTGTGGCGCCTGCCGGGGCAGGAACCGCTGTTCAGCGATACCCTGGCCTTGGACATGGGCGAAGTCGAAGCTAGCCTGGCCGGGCCAAAACGCCCCCAGGACCGCGTTGCGCTCGGCCAAGTCAGCCAGGCGTTCGACCACTTCATCGAACTGCAGCCCAAACCCCTGGCCAAAGAGGTCGGCCGCCTGGAAAGCGAAGGCGGTGGTGGTGTGGCAGTGGGCAATGCCGACCAGGCCGGCGAGATCGACTACAGCCACCAAGGCCAGACCTATACCCTGCGCGATGGTGCCGTGGTAATCGCCGCAATTACCTCCTGCACCAACACCTCCAACCCCAGTGTGATGATGGCGGCCGGCCTGGTGGCGAAAAAGGCCCTGGAGAAAGGGCTGCAGCGCAAGCCATGGGTAAAAAGCTCGCTGGCGCCCGGCTCCAAAGTGGTCACCGATTATTACAATGCCGCCGGGCTCACTCCTTACCTCGACCAACTGGGTTTCGACCTGGTCGGCTACGGCTGTACCACCTGCATCGGCAACTCCGGTCCACTGGACGAAGCCATCGAGACCGCCATCGGCAGCGCCGACCTGACCGTCGCCTCGGTACTGTCAGGCAACCGCAACTTCGAAGGCCGGGTGCACCCGCTGGTCAAGACCAACTGGCTGGCCTCGCCGCCACTGGTGGTGGCCTACGCCCTGGCCGGCAGCGTTCGCCTGGACCTTACCCGTGACCCGCTGGGCACCGGCAAGGACGGGCAGCCGGTGTACCTGCGTGACATCTGGCCCAGCCAGCAGGAAATCGCCGACGCCGTGGCCAAGGTCGACACGGCGATGTTCCACAAGGAGTACGCCGAGGTATTCGCCGGTGACGCCCAGTGGCAAGCCATCGAAGTGCCGCAGGCGGCCACTTACGTGTGGCAGGACGACTCCACCTACATCCAGCACCCTCCCTTCTTCGACGGCATTGGCGGCCCATTGCCGGTGATCGAGAACATCCAGGGTGCGCGCATTCTCGCCCTGCTTGGCGATTCGGTGACTACCGACCACATTTCCCCGGCCGGCAACATCAAGGCCGACAGCCCGGCCGGGCGCTACCTGCGCGAAAAAGGCGTCGAACCTCACGACTTCAACTCATACGGTTCACGGCGGGGCAACCATGAGGTGATGATGCGTGGCACCTTCGCCAACATCCGCATCCGCAACGAGATGCTCGCCGGTGAAGAAGGCGGCAACACGTTGTACGTGCCCACTGGGGAAAAGCTCTCGATCTACGACGCGGCCATGCGCTACCAGGCTGAAGGCACGCCGCTGGTGGTGATCGCCGGCCAGGAATATGGCACCGGCTCCAGCCGCGACTGGGCAGCCAAAGGCACCAACCTGCTGGGGGTCAAGGCGGTACTGGCGGAGAGTTTCGAGCGCATCCACCGCTCCAACCTGGTCGGCATGGGCGTACTGCCATTGCAGTTCAAAGCCGGGCACGATCGCAAGCAACTGGGGCTCACCGGCAAAGAGCGAATCGACGTACTGGGGTTGGCCGGGGTTCAGTTGAAGCCAGGCATGAGCCTGCAACTGCGCATCACCCGTGAGGACGGGCAGCAGCAAGACATTGAGGTACTGTGCCGGATCGATACGGTCAATGAAGTGGAATACTTCAAAGCCGGCGGGATTTTGCACTATGTGTTGAGGCAGTTGATCGCCAGCTGAAAGCCAGCTGACCGGGGCGCAAAAGCGCCCCTTTTTTGTGCCGGAGGCTGGCTCTTGGCCAGCCAATGAGTCATGATTTGACCTGCACGTCACTCCCTGCAATAAACCTGCAATAGTGACGCCATCTTTCGCGAACGTGCGGGCCTGCTAGCGTAATCCCCGCAGTCCGTTCCTGCGCCAGATCAACGAAGTTAAATATCCATTCAATAAAAGTACTGGCTTGCCGATATCTGTCGAAAGCCTTGCGGATTACTCAGCCCATGCGGAACAACCAGCCGATTACCCAACGGGAAAGGACTTTCCCTGCCCAACAACGCTTGATCTCGACCACCAATGCCAAGGGTGTGATCACCTATTGCAACGATGCGTTCGTCGAGATCAGCGGCTTCACGCGCGAGGAGCTGATCGGCGCACCGCACAACCTGGTACGCCACCCTGATGTGCCGCCTGCGGTGTTCGCCCACATGTGGCAGACCCTCAAGCAAGGCCAGCCCTGGATGGGCATCGTCAAGAACCGCTGCAAGTCGGGTGACCATTACTGGGTCAACGCCTACGTCACGCCGATCTTCGACAACAACCAGGTGACCGGTTTCGAGTCGGTGCGGGTCAAGCCCACCGCCGAGCAGATCCGCCGCGCCGAAGCCCTGTACCAGCGCCTGAATCAGGGCAAGCCCGCCGTTCCGCGCCGTGACAAGTGGCTGCCAGTGCTGCAGGACTGGCTGCCCTTCATCCTGGTCAGCCAGATCGGTTTCCTGATCGGCAACTGGCTCGGGCATTCCTGGGGCTTCGCCCTGGCCGCCGGCCTGTCGGTGCCGCTCGGCCTGCTCGGCCTTAGCTGGCAACAACGCGGCCTCAAGCGCCTGCTGCGCCTGGCCGAACAGACCACTTCCGACCCACTGATCGCGCAGATGTACACCGACAGCCGAGGCGTGCAGGCACGCCTGGAAATGGCCCTGCTCAGCCAGGATGCGCGCATGAAAACCTGCCTGACCCGCCTGCAGGACAGCGCCGAACACCTCAGCGACCAGGCACGCCAGTCCGACGTCCTGGCCCACCAGAGCTCTTCGGGGCTGGAGCGCCAACGGGTCGAGACCGAGCAGGTTGCCGCCGCCGTCAACCAGATGGCCGCCACGACCCAGGAAGTGGCCAACCATGTACAGCGCACCGCCGATGCCACACAGGAAGCCAATCGCCTGACCAGCCAGGGCCGGCAGATCGCCGGTGAAACCCGCGACGCCATCGAGCGCCTGTCGGCGGCCGTGGGTGAAACCGGCCAGACCGTGACGCAACTGGCCAAGGACAGCGACGAAATCGGTGGCGTGGTCGATGTGATCAAGGGCATTGCAGACCAGACCAACCTGCTGGCCCTGAACGCTGCCATTGAAGCAGCCCGCGCTGGCGAAATGGGCCGTGGCTTTGCCGTGGTGGCCGACGAAGTGCGCCAGCTGGCCCAGCGTACCGCTGAGTCCACAGGGCAGATCCATGGCCTGATTGCCAAACTGCAACAGACAGCCAACAACGCCGTGCTCACCATGGAATCTGGCCATCGCCAGGCTCAGGAAGGTGTAGAACGAGTGATGCAGGCTGACCAGGCATTGATGGGGATCAGCGAGGCGGTGGCCAACATTACCGACATGGCGACCCAGATCGCTGCCGCCACTGAAGAGCAGACTGCCGTGGCTGACGAGATCAGCCGCAACATCAGCACGATCGCCGAACTGGCCGACCAGACAGCCGAGCAGGCGCAGCATTCGGCGCTGCTCAGCGAAGCATTGACCACCACCGCCGGTGGCCAGTACTCACTGGTGGAGCGGTTCAACCGCTGACAACCCAGCGCCCCTTCGCGACCTTGCCCGCGAAGGGGCACTACCAACCGAGGGTCAGACGACTCTCGAAATAGCGCTCCTCCCCCGTCAACGGGTCGGCAAAGCGCAAGCTGTGTGCCAGCAGCTTCAATGGCCGCTGGTAATCATCTTCTACCTTGAGCAACTCAGGATAGAACGGGTCGTTACAGATCCCTGCCCCCAGTGCCGCCATGTGCACCCGCAGTTGATGCGTCTTGCCGGTCACCGGCGAAAGGCCGTAGCGCCATAGCTCACCCTGCTTCTCCAGCACCTCGGCCAGGGTTTCGCTGTTATCGTCGCCCGGTACCTCATGCATGCGGAAAAACGGCTCGCCATGCACCAGACGGCTTTTATGCACCAGCGGAAAATCACGCTGGGGCAAGGCCGGGGCGATGGCGTGGTAGCGTTTGTCGATGCGGCGCTCGGGGAACAGCCTTTGGTACGCGCTGCGGGTTTGCGGGTTGGCCGAGAACAACACCAGCCCTGCGGTATGCCGGTCGATGCGGTGCAACGGCACCAGGTGCGGGTTATCCAGGCGCCGGATCAAACGGCGCAGCAACGTCTGTTCGACATACTCGCCGGTTGGCGTAACCGGCAGAAAATGCGGTTTGTCGGCCACCACCAGATGCTCATCCACATGCAGGATGGCTTCCTCTACCGGGATCGGCCGCTCGTTGGGCACCTCACGAAAATAGTGCAGGCGCATGCCGCGACGGTAAGGCAGGTCGGCAGCGATCGCCTGGCCTTCGGCGTTGAGCACCCGGCCACGAGCAAAGCGGTCAAGCCACTGCGCACGCTCGATTGCCTTGAAATGGTCGCACAGGCAATCAAGTACCGTCGCCCAGTTGCCAGGTGGCAGGCAGACCGTGCTGGCTTGCTGGCGGGCGGGGTCGAAAGGCGTGGTCATGGCGAGACTCGGGGCAGGCAGGGCCGGGCATTATCCCCCAACCCCGCCAGCTCAACCAGCCTGGACCATGGCCTCGCTGCGCGCCTTCAGCCAGCGCAGAACCTGCACGGGCTCCCAGCGGCCGGGATCATAGAGCGCATACAGCAAGCCCTGGTAACCCACCACATCCAACCCTCGATGGTAGCCGGCCCGCTGGAACAGCGCCTCGATCTCGGCGAAGCAGGTATTGAAATGAACCTTGCCGAACGGCGTACGGTCATCGGTGACCAAGCCTTCGAGGCGCAGTTCCAGCACGGCGTCACATACCCGCTCCACCGGCATGCGGTTGACGCTGTACTTGAGTTGCTCGACATTGAGCATGGGCTTACCTCGATACTGTATTTATATACAGCATACGAACTTGCATACCCCGCCGTCAATTCATCCCCTGCTCACTGCAAACCTGGCAGGTAGCCTGTACCCCTGCGGATGGTCAGCACTTGACGGCGCGGGACGCTCGGCGTTACCGACAGGTGGACCCAACTGTCGAACTCGAGAATCATCTGGTCGAAATTCACTGCGCTTGCGCTCACCCGGCGGACCACTTCCCGATTACTGATGCCGAATATCTCGAAGTCCGCGGCCAAGCCGAGCAGGTGCTGGCTGCGCGGGGAGCCGCCTATACGCTTGTTCAACGCGGGGGACCGGTAGCCACTGCTGATGATTACCGGCAGGCCAAACAGGGCCCGCACCCGCTCAAGGGCTTCACACAGCAGGTGCAGGTTGCTGATGACTTGCTGCGAGGGCGTATTGTCCAGCCCTTCCCGAGCGGCGACCTGCGAGACAATCATCTCTTCCAGGGTAAAATTTGGTGTGATGAACATGACTGCATTCTCGACAAAGATGAGGTTCCGGCGTGTGTCGCCGGCACGGCATCTTCGGGTAACAGCTCAGCTCATGCAGGCAGGCGATGCTTCCCCTGCCGTTGTCATTGCGCGAGAAAGGCTACAACCTGTTCAGGATCGAACGGCCAGTGCAGTTCGGCCGAGGTATCGCAACGACGCAGCACGGGAATGATAAGCCCGTAACGCTCGAACAGCGCCTCGCTCTCGGCGATATCGACCAGTTCGACCAGCAGGCCATGATCGACGAAAGGCATGAGAACGGCTTCGGCCACTTCACACAAGTGGCACCCGACGGTGCCGAAGAGTTGGCATTCAGGCAGCATGGGGCGGGACCCGGTTTGGCATGGATGAGAAGCCTATTCTAGGTCGCCACCGCCCCATGTGCACCTGACCTGGTTCAATCCTGGCTGGTGGCACCGATGCGGTGCAGCGACAAGTCGGCGCCCTGAAACTCCTGTTCATGGCTCAGGCGCAGGCCGAGTACCGCGCGGATCAGCCCGTACACGACAAAGCCCCCAAGCAGCGCGATCAGCACCCCTGCCAGGCTCCCGATCAACTGGCTGGTCAGGCTGACGCCCCCCATACCGCCAAGGCTTGCCTGGCCGAAGATGCCACAGGCTATCCCGCCCCATACGCCGCATAGCCCATGCAATGGCCACACGCCCAGCACATCGTCGATCTTCCAGCGGTTTTGCGCGGCGGTGAAGCTCCACACGAACAGAACACCGGCCACCAGGCCAGTAGCCAGTGCACCGATCGGATGCATCAGGTCCGAACCTGCACAGATCGCCACCAGCCCCGCCAGCGGCCCGTTGTGCAAAAATCCAGGGTCGTTACGCCCGGCCAACAACGCTGCCAGGGTGCCGCCTACCATGGCCATCAGCGAATTGATCGCCACCAGGCCACTGACGCCTTGCAAGGTCTGCGCGCTCATGACATTGAAGCCGAACCAGCCGATGATCAGGATCCACGAGCCCAGCGCCAGAAACGGAATGCTCGACGGAGCGAAGGCCACCAGCCGACCATCACGGTACCGCCCCCGCCGTGCACCCAGCAGCAGCACTGCCACCAGTGCCAGCCAGCCGCCCATCGCATGCACCACCACAGACCCTGCAAAGTCATGGAAAGGCGCACCAAAACGCGCCTGCAGCCATGCCTGTGCGCCGAAGTTGCCATTCCATACCACGCCCTCGAAGAACGGATAAATGAAGGCTACGATCAACGCTGTGGCACACAGCTGAGGCACGAACCGCGCACGCTCGGCGATACCCCCGGAGATGATTGCCGGTATCGCTGCCGCGAACGTCAACAGGAAAAAGCATTTGACCAGGGCATAGCCGTGGTCGGCGGCCAGCTGGGATGCCGGGTGCAGAAAACTCACACCATAGGCAACCCAGTAACCGATGAAGAAGTACACCAGCGCCGAGATGGCGAAATCGCTGAGTATCTTCGACAAGGCATTGACCTGGTTCTTGTGGCGCACGGTGCCCACTTCGAGAAACGCGAAGCCCGCGTGCATGGCAAGCACCAGAATGGCGCCCATGAGGATGAAGAGCGTGTTGGAACCGTGGACCAGGGAGTCCATGGCGCTGTGCATGTTGTCCATGAAAAGGCAGACCTACTGAAAAAAGGCACCAGGACAGTTCAAGAACCTGCATCCATGCACCGGATCGGTGCCAGCCCATTGCCCGGGTACGGTGGACCGAGCGAAGCCTGCGTGGTTTTTTCTTGGGTTTGTCGTGGATTGGGTTAAGGTTTATCGGTATCTGCCGGGGTCGACGCCCTGTATCGGCGCATCGCTCCGGTCTACGCCCCGCGTTGTGGCAATCTTCATTAGCAAGGCCCATACCAGCGACGAAGTGAACCTTCAGCGCACAGCGAAACTCGAATTACCTACACACCTACACAGGGAGAGCACCATGGCCAGCAAATCGGCAAAGACTGCACAAGAGATATTGATGGCGGACTTCCAGGCTTTGGTCCGTGACACCGAGAAGCTTCTGGCCGACACAGCCAATCTGGCGGGCGACCAGGCCGATGAGCTGCGTGAGCAGATCCACGAGCGCCTCACGCAGGCCCGCGAAACCTTGCAACTGACTCAGGAATCGGTGCGTGAGCGTGGCCAGGCGGCCTTGGGTAGTGCCGAGCACTACGTTCAGGAAAACCCTTGGCAGGCCATCGGCATAGCCGCAGGTGTCGGCCTGCTGATCGGCCTGTTGGCCAATCGGCGCTAAGGAGCCTCCATGGAGAATGACGCCATTGGCACCGGTGCCTCGGGCAGGCGCCTGGGCGCCGCGATACTGGGGCTGCTGCACAGCCATATCGAACTGTTCGGTATCGAACTGCAGGAGCAGAAAGGACGCACCCTGAGCCTTTTGCTGTTCGCTGGCCTGGCGCTGGTGTTCGCACTGCTGCTGCTGACAGCCTTGTCGGGCCTGCTGCTGGTGTTGCTGTGGGACAGCTACCGCCTGGCAGGGATCATCGGCCTGTGTGTGTTTTATGGTGTGGCTGCGCTGTATTGCGGCCTACGGCTGAGGGCGGCGGTATTCGACGAGTCCTCGCCGTTTGGCGCCACCCTCGAAGAACTTGCCAAGGACCGGGAGCGCCTGCTGCCATGAGCCTGCCTGAACTACCCAATACGCGTAACCCTCGGGAGCTGCGCAAAGCCCTGCTGCGCCTGCGCATGGAAATGCATCGCCAGCAGATCCGCCAGGAGTCCGGGCAAATGCTGCAGCCACTGCACCGCCTGCGTGGCATGGGCGGCTCATTGCAAGATGGCCTGGGCATCAAACACGCTCCCCTATGGGGCATTGGTGCGGTGGTTGCGCTGGGCTTTCTGACCGGCAAGGGGGTGCGCAGCGGCAACCTGTCACGCCTGGTGCGCCTGGGCACTACGCTGCTGCCGCTGTTGAAGGTGTATCTGCAAGGCTCGCGGCGCTCCTGAGCCACCTCCAGAGTCTTCACTCGCAGGTGACCCACGCGTTTCAAGCGTGGCAAGCACCTGTGAGAGACGGCTTGCCGACGATCAGGCCGGTATCGATTTTCCGCTTGCATAGCCCTGCGCGACACCGGAAGCTACGCCATTCGACCTACAGGAGAGCGAGCCTTGGACTGGCACACCCTGCTCACCCGCGAGCGCCTGGGCAAAGCCCTGTACAGCCCCGATGAACTGGGGCGCAGCCCCTTCCACAAAGACCACGACCGGATCATCTTCTCAGGCGCGTTCCGCCGCCTGGGGCGCAAGACCCAGGTCCACCCCGTCTCCAGCAACGATCATATTCACACGCGCCTGACCCATTCCCTCGAGGTAAGTTGCGTAGGGCGCTCATTGGGCATGCGCGTCGGCGAAACGCTGCGCGACAGCCTGCCAGACTGGTGTGAACCCAGTGATCTGGGCATGATCGTGCAGTCCGCCTGCCTGGCCCACGACATCGGCAACCCGCCGTTCGGCCACTCAGGCGAAGATGCCATCCGCCACTGGTTCCAGCAGGCTGCAGGGCGCGGCTGGCTGGATGACATGACGGATGACGAGCGCGGCGACTTCCTCAACTTCGAAGGCAACGCCCAAGGGTTTCGCGTGCTCACCCAGCTTGAGTATCACCAGTTCGACGGCGGTACCCGGCTGACCTACGCGACCCTCGGTACTTATCTCAAATACCCTTGGACCGCCCGGCACGCTGATGCCCTGGGGTACAAGAAGCATAAGTTCGGCTGCTACCAGAGCGAGTTGCCGCTGCTCGAACAGATCGCGCACAAGCTCGGCCTGCCGTTACTTGAGGAGCAGCGCTGGGCGCGCCATCCACTGGTCTACCTGATGGAGGCAGCCGATGACATCTGCTACGGCCTGATCGACCTGGAAGACGGCCTGGAGATGGAGTTGCTGCAGTACGCCGAAGTGGAGGCGCTGCTGCTCGACCTGGTGGGCGATGACTTGCCAGAAACGTATCGCCAGCTTGGCCCTGCAGATTCGCGGCGACGCAAGCTGGCCATCTTGCGTGGCAAAGCCATCGAGCACCTGACCAACGCCGCCGCGAGCGCCTTCGTCGAGCAACAGCAGGCATTGCTTGCCGGGCAGTTGAGTGGCGACCTGGTCGAGCACATGCACGGCCCGGCCAAGCGCTGCGTGCTTCAGGCCAAGGACATGGCACGCAACAAGATATTCCAGGACAAGCGCAAGACGCTGCACGAAATCGGTGCCTACACCACCCTGGAAATCCTCCTCAACACGTTCTGTGCTGCGGCCCTTGAGCAGCATGGCGGGCGCACCCCCTCCTTCAAGAGCCGCCGCGTACTCGATCTGATTGGTAACAACGCCCCACACCCGCATGATTCTTTGCACAAAGCCTACCTGCGCATGATCGATTTCATCGCCGGCATGACCGACAGCTATGCCAGCGAAATGGCCCGCGAGATGACCGGGCGGTCCAGCCCGACCTGAACCTGGGTACTGCCGCATGCCTTTGCGCATGCGGCCCATTATAGTGAGGGATATCTCCTACAACTGCCGCCACTTGTTAAACAGAACGAATATTTACAAAACAAAAAGTTACCAAGAGTCCTTTGACACTGATTCAAATCATTACACTTCGTAGCTCTAATTGCTTTCTGCTGTAAGCCATTTCCCATATACGTTTAATCGCCACACTTCACACCCCATGTCAGATGCAACTGGGTTAATGTGCCCCCTGCCTCGTCATCCGCCGCAGGGAAGTTGAACATGCACTCCGTATTTATTGTCGATGACCACCCGGTCATCCGCCTGGCTGTCCGTATGCTGCTTGAAAACCAGAACTACAAAGTCGTAGGCGAATCGGACAATGGCGTGGACGCCATGCAGATGATCCGCGAAACAATGCCCGACCTGGTGATTCTGGATATCAGCATCCCCAAGCTTGATGGCCTCGAGGTCCTCTCGCGCTTTCAAACCATGGCCTTGCCGCTGAAGGTGCTGATCCTGACCGCGCAATCGCCTGCGCTGTTCGCCGTGCGCTGCATGCACTCAGGTGCGGCAGGCTATGTATGCAAACAGGAAGACCTGAGCGAACTGCTCAGCGCTATCAAGGCGGTACTGGCCGGATACAACTACTTTCCCAGCCAGGCCATCCACACGGGCCACGAAACAGCAGACACCGATCTCAGGCTTTTCCGGCAGGTCAACGATCGCGAACTCATGGTGCTGCAACTTTTCGCCCAAGGGCGCAGCAACAAGGAAATTGCCAAAGGCATGTTTCTCAGCAACAAAACCGTCAGCACTTACAAGAAGCGCCTGATGCAGAAACTCCAGGTCGACACCTTGGTCGACCTTATCGAGATGGCCAAACGCAACGCGCTGGTCTGAGGTGTCAAATGGCGCAACTCCTTGCCTGGCTGGCCCTTGCACTGTCATTGGCCTGCTGCGCAGCGCAGGCTTCTCAGCTTGAGGCGGTACCGTATTCCCTTCTTGCCCGCTCCTCTGCCTCACCGGTAACGCCGCCACTGACCGCGCCACAGAGGGAATGGCTGATGGGCCGGCAATACCTGAAGCTGGGCACGTCAGCACCGGATTATCCGCCCTTCGACATAACCAGTGGCGGGCGCGACTATCAAGGACTCACCGCCGAATATGCCAGCCTGATCGGCAAGGTACTGCAGGTGCCGATTCGAGTGTTGCGCTATCCCAACCGGCAAGCTGCAGTAGAGGCGCTCAAGAAGGGGGATATCGACTTGCTCGGCAGCGCCAATGGCTATGAAGCAGCGAGCGAAGGCCTGGCGCTTTCGCACCCTTATGCCGTCGACCAGCCGGTGCTGGTGACCCGCGAAGACGAACGCCGTACGCTCAATCGCGGCATGGACGGCATGCGTCTGGGCATGTTGTATCACTACCTGCCCCGAGAAGAAGTCAGCACTTTATATCCCCAAGCCGAACTGCTGGCCTTCGGTTCGTCTTCCCAAGCCCTCAATGCCGTCGCGTTCGGGCAGGCTGACGTATTCATCGGCGATACCATATCCACTCACTATCAGCTCAACCGCGGTCACCTGCCGCGCCTGCGCATGGCAAGCTTCGGCAAACATGAGAGCGTCGGTTTCAGTTTTGCAATGCGCGCCCAGGATACCCATCTCAAGGACCTGGTGAACCTGGCCCTGGAGCGCCAGCCAGCCGCCGTGCGCGCCAGCATCTTCAAACGCTGGAGCGCCGGCAGCGACCTACTGTTGAGCGACCGGAAGCTGCAGCTCACGGCCGAAGAGGAGCAGTGGTTGCGCCGCCATCCTGTGATGCAGGTGGCTATCGACGAGACGGCCGCACCGCTGTCCTATTTCGACGGCAATGGCCATTTTCGCGGGATTACCGCCGACCTGCTGGATCTGATCCGCCTGCGCACAGGGCTGCGCTTCGACGTTCAGCGTGCCAACGGCATTGCCGAGATGATCGCCCGGCTTGAGGACGGGCGCGTGAACATGATCGCAGCGCTTGCCGTGGATGACATGAGCGAGGAGCACTTGCAACTCAGCCGACCTTACCTGGAAAGCACCTATGTGCTGGTCACGCGCACCGAAACGCCCCAGTACACTTCACTGGAACAACTGCAGGGCCGCCGCATCGCCATTACCCGCTACAGCGAGATGTCCGAACTGCTGGCGACCCGGTATCCGCAAACCGGCTGGATCGAGACCGAAAGCCCCTACTATTCCATGGCACTGTTGAGCAGTGGCGCAGTCGATGCCGTCATCACGACCTTGATCGATGCCAACCACGCCATAGCAGGTAACGCCAAACTGGTCATCCGCAGCACGGTAGGTACCGATCCTGCGAGCTTCGCCATGGCCACCTCGGCACAGGCAACAGAGTTGGCATCGATTCTGGACAAGGCCCTGCTGAGCATTTCGCCGGAAGAACTGGGGGTGATCAACAACCGCTGGAGTGGTTACAGCCAGCATGATGACAGCAATTGGCTAGGCTTCAGGCGCCTTGCCTTGAAAGTGTTGCTGGGGACCGCTTTGCTCCTGCTGGCGGCGCTGCTGTGGAACGCCCGGTTGCGCCGCCAGATCAAACAGCGCCAGCACGCCGAGCGCGCCCTGAACGATCAGCTGGAGTTCATGGGCGCACTGCTCAATGGCACGCCGCACCCCATGTACGTGCGGGACAGGGCGGGCTGCCTGCAAAGCTGCAATGCCAGTTATCTGGAAGCGGTGCAGGCGACCCACGACGAGGTCATAGGCAGGCGCCTGGAAGACAGTCTGTTCGCGGGTTCGGAAAGTACCCGGCAGATCCATGCCGATTATCTGCAGGTGATGGCGGCCGGGGTTCCGCTGATCATCGACCGCCCCTTGCGGCTCAAGGATCGCGAAATCACGATCTACCACTGGATACTGCCGTACCGTGATTCACTCGGTGAAGTCCAGGGCATCATCGGTGGCTGGATCGACATCAGCGAGCGGCGCAAGCTGGTGCAGGAGCTGCGCGAGGCCAAGCAACTGGCTGATGATGCCAACCGCGCCAAGAGTACCTTCCTGGCGACCATCAGCCATGAGATTCGCACCCCGATGAACGCGGTCATCGGCATGCTCGAACTGGCGGTCAAGCGTGCCCATCAAGGGCAGATCGATCGCACCTCGCTGGAAGTCGCCCACCATTCGGCAAAGGACCTGCTGGGCCTGATCGGTGACATCCTGGATATCGTGCGTATCGAGTCCGGCCACCTGTCCCTTGCGCCCGAGCCTGTCGACCTTGCGGCGCTGGTCGAATCGGTGAGCCGCGTGTTCGATGGCCAGGCACGGCAAAAAGGCCTGGCCTTCGACGTCGTCATCGACTCCAGCGCACGCTGCCACGTCCTGCTCGACCCACTGCGTTTCAAGCAGATCCTGTCCAACCTGATCAGCAATGCCATCAAGTTCACCGGGCAGGGCCAGGTGCGCATCAGCCTCAGCCTGCGCGAAGAAGCCCCGTCAGCGCCCCCAAGCCTTGACCTGGAAGTGCGTGACACCGGCATTGGCATTCACGACGATGACCTGCAACGCCTGTTCAACCCCTTCGTTCAGGCCAACCCGCATAGCCAGGGGGCTCGCGCAGGCACGGGCCTGGGCTTGGCCATCTGCCGTAGCCTGTGCGAAATGATGGGCGCAAGCCTGAGCATCAAGAGCGTGCCGGATTTCGGCACGCAGGTTCGCTTCAGCGTACCGCTGCAACGTGTCGACGCACTGCCGCCGCAGGTGCTGGAAGCCGATGACATGGATGTACCCGATGCCCGGCTGAAGGTGCTGGTGATCGACGACCACCCGGCCAACCTGATGCTGATGGCGCAACAGCTGGGGTACCTGGGCCTGAGCCAGGCCACTGCCAGCGATGGCCGCGAAGGCCTGGAAAAATGGCGTGAAGGGCAATTCGACGTGATCGTCCTCGATTGCAACATGCCGCACATGAACGGCTATCAGCTCGCGGCCGCCGTGCGCGCCGAAGAACGCCAAAACGGGCGCCCTCACTGTGTGATCCTGGGCTATACCGCCAACGCCCAGCCCGAAGTCAGGCAAAAATGCCTCAGTGTCGGCATGGACGACTGCCTGCTCAAACCCATCAGCCTGCGCACACTCAGCCAACGCCTGGCGAATATCGCTCCCAAACGGGAGCAGGCCGCAACGAAGGTACCATTCAATATCAAAGGTCTGAACAGTATCGTTGGCGACAACCCCAACGACCGTGAACTGTTTCTCAAGGCCTTGCTGATGAGCCTGCAGCAGGACCTGACAAAACTCATGGCCCTGGACCCTGACCTCGAGGCTGAGGCCGTCGGCGAGCAGGCACACAAGATCCTCAGCGCGGCGCGGATGCTGGAAGCGCAGCACTTGATGGCGGCCTGTGAGGCCCTTGAACAAAGCGGGTTGCCCGCATCACAGCTGAAACTGCGGCGACAGGCTTTGGCACGGCACATGCGCCGCGTAGAGAAAGCCTTGGCCAGAGAACTGACCAAGCCTTGATGAAGCGGCCGCCCGAGCGGGCGCCGCTTCAGCCATGCATCAGGAAGCCGGGTTGATCGGCTTTTCCGGATACCAGGCGTCCAAGAGCGGGCTGACTTCGATGGAGGTCAGTTCGCTACGGCCTTTGAGCCAGGCTTCGACAGTGGCGCGTTGCTCTTCGCTGACCGAGCCACGCTCTGCCAGGCAGACCAGGCCGAAATCATCACCACCGACATAGTCCAGGCCGTTGGCGTCCATGGCTTCTGCCAGGAAGGCGTCGAGGAAGGCATCGATGGCTTCGTCGGACAGGTCTTCCTTGAAACCCAGGTTCAATTCAAAACCCAGCTCCTGGAATTCATCAACGCACAGCTTCTTGCGCAGACGACGGGAACGGTTGGTAGCCATGAAACAATCCTCTTGAGTAATAACGCGCGGCACTTTAACAGTTTCCGCAGTACAACGGCGCTTTTCCGTCGAACGTGGCGCATGAGCGCGGCGCTTGGGGCATAATGCGCACTATATTTCGTAGAGGGGCGATCATCTCATACAGCCCCTATGTCTTTTTCCCTCGTCCGCAGGGTATGAATCTCATATGATCAAATCGCTCCGCCCCCTCGTTCTCGCCGGCATGCTCCTGCCGTTCGCCCTGCCCAGCCAGGCCGCAGCCGTCAACACCACGCTGCCCCCCAAGGTTCAGCAGGCGCTCAAAGCCAGCAAACTGCAGGACACAGCACTGTCGCTGGTGATGCTGCCGCTCAATGGCCCCGGCACGCCGACCGTGTTCAACGCTGATGTCTCGGTCAACCCGGCCTCGACCATGAAGCTGGTCACCACCTATGCAGCCCTCGAACTGCTCGGCCCGACTTTCCAGTGGAAGACCGAGTTCTACACCGATGGCACCCTGAGCAACGGCGTGCTCAACGGCAACCTGTACCTCAAGGGCGGCGGTGACCCGAAGCTGAACATGGAGAAGCTATGGCTGCTGATGCGTGACCTGCGCGCCAACGGCGTTCGCACCATTACCGGTGACCTGGTGCTGGACCGCAGCCACTTCGTACAGCCCAACCTGCCGCACTTCAATGATGACGGCGGTGACGTGAACAAGCCCTTCCTGGTCAAGCCCGACTCCTTGCTGGTCAACCTCAAGGCCCTGCGCTTCGTCGCCCGCAACGATGGCGGCAAGGTGACCGTCGCCGTCGAGCCACCCATTGCGAGCATTCGCATCGACAATCAGGTCAAGGCAGTTGCCTCCAGAAAATGCACTGGCGATGTACGCTACAACCCGGTGCCTCAAGCCGATGGCATGAATGTCGTGGTCAGCGGCCAGCTGGGCGATGGCTGCAACTCGCAGACGTACCTCGCGCTGCTCGATCACCCCACCTACGCCGCCGGTGCCGTGCGCGCGATCTGGAACGAACTGGGGGGCAGCATTCAGGGCCGTGACCGCATCGAAAACGTACCCAAGGGCGCTCGCCTGCTGGCACGGGCCTTCTCGCCCGACCTGGTGGAGGTGATCCGTGACATCAACAAATACAGCAACAACACGATGGCCCAGCAGCTGTTCCTGAGCCTCGGCGCACAGTTCCGTACCGATGCCGATGGCGACGATGCCCGCGCAGCCCAGCGCGTGGTTCGCCAGTGGATGGCCAAGAAAGGTATCACCGCGCCCCACCTGGTGATGGAAAACGGCTCTGGCCTGTCGCGCGCTGAACGGGTAAGCACGCGCGAAATGGCCGCACTGCTGCAGGCGGCGTGGAATAGCCCCTACTCCGCAGAATTCATCAGTTCAATGCCGTTGGTGGGCATGGACGGCACCATGCGCAAGCGCCTCAAGCGTACCGCCTTGGCCGGTGAAGGCCACATCAAGACCGGCACCCTGAATACCGTACGCGCCATTGCCGGCTTCAGCCGTGACAGCAACGGCAATACCTGGGCAGTGGCGGCGATTCTCAACGACCCGAAACCTTGGGGGGCATCGCAGGTACTCGACCAGGTACTGCTGGACCTGTATCGCCAGCCCAAAGCCGCTAACCGGACGGTAGGCGTCAACCCATGATCTGACTTGGGCAAATACCAACTTCATCGCCGGCAAGCCGGCGATGAGGCCCGTACTGCCCGCTCAGCTCAACTCTGCCTCGACACGGTCCCTGCCTGCCTGCTTGGCCGCATAGACGCCGGCATCAGCCCGCAGCAACAAGGCATCGGCCCCCTCCCCCGGGCGCCATCCGGCCACGCCAAAGCTTGCAGTCACTTTGCCAACCCCGTCGACAGGCAAATTGCGCACCCCTTGCCACAGCTCCATCGCCAGGAGCCGCGCCTGTTCAGCATTGCTACCAGGGCAAAGCACCATGAACTCTTCACCGCCAAGCCGGCAGAATACGTCCGTACGCCGCAGACGCTGGCCGATACGCTGGCAGAGGCTGCGCAACACATGATCCCCCACGGCATGACCGTACTGGTCGTTGATCCTCTTGAAATGGTCGATGTCGAGCATGATCACTGCCAGTTCCTGATCATCACGCTGGGCGCGGTCCAGTTCGGCCTTCAGCCGCTCCTGGAAGTAGCGGCGGTTGTGGATACCGGTCAGAGCATCGGTCACCGATAAGGTCCGCAAGTCCTCCTCCACGCCCTTGAGGTCGGAAATATCGGTCAGGTAGCCATGCCAAAGCGTGCAACCGTCTTCACCGACTTCCGGCGTCGCCTCCCCGCGCACCCAGCGCAACCCGGCCCTGGGCAGGCACACACGGTACTCTTCACGCCAAGGGGACAGGTGTTCGGCCGAGTAGCGCACGGAGCGCTGAACGCGCTCCAGGTCATCGGCATGGATGCGCTCGAACACCACTGTGGCGTCCTCGCGCAGCAACTGCAGGTCGACCTCGTAGATATCGAACAGGCCCTGACTGGCATAGGGGAAACACGAATTGCCATTAGCGTCGAGGCGATACTGATAAATGCCGCCCGGCACCTCGGCACTGAGCTTCTCCAGCAGCCGATCACGTATTGCCAAAGCCTCGTGCACTCGACGGCGCTCGGTGACATCGATGCAAATCGCCAGGTAACCTACCCATAGCCCCTGCTCGTCAAGCACCGCGGTCACCAGCATGTTGGCCAACAACTGGCTGCCATCCTTGCGCACCAAAGTCCACTCGCCTGGCTGCGCGCCACCCTCTTGTATGGTCTCGGCGAACATCGCCTGGCCACCATCGATGTGGCGCCCGTAGCGCAGGCCCAAGGCATGGGCGCGAAGGCTGAGCTCCTCTGGCAGAAGCAAGTCTTCCAGTTGCAGTTTCCCGACCGCTTCGCTGGCCGCGTAGCCAAGCATGCGCTCGGCACCGGCATTGAAAGTACTGACCACACCCTTCAGGCTGGTCGCGATGATAGCGACCTGGGTAGCGGCATCGAGCACACTGCGCAGCTGATTATGCGTCTCGCGCAACGACTGCTCACTGACGCGCAACTCAGCGGTGCGCTGCTCCACCAGCTTGAGCGCACGTTGCCGCTGGCTGAACAGGTTGTACAGCAAGGCACTGAGCAACAGGCTTAGCAGGCCACCGAGCAAGCCCACCGCCAGCGCCGCAGAGGAGCGGTTGGCCTGCATGAACACCTGGCTTGGGCGGATATCAAGCTGGAAATGATGGTCGGCCAGGTGCAACAGCTGCGTGCTGACCAACGCCAACGGCGCGGCCGGGTTCTGCGAGTCGAACAACAGCTCATGGCCATTGCGGCCACTTGGATCGACGATCCGCACCACCAGGTTGTCCTGGGCAATGGCCGGCAAGCCGTCCGTGATCAGTTGCCGCACGTTCAGCAGCGCCATGACATACCCTGCGGGGTTGCCGGCCTGCGCGCTGTAGAACACCGGCGCTACCATCAACAGCCCGCGGGCGTAGCCCGGTGCCACACTTATCATGTCCAGCGGCGCGGACACTGCCATGCTGCCGGGTTCCAAGGCACGCATCAGGGCCTGGTCACGTACCGCCTGGCCGCGCAGGTCCAGCCCGTAGGGTTGCCCCTGCATCTGGGTTGCCTGGGTGTAAAGCACCGGGAAGTAGTGATCACGCGGCGGCGCCGGGTGCCAATTACCGCGCTCGTCCAGGTCACGGATCAGGTAGGCCTGCCCCAAGGCGGCACTGGCCTTGCGCTCGAAGTCGCGCCGCTGCGCGCCCTCGACCCGCGGCGCCCAGGAGTAAGCCTGGGTGCGCCGCAGCAGGGGGCGGGCGAAGCCGTCGAATTCACGTGGAGTGATGTCGTTGGAGAAGCTGAAAAAGCGCCGCAAGCTGTCCAGGCGCTGTTCCTGGTCGTCGAAGCGCTCGGCGATACGGCTATAGCGCTCGCTGGCCAGCAGCTCGAAGCGCTGGCGCAGCTGCTGCTTGTAAAACGCATGCGTGGCCAGCGCCAGGGCAATCGACAGCAAGCTGCCGGCCACCAACGCCACCAATGCCACTGCCCAGGCAGCCATCGCCTCGCTGCACAGGCCCAGCACCTTCGCACGCACGCCATACTTCGACATAGATCGATCTCGTCACGTCAGCGTCCTGCGAAAATCATGGCCCTGTGCTGAGTTATAGCTATTGGCCATTAGCGACGCAATGTTGCCTGTCGCTTTAGCGCAATTGCAGGCGCCAGGCGCGGTGGATACGGTTGTTGCGGGCGAAGTCCGGGTCCAGTGTCTGCGCAGTGATTTCCTCTACCACGTAGCGCGCAGCCAGATGCTCGTCGAGCTGGAACTTGCGGAAGTTGTTGGAGAAGTACAACACACCACCGGGCGCCAGGCGCGCCATGGCCAGGTCGAGCAGTTGCACGTGGTCACGCTGCACGTCGAACACGCCTTCCATACGTTTGGAGTTGGAGAAGGTCGGCGGGTCGATGAAGATCAGGTCGTAAGTGTCGCGATTGGCTTCCAGCCAGGCCATGACATCGCCCTGCTCCAGGCGGTTGCGCTCGGAGAAGCCGTTCAGCGACAGGTTACGCCGCGCCCAGTCCAGGTAGGTCTTGGACAGGTCGACGCTGGTGGTACTGCGCGCACCGCCCTTGGCGGCATGCACGCTGGCCGTAGCGGTGTAACAGAACAGATTGAGGAAGCGCTTGTCGGCGGCCTCGCGCTGAATGCGCATGCGCATTGGGCGGTGGTCGAGGAACAGGCCAGTGTCGAGGTAGTCGGTGAGGTTGACCAGCAGCTTGACGCCACCTTCACTGACCTCATGGAAGCGCCCTTCGGTGGCCTGGCGCTCATACTGGCGGGTGCCGCTCTGCCGCTCACGGCGCTTGAGCACCACGCGCTGCGGGTCGACGCCCAGCGCCTGGGGGATCGCCGACAAGGCATCGAGCAGGCGCGCCTGGGCCTTTTCCGGGTCGATCGAGCGCGGCGCAGCGTATTCCTGTACGTGTACCCAATCCTGATAGAGGTCGACCGCCAAGGCATATTCAGGCATATCGGCATCGTATACGCGGTAGCAGCCGATCTGTTCCTTGCGGGCCCACTTGCCCAGTTGCTTGAGGTTCTTGTGCAGGCGGTTGGCGAACATCTGAGCGCCTTCGGACAGGCGTGCAGGCTCGCTGGCTACCGGCAGCGGTCGGCGGGTATCACCGCTATCGGCCTGGGCCTCGCGACGTTCACCGGTGACGAACTGGTCAGGCTGCACCTTGAACAGCAGCAGCTTGCACGGCAGCGCGCCGTTCCAGAACGCATATTGCTTGTGGCTACGGATGCCCATGCGCTTGCCCAGCTCCGGCGCACCGGTGAACACTGCAGCTTCCCAGCCCATGCACGCCTGGCGCAGGCGCTCGCCGAGGTTCTGGTAGAGGTACAGCAAGCTGGCTTCGTCACCCAGGCGTTCGCCGTAGGGCGGGTTGCTGATGACCAGGCCCTTCTGGTTCTGATCCGGGCGCGGCTCGAAGCTGGCGACTTCTCCCTGATAGATCTTGACCCACTCACTCAGGCCTGCGCGTTCGACGTTGTTGCGCCCCGGCTGGATCAGCCGCGGGTCTGCCTCGTAGCCGCGAATCCACAGCGGCGGTTTGGCCAGGCCGGCCTGTGCACGGGCCTGAGCCTCTTCGTGAACCTTGCGCCAGGTGGCCGGCACATGGCCAAGCCAGGCGCTGAAGCCCCAGCGCTCGCGCTTGAGGTTAGGTGCCATATCGGCGGCGATCATCGCCGCTTCGACCAGGAAGGTGCCTACACCGCACATCGGGTCGGCCAGGGCGCCACCCTCGGCGGCGATGCGTGGCCAGCCGGCACGGATCAGCACCGCCGCGGCCAGGTTTTCCTTGAGCGGCGCAGCACCTTGCTGCAGGCGATAGCCGCGCTGGTGCAGGCTGTGGCCGGAGAGGTCGAGCGAAAGAATCGCCTCGCCCCGGTCCAGACGCAGGTGAACACGCACGTCCGGGTCGACTTTTTCTACCGATGGGCGCAGACCTTCACGATTGCGCAGTTTGTCGACGATGGCATCCTTGACCTTCAGCGCGCCAAAGTGGGTGTTGTCGATGCCCGAGCCATGGCCGCTGAACTCGACCGCCAGGGTACCGTCGGCCGCCAGGTGATCGGCCCAGTCGACAGCGTTCACGCCATCGTAAAGGTCGTCGGCATTTTTCATGTTGAAGCGCTTGAGCACCAGCAGCACGCGGTTGGCCAGACGCGACCAGAGGCACAGGCGGTAGGCGGTTTCCATGTCGGCCGCGCCGCGGATGGCCGAGGTGTGCTCGCGCACATCGTCAAGGCCCAGGCCCTTGGCCTCTTCGGCAAGCAGGCCTTCCAGGCCTTTGGGGCAGGTGAGATAAAGTTCGAAACGGTCCGACATGTGTATTCCAGAGCCTTGGGCTATTTGAGTGACGAAGCGACGCATCGCCCCGCCGATGTTTGCCCGAACGCCCTTCCAGCAAGCGTCCGAGTGGCCTTGATCTGCGCAGTATGCAGCAGCTGATGGGCCGGGCCGCCTGATCGATCTGCTCTCGCCAGTGGCAGAGACAGCTTAGATCATCAGGCAGTACAAAAAATTTCTGTCGACTTCAGGGTCGATGTGACCCTTCGTCGCATTACCAAATATTTCTTTCATCGCAGCGCAACGCTGGCGAAATGACGTCAAGGTTCAGCAAACCCCGGCCATAGCGGGCTCAACGCCAAACAAGGTTGAGTCGCATTTATTTACTTATCCCTTCACCCTTGGAAACGTTACGTGCTTATGACAAATCGATCATTCCCTCGGTGACTCGCATTCGTTAGAACTGGTCTCAGGCCGCTTCGCAACGAAGTGGCACTTTCAGCCCGCCACGCCGGCAGCGGGCGCAAACCGGCAGAAAGACTCTGCCCGGCCTCGGAGAGGCCGACGGGACATTACAGTCAACAAGTGAGGGCAACACCCTATGAGAAGACTTAAGCGTGATCCGTTGGAAAGAGCATATTCACGTGGCTACCAATATGGGGTCACCGGCAAATCCCGCGAACTTTGCCCCTTCAATCTTCCTTCTGTTCGCCAAGCCTGGATCAACGGCTGGCGTGAAGGTCGCGGTGATAACTGGGACGGAATGACTGGCACCGCTGGCATCCATAGACTCAACGAAAATCACGCCGTTGGCTGAACGAGGACACTGAATTCGAGTCACCATGCACGCCCCATCCGGGCGGCGGGCTAAGGCCCAGGGGCCCCTTGACGGGGCCCTTTTTTATGCCTGCGTGATCATGCCCGCGGCATTGCGGCGATCGCATCCACTGCCTCACGGATCAGCGCCGGCCCTTTATAGATGAAGCCTGAGTAGATCTGCACCAGGCTCGCGCCAGCGGCAATCTTCTCTGCGGCATGCCGGCCTTCGGTGATACCCCCAGCAGCAATAATCGGCATCTTGCCGCCCAGCTCGGCCGACAGCACCTTGACGATATGGGTGCTCTTTGCAAGTACCGGTGCACCGGAAAGGCCGCCCGCCTCCCCGCCATACGGCAGGTTTTCCACACCTTCACGGCCCATGGTGGTGTTGGTAGCGATCACCGCATCCATGCCCGATTCCATCAGCGTTGCCGCCACCAGCGCAGTTTCTTCATCACTCATGTCCGGCGCGATCTTGATCGCCAGCGGCACACGCTTGCCATGCTCGCCGGCCAGTTGTTCGCGGCGCTCGGCCAGGGCATCGAGCAGCTGCTTGAGCGAATCGCCGAACTGCAGGCTGCGAAGGCCTGGGGTATTGGGCGAGCTGATGTTCACGGTGATGTAGCTGGCGTGGCCATAGACCTTGTTCAGGCAGATCAGGTAATCGTCGACCGCGCGCTCTACCGGGGTGTCGAAGTTCTTGCCGATGTTGATGCCCAGCACACCGTCATAACGCGCGGCGCGCACCCGCTCGAGCAAGTGATCGACGCCCAGGTTGTTGAAGCCCATGCGGTTGATGATTGCCGTGGCCTCTGGCAGGCGGAACAAGCGCGGCTTCGGGTTGCCCGGCTGCGCTCGCGGGGTCACGGTGCCGATCTCGACAAAACCGAAGCCCAGCTGGGCAAAGCCATCGATGGCCGCGCCATTCTTGTCCAGGCCTGCCGCCAGGCCGACCGGATTGGCGAAGTTCAAGCCCATCACCGACACCGGCAATGCCGCCGGCTGCTTGCACAGCGCGCCGTTGAGCCCGAGGCGGCCACCGGCGCCGATCAGGTCCAGGGACAGGTCATGGGAGGTTTCCGGGGAAAGCTTGAACAGCAGCTGGCGGGCCAGGGTATACATGGGCGGGCAAGGCTCAGGGGTGAGTGAGGTTGCGATTATAGCCAGCGTGCGGCCGGCATGACAGCGCCTTGGCACATGCGTTGCTACATCGCCTGCACACAGCCTATTCAGTACAGGCGAGGATCTACGTGAATACATCACCCCTGGCATGGGTCAACGGCAGCGATGCGCCAGAAAAACCCAGCCTCGATATCGGTTTCATGGCCCTGACCGATTGTGCTTCGGTTGTGGTAGCGGCCACCCAGGGCTTCGCCCAGCAACACGGCCTGACAGTCAACCTCAAACGCCAGGGCTCATGGGCCGGCCTGCGCGACAAACTGGCCAGCGGTGAACTGGATGCCGCTCATTGCCTCTATGGCCTGGTCTATGCCGTGCACCTGGGCATCGGCGGGGTGCCGGCCAGCGACATGGCGGTGCTCATGGGGCTGAACCAGAATGCCCAGGCCATCAACCTCTCCCCCGCCCTTCAGCGCAAGGCTGTGACCACACCTGAAGCACTGGCACGTCACGTGCACCAGCAGGGTGCAAAACTGACCTTCGCCCAGACATTCCCCACTGGCACCCATGCCATGTGGCTGTATTACTGGCTGGCGAGCCAAGGCATTCACCCCCTGCACGACGTCAATAGCGTGGTGGTGCCACCGGCGCAAATGATGGCGCACATCCAGGCTGGCCGGATCGATGGCTTCTGCGTCGGCGAACCCTGGGCAGGCGCCGCCGTAGCGCAGGGCCAGGGCTTTACCTTGGCTACCAGCCAGTCGATCTGGCCCGACCACCCGGAAAAGGTCCTGGCCTGCGCCCGCACCTTTGCCGAGCAGTACCCAAACAGCGCCCGGGCGCTGGTCAAAGCGATCCTCGCCGCCAGCCGCTTCATCGAACAAAGCCAGGAAAATCGCCACGGCACCGCGCAACTGCTCAGCGGCAGCGCCTACCTGGATACGCCCATTGAAAACATCGAACCGCGGCTGCTCGGGGTGTATCAGGACGGCCTTGGCAACCACTGGCAGGACCATCATGCCCTGCGCCTGTTCGATCAGGGGCGGGCCAATGTGCCTTACCTGTCCGACGGCATGTGGTTCATGACCCAGTTCCGTCGCTGGGGGCTGCTGCGCGATGATCCCGACTACCTCGGCGTGGCGCGCCAGGTCCAGCAGCTGGCGCTTTACCAAGAAGCCGCCGAGGCGCTGGGCGTGGCTTGCCCTGGCACGCCCATGCGCAGCAGCCTGCTGATCGACGGTATCCGCTGGGATGGCAGCGACCCATACGGCTACGCCCGCAGCTTCAGCCTGCACGCCTTGGGCGATACGCCCGATGCCCGTATCGGTCTGTGAGGGTCACCAACATGCTGCGCATCCTGCTGATCGACGATACCCAGAACAAGCTCGGCCGCCTCAAGGCTGCACTGCGCGAAGCCGGCTTCGAGGTGATCGAGGCGCCAGACCTGACCATCGACCTGCCCGCCTGCGTCGAGATGGTGCACCCGGACGTGGTGTTGATCGATACCGACTCACCCGACCGTGACGTGATGGAACAGGTGGTGATGGTGAGCCGCGACCAGCCGCGGCCGATCGTGCTGTTCACCGACGAGCATGACCCCGGGGTGATGCGCCAGGCGATCCAGGCCGGGGTCAGCGCGTACATCGTCGAGGGCATCCACGCCGCCCGCTTGCAGCCAATCCTGGACGTGGCCATGGCCCGCTTCGAGAGCGACCAGGCGCTCAAGGCCCAGCTGCAGGCCCGCGACCAGCAACTGGCCGAGCGCAAGCGCATCGAGCAGGCCAAAGGCCTGCTGATGAAAATGAAAGACTGCAACGAAGAACAGGCGTACACCCTGATGCGCCGGCAGGCCATGAGCCGCCAGCAGAAGCTGATCCAGGTGGCTGAGCAGATCATCGCCATGCACGAGATGCTGGGGTAAGCAGGCGACCGTACAATGTTGGCCCAGCTCTTGCTGAAGATATCGCACCGGTAGCCAACGGCGGTTGCCCACAAACCCCGACAAAGACGTCGCTCACCCCTCCATGCCAGTGGACCGGGTAGCGGCGTCTTTTCGTTTCCGTTGCATTGCCGAGTGAGGTGTTCGATGAGTACCAGCTTCTGGAAATCCGGGCATGTGCCCACGCTGTTCGCTGCGTTCCTGTATTTCGACCTGAGCTTCATGGTGTGGTACCTGCTCGGCCCGCTGGCCGTACAGATCGCCACCGACCTGCAACTGAGTGCACAGCAACGGGGCCTGATGGTCGCAACACCCATCCTCGCCGGTGCCGTGCTGCGTTTTGTCATGGGCCTGCTGGTCGACCGCCTCTCACCGAAAACCGCCGGGCTGATCGGCCAGGTCATCGTGATTGTCGCCCTGGCCTGTGCCTGGTACCTGGGCGTGCACACCTACGAGCAAGCCCTGCTGCTCGGTGTGTTTCTCGGTGTTGCCGGCGCCTCGTTCGCCGTGTCGCTGCCGCTGGCCTCGCAATGGTATCCGCCGCAACACCAGGGCAAGGCGATGGGCATCGCTGGCGCGGGCAACTCCGGCACCGTCTTCGCCGCGTTGCTGGCCCCGGTGCTGGCCGCAGGCTTTGGCTGGAACAACGTGTTCGGTTTCGCCGTGATCCCGCTGCTGGTGACGGTCGTGGTGTTCGCCCTGCTCGCGCGCAATGCACCACAACGGCCCAAGCCAAAGGCCATGGCCGACTACCTCAAGGCGCTGGGTGATCGTGACAGCTGGTGGTTCATGTTCTTCTACAGCGTCACCTTCGGCGGCTTCATCGGCCTGGCCAGCGCCCTGCCCGGCTATTTCAGCGACCAGTACGGCCTCAGCCCGATCACGGCAGGCTACTACACCGCCGCCTGCGTGTTCGCCGGCAGCCTGATGCGCCCGCTGGGCGGCGCCCTGGCCGACCGTTTCGGCGGTATCCGCACCCTGCTTGGCATGTACAGCGTGGCCGCCATCTGCATCGCTGCCGTCGGCTTCAACCTGCCCAGCGCCACAGCGGCCCTGGCGTTGTTCGTCAGCGCCATGCTCGGCCTGGGCGCGGGCAACGGTGCGGTGTTCCAGCTGGTCCCCCAACGCTTCCGCCAGGAGATCGGCGTGATGACCGGGCTGATCGGCATGGCCGGCGGCATCGGCGGCTTCCTGCTGGCAGCCGGGCTCGGCACCATCAAGCAGCACACCGGTGACTACCAGATGGGCCTGTGGCTGTTTGCCAGCCTGGGCCTGCTGGCCTGGTTCGGACTGCACGGGGTCAAGCAGCGCTGGCGCACCACCTGGGGTTCTGCAGCGGTCACCGCGGCGCGGGTCTGAGGCGAACCGATGAGCCTGCAACTGAGTTTCGCCCAGGCCAGCGCCACGGGGCCGCGCGAGGAGAACCAGGACGCCTTGCGCCTGGTCACCCCGGCGCCGGAGCTTGCCGCCAGCAAGGGTTACCTGTTCGCCCTTGCCGACGGCGTCAGCCAATGTGCTGACGGCGGCCTTGCAGCACGTGCCAGCTTGCAGGCCCTGGCCATGGATTACTACGCCACCCCCGCCACCTGGGGCGTGGCGCAGGCACTGGACCGCCTGCTGTCGGCACAGAACCGCTGGCTGCGCGCTCAGGGCAGCCAGCCGCTCCTGACCACGCTCAGCGCGCTGGTGCTGCGCGGACGCCGCTTCACCCTGGCACACGTCGGCGACTGCCGCGCCTATCGCTGGCACGACGGCCGCCTGCAGTGCCTGAGTGAAGACCATGTGTGGGACCAACCCGGCATGCAGCATGTGCTCAAACGCGCACTGGGCCTGGACCAGCACCTGCTGGTGGACTACCTGGACGGTGAGCTGCAGCCCGGCGAGTGCTACCTGTTGCTCAGTGACGGCGTCTGGGCCAGCCTGGGTGACCAGCACATCCAGGCCGTACTGCGCGAGCAGCCCGACCTGCAACTGGCCGCCGATACACTGGTCGCCAGCGCCCACCACAATGGCAGCCAGGACAATGCCAGCGCCCTGCTGGTACGGGTCGAGCGCGTGGGCACGGCCAACCTTGGCGATACCCTGGTTCAACTGCAGCAATGGCCCTTACCCCGCGAACTGCGCGAAGGCCAGGCAATCGATGGCTGGCAGATCGAGGCGCGCCTGGCACAAAGCCGCCAATCGCTGTTGTACCGCGTGCGCGACAGCCAGGGCCAGCCGTGGCTACTGAAAACCTTGCCCGCGGAACGCGAACAAGAGCCGGGCGCTGCCCAGGCGCTGTTGCTTGAGGAATGGTTCCTGCGCCGCGTAGCCGGCCGCCATTTCCCCGAACTGCACGCCGCCAGCCAGCGCCAGCACCTGTATTACGTGATGCGCGAGCACAGCGGCCGAACCCTGGCCGCCCAGCTGGCCGAGCAGGGCCCGTTGCCACTGGCACAGTGGCTGGAAGTGGCCCGCCAGTTACTGCAGGCCGTTGGTGTGCTGCACCGACGCAACCTGCTGCACCGTGACATCAAGCCCGACAACCTGCACCTGGGCGAAGACGGCCAACTGCGCCTGCTGGACTTCGGCCTGGCGTACTGCCCAGGGCTGTCCGAGGACCCGCGCCACGAACTCCCCGGCACGCCTTCGTACATCGCCCCGGAAGCCTTCGACGGCCAGCCGCCGAGCCCGCGCCAAGACCTCTACGCAGTGGGTGTGACGCTCTACCACCTGTTGACCGGGCATTACCCCTATGGCGAGGTCGAAGCTTTCCAGCGCCCGCGCTTTGGCCAATCGGTCAATGCCGCGCGCTATCGCCCCGACTTGCCGGAATGGCTGCAGCACAACCTGCAGCAAGCCGTGGCCACGGACCCGGCGCAGCGCTTCGAAACCGCTGAACAGTGGTTGCTGCTGCTCGAACGGGGTGACCGCCAGGCGCTCAACAGCCATCCACGCCCACTGCTTGAACGGGAGCCACTGAAGGTCTGGCGCACCCTGGCCCTGCTGTCCCTGCTGCTCAACCTGATACTGCTGCTCAGCCTGTTCAAGGGCTGAGCACGCCTTGCCGATGAGGAAACCCTGATGAATGCGAAAGTCTGGCTGGTCGGTGCCGGCCCTGGTGACCCCGAACTGCTCACCCTGAAAGCCGTGCGTGCGCTGCAACAGGCCCATGTAGTGATGATCGACGACCTGGTCAACCCGGCCGTGCTGGAACACTGCCCGCAGGCACGGGTGATCGCCGTGGGCAAACGGGGTGGCTGCCGCTCCACGCCCCAGGCGTTCATTCAGCGCCTGATGCTGCGCCACGCACGGCAGGGCCGCTGCGTTGTGCGGCTCAAAGGCGGCGACCCGTGCATTTTTGGCCGTGGCGGTGAGGAGGCCTTGTGGCTGCAAGGGCATGGCATCGAGGTGGAGGTGGTAAACGGTATTACTGCAGGCCTGGCAGGCGCGACCCAGTGTGGCATTTCGCTTACCTCACGCGGGATCAGCCGTGGCGTGACACTGGTGACCGCGCACACCCAGGATGACAGCGAGCTGAACTGGACGGCGCTGGCACAGGGTGGCACGACCCTGGTGGTGTACATGGGGGTAGCGAGGCTGGAGCAGATTCGCCAGGGCTTGCTGGACGGCGGCATGGCGCCGGGGATGCCGGTGGCGATGATCGAGAATGCGTCACTGCCCGGGCAACGCGAGTGCCGCAGCGACTTGCGGGGGATGCTGGAGGATGCGCGGGCGTTCAGCTTGCGCAGCCCGGCAATCCTGGTGATTGGCGAGGTGGCAGGGAACCTGGAGGTCCATCAGCGGATGGCGGCAGCCGGATGACGCGGTGTTCATCGGCTTAATGCCTTGCCTGGAAACTACATGCTCCAGACACGAAAAACCCGGCCGAGGCCGGGTTTTTCAGTGAAGCTTCAACCAATTACTTGGCTTGGGCTTCTACCTGAGCTTCAACGCGACGGTTGACAGCACGGCCTTCTTCGGTGGCGTTGTCGGCAACCGGACGGGTTTCGCCGTAGCCAACCGAGTCAACACGAGTCGACTCAACACCGTACTGCTGGGTCAGCACGTCTTTGACGGCGTTGGCACGACGCTCGGACAGCTTCTGGTTGTAAGCGTCTGGGCCCACGGAGTCAGTGTGACCTTCAACCACGGTGGTGGTCTGTGGGTACTGCTTCATGAAGTCAGCCAGGTTCTTGATGTCGCCGTAGCTGTTAGGCTTGACGACCGACTTGTCGAAGTCGAACTTGACGTCCAGCTCAACGCGAACGACTTCGGCAACAGCCGGGCAGCCATCAGCGTCAACGGTAACGTTGGCTGGGGTGTCTGGGCACTTGTCGACGTTGTCGCAAACGCCATCGTTGTCGCTGTCGGAGCAGACTTCAGCAACTGGAGCAGGAGCCGGGGCAACTTTGCCACCGCTGCCACCGAAGTTCAGACCCACACCAACGGTCGGGCCCCACTCGGTGTTGCCGTTGTCGATGTTGTACATGGCTTCTACGCCGGCACGGGCGAAGAACATGTCGGTGATGTACCACTTGGCGCCAGCGCCAACGTTGGCGAAGGTGGAGTGGTCACGGCCGCTACGAGTGGCCTGGCCCAGGCTCTCGTGAGCGAAACCAGCGGAAACGTACGGACGCAGCGCGTCGCCTACGGTACCGAAGTGGTAGGTAGCGTCGAGCTTGGCTTTGGAACCTTTGATGTCTTTGTTGAAGACTTCGCCACGAGCGTTGTGGGTCTCGTTGTAGCCCAGGTCCAGGGAGACGTCGTCGGTCAGGAAGTAACCGAGGCGAACACCAGGGTTGGTGCCGTCGTTCTGGAAGTTACGCTCGCTGTCGTAGTACTGCTTGGTCACGTTGCCTTCGATTTCGACAGCGCCTTGGCCTTGTGCCAGAACGCCGAACGAAGTAGCAGCAACGAGCGAGCCAATGGCCAAGCCCAAGGTGTTTTTCAATTTCATCCGTTAAATCCCCATCTGGTGATAGTTAAGCAGTCCCACCAAAATCCGGCGGACAACTCGACGGCAAGTCTAGCAGAACTTGCCGATTCGTTAGAGATATTCGCAAGGGGCTAAGTTTCATCCATACCTGCAAATTTCTCTCTAAGCTTGTCCAGCGCGCGCTTGTAGCGCATTTTCGTTGCGCTCAGGCCCATGTGCATGATATCCGCGATCTCCTGAAATTCCAGTTCCGCAACAAATCGCAGCACCAGAATTTCCCGGTCGATCGGGTTCACATACACAAGCCACTTGTCCAGGCCACCCTTTTCTTCGGGTTTGGGTGCCTTGTCTTCAGACGCCTCTTCAACAGGGTCAAGACTCAAGGCATCCATCAACCGACGTTTGCGGCGCTCCTTGCGGTACTGGGTAATGCACTCGTTATAGGTAATGCTGTAGAGCCAGGTCTTGAACTTGGATTTACCCTCGAAGTTCTTCAGACCGTAAAGCACCTTGAGCATCACCTCCTGACAGACATCGTCAGCATCCCGGTCGTTCCCCAGATAACGCGCGCACACGTTGAACAGGGTCCGCTGGTAGCGCCGCATGAGCTCTTCATAGGCGCGGGTAACGTGATACAGCTCCTCATGCGAACGCGCCACCAACTCCTCGTCGGTGAGCTCGCGCGGGTCGTAACGCATGGGCGGCGAATGAACTTTATTCAAAACGGATCTGGCCGACAGTCAGGTCAATGTCGCCGCTCGGCCACGTGGGCGGATTTCTGCGGCGGCATACATTAACAGCTTTTGGACAATTAGCGGCTATTGACGCGTTGCTCGAGCAGCACACGATTAGACAACGACACCAGTTCGCCATCATCGGTCAGCAACGTCGTCTTTACCGTGCCGATCTCCTCGATCTGCCCCTCGACCTCTCCAATCCGCACCTGCTGGCCGACCTGGTAAAGCTCACGCACATAGATACCGGCCAGAATCTGCCCAGCGATTTCGCGACTGCCGAGCCCCATCGCAAGCGCAACGGCCAGACCAACGGTAATCAGCCCGATCACGATCACGTGGTTGAGCAGGTCGGTCTTGACCTCGAGCTGGCTGATCGCCACCGAAATACTGATGATGATCACCAGGCCTTGGGTAATGCGCCCAAGGCCTGCGGAATACTCAAGGCCGATACCTTCGGCAGCGCCACGCACCAGGCCGTTGGCCACTTGCGCCAGCAGCACGCCAACCAGCAACACCAAGGCCGCACCAAATACCTTTGGCAGGTAGAGGGCAAGCATGTCGAGGGTTGCGGAGACGCGCTCGAGGCCTAGCGATTCGGCAGCAGAGACCAGGAAAATCAGCAGTACGAACCAGTAGACGATCTTGCCGATCAAAGTCGAGATCGGCACCTGAATGCCGCCACGGCTGAGCATTTTGGTCAAGCCGGTACCGGCCATCAGGCGATCCAGACCAAACTTGGCCAGCAGCTTGGACAACAGCGTATCGAGCAGCTTGGCCACCACGAAACCGAGCAGCACCACGACCAGCGCGCCGAACAGGTTGGGGATGAAGTTCGCCACCTTGGTCCATAGGGCGGTCATGGCAGTGACCAGGCTCTGGGTCCAGAGATCGAGTTCCATATTCAATCGGCCTTATCAGCTTTGCTGCCGTCGGCAGCGTTACGGGCAGAAGTGCGGCGCACCGGCGCGACATGCGCCGAGCCATTGTTCACGGCGATCAGCAGCGCCTGGCTCCAGCGGCCAAGCAGGCTGAACAGGTCACCGGCGCCAACCTGGCGGTTGGCGGTTTTCAGCACGCGACCCAGGCACGCAGCGTCGTCACGGTCCTCACCGGACGGCGACGCGTTGAGCAGGTCACGCAGGGATTGTTCAAACGGATCGTGCATGTGCACCTCGCGCAATGTCAGTCAGAGACGAGAGCGACAGACGCCGGGTCACACTTCGGCTCATGTTGCGGCCGGCTTGCCAGCGACAGGGCCGGTACATTCCAATAAGCATTCAAACCCACCGCAGCCGTCGGAACAGCCACCACTGCCCCACCGCAAGCCCGAGCACGACGATACAGGCAAACAGGAAACCATAGGGGTTTTCCGCCCCCGGAATGCCGCCGACATTGATCCCCAGCAACCCGGTGACGAAGCTCATGGGCAGGAAAATGCAGGTGATGATGCCGAAGCGGTACATGGTCCGGTTCATCCGCTCGCTGCGCCGCCGGTCCTCGCTTTCCAGCACCAGCGCGGCCCGCTCACGGGCCAGCTCCAGCTCTTCCAGGTAGCGGATCAGGCTGTTGTTCAGCTCGTTCCAGTAGTCTGCGTCCGCATCGGCGAACCAGCTCCAGCGGCTGCGCGACAGCTGGGCATAGATCTCCCGCTGCGGGGCGAGAAAACGCCGCAGGCCGGCGGCTCGGCGACGAATCTGCTGCAAGCTGCCGTGCTCAGGGCTGTACCGTTCGTCGGATTCAACCTTTTCTTCCTCCAGATCGACCAGCTCCGACAGATCGTTGACCAAACCCTGCACTTTCTCGGTGAGCAATTCGCCCATCAGCAGCAGCAACTCGGACGCCGATCTGGGCCCCCTGCCCTCGTCCAGCAGACGGAGAATTTCGTCACTGGCGCGCAAAGGCCGCAAGCGCAGCGAAATGACCCGCCGCGCCTGGGCGAAAATACGTACCGATACCATGTCTTCAGGCTCGGCGCCCGGGTTGAGGTTCACCCCACGCAAGAACAACAGCAGCTGTTCATCGGCCAGCGGCAACAGGCGCGGACGGGTGTTTTCCTCCAGCAGCAGGTCGCAGGCGAACTCACTCAGGCCGCTCTCTTGCTGCAGCCAGGTACGGGTCTGGGGATGACTGCGATCCCAGTGCAGCCACAGGCTTTGCTGTGGCTGCAACTGCAGATCGTCCAGCTCGGTCCGGGGGATCGAGCGCGCACCGCCTTTACCATCGAGCACCAGGGCGTGCACCAGCCCCCACTGCGCGTTGTCTTCCTCGAACATCAAAGCTCCATCAGCGCGTGCGGCGCATCACTGCGGCATTTCCAGCGGGCTTGGCGAGACGATCACACCATTGTTGTCGGCATACACATACTCGCCAGGGCGGAACGTCACGCCGGCGAAGGTCACAGCCACATTGAGGTCGCCGATACCGCGCTTGTCGGTCTTCATCGGATGGCTGGCCAGCGCCTGCACACCGACGCTGGTCTGGATCAGCACATCGACGTCACGCACGCAGCCATAGATCACCAGGCCTTCCCAGCCGTTCTTGGCAGCCTTTTCGGCAAGCATGTCACCGAGCAATGCACAGCGCAGCGAACCACCGCCATCGACCACCAGAACCTTGCCCTTGCCGTCGAGCTCAACCTGCTCTTTGACCCGCGAGTTGTCCTCGAAGCACTTGATGGTAACGATCTGGCCACCAAATGAATCGCGGCCACCGAAGTTGCTGAACATCGGTTCCAGCACCTGGACCAGGTCCGGGTAGGCGTCGCACAGGTCGGGCGTTACGTAATGCTGCATGGGAAGCTCCTGTCAGTCACAACGAAAGCGGGTGTCTGCCAAGGCTACACCGGGGAGGCAGTCGCAGTCATCCGGGACTGCTCGGTCATCTGTATTTCGCCTGTCGTAGCCCAAGCGGGCCACGACACCCAGCAGAAAATCAGCTGACCGTGACTGGCTCCGCAACCACGGTCGCCCCATGCACCGGCAGCAACGGCTGGCGCAACCAGCGTTGCACCAATGGCCACACCTGCGCCTGCGCCGCCTTGCTCACCAGCATGTCGACATGCCCGAACGCCTCGAAGCCTTCCTCGCGTCCCAGCCTGAGGAACTGCTTGCGCTCGCCACCCAACTGATCGAACAGCTTGCGACAAGCCCACACCGGGTCCTGGAAGTCTCCCGCGCCAGCCACTGCCAGCACCGGCACATCCACCTCGGCAAGCCCCGCCCACCAGTCACTGTCCTCGTCACCAAAACGGCCAAACAGGCCATGCCAACGCATGCTTTCCAGCGCCAGGCCTATCGGCTCGTCCTCAGGCCCGCGCTTGAAGCGCGGGCCGGAAATCTGCCCCCAACGCCTGAGCAGCAGCTTTGCGCCCCAGGTCAGGGGTGGCACCTTCAACGGCCAGTACACCCGGCTGATCTGGGTACCGAAAAACGCGGCACTGGCGACCTGCCCGGACTGCAGAAAACCACCGCCAAGCGCTGCCGCCAAGGTGGTACCGCCAAGCGAATGGCCTATCCAGTGGGGGGCTGAACGGGACTGTTCTTCAACGAAGGCCGCGATCAGCGGCAAGTCATAGCGGGCATAGTCAGCGACCCGGTTGTGCCGCCACTTGTGGTTGCGCGGCGACAACCCGTGGCCACGCATTTCCGGGATCCAGACATCGAAGCCCGCACGTGCCAGGTAAGCCCCCAGGCCAATGCCCTTGGGCGAATACCAGAAACGCCGATTGGAGAAACTGCCATGCAGGAGAATAACCGGCACGCCTTGAGCGCCACCCTGGTCGGCCAGCCCCAGGCGGGTCACGGCCAGTTCGACGCTGGGGTCAGGGCTGTTGCCGGCCTTGATCCGGTAGACGTCTTCACTGAGATCACCGCGGCGCTCGGCACTGAGCAAGGCCACGGGGAATAGAACACTGCTGCTTTGCATAAGGTTGCTTGATGCACAAAAAAGGGCGGGATCCATCACTGGAACTCGCCCTGGAAAAAACCAGGCGGGGGCACGCCAGACGCGCCCCCGCATTTCATCTATCAGACCGCGCCCTGGCCCTCGGCCAGGAAGAACCAGGTCTCGAGTACCGAGTCGGGGTTCAGCGACACGCTTTCGATGCCTTGCTCCATCAGCCACTTGGCGAGGTCCGGGTGGTCCGACGGGCCCTGACCGCAAATACCGATGTACTTGCCAGCCTTGTTGCACGCCTGGATGGCATTGGCCAACAGCTTCTTCACCGCCGGGTTACGCTCGTCGAACAGGTGGGCGATGATACCCGAGTCGCGGTCCAGGCCCAGGGTCAGCTGGGTAAGGTCGTTGGAACCGATGGAGAAGCCGTCGAAGTACTCGAGGAACTCCTCAGCCAGGATGGCGTTGGACGGCAGCTCGCACATCATGATCACGCGCAGGCCATTGTCGCCACGGGCCAGGCCGTTTTCAGCCAGCAGGTCGACCACTTGGCTGGCTTCGCCCAAGGTGCGCACGAACGGCACCATGATCTCGACGTTGGTCAGGCCCATCTCGTTACGCACGCGCTTCAGTGCACGGCATTCAAGCTCGAAGCAGTCACGGAACGACTCGCTGATATAGCGCGAAGCACCGCGGAAGCCCAGCATCGGGTTTTCTTCTTCCGGCTCGTACAGTTTGCCGCCGATCAGGTTGGCGTACTCGTTGGACTTGAAGTCCGACAGGCGCACGATGACCTTTTTCGGGTAGAAGGCCGCCGCCAGGGTGCTGATGCCCTCGACCAGCTTCTCGACATAGAAGCCGACCGGGTCGTTGTAACCGGCGATGCGCTTGTCGACGCTTTCTTTGAGCTCCGGCGGCAGGCCGGCGTAGTTCAGCAGCGCCTTGGGGTGCACGCCGATCATGCGGTTGATGATGAACTCAAGGCGCGCCAGGCCGACACCGGCGTTGGGCAGCTGGGCGAAATCGAAGGCGCGGTCCGGGTTGCCGACGTTCATCATGATCTTGAACGGCAGGTCGGGCATGGCATCGACCGAGTTCTGCTTGACGTCAAAGCCCAGTTCACCTTCAAAAATGAAGCCGGTATCGCCTTCGGCGCAGGACACGGTCACGCCCTGGCCATCCTTGAGCAGCTGGGTGGCGTTGCCACAACCTACCACTGCCGGAATACCCAGCTCGCGGGCGATGATCGCCGCGTGGCAGGTACGCCCGCCGCGGTTGGTGACGATGGCGCTGGCGCGCTTCATCACCGGCTCCCAGTCCGGGTCGGTCATGTCGGAGACCAGCACGTCGCCCGGCTGCACCTTGTCCATCTCGGACACGTCCTTGATCACGCGGACCTTGCCCGCGCCGATGCGCTGGCCGATCGCACGGCCTTCAACCAGTACGGTGCCCTTCTCCTTGAGCAGGTAACGCTCCATGACATTGGCGCTGGCGCGGCTTTTCACGGTTTCAGGGCGGGCCTGCACGATGTAGAGCTTGCCGTCGTCACCGTCCTTGGCCCATTCGATGTCCATCGGGCGCTGGTAGTGCTGCTCGATGATCATGGCCTGCTTGGCCAGCTCGCTGACCTCGGCGTCGGTCAGGCAGAAGCGCGCACGTTCGGCACGGTCGACTTCGACGGTCTTGACCGAGCGACCGGCCTTGGCCTCGTCGCCGTAGATCATCTTGATCGCCTTGCTGCCCAGGTTGCGGCGCAGGATGGCCGGGCGGCCGGCCTGCAGGGTGTTTTTGTGTACGTAGAACTCGTCAGGGTTGACCGCACCCTGCACCACGGTTTCGCCCAGGCCGTAGGCGCCGGTAATGAATACCACATCGCGGAAACCCGACTCGGTGTCGAGGGTGAACATGACACCGGCGGTGCCGGTTTCAGAGCGGACCATGCGCTGCACGCCGGCCGACAGGGCCACCAGCTTGTGGTCGAAGCCCTGGTGCACGCGGTAGGCGATGGCGCGGTCGTTGAACAGCGAGGCGAACACTTCCTTGGCCGCGCGGATCACGTTATCGACGCCACGGATGTTGAGGAAGGTTTCCTGCTGGCCGGCAAAAGAGGCATCCGGCAGGTCTTCAGCGGTGGCCGAGGAACGCACGGCGACGGCCATGTTGTCGTTGCCAGCGGCCATCTCGGCAAAGGCCGTACGGATTTCCGAATCCAGTCGAGCCGGGAACTCGGCCTCCATGACCCACTGGCGAATCTGCGCGCCGGTCTTGGTCAGGGCATTGATGTCATCGACATCCAGCGCGTCGAGCGCGGCGTGAATGCGGTCGTTCAGCCCGCTTTGCTCGAGAAAATCACGGTACGCCTGAGCCGTAGTGGCAAAGCCGCCCGGCACCGACACGCCGGCACCGGCGAGGTTACTGATCATCTCGCCCAGGGATGCGTTCTTGCCCCCCACATGCTCCACATCATGGACGCCGAGCTTATCGAGGGAAACTACGTACTCTACCAAGGTGATCTCTCCACTAACTGTATTGGAAAAGCTCAAGGGCGCCCGCCTGCCTTTTGACTGGGCCGGACGCTTGTGGCCTGTACCTGGAAAATAAGTGAGAATGCCGACAGCCGCATTCGGCAAACCGAACTTATCATATCCAAGAAACGTCATCAGCTTAAGGCCCAGATCGCAAATGAAACGAACCGCGTTCTTCATCTCCGATGGCACCGGCATCACTGCCGAAACCCTGGGCCAAAGCCTGCTCGCGCAATTCGATAGCATTCCATTCAACAAATTCACCCGTCCGTACATCGACACGCCGGACAAGGCGCGCACGATGGTGCAGCAAATCAATGCCGCCGCCGAGCGCGACGGCATGCGCCCGATCATCTTCGACACCATCGTCAATCAGGACATCCGCGAGATCCTGGCGACGTCGAACGGCTTCATGATCGACATCTTTTCGACGTTTTTATCCCCGCTCGAGCAGGAATTGACTGCCCATTCGTCGTATTCCGTCGGCAAGTCCCACTCCATTGGCGGTAATTCCAACTACATGGAGCGCATCGAGGCGGTGAATTTCGCGCTCGACAACGACGACGGCGCGCGCACCCATTATTACGACAAGGCCGACCTGATCCTGGTCGGCGTATCGCGTTGCGGCAAGACCCCGACCTGCCTGTACATGGCGATGCAGTTCGGCATTCGCGCGGCCAACTACCCGCTCACCGAAGACGACATGGAGCGCCTGCAGCTGCCGGCGGTGCTCAAGAAGCATCACAACAAGCTGTTCGGCCTGACCATCGACCCCGACCGCCTGACCGCCATCCGCCACGAGCGCAAGCCCAACAGCCGTTATTCGAGCTTTGCCCAGTGCGAGTTCGAGGTACGCGAGGTCGAGAGCCTGTTCCGGCGGGAGAACATCCCCAACATCAACTCCACGCATTTTTCGGTGGAGGAGATATCGGCAAAAATCCTGGTGGAAAAAGGCGTGGAGCGGCGGTTCAAATAACACACGGCCCCGTAGGAGCGGCCTTGTGTCGCGAAAGGGGTGCGCAGCGCCCCCGCAATTCATGCATCAGGCTGATATTGCCGGGGCCGCTACGCGACCCTTTCGCGACACAAGGCTGCTCCTACCTGGGGGCCGATCATCCGTAAGGCGGGCGCCAGCATGAAAAAGCCCCGGCATCACTGCCGGGGCTTTTTCATTTCAGCTGTCCGATCAGGACGGCACCGCCACCGCCTGCCCGCTCATCGCCAGGTCGACCAGCTCGCGGTTGGCCACCGCGTACATCGCATAGTCGGTACCCGTCGCATTGCGCAGGTCGTCGAGCATGGCACGCCAGCGCTCGACCATTACCCGATGTTGCTCGGCCCACAGCGCCACGCGGGCATCCATGTCTTGCGGGGCATCGACCATCTGCAGCACCGAGATGGTGATGGCCCGTTGCTGCAGGTCGATATCGTCGCGGAACGCCTCGCGGGCCAGGGCCTGCCAGTTGTTCTCCACCGGCAGGTTGCTGATTTCCTGCAAGTACCAGGTCAAGTCCAGCGCACTGCCCACGGCGAAGAACGCCTTGGCCACCTGGGCCGGCTCATGCCCGGTCACGTCTGCCGCCTCGATGATCGGCAGCAACGTGTACAGGTGGCTGGTGCCTGCCACCATGCGTGCGAGCAACTCCGGCACGCCGGCATCGACGAAGCTCTGATAGCGGACCATCCAGCGTTCGCGGGTCGGGCCCTCCAGCAGTTCGTCGAGCTTGAGCCCCAACTGGGCGATTTTCGGCCCGAAGTGCGCGGTGTCGCGCCCGGCATCCTGCTCGTTGCGCCGGCTGCGCAGGAACCAGCGGGTCGCGCGGCGCCCCAGACGCATCAGCTCGTCCATCAGGGTCAGCTGGATTTCCGCCGGCACCTGGTAGTCCAACGCCTCTATCTGGCGGAACCAGTGCGGCAGATGGAAGATGTCACGCACGATCACATAGGCCCCGGCAACATTGGCCGGGCTCATGCCGGTCGACTCTTTCAGCCGCTGGACGAAGGTGATGCCCATGTTGTTGACCAGGTCGTTGGCGATCTGGGTACTGACGATCTCGCGCTTGAGGCGGTGGCGGCGCATGGCTTCGCCGAACTTGCTGACCAGCGACGGCGGGAAGGCGGTTTCCATGTCGCGGGTCAGGTAGTCATCGTCCGGCACCAGCGACTTGAGCAACTGCTCCTTGAGGTCGATCTTGCTGTAGGAAATCAGCACTGACAGCTCGGCACGGGTCAGGCCCTGGCCGGCCGCCAGGCGATCGGCCAACTGCTCCTCGGTCGGCAGGAACTCGATGGCACGGTCCAGCTTGCCACGGCTCTCGAGGTCGGCCATCAGGCGCTTGTACTCGGCGATCCGCTCGCGGGCGCGACGCGCCGCCAACGAAAGCGCCTGGGTCTGCTTGTAGTTGTTGCCAAGCACCAGCCCGCCCACTTCATCGGTCATGCTGCCAAGCAGCTGGTTGCGCTGCTTCTCGGTCATGTCGCCACCCTGCACCACTTCGTTGAGCAGGATCTTGATGTTGACCTCGTGGTCGGAGCAGTCCACCCCACCGGCGTTGTCGATGAAGTCGGTATTGGTGGCACCGCCGTTGAGGCCGAACTCGACACGGCCGAGCTGGGTCATGCCGAGGTTGCCGCCCTCGCCCACCACCTTGCAGCGCAGTTCGTTGCCGTTGACCCGCAACGCGTCATTGGCCTTGTCGCCGACATCGGCGTGGCTTTCGCTGCTGGCCTTGACGTAGGTACCGATGCCCCCGTTCCACAGCAGGTCTACCGGTGCCTTGAGCAATGCATGCAGCAGCTCGGTCGGTGTCAGCCGGTCGGCCTCGATGGCGAAGCGTTCCTTCATTTGCGGCGTGATGGCGATGCTCTTGGCACTGCGCGGGAAGATCCCGCCGCCTTCGGACATGATGCTGGTGTCGTAATCGCTCCAGGCCGAACGCGGCAAGTCGAACAGCCGCTGGCGCTCGGCGAAGCTGCTGGCCGGGTCCGGGTTCGGGTCGATGAAGATGTGCAGGTGGTTGAACGCCGCTACCAGTTGCAGCTTGTCGGACATCAGCAGGCCGTTGCCGAACACGTCACCGGCCATGTCACCGACGCCGATGACGGTGATCGGGTCCTGCTGCACATTGATGCCGCGCTCGCGGAAGTGGCGCTGCACGCCCACCCAGGCACCACGGGCGGTAATGCCCATCTTCTTGTGGTCGTAGCCGGCAGAGCCACCCGAGGCGAAGGCATCGCCCAGCCAGAAGCCGTAATCGATGGCGATGCCGTTGGCGATGTCGGAGAAGGTCGCGGTGCCCTTGTCGGCCGCCACCACCAGGTACGGGTCATCGTCATCGTGACGCACCACGTTGGCCGGTGGCACCACGCCGCCGTCCTTGAGGTTGTCGGTAATGTCGAGCAGGCCCGAGATGAATATGCGGTAGCAGGCCACGCCTTCGGCGGCGATTTCGTCACGCGTGCCGCCCAGCGGCAAACGCCGTGGCAGGAAGCCGCCCTTGGCACCGACGGGCACGATCACCGAGTTCTTCACCTGCTGGGCTTTGACCAGCCCAAGCACCTCGGTACGGAAGTCCTCTTCACGGTCCGACCAGCGCAGGCCACCGCGTGCCACATTGCCGAAGCGCAGGTGCACACCCTCGACCCTTGGCGAATAGACGAAGATCTCGAACTTGGGTACCGGTTTGGGCAGCTCGGGGATCAGCTTGGGGTTGAACTTGAAGCTGAAGTACGACTTGCTCTGGCCGTTGGCATCAGGCTGGTAGAAGTTGGTGCGCAGGGTGGCCTTGATCAGGTCCAGGTAGCGGCGCAGGATGCGGTCCTCGTTGAGCACCTGGACATCGTCCAGGGCGCTGAGGATGGCTTGTTCCAGGCGTTGCTGCTTGTCGTCCAGGTCATCGGCAGTGAGCTTGCGCGCCAGGTAGAAGCGGGTCTTGAACAACCGGGTCAGCTCACGGGCGATGTCGGTGTGGTTGTTCAGCGTGCTGGCGATGTAGCCAAGGTCGAAGCCCAGGCGGATCTGCTTGAGGTAGCGGGCATAGGCGCGCAGCAGCGCCACGTCGCGCCATGGCAGGCCGGCGGTGAGCACCAGGCGGTTGAACGCGTCATTCTCGGCATCGCCCTGGACGATATGGATGAACGCGTCCTGGAGCACGTCGTTGAGTTGCTGGATGTCCAGGCTCAAGCCTTCGCTGTAAGTGAAGGCGAAATCGTGGATCCAGTATTCACGACCACTGGCGTGGCGCAAGCGATAGGGGAACTCGCCCAGCACACGCAGGCCAAGGTTTTCCAGGATCGGCAGCACGTCCGACAACGCCAATGGCGTGTCCGCGTGGTACAGCTTGCAGTGCAGCAAGCGTTCGCCCAGACGCGTCAGCGGCTGGTAGAAGCTCATCGCCAGCGGCTTGCTTTCGGACAGGGCCAGCACATGTTGCAGGTCGACCACCGCAGAATGGGCGGCAAAGCGCTCACGGTAGCCGGCCGGGAAACCTTTGGGGAAATCGGCGAGAATATTGGTGCCCTGGGCTTCACCGAAGTTCTCCACCACCAGCGCGGCGTAGTCGTCATGCCACGAGCGGCAGGCCTGGATCACTTCGTTTTCCAGTTGCTGCGGGTCGATGGCGATACGGTTCTTCGGATCGACGCGCAAAATCAGCTGCACGCGTGCCAGCACCGATTCGGAGAAGAACGTCCAGAACTCGCAGTCGCTGGCCTTCAGGCGCTCCATCAGCACCTGCTGGATCTTCTGCCGCACTTCGGTGGAGTAGATTTCCCGTGGCACGTAGGCCAGGCAGTAGCAGAAGCGCCCGTACGGGTCCTTGCGCAGGAACACACGGATCTTGTTGCGCTCCTGGATCTGCACGATCGACATCACCGTGCTGAACAGCTCGTCGACCGGGGTCTGGAACAGATCGTCGCGTGGCAGCACTTCGAGTACCTGGGCCAGTTCCTTGCCCAGGTGTGCCTTGGCGTCGAAGCCGGAGCGGCGCTCGACCTCGGCGACCTTGACCCGGATGTATGGAATGGCGTGCACGCTCTCGCCGTACACCGACGAGGTGTAAAGGCCCATGAAGCGGTGTTCCTTGAGCACCTTGCCATCGGCGTCCAGCTGGCGGATCGAGACGTAATCCGGGTAGGCCGGGCGGTGCACCCGGCTGGGCAGTGCAGCCTTGGCGAACGACAACAGCAGCGGCTCTGCAAGGTAAGCCACCGCGTAGTCTTCGATACGCAGCTCTTCAGGCGTCAGGCCCACACGCAAGCGGCGCGGCAAGCCCAGGAACGACTGCTCGTCGTAGACCATCTGGCCGCCGGCGCTGTCGGCCTGCACGGTGAATTCTTCATAACCGAGGAAGGTGAAGTGGTTGTCCAGCAGCCACTCGAGGAACGCCTTGACCTCACCCTTTTCGTGGTGCGCTGGCGCAAACGCGGTTTGCTCCACCTGCGCCATGACTTCCTGCAGCTTGGCTTTCATCGGCTCGAAATCGGCCACCGCCACCCGCACCTCGGCCAGCACCTGCTCGATTTCGCGGGTGAGCACCGTCAATTCGGCAGCGTTGGCGCAGCGGTCGATCTCCAGGTACATCAGCGATTCATGGCACACACCCTCGCCCTGGGTACCCTTGGGCAACAGCTCGAGCAGATTGCCCTTGGCGTCACGACGCACGCTCAGCACCGTGGTCTGCAGCGTGTGAATGCTATAGCCGCGGCGGTTGAGCTCGGTACGTACCGAATCCACCAAGAACGGCAGGTCATCGTGCAGCACCTCGACCACGGTGTGGGTCGACTGCCAGCCATTGCGCTCGTAATCGGGGTTGTACACCCGCACCTGCGGATGCGCGGGGTCGAAGCGCTCGATGATGCGCCAGGCGGAAAGGGTACAGCCGGCCAGGTCCGACAGCCTGCGCTGGGTGAGCTCGTCCATGGAAATGATGCCGAAGAACTGTTCGGCGAACAGCGCCACTTGTGGCAGTGACTGCTCGCTGATGTGCTGCGCCAGGGCCGCTTGCAGTTGATGCTGGAAGTCGGCTTTGCTGGCTGCGGTGAAGAACGCCATCTGTGGTACTCCGCTTGGGCTTTGTAATAATTGAAGCGTCGCGTACATCCGACGATCACGGATCAACGATAGCCAACCCGTGGCAAGCCGGACGGTAATGTTCAGGGCTCGCGGAAGCTTAACGACTGATCGGTCATTACCGCTTGCAGCGCTGCGACAATTTCGGTCAAGGGGGGGAAACTTTACGTTTATCGATGCCCCCAAGGCTGTCAGAATTCACTTTCGTTTCCATTGACCCGAGCCGCCTTCATGCAAATCAACACCGCCCTGCTGTTCGCCACCCCTTGCGATGACGAGGAAGACAACATGGCGACCTTGTGCTGCCACAGCGACAAGGGGCAGATGTTCCTGCTCACCCGCTACCCGGATGAGGACACCGTGGACCTGACCCTGGACGATGAACCGTCGACGCTCGATGGCCTGAAGGTGACCCTGAGCGCAAAGCGCCTGCTGATCGAAGTGGCGGCCGGGGATCGAGATGCGTTGAAGGGTGACGAAACGCTGGAGATCGTGCTGACATCGGCAGGGACTGACCTGGAAGAGGTCGAACTGACCTTGCGCAACATTCTGGAGGGGACAGGGACCTTCGTCAGCGAGCTCTGAAAGCCTGCCTGACGCGGCCGTCCAACCGCGGAGCGGTGGCTTCTCTGCGCGAGACGGCTCACCGGTGCGAGGGCCATGCCTGGCAACGCACACCTGATCGAAACGATTGACATCCCATACCCGCTACAGGCATTGTCTGACAACCTGACCACTAGGCAATCGCTTCCATGCTAGAACTCCAGCGCCCCGACACTCTGGTCGAACGGGTTGTCAGCGCCATCCGTGCAGAAATCGATTCCGGTCGCCTGGCCGCCGAAGCGCGCCTGCCCACTGAACAGCAACTGGCTGAACAACTGAACGTCAGCCGCTCGGTAGTGCGCGAAGCGGTAGCGCAGCTCAAGGCCGATGGCGTGCTGATCGCCCGCCGCGGGCTTGGCTCCTATATCTCGAAAACCCCCGGGGGCACGGTGTTCCGCTTCCCCGGCAGTACCGGTCGCAAACCCGACCTGGTGCAGATGTTCGAAATGCGCCTGTGGATCGAAACCCAGGCAGCGGCCATCGCCGCGCGCCGACGTGACGAACACGATCTGGCGAACATGGCCCAGGCCCTGCAGGAGATGCTCGACAAACGCAGCGACTTCGCCACTGCCTCGGCAGCTGATGTGGCCTTCCACAGGGCCATCGCCGAAGCCAGCAAGAACGATTACTTCGTGGCCTTCCATGACTTTCTCGGCGGCCAGTTGGCCAATGCACGGCGCACCGCCTGGGAAAACTCCGCAGCCCATTCGGTGGGCGGCTCGGCCGAAGCCAATCGCGAACACCAAGCGCTTTATCAGGCCATCGCCGACGGTGACCGCCAAAGGGCTGCGGCGTGTGCCGAAGCGCATCTGCGCGCCTCTGCCAAACGCCTGAAAATAGAACTACCTGCACTCGACTGATACCCAGAGCTTGCTGCGACCCGGCAAGCTCTTTTTTTTACGCATCCATTAGTCTGACAACCTGATAAGCAGATCCACCGACAAGAATCCCAAGGTACCCCTGCATGACATACGACTACTGCATCATCGGCGGCGGCATCGTCGGCCTGGCCACCGCGATGGCCCTGCTCCAACAACGCCCCGGGGCGTCATTGCTGATACTGGAAAAGGAGTCCAGCCTCGGCCGCCACCAGACGGGCCACAACAGTGGGGTGATCCATGCGGGCATTTACTATGCCCCGGGTAGCCTCAAGGCCGAGTTGTGCAAGCGTGGAGCCCTGGCGACCAAGGATTTTTGCCGCGAGCACGGCATTGCCTTCGATGTCTGCGGCAAACTGCTGGTGGCGTCCAACCCGCTGGAAATGCAGCGCATGCAGGCGCTGTACGAGCGTTCACAGCTCAACGGGCTGAAGGTCGAGCGGTTGGACGCCAGTGAACTCAGGCGCCGCGAACCCAATATCGCAGGCCTTGGTGCGCTGTTCGTCGATGCCACCGGCATCGTCGACTACAAGCAGGTGTGCGATGCCATGGCCAAGGTCATCGAGCAGGCCGGCGGCGAAGTGCGCCTGGCCACCACCGTGCAGGCCATCCGCGAGTTTGGCGATCATGTCGAAGTGTGCGATCACAGCCAGACCTGGCATGCCCGCCAGCTGGTCGCCTGCGCCGGCCTGCAATCCGACCGCCTGGCGCGCCTGGCCGGGGTAAAGATCGACCACCAGATAATCCCATTCCGCGGTGAGTACTATCGCCTGCCAGCCAGCAAGAACCAGATCGTCAACCACCTTATCTACCCGATTCCTGACCCACAGCTACCGTTCCTCGGTGTACACCTGACGCGCATGATCGACGGCAGTGTCACCGTCGGCCCCAACGCCGTGCTGGGTTTTGGCCGGGAAAACTACCGCAAGTTCGCGGTGAACTGGCGCGATGTGGCCGAGTACGTGCGCTTCCCTGGGTTCTGGAAAACGATCTGGAACAACCTCGGCTCCGGCACCACCGAGATGAAGAACTCGCTGTTCAAGCACGGCTACCTGGAGCAGTGCCGCAAGTACTGCCCGTCGCTGCAGGCCGGCGACCTGCTGCCCTTCGAGGCCGGCATCCGTGCCCAGGCCGTGATGCGCGACGGCACCTTGGTCCACGATTTTCTGTTCGCCGAGACCCCGCGCATGGTGCATGTCTGCAATGCACCGTCACCGGCTGCCACCTCGGCGATCCCCATCGGCCAGATGATCGCTGAAAAGATCCTCAACGCCAGCTGAACCCTGCTGCACACCCCAACTACAAAGACAATAAGGAACATCAGATGTCGGTACACGAGGCGGCCCCGGCCGCGAGCGAGACACCAGCACAGAAACGCAAGCGCCTGCGCAAGGTGGCGGCGGCAACCATCTTCGGTTCGATGCTGGAGTGGTATGACTTCTACCTCTACGCGACCATGGCGGCGATCGTGTTCTCGAAGATTTTCTTCGATGCCAGCAACCCGGCAGTGGCTTCACTGCTGGCGTTCTCCACGTTTGCCATCGGTTTTGTCGCGCGCCCATTCGGCGGGGTTCTGTTTGGCTACCTGGGCGACCGCTTCGGCCGCAAGCATGTACTGGTTATCACGTTCTGCATGATGGGTGTGTGCACCGCGCTGATCGGTCTGATCCCCAGCTACGCCTCGATCGGTATCTGGGCACCGATTCTGCTGGTAGTGATCCGCATCATCCAGGGCCTGGGCGCCGGTGCAGAGCTGTCCGGGGCGGCCGTCACCTCCTACGAACATGCCAGCGAAGGCAAGCGCGGCAGCCAGGGCGCTTGGCCAGCACTGGGGCTCAACCTGGGCTTGCTGCTGTCGTCGCTGACCGTTTACCTGCTGACCATGAACGGCAACGAGTTTCTCCTCGCCGGTGGCTGGCGCATTCCGTTCATCGCCAGCATCGCCCTGGTGGCGATCGGCCTTTGGGTGCGTAAGAGCATTCCTGAGACACCGGACTTCAAAGAACTCGACAAGGCCGATGCCAAACCGCAGGAGTCACCGCTGAAACTGCTGTTCAGGAACGATCTCAAAGGCTTGGCCGTGGTGTTTTTCGTGGCCATCGGCTACAACGCTCTGAGCTACATATTCAAGACGTTCTCGCTGGCATACCTGACTCAGTTCAAAGGTGTCGAGGCACATGTCACCTCCCTGTCGGTGACCATCGCCAGCCTGGTGGCGATCTTTGCCGTACCGTTCTTCGGCTGGCTGTGCGACCGCTGGAGCAGCAAGACCGTGTTGATGCTCGGCGGCGTGCTGTCGGCGCTGTTTGCTTATCCATTCTTGCAGTTGCTGAGCAGCGGTGAGCCAACACTGATCTATGTGGCCATTGCCATCGGCACCGGCCTCCTCGCGCCAATGATGTTCGCCCCCCAGGGCTCGTTCCTTAGCCGGCAGTTCCCGACCCAGACGCGCTCTTCCGGTTTCGGCACCGGGCGCGAGATTGGCACTGCAGTGGCCGGCGGCCTGGCGCCCCTGGGCGGCCTTGCCTTGGTGGCGAACTCGGCGACCCACTCCACCGACGGCGTGGCTTTGATCCTGGCGGTTTCCGGTGTGCTGGTGGTGGTGTTTGCCTTGTGTGACCAAGGCCGCAAGCACTCCAGTTCGAAAAACTGACCCGGGCCGGCCTGCACATCGATAATGGTGGGCAGGCCGGCACCCGCATCAGCCAACCGGGTTCTTGTGCAGCACCCTGCCCGCCTTGCCCGGCCGGTCGATGTAAAACGCGTCCAGCGCACTGTTATCCAGCCCTTTCACTGCGTTCCAGTGCGCCGATGTGTGCACATACTTTGCCTGCAGCAACGCTCGTTCCTGGGGCGTCAGGCGCAGTTGCGCACATTGCCCGAGGGCAAACTCATGCAGTTTGCGGCTGACAGGCAGCAACTCTGCCGGCAGGTGATGCGCATCGTCACTGCCCAAGGGAGCGAACGGTACGCCACCGCGCACGGCCAGTTCACGCATGATGCTGAGGTAGACACGTGACAGGTGGCCACTGACTTCACGTTCTCGGTACACAGCGGCATACACCTGCTTTTCCGGGTCATCACGCCTGGCTCGGCTGCCTTCGATCGGCACCTCCCAGCTGAGCAGCGTTGGCCGCGGATCGACCAGGCCGGCAAAAGTCGAGGTCAGCAGCCCATTGACCGCCGCATGGGCGCTTGTGCATTCGGCCGGCGTCGTCCGCGCGACCCGGCTCGACTGCGGTTTGCACAAAAGAACCTGCTCACGCATGTGCTCACGATAACCGCCACCGATATTCGAGTGCACACCCGGCACGACTATGTCGTTGTCGCTGCGCACCAGCGGGAAGTTGTGGCGCTGCTCATCGCCGGCCACCAGTTGCACCACCTGCCGGGCGACAAGTGTGTCCAGCCCGAGACGCAAACCGCCGTATTGATCGCTGGCAGGGTCGAAGCTGCCTTGCAAAGGTGCAACGATTGCCGCCACCGTATCGAACAGACCAATGAAATTGATCGCCCGGGGCCCGTGCAGCTCAGCCGGCAAGCCCGCCTCCTCCTTGCCCAGCCGATTGGCCAGATGCCTGGCCGCCGCAGCACCTCGACTGAAACCGAACAGGTCGAATTCGATGCACTTGGGTACAACCTGCGGATGCTCAGCCCGATAATCGCGCAGCTGCCTGCCAACCTCCACCAGCGCCTGATCTACCCGGGCCGCCACCCCCGCGCTTCCACGCCCCGTCGCCTGGGCGAAGGACGAGTCAGGCGCACCGTGTGTTGTACCGATACCTTCCACATAAACGCTGAAATGAACCTGACCTTGCACAGGCCCGGAGGGATAAAGCGCGTGCAGCAGGGCAATGTTACTGCGGGCATTGGCGTAACTACCCCCTGCGCAAGCGCGGCCGGTGGAAGCCAAGGGTGCAGCGTTGCCCTGATTGTTGCCGGTGCCATCGAAAAAAACGCCCACCCGCAGGGTGACCGGGGCAGGTATACCGTACTGCTTGCTCATCATCATGCTCCTTCATGATTCGAAGAGCACAAGCAAGCGACAGATCACCGCCACCGGGAATCGGAGAACACCTGAAACGCACGCGGATATTCCACCGCTTCAATGCGCATAAAAAACCGGGGCGTAATTGGTCGCCACCCCCCGGATAGATTAAAGTATCCACCCCTGCCAGGTCCGTCGCGCTCCGCGCCCGCCCTGGCCCAATCCCAGGAACCGCCGCCGATGGAACACCGTGAAGCGCTGATCGCGCTACGCACCTTTCTTTCCTCCCAGATCCTAGGCCAGGAAAAACTGGTCGAGCGGCTGTTGATCGTGCTGCTGGCCGACGGCCACATGCTGGTCGAGGGCGCCCCGGGCCTGGCCAAGACCAAGGCCATCAAAGAGCTGGCCGAAGGTGTCGAAGCGCAGTTCCATCGCATCCAGTTCACCCCTGATCTGCTCCCGGCCGACATTACCGGCACAGAAATCTACCGCCCGGAAACCGGCAGCTTCGTGTTCCAGCAGGGGCCGATCTTCCACAACCTGGTGCTGGCTGACGAAATCAACCGGGCACCGGCCAAGGTGCAGTCGGCGTTGCTCGAGGCGATGGCCGAACGCCAGGTCAGTGTCGGGCGCAGTACCTATGACCTGTCGCCGCTGTTTCTGGTCATGGCCACGCAAAACCCGATCGAGCAGGAAGGAACCTACCCGCTGCCGGAGGCCCAGCTCGACCGTTTCCTGATGCACGTGAAGATCGGCTTCCCCGATGCGGCGGTGGAGCGACGCATTCTGGCCCAGGCCCGCGGTGAAGCGCTGGGTGGCGAAGTCAAACCTGAACGGCGTGTCAGCCAGCAGGCCATCTTTGCCGCACGCAAGGAAATCCTTGGCCTGTACATGGCCGACGCGGTGGAGGAATACCTCGTGCAACTGGTCATGGCAACGCGCACACCGGCCAAGTTCGATACCGAGCTGGCCGACTGGATCGCCTACGGCGCCAGCCCGCGCGGTTCCATCGCTCTGGATCGTTGTGCGCGGGCGCATGCCTGGCTGGCCGGGCGCGACTTCGTCAGCCCCGAGGATATCCAGGCCGTGCTGTTCGACGTGCTGCGCCACCGCATCATCCTCTCCTTCGAAGCCGAAGCGGCAGGGATCGACCAGGACCGCGTGGTCCAGCGCATCCTTGACGTCGTCGCCGTTGCCTGAGCCGATGCCCACCGCTCAGCAGGCCGAACCCGGCATCCGCATCGGCCTCGCCGAGCTGATCGACATGCGCCACCGGGTGCGCGAGATCCAGTTGTTCTCCCGGCCTGGCCAGCGCAGCCCGCTGGTCGGTCTGCACCACTCAAAGCTGCGCGGGCGCGGCGTGGACTTCGACCAGGTGCGGGTCTACCAGGCCGGTGACGACGTACGCAACATCGACTGGCGGGTCACCGCACGCACCCAAGAGCCGCATACCAAGCTGTTCCATGAAGAACGGGAGCGGCCGATCTTCATCCTCGTCGAGCAAAGCCAACGCCTGTTCTTCGGCTCGGGGCTGATGTTCAAGTCAGTGCTCGCGGCCCAGGCTGCGGCGCTGTTCGGTTGGGCTGCGCTGGGCCACAACGACCGTATCGGCGGGTTGGTGTTCGGCGATGATGAGCACCACGAAATCAAGCCGCGGCGCAGCAAGCAAAGCCTGCTGCAGTTGCTCAACCGTATGGCGAAGGTCAACCAGGCGCTGCACACCGAAGCCGCGCCCCACGCTGACAGCCTGGGCCTGGCTTTGCGCCGCGCACGTGAAGTACTGCGCCCAGGCAGCCTGGCCATCGTCATTTGCGACGAGCGCTCACTCAGCGCCCAGGCTGAACAGCACCTGGCGATGCTCTCGCGCCATTGCGACCTGCTGCTGATACCGGTCTCCGACCCGCTCGACCACGCCTTGCCTGCTGCTGGCCTGCTGCGTTTTTCCCAGCGCGGTGCGCAGCTGGAGCTAGACACGCTGGACACCAACCTGCGCCAGGCCTACCGTCAGCAGGCCGAAGCGCGTATCGAACGCTGGGACTTGATGGCGCAAAAGCTGCGCGTGGTGCTGATGCCACTGAGCACCCAAAGCGAAATGATCGAGCAGTTGCGCGAATACCTCAATGCCCAGCGCCCTGGGAGCAGTAAATGAATCCGCTGGATCAGCTGCAGCCGCTGATCGCACCCTCGGCGATTGGCCTGTGGCCACCGGCACCAGGCTGGTGGCTGCTGCTCGCCTTGCTGCCACTGCTGGCCTGGGGCCTGTGGCGGCTGCGGCGCTGGCGCCCGGGCAAGCGCCGGGTGGTGCGTGCCGAACAGCCGCTCGACCCGGTGCGCCTAGAGGCGCTGGCCGAACTTGCCCGCCTACCCCGCCCCTACGACGGCGCGCCGGCCGGGGCCTGGTTGCAGCAGATCAACGCCTTGCTCAAACGCCTGTGCCGCAACCATTACCCCGGGGCCAACAGCCATACACTCAACGGCCGCCAGTGGCTGGCGTTCCTCGACAACCGCTGCCCGGCCGCCGGCCTGACCCGCTGGATGGTATTGGTCGAGGGCGCGTACAAGCCCGAGTGCAAGCTCGACGACAAGGCCATCGTCGGGCTCAGCCAGGCCGTCGAAACCTGGATTCGCAAACATGTTTGAACTGGCCTGGCCGTGGATCTTCGTGCTGTTGCCGCTGCCGTGGCTGGCGCGCCTGGTGCTGCCCGCCGCTGACAGCGGCGAACCGGTGCTCAAGGTGGGCTTTCTCCACGAGCTGGAAGGCCTGGCCGGCCGGCGTGCGCGCCTGAACCTGCCAACCTGGCGCCAGCAGGCGCCGTTCGTGGTGATCTGGCTGCTGCTGTTGCTCGCCGCTGCCCGCCCGCAATGGCTGGGCGACCCGTTACCGGTGGCCGCCAGTGGCCGTGACCTGATGGTTGCAGTGGATGTGTCCGGCTCCATGGACTTCCCCGACATGCAGTGGAAGGACGACGAAGTCAGCCGCCTCGACCTGGTCAAGGCATTGATGGGCGACTTCCTGCAGGACCGCGAAGGCGACCGCGTCGGCCTGATTCTGTTTGGCAGCCAGGCCTACCTGCAGGCACCGCTGACCTTTGACCGGCGCACTGTGCGTACCTTCCTCGACGAAGCGCAAATCGGCATAGCTGGCAAAAACACCGCCATCGGTGACGCCATTGGCCTTGCGGTCAAACGCCTGCGCCAGCGCCCTGCGCAAAGCCGCGTGCTGGTGCTGATTACCGACGGCGCCAACAATGGCGGGCAGATCCACCCATTGACCGCCGCCCGCCTGGCCGCCCAGGAAGGCGTGCGCATCTACACCATCGGCATCGGCGCCAACCCCGAGGCCAGCGGTACACCTGGCCTGCTCGGGCTCAACCCAAGCCTGGACCTGGACGAAGCCTCGCTCAAGGAAATCGCCGAGCTGACCCGCGGCGCGTACTTCCGCGCCCACGACGGTGCCGAACTGGACGCCATCGGCGATACCCTGGATCAGCTAGAACCCGTCGCCCAGCAGCCGACCCAGGCGCGCACGGCCAAGGCCCTGTATGCCTGGCCATTGGCCCTGGCCTTACTGCTCAGCGTGCTGCTGGTGGTGGCGGTGCAATGGCCAAACAACCTGCTGCAACGGGGCCTGCGCAAACCGCGCTTCCTGCAGCCCCACCCGCAATGGCGTGAGCGCCTTAAACGGCTGCGCTTGAGGAAGCGGCGATGATCGATCTGTGGCCGCAATGGTTGCGCCCCCTGTGGCTGCTGGTAGTGCCGCTGCTCGCCTGGCTGCTGTTCAAGCTGTGGCACCGGCGCAAGCGCGCCGGGCGCTGGCAGATGATCCTGCCCAAGGCATTCCACCCGGTGCTGCTCGGTGGCGGCAGTGGCAGCAACAGCAAACTGCCCTGGGTGGCCCTCGGCCTTGCCTGGTTGCTGGTCGTTCTGGCGCTGCTCGGGCCGAGCTGGCAGCGTGTGGAGGAATCCCGCCAACGCCCGGCCGACCCGCTGGTGATCCTGCTCGAACTGACGCCGCAGATGCTTGCCGAGGACACCCCGCCCAACCGGCTGCAGCAGGCTCGGCGCAAGGTCCTGGACCTGCTCGAACACCGCCGCGACAGCCAGACCGCCCTGATCGTCTACGCAGGCAGCGCACACACCTTGGTGCCGCTGTCCGACGACCTGAGCACCACGCGCAACCTGCTCGAGGCCATCGACCCTTCGATCATGCCGCAGCCCGGCCAACGCGCCGACCTGGCCGTGCAAAAAGGCCTGGCCCTGCTGGCGCAGAGCGGCCTGGGCCAAGGCCGCCTGTTGCTGATCGGTTCGGCATTGAGCGGCCCGGAACGCCAAGGCATCGTCCAGGCCCTGGGCCGCCAGGGCCCGAGCCTGTTGATGCTCGGAGTCGGCACCAGCGACGGGGCTCCGGTGCGCCAGGCCAACGGCGAGTTCCTCAAGGACGAGCAAGGTGCCATTCTGGTACCGCGCCTGGACAGCGGCGGCCTCAGGGCGTTTATCAACAGCACCGGCGGACGCTACCGTCATGCCCGCATCGACGACCTCGACCTGCGTGGCCTGGGCCTGTACGACAACCCGCGCATCCTGCGCAATGACGGCCAGAACGTGCAACTCGACAGCTGGGCCGACCAAGGCTACTGGCTGTTGATCCCCCTGTTACTGCTGGCCGCCTGCGCGGGTCGGCGCGGCTGGCTGTTCTGCCTGCCGCTGCTGCTGGCCCTGCCGCAGCCAAGCCAGGCCTTGGAGTTCAATGACCTGTGGTTGCGCCCCGACCAGCAGGGCCAGCGCCTGCTTGAACAGAACCGCCCGGCGGACGCCGCCCGGCACTTCCAGGACCCGCAATGGCGCGGCATGGCGCTGTACCAGGCCGGCGACTACGCCGCGGCCGCCAAGGCCTTTGCCCAAGGCAATACGACAGCGGCCCACTACAATCGAGGCAATGCCCTGGCCCGCAGCGGCGAGTTGGAAGCCGCCCTGGATGCCTATGAGCAAGCCCTCGAACGCCAGCCCGATTTCAAGCCGGCGCTGGATAACCAGGCACTGATCCAGCAGCTGTTGCAGCAACGCGAAGCACAGGCCGAGGAACAACCGGCCAAAGACGATGCCCAAGGCACGCCCGACAGCGAGACCGAGGGCAACAGCAGCTCGGCCAGCAGCCCGGCGCAGGGCACGCCCGGCAACAATGAACCGGCCAACGCCGAACAGCCCGGCCAAGACAGCAACAACAGCCAGGCCACTCCCGGAAACCAGGGTGGCGACGATGACAGCATCACCCAGCCGCCCAAGCGGCCGGTTTCCACCAGCCTGGACGCCGAGCAACGCCAGGCCCTGGAACAATGGCTGCGGGAAATCCCCGACAACCCGGCGCAGCTGCTACGCCGCAAATTCTGGTATGAACAGCAATTGCATCAGGAAACCCCACGATGAGTCGCCTCGGCGTCTTTCTCTTCAGCCTCTTCTGGGCCCTTCTGGCCCAGGCCGAGCCGACCCTGCAGGCCAGCGTCGATCGCACTCGCCTGGGCGCCGGCGAAACTTTGGAACTGACCCTCGAAAGCCAGGATGTGACCCAGTTCGGCAAGCCCGACCTGCGCGCCCTGGACGGCGACTTCGAAGTGCGCGGCACGCGCCAGTTGAACAGCCTGCATACCCTCGACGGCGAGACCCGCGCCAGCACCCGCTGGATCATTACCCTGCTGCCAAGGCGTAGCGGCAGCCTGCGTATTCCTGAGCTGCAACTGGGCCAGTCACACAGCCAGGCCATCGATCTGCAGGTGCTGCAGGCCGACGCCAGCCGCCCGGATACTGCGTCCCAGATATTCGTCGAAGCCACGCTGGACAGCAACGAGGTCTATGTCCAGGCCCAGGCCGTGCTGACCCTGCGCATCTACCATTCGGTGTCGCTGTACGATGACAGCAGCCTGAGCCCGCTGCAGCTGGAAAACGCCAAGGTCGAGCCGCTGGGTGACTCACGCACCTATGAGAAGGACATCAACGGCGTACGCCACGGGGTGATCGAGACACGCTACGCACTCTATCCGCAGCACAGCGGCACCCTGGAAATCGCGCCGCTCACGTTCACCGCCACCGCCGCCGATAACGCTCAGCAGCCTGAGGGCACTGCACGCACCGCTCGCCAGGTACAGGTCAGGTCGCTGCCGCTGCGCCTGACCGTACGCCCGATCCCCGCCGCCTGGCCCGCGGCCGAACCGTGGTTGCCAGCCCGCAGCCTGACCCTGGAGGAGCACTGGAACCCCGACCCAGGCAGGCAGCAAACCCAGATAGGCGATTCGCTGACCCGCAGCATCACGCTGCGCGCCGAAGGGCTGTCCAGCACCCAGTTGCCGCAATTGCCCGCCACGGAAATCGCCGGGCTGCGCCGCTACCCGGACCAACCGCTGCTGCGCAACGAAATCAGCGAGCGCGGCATGACCGCCAACCGCGAGGAGCGCGAGGCACTGGTGCCCACCCACAGCGGCGAACTTGCCCTGCCGGCGCTGGAAGTCACCTGGTGGAATACCCGCGAGGACCATCTGGAGCACAGCAGCCTGCCGGCGCGTAACCTGAACGTGCAGGACAACCCTGCCCTGAGCGCCGACACCCCGGTAGGCGATGCCGGCAGCGCCAGCCATCTGCTCTGGCCTTGGCAACTCTGCACCGTGATTTTCGCCCTCACCACGGCGCTCGGTTTTACCCTGTGGTGGCGCGCCCGCTCGCAACCAGCGGTACTGCGCGCCGCGCAGACCGGCCCAAGCCCACGCACCCTGCTGGACGACCTCAAGCGCGCCTGCCAGGCCAACGACCCACAGGCCACCCGCCAGGCACTCGACGCCTGGGCGCGGCAGCAGCCGGAGACCTTGGCGGAGATGGCGGCGCGGTTCGTGCCGCTGTCGGATGCGCTGGATGGGTTGAACGGGGCGCTTTACAGCGAGAGTGGGCAGTATTGGCAGGGGGAGGATTTGTGGCGGGCGATTGGCACGATTCCACCGGCGGAACAGGTGTTGTTGCCTTCGGGTGAGCCGGGGAGCTTGCCGCCGCTTTATCCGAAGTGATTGGGAGAGGGGCGCAGCACTAAAGACAGGCCCCTCTCAGCCCGGATGCAATCCTGACCCTTCCCCCGCTGATCACCGGCAGCGATCAGATGAACCGATGCCCCTGAAACGGGTTCCAGCCCTGCTCCCCTTTGGTCTGTTTCAGGTAATAGGCATAATTGGTCAACATGCCATACAGCACGGCAAAGGCCACACTGATGCCCTGGTCCAGCGCCCGAGGCACCGCATTACCCGTGGCAGCCTCGTAAACGCCTTCAAGCAGCCCGATGCCCATAATGATGGCCAGCATGACCAGGTTCTTCTTCCACATGCCCAGGACGAACCAGTAGATCGGGCCAAAGAAGAATCCGAGGAAATTGTTGTTGATCAACAGTTTCTTGCGAAACGGCAAGGCGCGAAAAGCAGCTTTGTAACTCGTTTCACGTGGCCCTCCATGCTGATCGAAGAAAGCGAAACGCTCCTGCCATTTAGGCTTGAGGTTGGCGTAATCGGCCTGGATTTGTGGCGTGCTTTGCATAAAAATTCCTTTTCAAATTGGTTCCGGTAGCCCACACCAGCAGCATCGCAAGCGCCGCGGCCGGGGCGAAGATTAGATCATCGGCGATGGCCGGCAACAAGCGAGCAAATGGCCACTATGTCGACCCGTTCGCATAATGGAATGTCCCTGTAGCGCACTGCCCTCCCTTTCAACGCATCGAACACTGCCCGGCTCAGACAATCGCCAAGCCACTTGAGTTACCATACCGCCCTCCTTCGAGGGCTACCTTGGCGCTGTCATGACGCCAGATGCCGAAGCCTTCATGTCCCAATCCAACAGGTCATCCATGCGTCTGTTTCACACCTCCGACTGGCACCTGGGCCAAAGCCTGCACGGCCAGGAACGCGACTTCGAACACGCCTGCTTCCTCGACTGGCTACTCGGCCAGCTGCGCTTGCGCCAGCCCGACGCGCTGCTGATCGCCGGTGATATCTTCGACACGGTCAACCCACCGGTCAAAGCCCAGGAGCGGCTTTACGACTTCATCGTCCAGGCCCACGAGCAACAGCCGAAGCTGGATATCGTGATGATCGCCGGCAACCATGACTCCGGCTCGCGCATCGAGCTGCCCGCCGCGCTCATGCGCCGCCTGCGCACCCACGCGCTGGGCCGTGTGCATTGGCTCGACGAAGGCCAGCTGGATGCCGAACGCCTGCTGATCCCACTGACCAACGGCCGCGGCAAGGTGGCCGCCTGGTGCCTGGCCCTGCCCTTCCTGCGCCCGGCCGAGGTCACCGGCCCGCAGTTGGGCGACGACTACCTGCAGGGCATCAACCAGGTGCACCAGCAACTGATCGCGGCCGCGCAGAAAAAACGCAAGAAGGACCAGGCGCTGGTCGCCATCAGCCACGCGCACATGGCCGGCGGTGCTGTGTCCGAAGACTCCGAGCGCAGCCTGATCATCGGTAACGCCGAGGCCCTTCCGGCCAAACTGTTCGACAAGGCCATCAGCTACGTTGCCCTGGGCCACCTGCACAAGCCGCAGAAGGTCAACCGCGAAACCCGCATCCGCTACAGCGGCTCGCCGATCCCATTGTCGTTCGCTGAAATCAATTACCCGCACCAGGTGCTGGAAGTCGAGCTCGAGGGCACTGAACTGGTCAGCGTCGAAGCGCGCCCGGTGCCGCGCGCCGTGGCCCTGCAGCGCATCGGCCCTGCGCCGTTGGGCGAGCTGCTGGAGCAACTGGCCGAGCTGCCGGTGATCGACCTGCTCGAAGACCCCAACCGCCAGCCCTGGCTCGAAGTGCGTGTGCTCTTGGACGAGCCGCAGCCCGACCTGCGCCAGCAAATCGAAAGCGCATTGGAAGGCAAAGCGGTGCGACTGATCCGCATCGGCGCCGAATATGCTGGCCGTGGTAACGACGAAGAAAGCGATCTTGAGTTCGTCGAACTGTCGCAGATGACCCCGCAGGACCTGTTCAGCCGCGCCTGGGAACAGGCCTATGGCAACCCCGTCGACGAACAGGCCCTGGCCGACTTCGCCCTGTTGCTGCAGGACGTTCAGCTGGAAGAGGAACAGCCATGAAGATTCTCGCCATCCGCCTGAAGAACCTGGCATCCCTGGCCGGCCCGGTCGACATCGACTTCACCGCCGAACCCCTGGCCAGTGCCGGGCTGTTCGCCATCACCGGGCCGACCGGTGCCGGCAAGAGCACCCTGCTCGACGCCCTGTGCCTGGCCCTGTTCGGCACCGTGCCGCGGCTCAACGCCATCGGCCGCGAAGCCAAGGTGCCGGACGCCAATGGCGACATCCCCACATCCGACCCGCGCAACCTGCTGCGCCGCGGTACCGGCAGCGGCTTTGCCGAGGTCGATTTCATCGGCATCGACGGCCACCGCTACCGCGCACGCTGGGAGGCCAACCGCGCCCGCGACAAAGCCAACGGCAAGCTGCAGCTCAGCCGCCAGAGCCTCTACGACCTTGACAGCGAGCAGGTGCTGGGCAGCGGCAAGAACGAATACAAGCAGCTGATCGAAGCCCGCCTGGGCCTGAACTTCGAGCAGTTCACCCGCGCGGTGATGCTGGCCCAAAGCGAGTTCAGTGCCTTCCTCAAGGCCGACGACAGAGAACGCAGCGAGCTGCTGGAAAAGCTTACCAACACCGCCATCTACACCCGCCTCGGCCAGCGCGCCTTCACCAAGGCGCGGGAAACCGGCGAAGCGCACAACGCACTGAAAGACCGTGCCAGCCACCTGCTACCGATGGTCGCAGAGGCCCGCGCCGAACTCGACGAGCGCCTGGAGCAGGCGCAGCAACAATTCAAGAACCACCAGGCGCGGCAGCGCCAATTGGAGCAACAGCGCAACTGGCTCAACGAACAGCGCCAACTGCAAGCCCAGCACAACGAAGCCAGCGCGGCCTTGCAGGCTGCCGAGCAAGGCTGGCAAGCCCTGGCCGAGCAACGCCTCGACCTGCAACGCCTGGAGCGCCTGGCACCGCAGCGCCACCAGTTCCACCGCCAGCAAGTACTGACCGCGCAACTGGCGCCCTTGGCTGCGCAGATCGCAGCGCAACACCAGCAGCAAGGCGAGCTGCAGACACGCACCGGCGAACTGCAACAGGCGCTGCTGGCGGCCCGCCAGTCGCTCGCCGACAGCCAGGCCCAGCACAGCGAAAACACCCCGCGCCTGCGCCAGGCGTTCGCCGGCCAGGACAGCCTGGCACGGCTGGACAATGAGCTGACAACGCAACGCACGGCCAGCCAGCAGGCCGACCAGCACGTCGCCGAAGGGCAGCAGCAACAGCAGCAGCTGGAAGAAAATCAGCAACGCAGCCTGCAACAGCTGGCACAGATCGACGAGGCACTGGCCGGTAGCCAACACCTCGCCGGGTTGGCAAACGCCTGGCAGGCCTACCTGCCCCAACTCAAGCAAGTGATGCTGATCGGCGGGCGGCTGAGCAAGGGCCGCGAAGAGCTGCCGGGCCTGCAGGCTCAGGCCAGCCAGGCCAACGTGCAGTTGCAGGCGCAGCGCGACCATTACGAACTGCTGTTCCGCGAAGCCAAGGCCGAACCACAGGCGCTGGCCGAGCAGATCGACCTGCTCGGCGGCATGCTCCAGGACAATCGCAAACAGCAGCGTGCCGTCGAAACACTGTCGCGCCTGCATGGCCGCGAGCTGGAGTTGCGCCAGCAACTTGAGGCCATACGTGAGCGCCAGCAGCAGGCCATGCAACAACGCCAGCAACTGATCGGCGAAGGGACTGCAGCCAAGGCCGAGCTTGAGGCCGCCGAGCAGGCGCTCACCCTCACCCGCCAACTGCTGGAGCGCCAGCGCCTGGCGCGTAACACCAGCGTCGAAGAGCTGCGTGGCCAGTTGCGCGACGGCGAGCCCTGCCCGGTGTGTGGCAGCGCCGAACACCCATTCCACCAGCCTGAAGCGCTGCTGCAAAGCCTGGGCCGGCATGACCAGGCCGAAGAGGACGCGGCGCAGAAGCAGGTCGAATCCCTCAATGGCAAGCTGGTGGAACTGCGCACCCAGCTTGGCGTGGTCAACGCCCAGCTCAAGGACTACCAGCAGCAACAGGTACAACTGAGCGAGCAATTGCAGCCATTGGTTGCGCAGGTGCAGGCTCACAGCCTGTGGCCTGCCCTCGCCCCCCAGGACGACAAAGCCCGCACGGCCTGGCTGGCCAACCAGCTGCAGCGCCTGGACGATGAAATTGCCAAGGACGAGAAACGCCAGAGCGCCCTGCTCGCCTTGCAAAAAGAGGCTGCCCGCCTCAACCAGCAATTGCAGGCGGCGCATGAAGCGCAACAGCAGGCCCAGCGCCACCTGGACCACCAACACCAGGCTCTGGCCAGCGACGAACAGCAGTTGCAGCAAGGCCTGGATGACCTGGCCAGTGTGCTGCCGGATGATGTCCTGAAGGCCCTAAGCGACGACCCAGCCAATGCCTTCCTCGGCCTCGATCAGCAGATCGCCCAGCGTTTGCAACAGCTGGAGCAGCGCAAAGACGAGCAGGAAGAACAGCAAGCCCGCCAGGTACAGCTGGACAAGCTGCGCGACCAGCAGCAGACACGCCTGCAGGCGCAGCAGCAGTTGCAGCAGACACTGGCCAGCCTTGTCGAGCAGCGCCAGCAGGCGCAGGCCAACCTCGCCGAACTGCTAGGCCAACATGCCAGTGCAGAAGCCTGGCAACAGCACCTGGAGGCACAACTGGAGCAGGCCCGTGCGGCCGATGCCGACACCGCGCAGCGCCTGCAGGACCTGCGGACCCAGGGCGTGAAACTGGCCGCCGAGCTTGATGCCAACGCCCAACGGCAGCAGGCACTGGAGCAGGAGTGTCAGCAGTTGCAGGGCGCAATCGCCCAGTGGCGCAGCGAGCACCCCGAGCTGGATGACAGTGGCCTCGATCGCCTGCTGGCCATCGACGATGCGCAACTTGGGGCCCTGCGCCAGCAGCTGCAGCACGCAGAGAAAGCCATCGAACAAGCTCGCGTGCTGCTGCAGGAGCGTGAACAGCGGCTTGAGCAGCATAACGCCCAGACACAGGGCGAGCTGTCCGCTGACGACCTGGAGCAGACCCTGGCCGAGCTCCAGCAGCACCTCAACGTTCAGGAACAACAGTGCGCCGAACTGCGCGCGCAACAGGCCGATGACCAACGCCGCCAGCAGGCGCACCAGGCCCTGGCCGCCGAAATCGAACAGGCCCGCGAGCAGTGGCAGCGCTGGGCACGCCTGAATGCACTGATCGGCTCGGCCTCCGGCGATGTGTTCCGCAAGATCGCCCAGGGCTACAACCTTGACCTGCTGCTGCACCATGCCAACGCCCAGTTGCGCCAACTGGCGCGGCGCTACCGCCTGAAACGTGGCGGCAGCGCCCTGGGGCTGCTGGTGCTGGACACCGAGATGGGCGACGAACTGCGCTCGGTGCACTCCTTGTCTGGCGGTGAAACCTTCCTGGTCTCGCTGGCCCTGGCCCTGGGCCTGGCGTCAATGGCGTCGAGCACCCTGCGTATCGAGTCGCTGTTCATCGACGAGGGGTTCGGCAGCCTCGACCCCGAGTCGCTGCAATTGGCCATGGACGCCCTCGACGGCCTTCAGGCACAGGGCCGCAAGGTGGCGGTGATCTCCCATGTGCAAGAGATGCACGAACGCATTCCGGTGCAGATCCAGGTGCGGCGCCAGGGTAACGGCCTGAGTGATGTCGAGGTATGCGGGTGATCCTTTACTCGTTTCGCCGTTGCCCATGGGCCATGCGTGCGCGCCTGGCACTGCGCTATGCCGGGTGCGAGGTACACATCCGCGAAGTGGCAATGAAGAACAAGCCGGCCGAGTTGCTGGCTTTGTCACCCAAGGGGACGGTGCCGGTGCTCGACACCGGCGAATGCCTGCTAGAGGAAAGCCTGGACATCATGCGCTGGGCGCTCGAGCGCAATGACCCGCAGGACTGGCGGCTGCAGGCTGACCCTGCAGCCGCACAACAGGCTGACCGACTTATTGCCCGCAACGACAGCGAATTCAAGGCGCAGGTCAACCTGTACAAATATGCCGAGCGATACCCCGAGCACACACGCGAACATTACCGTCAGCAGGCCGAGGCCTGGCTGGCGGCGCTTGAACACCTGCTAGAGGGCCGGCCCTACCTGCTGGCCCACCATCCAAGCCTGGTCGACGCCGCACTGCTGCCCCTGATGCGCCAGTTTGCCGGGGTCGAGCCGCAGTGGTTCGCCGAGGCGAACTATCCGCGTGTGCGCAGCTGGCTGGAGGGATGGTTGGCGTCTGACCTGTTCAACGCAGTGATGGCGCGCCCCTGATCGATAGTCACTCGATGAACTTCAAATCCGAAGGTGCGTCCTGCGCCAGGGTCTGCACAGTCTCACCCAGCTTGCCCGTACGCGGATCGCGGCGCATGACCACGATCTGGTTGCTCTTCTGGTTGGCCACCAGCAGGAAATTGTCACTCGGGTCCAGGGCAAACTCCCGCGGGTGGTCGCCCTCCACAGAACGACGCTGCAGGAAGGCCAGCTGCCCATCATCCTTGCCCACACTGAATGCAACGATCTCATTGGCCGTGCCGCGGTTGCTCACATACAGAAAGCGCCCGTCCGCCGAGAGGTGCAGGCCGCCTGCCGCCTTGGCCGCCACGTCCTGCTGCTCGGTCAGCGGCAGGCGCTGGCGTTCGCGCAGGGCAGCATCCTCGACATCGAACATGACCACTTCGGCGCTCATTTCCAGCGTCAGATAGGCATGCCGCCCCTTGGCATCGAACAACAGGTGACGCGGGCCACTGCCAGCTGGCAGGTCGACCGATGCGGGGATGGCCGGGCTTAGCGGGCGGTCGGTGCTGGCGCCGTCGTAGCGGTAGATGAATACCCTGTCGGCCCCCAGGTCACTGGCATACAGGTGACTACCGTCCGGCGACAGCACCACTGAATGCACATGGGCACCGGCCTGGCGCTCGGGGTTCACCCCACTGGGCTCGTGTCCGGCCTGCTGCACCACATCCTTGAGTTTGCCGTCTTTGGCCACCGGTATCACCACCAGGCTGCCGCCCGGGTCTGGAGCAACGGCGTAGTTGGCAACGAACAAGTAACGCTGGTCGCGGCTGAGGCTGGCATGCGTCGGTTCGTCGCCACGGGTGGCAACCTGGTTCAGCGGCTTGATCTCACCCTTGCTGCTCACGCTGAAACTGCTGGCGTGGCCCTTTGGCGCCTCGTTGACCGCGAACAGTTGCCGCTGATCCGCCGAAAGCACCAGCCAGGAAGGGCTGACGCTCTTGACCACCTGCTGCGGCGCAGGGCCGATGAGGCCAGTCTTGCTGTCGAACTGGTAACGGTAGATACCTTGGCTCGCACCATCGGTATAACTGCCCACCAGCAGCGTGACGGCCTGGGCATTCAAAGTCAGGCTCATGAGGCTAGCGGCCAGCAGGCTCGTCCAGGTCGGGTTCATCGTCGTCTTCATCCGGGGCGCGAAAGGCACTCATACAGACTAGACGATGCTCGCCCTGGGCATCGTGCAGTTGCCACTCGTCACCGGCGCCGATGGCAGCGGCGACCTGTTCGGCAGTGAAGGCCCAACGCCGGTGTTGGCGGCCGTCCATGCATTCGACCGTCAGGCCTGTTTCATCAAGGTTGAAGTCGAAGGCGTGCAGGCCATCGATCAGTAGCATGTCGCAGGATGCGAGGGCGGTGGCGAGGGGAGACATGAAGGTACCAGCTGAAAAAGAGGCGACAGTATAGCCTTCGCGCCGCTTTGCAGCCCAGTCGCCGCAGTTCGTCGCCACGACAAACCGGAGATTGGGCCGCAAAGCGGCCCTCCACCATTCAATGGGCGAAGATCGAACCGCCCTGCTTGCCTGCCATCTTCTCGGGCTTGATCAGGAACCGCGCCAGTGCCGGCAGCAGCCACAGCGCACCGAACATGTTCCACAGCAGCATGAAGGTCAGCATCAGGCCCATGTCGGCCTGGAACTTGATGGCCGAGAAGATCCAGGTGCACACGCCGATGGCCAGGCACAGGCCGGTGAACAGTACCGCCTTGCCGGTCGAACGCAGGGTCTGGTAATAAGCTTCCTGCAGCGGCAGGCCGGCACGCAGGAAGCTTTCCAGGCGGCTGTAGATGTAGATGCCATAATCGACACCGATACCCACGCCCAACGCCACCACCGGCAAGGTGGCGACCTTCACCCCGATCCCCATGAAGGCCATCAGCGCATTGCCCAGTACCGAGGTCAGCACCAGCGGCAGCACGATGCACAGGGTGGCAGCAAAGGAGCGGAAGGTGATCAGGCACATCACCGCCACGCAGATGTACACCAGGATCAGGATGGTCAGCTCGGCCGACTTGATCACCTCGTTGGTCGCAGCCTCGATCCCGGCGTTGCCCGCCGCCAGCAGGAACTGCAAGCCGTCCTTGTCATGGCTTTCGGCAAACGCCTTGGCAGCGCTGGTGACACGTTCCAGGGTTTCGGCCTTGTGGTCGTTGAGGAACACCAGCACCGGCGCCAGCGAGCAGTCGGCGTTGTACAGGCCGTCGGCGCGGGCGATGGAGTTGTTGAGGATGTCCGGGTTGCGCGACAGGGTTTCCCATTTCAGGCTGCCCTCGTTCATGCCCTTGATCACCTGCTTGGACACCGTCACCAGAGAGATCGCCGACTGCACGCCGGGGGTGTTCTCCATGGTCCACATCAGCTCGTCGATCGGTGCCATGGTCGAGTGGATCGAGCAGCTCTCCGCCGGCGTCTTGACCATCACCACCAGCACATCGGAGCTGGTCGAGTAGTTGCTGATGATGAAGTTGTTGTCCTGGTTGTAGCGCGAGTCCGGGCGCAGCTCCGGCGCGCCCTGGTCGAGGTCGCCGATCTTCAGGTTCTGGCTGTACCACAGGCCACCAGCGAAGGCGACCAGGGCCAGCGCGATGGACACCGGTGCCACCTTGGCGCTGGCGAAGTTCGACAGCAGGCGCCAGAACGGATGCTCCCGGGTGGCGTCCTTCTTGCTGCGCTCGATGGCCTTTTTGCTGATGCCGATGTAGGAGATGGCTACCGGCAGCAGGATCAGGTTGGTGAAGACGATCACCGCCACGCCGATCGACGCACCGATGGCCAGCTCGCGGATCACGCCGATGTCGATGATCAGCAGGGTAATGAAGCCCACCGCATCGGCGAGAATCGCGATCATCCCGGGCAGGAACAGCTGACGGAAGGTGCGCCGGGCAGCGGTCAGGGCATTCTCGGCATCACTGGACTGCAGGGCGATGCCGTTGATCTTCTGCACCCCATGGGAAATGCCGATGGCAAAGATCAGGAACGGCACCAGCATCGAGTAAGGGTCCAGGCCAAAGCCCACCACATGCATCAGGCCCAATTGCCAGACCACTGCCACCAGGGTGGTGATCAGCACGGCGATGGTGCTGCGGATGCACCAGGTGAACCAGTAGAGCAGGACCCAGGTGATGACCAACGCCACCCCAAAGAACATCGCTACCATCACCAGGCCGTCGATCAGATCACCGACCTTTTTGGCGAAGCCGACGATGTGCACCTTCACATTGGGGTTCTGCGCCTGGAACTTGTCGCGAATTTTCTCCTCGAGCAGGTGCGAGAACTGCTGGTAGTCCAGCTTGACCTGCTTCCCGGGGTCCTGCGGATCGGGGTAGCTTTCCAGCAAGGGTACATCGACGATGCTGGACTTGAAGTTGTTGCCCACCAGGCGCCCGACCTGGCCGGACTTGAGCACGTTGTCGCGCAGTGAGTCGAGGCTGTCTTGCGAACCGTTGTAGGTATTGGGGATTACCTCGCCGCCGGAGAACCCCTCCTCGGTGACTTCACTCCAGCGCACGCTGGGGCTCCACAACGACTTGAGGCCCGCGCGGTCGACGCCGGGGATGTAGAACACCTCATCATGGATCTGGCGCAGGGTCTCCATGTAATTCTTGTCGAAAATGTCGCCGTTGACCGCCTCGACCGAAATGCGCACGGTGTTGCCGAGGTTGGCCAGGTCGTTGCGGTGCTCCATCATCTGCTCGATGAACGGATGCTCGAGCGGAATCATCTTCTCGAAACTGGTCGAGGGGCGAATCTGCGCGGCCTGCCAGAACAGGAAGATGCTCACCAGCACGCACAGGGCGATGACCACCGGGCGGTTGTTGAAGATCAGCCGTTCCAGCAGCGTGGGTTTGTCTTGGTGGTGGGGCTGCATGATGCTCTCTCGGCTGGTCATGGGCGAGGCTCCTCGGCTGCCTGGTCGGCACCTTCGCCGGTGGCCAGATGTAAACCGCCCTGCCCTACCAGCAGCAAGCCGCCATTGGCCAGGCCACTGACACCGGCCAGGGCAATGCGGTCGGCGCGGTTGTAGACAGTGAAGCTCTGCCCGTCATCAATGCTGCGCAGCACGCTGCCGCCATTGCCGACCAGTATCAGGCTGCCATCATCCAGAAGCGTAGCGCTTGCCAGGCCGAATTCGAGGTTGCCGCGCGCGGCCTTGAGTTCGATCGGCTGCCAGCTATCACCAAAGTCCGTAGAGCGGAACAGGTTGCCGCGCAGGCCGTAGGCCAGCAGTGTCTGCGGCTGGGCGGTGCCGATCACGCCGAACAGCGAGCCCTCGTAGGGGCCATCGAGCTTGCTCCAGCTCTGGCCGCTGTCGCTGGAGCGAAACATGCTGCCCTGCTCGCCGACGATGAACAGGCCGGCATCCCTGATCTGGGCAATACCGTTGAGGTGCATCTGGTCGGGGTTGTCCAGGCGCTCGGCGACGTCCTGCCAGTGCTGGCCGCCATCGCGGGTTTCCAGCAGTGCGCCGTAAGCGCCCACGGCAAAGCCGTGCTGGGCATCGAGGAAAGTGACATCGAGCAACGGGGCTTCACGGGCAAGGTCTTCGAACTGCTTGCTCCAGGTCGCACCGCCATCGTTGCTGGCGAGGATCTGCGCATCGTGCCCGACTGCCCAGCCACGCTTGTCGTCGACGAAGAACACTGCGGTGAGCAATTGCCGGGTAGGCACCCGGGCCTGGGTCCAGGTCTTGCCCTGGTCATCGGAGAACAGAATGTGGCCGCGATCGCCCACTACCACCAGGCGCTTGCCAGCATGAGCGGCATCGATCAGCAGGCTCTGGCTGGCCTTTGCCGATTCGGTGGAATACTCCTGGGCAGCGGCGGCTTGCGTGCTGCCCGCCCACATCCCCAGTGCCAGCGCCAGCATTGCGCCGGCCGCCAACGGCCAGGCACCGCGCCTGGCCTGCGTCATTACCCGCTCCCTCATGACCGTCCCCTGTTTGTTGTTCTTGGTGGGTCTGTGCCTTGCAGGTACTGCGAAAACCTTGTGGTAGAGGCCTGCAATAGCTTCGGGCCATCGTAGCGGGGATGTTTGCGGGAATACAACGAGCGGGACGTTATGTTTTGTTAACCAGAAACAAGGGGCTGTTGCACAGCCCAATCGCCGGCAAGCCGACTCCCACAGGTACTGCACCGCCCTGAAGGCTTGTGCATTACCTGTGGGAGATCCCAGACTTTATGCCAGGCTTTTGCTCACCACTTCATACACATCGCTGGACAGCGCCCCGGAAGCGAGAATCCGCTCCAGCTCGCCCTTCATCAGCGCCTGGCGCGCGTCGTCATACTTGCGCCAGCGGGTCAGCGGTGCCAGTTGACGCGAAGCGATCTGCGGGTTCAGCGCATTCAGTTCGATCACAAGGTCCGCCAGGAAGCGATAACCCGAGCCATCGGCCGCATGGAAGTTGACCAGGTTCTGTCCGGCAAACGCACCGACCAGCGCACGCACCTTGTTCGGGTTTTTCAGGGTGAACGCCGGGTGCTGCATCAGCGCCTTGACCCGCGCCAGCCCGCCCGGCAAGGCACTGGCTGCCTGCACACTGAACCACTGATCCATGACCAGCGGGTTGTCCTTGAAGTGCTCGGCGAACGTTTCCAGGGCCTTGGCACGCTCGGCCTCGAACGGCGAATTGACCAGCACGGCCAGCGCCGTCAGCCGTTCAGTCATGTTGTCGCAGTTGTCGAATTGCTCAAGGGTCGCTGCCAGCACCTGCGGTTTACCGCTGAGCATCAGGTACGACAGAGCAATGTTCTGCAGGCTGCGACGGGCGAAGTGCTCGGCTGCGGCGACGTAGGCGGTGTTGCGCGAAACCTCGCGGTGCGCCTGATAGCGCGCCCACAGGCCATCGAACAACTGCTCGGCGATCTGCCGGCGGGCGAATTCGCGTGCCGTGTGGATGGCGTCGACATCAGCCACCTGGCTGATCTCGGTCAGGTAGGCTTCGCCCGGCAGCGACAGCATCTCGGCAACCATCGCGGCGTCCAGCGACTCGTTGGCCAGAACAGTGCCCAGGGCAGTGATCAAGCGCTGATCGAGTTTCAGTGCTTCACCACGCTGATGCTGGCCGATCAACTGCTGCAGTACCTGTACCGACAGTTGCTGACCCGCTTCCCAGCGGTTGAAGCCATCGCTGTCGTGCTGCATCAGGAACATCAACTGGTCACGGTCGTACGGGAAGCTCAGCTTCACCGGCGCACTGAAGCCGCGCAGCAGCGATGGCAGCGGCTTGGCCTGGATACCTTCGAAAGTGAACGTCTGCTCGGCCTCGGTCACCGACAGTACGCGGCCAGTACCAACAGCGGCGGCCTCACCGGCCAGGCGCAGTGGCAGGTCGTTGCCCTCGGCATCCAGCAGGCCCAGCTCCACCGGGATCACGAACGGCAGTTTCTCGGCCTTGTCCGGCGTCTGCGGGCAGCTCTGGCGGAAGGTCAGGCTGTAGGTTTGTGCTGTGGCGTCGTAGACCTCGCTGACATCCAGGCGCGGCGTGCCGGCCTGGCTGTACCAGCGCTTGAACTGGGTGAGGTCGACGCCGTTGGCGTCTTCCATGGCTTTGATGAAGTCATCGGTGGTCACCGCCTGGCCATCATGGCGTTCGAAGTACAGGTCGCTGCCCTTGCGGAAACCCTCGGCGCCCAGCAGGGTACGGACCATGCGCACCACTTCGGCGCCCTTCTCGTACACGGTCAGGGTGTAGAAGTTGGAAATCTCGATGAAACTGTCCGGGCGCACCGGGTGGGCCATGGGCCCTGCATCTTCGGCAAACTGGTGGGTTCGCAGGTAGGCGACGTCCTCGATGCGCTTGACCGTGCGCGAGTTCATGTCGGCGCTGAATTCGGCGTCGCGGAACACCGTGAAACCTTCCTTGAGCGACAACTGGAACCAGTCGCGGCAGGTCACGCGGTTGCCCGACCAGTTGTGGAAATACTCGTGGGCGACCACGCCTTCGACACGCTGGTGGGCAGCATCGGTGGCGGTTTCGGCGCGGGCCAGCACGCAGCTGGAGTTGAAGATGTTCAGGCCCTTGTTTTCCATGGCGCCCATGTTGAAGTCGTTGACCGCGACGATCATGAAGATGTCCAGGTCGTACTCACGGCCATAGACTTCCTCGTCCCAGCGCATGGACTTCTTCAGGCTGACCATGGCGTGGTCGCACTTGTCGATGTTCTCGGGTTCGACATAGATGCGCAGGGTCACGTCGCGGCCGGACTGGCGCACGAACGTGTCCTCGACGCACCACAGGTCACCGGCCACCAGCGCGAACAGGTAGGCCGGCTTCATGAACGGGTCTTCCCAGGTCGCCCAATGGCGGCCATCTTCAGCCGGCCCGCTGCCGATCGGGTTGCCGTTGGACAGCAGCACCGGGTAGCGATGCTGCTCGGCGATCACCGTGGTGGTGAAGGTGCTCATCACGTCCGGGCGGTCGAGGTAGTAAGTGATCTTGCGGAAACCCTCGGCCTCGCACTGGGTGCAGAACATCTTGCCGGACTTGTACAGGCCTTCCAGCGCTGTGTTGCTCTCGGGGTGGATCTTCACGCTGGTGTCGAGGGTGAAACGCTCGGCCTTGGGGTGCAGCGTGAGGCTGTCGGCTTCGAGCTGGTAGTCGCTCGCCTGCAGTTGCTGATCGTCCAGCGAGGCGCGCAGCAGCTCGAGCTGCTGGCCGTCGAGCACCAGTGGCGGCAGGCCGGCACCGCGTGCCGGATTGCGGCGCATGACCAGTTGCGCATGGACCAGCGTGTGGTCCTCGAACAGCTCGAAGGTCAGGTGCGTCTCGTCGATCAGGTACTCGGGCGCCTGGTAGTCCTTGAGGTAGATCACTTGCGGTTGTTCGGTACGCATGTGCAGGTCCTTTTTACTGGAGCACGGCCAACTGGTAGGCCGTGTACTTGCGAATATTGATCACGCCGGTGTCGAAGATCAGGTACTGCCCCTTGATGCCCAGCAGCGTGCCTTCCACCACCGGGTCCTTGTCGAGGTTGAAGCTGACGATCTTTTTCGGGTAGGCCTGGACCGGGTATTTCATCTGCACCACTTCGGCATCGGGCAGCGGCTGGATCGCCTGCAGGCCGAAGCGCGCCTGCAGATCGCGCAGGCCATCGGCGCAGGCATCGAAGATCTGCTCGCGAATGGCCACCAGGTCGAGCACCTCGGCGTCGCCCTTGAGCAGCGCGCGCCAATTGGTGCGGTCCGGCACCTGGCTGCGCAATACGTCTTCGACCAGGCCCGATTGCTGGCGGGTCGCCACGCGCATGATCGGCAACGCCTGGCTCGCACCCTGGTCAAGCCAGCGGGTGGGCAACTGCGTAGCGCGGGTGATGCCAACCTTGACCCCGGACGAGTTGGCCAGGTAGACCACGTGGTCGGTCATGCAGAACTGCTCGCCCCAGGACGGCTCGCGGCAGGTGCCGGCGTCGTAGTGGCAGCGTTCCGGCGCCATGATGCACATGTCGCACTGGGCCAGCTTGGTCATGCACGGGTAGCAGTAACCCTGGCTGAAGCTGGTCTTGGTGCGTTTGCCGCAATGGCTGCAGTGAATGGCGCCGAGGTATTGCAGGCGCAGGGTCTGGCCGATCAGCGGGTTGACCGGCACCTGCGTGTCATCCAGGCGAAAACTGTACTGCACCACGGGTGCTTCCAGGCTTACCGCCATCTTGCTCAAAGAGCCACGAGCGAGTTCGATCAATGTACCGAGTCCGACTTGAACAGAATGTTAGGGATCGGCGCAGACTTCGATGCGCACTCCTGGGGCCCCATGTAGCCGGTACGCTGGTCTTCTGGCAGGTTTTTCATCTCCCAGGCGATCACCGCCTGCAGCGACAGCTCCTTCTGCTCGGCGGTGAGCTTGCGGCCATCGGACCATTTGCCGATTTCCACGGCCGTTTTCAGGCTTTCGTAGATCTGCGGCGTGATGTTTTCGATCATTTGCGCGAACGTGGACATAGCGTCTCCTAAATCAAGCGGACAGTTTACGCCGCGCCAGCGCACCACCCAAGAGGCCCGTCAGGCATCCGATGAGCAGCCCGCCGACGTGCGCGGCGTTGGCGATCTGGCCAAAACCGAGTTGGCCGACCACACCGGTCAGGCAGATGACCAGCCAGATGAGCATCATCACCAGCACGCCCTTGGGCAGGCTGAAGTGTGGGTTGGGCGCCAGCCACTGGTACAGCCAGACATGGCCGAGCAAGCCGTACAGCACCCCGGACAGGCCGCCGAACAGGCTCGGGCCACTGGTGTAGTGCTGGGCCAGGTTGGACACCAGGCTGAACAGCAAGGTCAGGCCAGCCAGCAACCAAGGGCCCTGGCGCAGTTCGATGCGCTTGCCCAGTTCCCAGTACCACATGCCGTTCATGGCCAGGTGCAGTACGCCGAAGTGCAGCAGCATCGGCGACACCAGGCGCCACCATTGGCCTTCGGCAAGGCCCTGGGCCAGCGGCGTGAAGTGCAGGTATTCACCCTGGACGCGGTAGTCGAGGAAGGTGAACCAGCTGATGGTGACGAGGTTGTCGCCCAGGCCGGTAAGGCCAGCGACGATCAGGCACAGCAAGAGAACGGCGGCGGTGACCTTGCAGGCTTTTGCCTGCTCGGCCAGTGTCGGCCCTTTCGCCGGCAAGTCGCCTTGCGCAGGGGCCTGCGCAAGCTCGACATCAGCGTTGCCGTCTGGGTAGCGCTGGTACAGCTCAAGGACATCCGCAGCCATGGTTTCCGGTGCCCAGAGGACCTGGGCTTCGCCTTCTTCGCTGACCCGGTGCGGCACCTGCAGGCGTTGCAGCAGGTGCACGAAGCCGCTGAGGTCGACCGACAGCGGCAGGCGTATCACTTCGACGATATTCATTGATTGGCCTGCGGTCGATCGACGTCGACCCAGACGAACTTGTGCGGGTCGATCCGGGTTTCATCATCCAGCCGATAGGCCGCCAGCTTGCCGTACAGCACCGCACTGTAGTCCAGGCAGGCCAGGTTGGGGCGGATCGGCGCCGGGCGGCCGCTGCGCCAGTAATGGCCGACGAACAGCAGCGGCTCCTCTTCGGCATAGCGTAGCAAGGCATTTTTCTCGGTGTGGCTGAGCGGCGTGCGGGCCACCTCATCGGGCAGCGCGTCAGGCTGGAAGACGATGTCGCCATAGGTCTTCGGGTCTTCTTCCCAGAACTTGGTACGGAAGAAGGCGCGGGTCAGGCCATCGCCGCCGGTCAACGTCAGGCCGTCCGGCAGGCGCATGTCGGTGCCGCGCAACAGGCGGTTGCAGACCGTGGAGGCGAAGCTGCCGGGCACGGCCGAGGCCTGGATGAAGTGTTCGTCGATGCGCCCGTCGGGGTATTGCTGGCGCAGCGGGTCGATCAGCCGCGGGTCCCAGCAGGCATGCACCAGGCGGAACCGCCCGGCGTCGACGAACAGCGGCATGTCGTAGAACCACTGCAGAAAATCGTGCCAGTCACCGGGGTGGTGGGCGAACTGGGTCAGGGTCTCGTCGATCAGGCGGGCATGGCGCGGCGTGTGCTCGCGCACGTAGGCCTTGCCGCTGCCGGGCAGCGCCGGGGTTACCCAGCCCAGGGCGTTGTATTCGTGGTTGCCCATGATACAGAAGGCCTGGCCGGCCTCGACCATGTCGTGGACGATGTGCAGCGCCTCGCGGATACGCGGGCCGCGGTCGACGATGTCGCCGAGGAACAGCGCCTGACGCCGCGGGTGGCACCAGACGCCACCGACACGCTTGTAGCCGAGGGTGTCGAGCAGGCGTTCGAGGGTCAGCGCACAGCCATGCACGTCACCGATGATGTCGAAACTTCGCGCCGGATCGAACATCAGTCGTCCCTGCCCCCCAGGCGGCTGCCCCAACCGAGCTTGGTGCGGCAAACCTCGTAGTAATTGTGGCCCAGCGGGTGGATCAGGCGCAGTTTCTGCGGCTTCTTGCTCACGGTGATGGTATCGCCGGGGGCGCAGGTGAAGTGGTTCTGACCGTCACAGGATACCTGCGGGTAGATCTGCAGGTCCTTGGACACCACGATCTTCAGCTCACTGTTGCCGTCGACCACGATCGGGCGGCCCGACAGCGTGTGCGGGTACATGGGCACAATGACAATGGCGTCGAGCTTGGGGTGCATGATCGGGCCGCCGGCCGACAGCGCGTAGGCGGTCGAGCCGGTGGGGGTGGCGACGATCAGGCCGTCGGCCTTCTGGCTGCAGACGAACTGGCCGTCGATGTAGATCTCGAACTCGATCATCCGCGTCGACTTGCCCGGGTGCAGGACCACATCGTTGAGCGCATCGCCCTGGCCGATGGCCTCGTGGTGGCGGCGCACCTCGGCCTGCAGCAGGAAGCGGTTTTCCACCAGGTAGTGGCCGTCAAGCACTGCGGCGACCTTTTCTTCCAGCTCGTCCGGACGGATATCGGTGAGGAAGCCCAGGTTGCCGCGGTTGATCCCCAGGACAGGGATGTTGTGCCGTGCCAGAGCACGCGCGGCGCCGAGCAGGCTGCCGTCACCGCCGACGACGATGACCAGGTCGCATACTTCGCCCAGCAACTTGCGCGTGGAGGTCTGCAGGCCGTGGCCAGGCAGCACTTCGGCAATGGTGTCCTCGAGGATCACGTGCAGGTGGCGCTCGAGGAGGAATTTTTTCAGTCGGCGAATGGTGTCGAGCACCTGCGAGCTGCCAAGGCGGCCGATGATACCGATATTGCGAAATTGCTCCATGGGGCTCCTGCAAGGCTCTGCGGCGGGTGACTATGCCGCGATTATGGGCGAAACGACCGGGCAGCGGCAAACCGGCTATGCTCGCAGCATGATGCCTTTCGCCGAACTCCACGACCTGCCTCGCCAATTGCGCCGAGCCGCCGTGCGCGACTTGGCCTGGACGCTGCTGTCGCCACCGCTGCTGAGCACACCGCCCTGCCCCCAGCGCCATCCGCTGGCCGGCAGCACCTGGGCGGTAGACCCCCAGCGCCTGAAAGACTGGTTACAGGCGCTGGATGCCGACGATCAGCCCCTGCGTGAGTGGCTGGCAAACAGCACCAGCCGGCGCCTGGGCCTGTACTACGAAGGCCTGTGGCAGTTCGCCCTGGGCCAGGCGCCCGGTGTCGAGCTGCTGGCGGCCAACCTGGCGATCCGTACCGGTGGGCGCACGCTGGGCGAGTTGGATATTGTGCTGCGCGATGCCGACGGCACCCACCATCTGGAGCTGGCCATAAAGCTCTACCTGGGGCCAACGGACGGCCAAGGCCATGACCCCGCGCAGTGGCTCGGGCCGGGTTGCCATGACCGGCTGGGCACCAAACTGGCGCACCTGGCCGGGCACCAATTGCCCATGTCGGCAGACGCACAAAGCCGTGAGGCGCTGGCCGGGCTTGGTATTGGCCAGGTACAGGCACACCTGTGGCTGGCGGGGTATCTGTTCTATCCGTGGTTTGGGCACGCCGAATCGCCTGCAGGGGCCAACCCGCTGCACCTGCGCGGGCGGTGGTTGCGGCGGCGGGATTGGGCACTGGCCAAGGTGGGACGCTGGCAGCCCCTGCCCCGCCATGCCTGGCTGGCACCGGCAAGGTTCGAGGCAGATCAAGGCTGGGCCGCGGGGCAGTTCGCTCAATGGCTTGAGGGGCTTGACCCGCAAGCACCGGCGCAGATGCTGGTCCGGCTTGAACCAGGCCCGGAAGGCGAATGGCATGAGGTGGACCGCGTGTTTCTGGTGGCTGACAGCTGGCCGCACTTGCACCTTAGCGGGTAAACCACCCCGGCATTGAGAGCAGCAGGCCGCAAACACAATTTCACCGACCCAGCGCAAAGATTTAATTGCAGCAACGATTACAGTTACCTCTGAGCGCCGCCAAGAGCGCCACTTTCGACCTGATGACGAGGACCACCCATGGTTTCATCCAGCCCCGCGCCCCACTACGCACGCCTGTCCATCGCCCTGCATTGGCTGATGCTGGTGCTGCTGGCCGCTGTCTACGCCTGCATCGAGTTGCGTGGCCTGTTCCCCAAGGACAGCGCCGAGCGCAACCTGATGAAGGACCTGCACTTCATGCTCGGCCTGACGGTGTTCGTGCTGGTTTGGCTGCGCCTGGCCGTGCGCCTGCTCCGCCCTGCGCCGCCCATTGTGCCCAAGCCTCCCGCCTGGCAGACCGGGCTTGCTCACGTGATGCACCTGGCGCTGTACCTGTTGATGATCGGCTTGCCGCTGGCCGGCTGGCTGATCCTCAGTGCCGCCGACAAACCGGTGCCCTTCTATGGCCTGGAGTTGCCGCACCTTATCGCTGCGGATCCGGACCTGGCCAAGTTCATCAAAGGCTGGCATGAACGCGTGGGCAGTTGGGGGTACTGGCTGATCGGCCTGCACGCGCTGGCCGGGCTTTATCATCACTACGTAGTGCGCGACAACACGCTGCTGCGCATGCTGCCTTACAAGTAGCCGCGTCGGCCCTGCAGGCCACCGGTGTGCAAAAAGATCAGGCGAGTGCTGGGCTTGAACAGCCCGGCCTCGACCTGCCCACGCAGGGCCATCAGTGCCTTGCCGGTGTAAAGCGCCTCTAAAGGGACACCCGTGCTGGCCTCAGCCTGTTCGATGAAAGCCTGCAGCTCATCATCGAGCCTGGCAAAACCCTCTCGGCAGGCCTCGTGCAACTGGTACCCGGCCGTACCGGCCAGCGCCTTTATGGTCTCGGGTACACCATGGTCCAGCGGCACTGCCAGGGCGCCATGCACCCTGTGCGCGCCGGCCTCGGCCAGCACCAGGCCAGCCAGCGTGGTCCCGGTGCCAGCGGCCAGCCACCAGGCGTCATAGTCCGGCCAACCCAATGTGCCCAACTGGGCCTTGGCCTGCTCGACGATCAATGCACACCCCTGGGCACCAGCCTGCCCGCCACCGCCTTCGGGGATGCAGTGCCAGCCGGGATACAGCGCTTGCCAAGGTGCCCAGAAGCCGGGGTCATGACGGGCACGGTAGCCTGCGTAACCAAGCCAGTGCAATTGCATCCCCAACGCCTGCAGATCACGCACCGTGGGGGTGTCCTGGGCATGGCCGCGCAACAGACCAGCGGTGGCGAAGCCGAAGCGCTTGCCGGCGGCGGCCAGGGCATGGAGGTGGTTGGAGTGATTGCCGCCGAGGCTGATCAGCCCGGCGGCGCCCGAGGCGTGGGCGTGCAGCAGGTGGTGGCGCAGCTTGAACCATTTGTTGCCGCTGATCAGAGGGTCGATCAGGTCCAGGCGCAGGATGGCGACATCAACGTTGGCGCTTTTCAGCCAGGCAAGTTCGAGGGGCTGTAATGGCGCCTGGGGAAGTTCATGGAAGCGGGTAGACATGTTTGAGCGCCAGATGCGAGGCCGTCAGTCTACCAGTGAAAACCCGGGGCCGCTTTGCGGCCCCGGCCATCTCAAAGCTCTGCAGCCAGACGCGAGCCCTGGTTGATCGCCCGTTTGGCATCCAGCTCGGCCGCCACATCCGCGCCGCCGATCAGGTGTACCGACTGCCCCGCAGCCAGCAGCCCTTCGTGCAGCTCCCGCAGCGGCTCCTGCCCGGCGCAGATCACCACGTTGTCCACCGCCAGTACCTGCGGCTCACCTTCAGCTACGCGGATGTGCAGGCCCGCATCGTCGATCCTCAGGTACTCGACGCTGTTGAGCATCTGTACCTGCTTGTTTTTCAGGCCCGTGCGGTGGATCCAGCCGGTGGTCTTGCCCAGGCCATCGCCCACCTTGGCCTTCTTGCGCTGCAGCAGGTACACCTGCCGTGCCGGTGCATGCGGCTCGGGCTTGATGCCCGCCACGCCGCCTCGCGCCTGCAGGTCGCGGTCGATGCCCCACTCCTTCCAGAACGCCTCCCGGTCCTGGCTGCTGGCCACGCCCTGATGCACCAGGTATTCGCTGACGTCAAAACCGATGCCGCCAGCACCGATCACCGCAACCGACTCACCCACCGGCTTGCGCTGGAGCAGTACGTCCAGGTAGCTGAGCACTTTGGCGTGCTCGACGCCTGGAATGGCTGGCGTACGCGGCGCAATGCCGGTGGCCAGGATGATCTCGTCGAAAGCGCCTTCCAGCAGGGCCGGCACATCGACCCGAGTGTTCAACCGCAGGTCGACACCGGTGCTTTTCAACTTGTTGCCGAAATAGCGCAGGGTCTCGAAGAACTCCTCCTTGCCCGGCACCCGCTTGGCCACGTTGAACTGCCCGCCAATTTCGCTGGCCGCGTCGAACAGCGTCACCTCGTGGCCGCGCTCTGCGGCTACGGTGGCAGCCGCAAGGCCTGCCGGGCCGGCACCCACTACAGCAATGCGCTTGACCGTGTTGACTGGCAGATAATTGAGTTCGGTTTCGTGGCAGGCCCGAGGGTTGACCAGGCAACTGGTCAGCTTGCCGCCGAACGTATGATCCAGGCACGCCTGGTTACAGCCGATGCAGGTATTGATTTCATCGCCGCGCCCCTGCGCCGCCTTGTTGACGAACTCCGGGTCGGCCAGGAACGGTCTGGCCATCGATACCATGTCGGCATCGCCCTCGGCCAGCACGGCCTCAGCCACTTCGGGGGTATTGATGCGGTTGGTGGTGATCAACGGAATGGTCACCGCCCCGCGCAGCTTGGCGGTGACTTTGCTGAACGCGGCACGCGGCACCTTGGTGGCGATGGTCGGGATACGCGCCTCGTGCCAGCCGATCCCCGTGTTGATGAGGGTCGCGCCAGCCCGCTCGACGGCTTTGGCCAGCAACTCGATCTCGTCCCAGGTGCTGCCGCCCTCGACCAGGTCGAGCATCGACAGGCGGAAGATGATGATGAAATTCGGCCCCACGGCCTCGCGCACCCGGCTGACGATCTCGACCGCCAGGCGCATGCGGTTTTCATAGCTGCCGCCCCAGCGGTCAGTACGGTGGTTGGTGTGGGCGGCAAGGAACTGGTTGATGAAGTAGCCTTCCGACCCCATGATTTCGACGCCGTCGTAACCGGCGCGCTGTGCCAGCACGGCACAATTGACGAAATCGGCGATCTGCTTCTCGATCCCGGCCTCGTCCAGCTCTTTAGGCTTGAACGGGTTGATCGGCGCCTGGATCGCACTGGGCGCCACCTGCCGGGGGCTGTAGGCATAGCGCCCGGCATGCAGGATCTGCAGGCAAATCTTGCCGCCAGCGGCATGCACGGCCTCGGTGACGATGCGGTGCTTGTCAGCCTCCTCCTCGGTGCTCAACTTGGCTGCACCGGAATACACGCCCCCTTCATCGTTGGGCGCGATACCACCAGTGACCATCAGCCCAACGCCGCCACGGGCACGCTCTGCAAAATACGCAGCCATGCGTTCGAAGCCACCGGGACGCTCCTCAAGGCCTGTGTGCATCGACCCCATCAGGGTGCGGTTAGCCAAGGTGGTGAAGCCCAGGTCGAGCGGGGCCAGCAAGTGCGGATAGCGGTCGGCAGCCATGGAACGGTTCCCCATGTGGCGTGATCACGGAATGCGGGTGCCTCGGCGGGCCCCGTCGTTTATCTGCCAACGACATTAAACAGCCGTTTGAATGCGCTCAATGATCGAAACTGACAACTTACTGATCATCCTGCACAGGCGAACTGCAGTACCGGCGGTGAGATACACCCGCACTTTTACGCCTTTTTTACTCGACATTATGCAATGGCAGTCGATACTGCCGGTCATTGCCCCTGTGAGCCTGCTCGATGCCTCTGCCTGCTTTGCGCTTCATCGCCTTCATCATCGGCGTATTCCTGATTACCCTGGCGGTCAGCATGGTCATCCCCATGGCCACGCTGCTGCTGTATGGCCTTAGCGACGACCTCGGTGCCTTCCTCTGGTCCAGCCTCATAGCCCTGTGCGCAGGCCTTGTGCTGGTGGCTCGTGGCATACCCGATGCGCCGCAGCTAAGGGCCCGAGACATGTACTTCCTGACCACAGCCAGCTGGGTCATCGTCTGCGCGTTCGCAGCCCTGCCCATGGTGTTCATCCGGCATATCAGCTACACAGATGCATTCTTTGAGACCATGTCGGGCATCACCACCACGGGCTCGACGGTACTTACCGGCCTGGACAGCGCATCGCCCGGCCTGCTGATCTGGCGATCGCTGCTGCACTGGCTGGGAGGCATAGGCTTCATCGGCATGGCCGTCGCGATCTTGCCGTTGCTGCGCGTGGGCGGCATGCGCCTGTTCCAGACCGAGTCCTCGGACTGGTCGGACAAAGTGACGCCCCGTTCACACGTCGCGGCAAAAATGATCCTGGTGATCTACCTGGGGCTGACAGCACTCGGTACATTGGCCCTGTGGGCCGCCGGCATGACCCCTTTCGACGCCATCAATCATTCGATGTCGCTGATCTCCACGGGTGGCTTTTCGACGTCCGATGCATCGCTTGGCCACTGGACTCAGCCCGCTGTGCATTGGGTGGCGGTAGTGATCATGATCCTGGGAAGCCTGCCCTTCGCCCTGTATGTAGCGACCTTGCGTGGCCACCGGCGCATCCTGTTCAAGGACCATCAGGTGCGTGGCTTTCTCGGCTTTCTCCTGCTTGTCTGGGTCACGGTAGGGACCTGGCTCTGCTGGCACAGCGACTTTTCGTGGTGGGATGCTTTTCGCATCGTGGCGGTCAATGTGACGTCGATCGTTACGACCACCGGCATTGCGGTAGGGGACTACACGCTCTGGGGCAGCTTCGCCATGCTGTTGTTCTTCTACCTGACTTTTGTCGGTGGATGTTCGGGCTCCACAGCCGGCGGACTGAAAATATTCCGCTTTCAAGTCGCCGCGTCACTGCTGGTCAGCAGTTTGAAACAGCTGATTCACCCGCGGGCGATGATCTCGAAGAAGTACAATGGTCACCCCATTGATGAAGAAATCGTGCGCTCATTGCTGACGTTCTCCTTCTTCTTTTCCGTCACCATTGCCGTGATCGCCCTGGCGCTGACCCTGATAGGGCTTGACTGGACCACTGCCCTGAGTGGCGCGGCGACAGCTGTGTGCAACGTCGGGCCAGGGCTGGGCAGCGTGATCGGGCCGGCCGGCAACTTCAGCTCACTACCGGACGCTGCGAAGTGGCTACTGACCATCGGCATGCTGCTAGGCCGGCTCGAGATTCTCACCGTGCTGGTGCTCGTCGCGCCTGCCTTCTGGAGGTTCTGATTGCAGGGCAGCACGTGGGGGCAGCAATAAATCCGGGCAGGATCCGTTTATTCGTTCTAGGTTTACTGACGCAGGGAACTAGAACAATAAGCGGAGAATATCCCCATGAACCGAGCCCTTCGCCTGGCATTGGCCAGCACCGTACTGGCAGCTTGCGCAACAGCCCAGGCCGCGCCAACCTTCATCAACATCCTCACAGGTGGCACCAGCGGCGTCTACTATCCCATCGGCGTGGGGATATCACAGATCTACAGCCATGGCATCGAGGGCAGCAAGACCTCAGTGCAAGCCACCAAGGCATCGGTGGAAAACCTCAACCTGCTGCAAGCCGGCCGTGGCGAACTGGCGTTCGCGCTGGGAGATTCGGTGGCGGATGCCTGGAACGGAGATGCCGAAGCCGGCTTCAAGGCACCTTTGAAGAAACTGCGTGCCATCGCCGGCACCTACCCCAACTACATCCAGATCGTCGCCAGCAAGGAGTCAGGCATCACCTCGCTGGAAGACCTCAAAGGCAAACGTATCTCGGTCGGTGCGCCGAAGTCCGGCACCGAGCTCAACGCCCGCGCCATCTTCAAGGCAGCAGGGCTCAGCTACCAGGACATGGGCAAGGTCGAATACCTGCCGTATGCCGAATCCGTAGAGCTGATCAAGAACCGTCAGCTGGACGCCACACTGCAATCTTCCGGGCTCGGTCAGGCGGCAATCCGTGACCTGGCCGCTACCCTGCCGGTAGTGTTCGTACCCGTGCCAGCCGCCATCGTGAGCAAAATCGGCAACAGTGCCTATCAACCCGCGACCATTCCCGCCAAGACATACGATGGCCAGGATGCTGACGTGCCAACCGCAGCCATCACCAACATCCTGGTCACACGCGCCGATATCAGCGATGACATGGCCTACGACATGACCCGGCTGATCTTCGAAAACCTGCCGCGCCTGGTCACCGCCCACTCGGCAGCAAACGATATCCAGGCACAGAATGCTGCGAGAAACCTGCCCATTCCACTGCATCCAGGCGCAGAACGGTACTTCAAAGAGAAAAACCTGCTCCCCTGACTATTGACTCGACCCATGGGGGAGCGGCACATGAGTGATACCGGGCAAGGTCTGCAAGCCAGTACTGACCGTTGGCCTGCCACGCTTTTTGCCGTGGCCCTGGCATTTTCGACCTTTCAGATCGCAACGGCGGCTTTTCCGCTGATTTCCAGTCAGGTACTGCGGGCAGTACACGTGGGGTTCTTGCTGCTGGTCGTGTACCTGAGCTACGCGTTCACTGGTCATCGCAGGCCGTGGCAACCGCTTGGCTGGCTGCTGGGCCTGGCGGGCATGGCCACCGCTGCCTACCAGTGGCACTTCGAAGGGGAGTTGATTCAACGCTCCGGGGAACTGACCACAAGTGACCTGGTGTTCGGCCTGCTCCTGATCGGCCTGGTTTTCGAGGCAGCGCGTCGGGTGATGGGTATCGCACTGCCCATCATTTGCGCTCTTTTTCTGGCCTACGGGCTGCTCGGCGAGCACCTGCCCGGTGACCTTGCGCATCGCGGCTACGGCCTCGATCAGATCGTCAACCAACTGGCCTTTGGAACCGAGGGGCTCTATGGCACGCCCACCTATGTCTCGGCGACCTATATCTACCTGTTCATCCTGTTCGGCGCGTTCCTTGAACAGGCCGGCATGATCCGGCTGTTCACTGACTTTGCCATGGGCCTGTTCGGCCATCGCAGCGGGGGGCCGGCCAAAGTCTCGGTATTCTCCTCGGCGCTGATGGGGACCATCACCGGCTCAGGGGTGGCGAACGTGGTCACCACCGGGCAATTCACCATCCCGCTGATGAAGCGCTTCGGCTACAAGCCGGCATTTGCCGGTGGCGTGGAGGCGACCGCAAGCATGGGCAGCCAGTTGATGCCACCGGTCATGGGCGCGGTGGCGTTCATCATGGCCGAGACCATCAACGTACCCTATGCCGAAGTGGCGAAGGCCGCGCTCATTCCGGCCTTGCTGTATTTCGGCTCGGTCTACTGGATGGTGCACCTGGAAGCCCGGCGCAGCCAGCTGCATGGGCTACCCCGCGAGCAATGCCCGAGTGCCTGGGATGCAGTGCGCCAACGCTGGTTCCTGCTGATCCCTCTGATAGTGCTGGTCGGCCTGTTGTTCTCCGGCCGCACACCGCTGTATTCGGGAATGGTCGGCCTGGCACTGACTGCCATCGTCATTCTTGGTTCGGCAATCATCCTGCGGGCACAACAGACATGGCTGCGGGCGGCCTTTTGGGTTGCGCTGGGGGTCATCTGTTCAGGATTCTTCCGTATGGGCATCGGTGTCATCCTGCTGGTGATTGCCTCGCTCGCCATCGCCTGCGCGTTCATACAGGGTGGCCGTGCCACACTTCGTGCCTGCGTCATGGCCCTGGCCGAAGGTGCGCGCCACGCGGTACCTGTCGGTATTGCATGCGCCTTGGTCGGGGTGATCATCGGTGTCACCTCGCTCACCGGCCTGGCCACGACCTTCGCCGGCTACATTCTCGACCTGGGCCGCGAAAACCTGTTCCTGTCCCTGCTTCTGACCATGTTGACCTGCCTGGTACTGGGCATGGGTATCCCGACCATTCCCAATTACATCATCACCAGTTCCATCGCTGCTCCGGCCCTGCTGGAGCTTGGCGTGCCGCTGATCGTTTCGCACATGTTCGTGTTTTATTTCGGCATCCTTGCCGACCTGACGCCGCCGGTGGCATTAGCCTGCTTTGCCGCCGCCCCCATCGCCAAGGAGAAAGGACTGTTGATCAGCTTCTGGGCTGTGCGCATTGCATTGGCCGGTTTCGTCGTACCGTTCATGGCGGTGTATGACCCGGCGTTGATGATGCAAGGCGACAGCCTCGGCGCAACGCTGTACATGCTGATCAAGGCCATGTTTGCAGTGGCACTCTGGGGGTGCGCAGCCACCGGCCACTGGCGCATGCCCATGCCATGGTGGGAACGGCTGTTGGCATTCATGGCTGGCGTAGCACTGATTCTTGCCTTGCCGATCAGCGACGAGGTCGGCTTCGCCCTGGGCATTGCCGTCATGGGCTGGCACTACTGGCGCAGCCGGCCATTGCCGCGGCAACCTGCATGACCAGCCTGTGCATCGGGCTTGCCGGTGTGGTTTGGGCAAGCCTGCCGTTGCAGGAGGTTACCCTGGCCTGGCAGCACAGTGTGGAGAAGGTCCGCTGGGAGGAGGATTATCAGGTGACACCCGCAGGCCTCGTGCTGCAGGAGGCTCGGGTGCGGGGCAGCGGTGCCGGCATGGAGATCCCGGACGACGCTCGCCTGCGTGATGGGGCATGGCACTACCATCGTCATCTGCCCCCGCTGCAACCTCTGCATGCCGGACGCACGCCGGAGGCCGGCGACTATCAATTGTGCGTCAAGGGCCGTTGCCAGCCCCTTTCCCACTGGCTGGGACCACCGACCCACACCATTGCTGCCGTGGATTTCTGGGCATGCGAACCGGGTGATGCCGCAGATCAGCGCAAAGCACTGCCCTGAACGCGCTGACAGGGCAGTGCAAGTGCTGATCAGCTGACGACGTGCAGGTAGTGCAGGTGGCGCTCGTACTGATCGAGAATGTCGCCGATCACATCGTCCCGGCTCCATCCCATGATGTCGTAATCCTGGCCCCCTTCGCGCAGATGGACTTCAGCACGGAAGTATTTGCGGGTATCGGAACCCTCGTCGGTATCCTGCATGACGAAACTGGGCGTGTTGAATGCGCGCGGGCGTACCTCATACAGGAAGCGCCCTTCTCCAGCATGGGAGAGCTCAAGCATCACGCGCCCATCTTCGCGCTCGTTCACCGCAACTTCATAGCCCTGCTTGCGCAATTCCAGGGCGACTTCTTCACAGGCAGGCTTCACCACTTCGGCTATGAAGCGGGACACATGGGCCCGCCGCGGCATCATGGCGATATTGCGCAGTCGCCGCTGCCACCCGCCGTGGGGCTGGCGCGTATGCCGGGGGCCGGGCAATGCCTGGTTGCGCAGCCCGCGGCGGGTGGCATCGAGGCTGAGTGCCCTGAACAGGCCCCAGATCGCGATCAGCAAAATGGCGGCGAAGGGCAAGGCACTGGCAATGGTCGCGGTCTGCAGCGCCTTGAGGCCGTTGGCCAGCAGCAGCGCAATGGCGACCGCGCCTATGCTGACCGACCAGAAGATGCGTTGCCACAAAGGCGAATGGCCTTGCCCCGACGAGGCCAGCATATCGACCACAAGCGCGCCGGAGTCCGCCGAGGTGACGAAGAACACCACCACCATGAGCACCGCTATCAACGAAATGACACTGGAGAACGGGAAGTGCTCGAGAAAGGCGAACAGGGCCAGGGAACTGTCCTGATCGACCACAGCGGCCAGGTCCTTGACACCCTCGTTGAGGATCATGTGTATCGCTGAGTCACCGAACACCGTCATCCAGAGCAAGGTGAAGCCTGCGGGTACGAACAGTACACCGCAGACGAACTCACGAATGGTCCGCCCCCGGGAAATGCGTGCGATGAACAGGCCTACAAAGGGCGACCAGGACAGCCACCAGCCCCAGTACAGCAGGGTCCAGCCACCGATCCAGTCAGTGGGTTCATAGGCGTAGAGGTTGAAGGTCTTGTTGACGATGTCGGAAAGGTAGGCACCGGTATTCTGCACGTAGGCCTGCAGCAGAAACACGGTGGGCCCCAGCAACAGCACGAACAGCATCAGGATTACAGCCAGGCTCAGGTTGAGCTCGGAAAGGATGCGAATACCCTTGTCCAGCCCGCTGGCCACCGACAGCGTCGCCAACGCGCAGGTGGCGGTGATGAGAATGACCTGGACCGTGGCGTTTACCGGCAGACCGAACACATGGTGGAAACCGCTGTTGATCTGCAGTACCCCATAACCCAGCGAGGTCGCCACACCGAACACCGTGCCGAGGATGGCGAAGACATCCACGGCGTGCCCGATAGGCCCGTATATCCGTTCACCGATCAGCGGATAGAGCGCCGAGCGCAAAGTCAGTGGCAAGCCATTGCGGAAACTGAAATAGGCCAGAATGAGCGCGACGATGGCATAGATCGCCCAGGCATGCAGGCCCCAATGGAAGAAGGTGATCTTCATAGCTTCGCGAGCCGCGGCGACTGTGCCAGGGTCGCCCACAGGCGGTGTGGTGAAATGCATCACCGGCTCGGCCACGCCAAAGAACATCAGGCCGATGCCCATGCCTGCCGAGAACAGCATGGCGAACCAGCTGCTCTTTCGGTAATCAGGCTCGCTGTGATCAGGCCCCAGCTTGATGTCGCCGTAGCGGCTGACGGCCAGAAACACCACGCTGATCAACACCAGCGCTACGGTGAGAATGTAGAACCAGCTGGCGTTGGTGATGATCCATTGCTGGACTTGTTCGAACAGGGCCTGGGCATGCTCCTGGAATGCCGTGGCGTACAAGACCAGCAGAAAAATGAGTATCGCGCTGGTGTAAAAGACGGGTGGATTGAGCGTGCTCCTGGGTTTGTCGGCTGCTGTCATTACGGCAGTTCTCCTTGTAAAACGATGAGCACAGGGTGCCCCGGCACCACGACATCTGCCCAGATTAGCAGCCAGGCAGATCTCCGTTTGCCGAGCCTGTGCACTTGTACAGCCATGAACCGTAACGCCCGAGGAAAAAAATCTCAAATCGCTGCGCATGTCGAGCCCGCCTGGCGGGACGGTACCGGGCGAAGGCGCCGGGCGTCCGCCCGTCCTGCCTGAGTAACACCTCTGTCGGGTTTGCCACCCCAGTAATACACGTCATACTCGTGGCTTTACCCTCTGACACTGCGTAGACGATGCCCGACCGTACCCGCCTCCCCTCCCTCCCTCTCGGCCGTTCACGCTGGCGAGAATGGCGCCAGCGCCTGGCGTTCTGGATCGGGGCGCTGCTGGTGGGGCTTGTCGCACTGGCGTTCGCCTGGCTAGCCGAAGCTGCATTCGCTTCGTTCGAACGCCTGCTGGAATGGATGCCCTGGGCACCCCTTCTCATCACTCCCCTAGGGTTCGCGCTTCTGGCGTATTTGACACAGCGCTGGTTTGAAAACGCCAAGGGCAGCGGCATACCTCAAGTCATCGCTGCCCTGGAAATGCCATCCCGGCGCCTGCGTGCCCGATTGCTTTCGATTCCCGTTGCCGCCGCGCGCATGAGCCTGACCTTGGGCGCCCTGCTGGTAGGAGGTTCGGTCGGGCGAGAGGGGCCGACGGTTCACATCGGCGCTGCCGTGCTCTACACCTTCGGCCAGCGATTGGGCCTGCACGGGCGCCGCGCGATTGCCGGCCTGATCCTCGCAGGCGGCGCAGCCGGCATAGCCGCCGCGTTCAATACCCCGCTGGCCGGTGTCGTCTTTGCCATTGAAGAGCTGAGCCGCACGTTTGAGCAACGCTTCAGCGGCCTGGTGCTGACGGCGGTGCTGATTGGCGGCGTGGTCACGCTGGGGCTGATGGGGCACAACGCCTACTTTGGCGAAATAAGCGGGCGGATGCCCGTAGGCTGGGGCTGGAGTGTGGTGCCTGCATGCGCGCTGTTGGGGGGAGTGCTGGGTGGGTGTTACGCCAGGCTGGTGCTGCCTACCGATAAGGGCGTACTTGGCCGCCTGTGTACACTACGCGGGCGCTACCCGGTGCGGTTCGCGGCGATCTGCGGGCTGGTGCTGGCAGTGCTGGGGCTAGTTTCTGGCAACCATGTGTTCGGCACCGGCTACGAAGAGACCCGTGCCTTGCTCGAAGGCCGACCGATCACCGATGCCAGCTTCCTTCTCTGGAAGTTTCTGGCCAATGTCGTCTCTTACCTCTCCGGCATACCGGGCGGCCTGTTTTCGCCTTCGCTGAGCATCGGCGCGGCATTCCAGCCGCTGTTGAGCCTGATCCCCAATGTTGACCCACAGGCGTGTGCATTGCTGGGAATGGGCGCCTACCTGGCAGGCGTAACGCGTTCACCGTTGACTGCATCGGTCATTGTTCTGGAACTTACGCATAGTCCGGACCTGGCCATCCCGATGCTGGCAGTGACATTGATGGCTGCCGGCATCTCCGGTTGCATTTCGCCGGTTTCCCTCTACCACGCCCTGGCAAAGCAGATCATCGACAAAGTTGCACCTGCCAGATCCAGTTGAAATCAACGGCTGCGCGAGGCACGCTCAAGACGACTGTGACACAATGCTCAGCGACTTCTTGGTTCACCGCCTCGTCATTGCGAGTATCAACGAAATCAAAGGCATGCGAAAACTATTGGCAAGCGCCTTGGCGCTGGTAATGATCGCCGCCCTGTGCGGCTATGGCTTCTGGACCCAACAGCGCCCGGAAGGCCACTACCTCTCCGACCTGCGCATCGAACTGGCGTTGAACCACGGCGTGCCCGGCGAGCAGGGCAACCTGCTGGGCGTCGAGCCCCTGCTTTACCCAAGCGACTATCAAAACCTGCAACGCCTGCACCGCAAGCTCTCGGCCTACCTGCAACAAGCCCGTGCCCAGGGTCTGATAAGCCCGCGCACGGTGGTGGTGCTGCCGGAGCACATTGGCACCTGGCTGTGGGCCCGCGGCGAAAAGAACGAGCTGTACCAGGTCACCCGCAGCCGCGAGGCAGAGCAATGGCTGGAGTTGAGCAACCCGCTGCGCTATGGCCTGGCGATAGTGCGGGCCAGCGGCGATGACCGCCGGGCCGACGCGCACTTGCGCATGAAGGCTCAGCAGATGGCCCGCGACTACCAGCAGCTGTTCGGCAGCCTGGCCAAGGAGTTTGGCGTGACCTTGGTGGCCGGCTCGATCGTGCTGCCTGACCCCTATGTGGAAAAAGGCGTGCTGCATACCGGCGGCGGCCCGTTGTTCAACAGCAGCCTGGTGTTCGCCAGCGATGGTTCACCGCTGGGCCAGCCACAACGCCAGCAATTCCCGGACAGCCAGGTACGGCGTTACATCCATGATGGCCGCAAGCAACCCCTACAAGTGGTGCAAACCCCGGCCGGGCGTCTTGGCGTGCTGATCGGCAGCGATAGCTGGTACCCGGAAAACCACCAGCAGTTGGAGAACCAACAGGTACAACTGATCGCCAACCCGGTTTTCCTGAGCGGCAAAGACAGCTGGCAAGCGCCATGGCGTGGCAACCGGCACCAGGATGCGGCGGCCGAGCTTGCCCTGCAGCGCGGTGAAGTGAGCGAGAAGACCGCCTGGCAACGCCTGACCGAGGCTGCCGGCCAAGGGGTCAGCAGCATGAGTGTATTCATGCGGGGGCAGTTCTGGGACCAGGGCAGCGACGGTCAAGGCTTCGCCCATCAGAGCGGCGAATTGCTTACAGGCCCTCCCAGCCAGGGCGCACGCCTGCTGAACGTGTGGCTGTAGGGGTATGTCCCGCCCCCGCGTTCGCCTGGGCGACCTCTCGGTAGGTTTCGTCCAGCCACTTGCTGAGGCCATCCAGGGCCTCGGTCACGATCCTCAGCCGCTGCTGCGCCGTTACGGGCTGGATGAAACACGCTTGGCCGAAGCCGGCGCACGGCTGTCGATCCCCCGTTACATGCACTTGGGGCATGCTGCAATCGCGCTGTGCGGGGAGCCTGCCCTGGGCCTGCACATGGGACGCCTGAGCCGGCTGGCCCAGGCCGGCCTGGCGGGCGTCACAGCCGCGCAGGCGCCTACGTTGGGCGAAGCCGCCCGTACACTGCTGCGTTTCGAGCCGCTGTATGCCGCCAACTACCGCGGGCATTCGAGTTTTCAGGAAGACGCCCAAGGGGCATGGCTGCGCTTTTATTCAATCAGCCCCTACAACGCCTATAACCGTTTCGTGGTTGACTCGCTGCTGACCGGCTGGCTGGCCCAGCTTGCAGCCCTGACCGACACGCCCATACAGGCCGAGCGCCTGGAGATCGAATTCGAAGCACCCGGCTACGCCGCCCAGTACCAGCCATTGTGCAGCACCGCCGTGCAGTTTGGCGCCAGTGGCAACCGGCTGCGCCTGGGCCGGGCCACGCTGGAGCTGGCCAACCCCCAGCATTGTCCGAGCACCTGGCAGCACCTGCTGCAACTGTGTGAAACGCACATGCTGCAGCGCACCCGGGTGCGCAGCCTGGGGGAGCGCATCACCCATTTGCTCGGCCCCCTGCTCAACGGTGGCCGTGATCCCGGCCTGGAAGAAGTGGCACTGCGCCTGCAACTGCCCGCCTGGACCTTGCGGCGCAAACTGGCAGAGGAAGGCACGCGCTTTCGCGACTTGCTCAACGACACCCGGCGCGACCTTGCCGAGGCCTATATCCGCGATACGGAATTGACCTTCGGCGAGATTGCCTACCTGTTGGGTTTTGCATCGGCCGAGGCCTTCCAGCGCGCATTCAAGCGCTGGACGGGCCTCACACCGGGGGGGTTCCGCCGCAGTCAGCGGCAGGTCGGTCAAAGCTCGGTGGCGTCGTCGGCCGGTTCCGGGGTGTCCAGCTCGTAGGCTTGGTACTCGAGCAGCTCTTCCTGATATTCATCCATTACCCTGCGCCCTCTTCACTCTTTTATCTTCGTTGGTCATGCCTTCCAACCTAGGCAGGCTGGATGAAGAAATGATGACAAGCCTATGAGTGGTAAACGTAGCAGGTGTTCAGAAAGTTATCGTCTGGTGATCTGTAACAGCGAATGATTGGCCGTGTCGACGCCTGTTCAGGGAAGATCATTCAGAGTGAGGGTGCTTCAGCCTCGGCAGGCTGTGCATCCTGCTGCACCTGAATCGGCGCAGGCGCCGCCGGCGGTGCGACCGGTTGCGAACCCTGGCTGTCATCAACCACCGGCGCTGCTGGGGCCTCGCTTGCCGGGGCCACCGCCTCAGCTGCAGGTGCTGGTTCTGCTGGCGCCGGTGTTGCTGGCGCAGGCGCAGGAGCAGGTGCTGCCTCTGCCAAAGGAGCGCTCACAGGTGCTGGCGAAACTTGCTCAGGCAACCCCAAGGCAGGCGCTGTGTTCTCGGCCTTGGGCACAGGCGCTTCAACCTTGGCCTTGCTGACCTTCTTCGGCTTGGGCTTGGGCAAGTAGCTTTCCACCAGAGCAAAGTAACGCTCGTAGAACTGCGGCGCGGTCACGGTCTCGCTGGCGACCTTGACCATCGAATCGTCACTGGAGCCGATCGGCATCGAAACAGAACCCAGCACACCCACGCCGAGGCTGGCGGACGTATTGGACTTCTTGAGGGCGTAGCGGTCCTGCAACGCGTTGGCGAACATGGTCGAACGCTGTTCGTCACTGCTGTCGGGCGCGCAGGTCACGCTGAAGCTGATCTGCAGGTGGTTCTCGCTGTTCTGCTGGAAGCTTTTGTTACCGGCAATCTGGTTGGCGCCGCTGCTGGTGATGATGTAACCCTGGCTCAGCAGCGCACGCCGGGCAGCCTCGCACGAGCCGGCTTCACTGACCGGGAAACTGCGCGAGAAGGTGCCCGAGTCATCGAAGTTCTCATGCTCATAGATAGCGGTTTTTTTCGAGGAGCAACCGGTCACGCCCGCCAGCACCAGGGCCAGCCCGAGCGCACCAAAGACGGATGATCTGGTCATTGCGAATTCCGGGTAAGTCGAGAGGTGCCTATTGTGCATCACAGCACCCTTGCACTGAAACCGTTCGACGGTGAAGAGTCTGTCAGCATCGTGTAAATGTTGACTTTGCAGGCGCGTAAACGAAAAAAGCGACCCTAAGGTCGCTTTCTCGTTTTGCTTCGAAGCGTTCAAGGGCTTCGAGGCGAAGATGGCGCAGCGGACGGGACTCGAACCCGCGACCCCCGGCGTGACAGGCCGGTATTCTAACCGACTGAACTACCGCTGCGTATCGCTCGGGCTTTCGCCCGGTTGAAACTGTGATCTACCCTTGCGGCGAACAAAGCCTCAGGGCAGACACAAAAAAAGCGACACGAAGATCGCTCTTTTTGCTGCTTCGAAGCGTTCAAGGGGCTTCGAAACGAAGATGGCGCAGCGGACGGGACTCGAACCCGCGACCCCCGGCGTGACAGGCCGGTATTCTAACCGACTGAACTACCGCTGCGTATCGTTCAGGCTTGCGCCTGATTGAAACTGGGATCAGCCTGAGGCAATGTTGCCTTTTGGCTTCAGACCGGTGCAAAGCACCCATCTGTTACTGAAGAATGGCGCAGCGGACGGGACTCGAACCCGCGACCCCCGGCGTGACAGGCCGGTATTCTAACCGACTGAACTACCGCTGCGCATAGTGGCTTATCAGGCCTTGTTCCTCTCTGGCCATCTGCCTCTTTCGAAGCATCGTGCACCAGGAACGCTCAGGAAGTGGTGGGTGATGACGGGATCGAACCGCCGACCCTCTGCTTGTAAGGCAGATGCTCTCCCGGCTGAGCTAATCACCCTCGCGATGTTGCTTGTTGCGTTTGCTTCGCTGAGGCCGCGAAATTTACGCAGGTGCCGATGCTAAGTCAATAGCCCCGTTGATTTTTTTTTTGAAAAGGGTGGGAGAGCAGTTGCAAGCTTCAAGCTGCAAGCCGCAAGAAAAAGCCAGGTGGTGCTGGCCCGATTTCCAAGCCCGGCAAATGACGAAGGGACCTCACGGCCCCCTCTTGCAGCTTGCAGCTTGCAGCTTGCAGCTCAGCTATAGATCATCTTGCGCGTCATGCCGCCATCGACCACGAACTCCTGGCCAGTGACGAAAGCTGCCTGGCGCGACAACAGCCAAGCAACCATGGCCGCCACGTCTTCCACCGTCCCTACCCTGCCCGTCGGATGCTGGGCATGGTCGGCATCGCTCAACGGCTCGGCACGGCGTTGCGCAGGGTCGCGCGTATCGATCCAGCCCGGGCTCACGGCATTGACGCGGATCTCCGGGCCCAGGCTCATGGCCAGGGCATGGGTCAACGCCACCAGGCCGCCCTTGCTTGCTGCATAGGCCTCGGTATCCGGCTCGGACTGCCGGGCACGGGTCGAGGCCAGATTGACGATCGCACCATTGTGCGCTCGCAAGTAAGGCGCACAGTGCTTGGCCAACAGCATCGGGCCGCTGAGGTTGACCGCCAGCACACGGTTCCATTGCGCCAGGCTCAGGCTCTCCAGGGTCTGGTTGTGCGGGTTGGCGATGGCCGCGTTGCACACCAGCGCGTCCAGCCGCCCGAACTGCCCCAACACCTCGGAAACCCCGGCACTGACCTGGGCTTCGTCGGCTACGTCCATGGTGATGAACCAGGCGTTTTCACCCAGGGCCTTGGCAACCTTGGCGCCGCGAGGGCGGTCCAGGTCGCTCAGCACCACCTGCCAACCCTCGCAGATCAACCAGGCAGCAACGCCCAGGCCGATGCCGCGTGCGGCACCGGTTACCAGGGCTACCCGGCCGTTATGGCCCGGCCCGCCGCCCTTCCAGTCGATCACAGCGCTGCCAGCCCACGCGCAAGGTCGGCTTGCAGGTCAGCCACGTCTTCCAGGCCGACGGCAACGCGGATCAGGCTGTCGCGAATACCCGCAGCCTCACGCTCCTGCGGCGTCAGGCGGCCGTGGGAGGTGGTGGCCGGGTGCGCGATAGTGGTCTTGCTGTCACCCAGGTTGGTGGTGATCGAGATCACCCGCGTGGCATCGATGAAGCGCCAGGCGCCTTCCTTGCCACCCTTGACCTCGAAACTCACCACCGCACCAAAGCCGCTCATCTGGCGCTTGGCCAGTTCGTGCTGCGGATGGCTTGGCAAGCCGGCGTAATGCACCTTCTCGATACCCTCCTGCTGCTCCAGCCACTCGGCCAGTTGCTGAGCGCTCTGGCAGTGCGCACGCATGCGCAGCTTGAGGGTTTCCAGGCCTTTGGTGAAGATCCAGGCGTTGAACGGGCTGAGGGTCGGGCCGGCGGTGCGCAAAAAGCCCACCACTTCTTTCATCTGCTCGCTGCGCCCGGCCACAACACCGCCCATGCAACGGCCCTGGCCGTCGATGAACTTGGTAGCGGAATGGAACACGATGTCAGCGCCAAGCTTGAGCGGCTGCTGCAGCGCCGGGGTGCTGAAGCAGTTGTCCACCACCAGCATGGCACCACGGGCATGGGCAATCTCGGCCAGCGCGGCAATGTCCACCAGTTCGGCCAACGGGTTGGAAGGCGACTCGAGGATCAGCAGCTTGGTATTGGCCTTGATGGCCTTGTCCCAACCCGCCAGATCGACCAGCGGCACGTAGTCCACTTGTACGCCGAAACGCTTGAAGTACTTCTCGAACAGGCTGATCGTCGAGCCGAACACGCTCTGCGACACCAGCACATGGTCGCCGGCGCTGCACAACGACATCACCACGGCGAGGATCGCCGCCATGCCGGTAGAGGTGGCCACGGCCTGCTCGGCACCTTCCATTGCCGCCAGGCGCTCCTCGAAGGCACGCACGGTCGGGTTGGTGTAGCGCGAGTAGACGTTGCCCGGGGTTTCACCGGCAAAGCGCGCGGCCGCATCAGCGGCCGTGCGGAAGACATAGCTGGAGGTCAGGAACAGCGCTTCGCTGTGCTCCGCCTCCGGTGTACGGTTCTGACCGGCACGCACCGCCAGGGTGTCGAAGCCGACACCCTCGAGGTCACTGTCCAGTCGCCCGGCATCCCATTGATCCGTCATGCCGTCGCTCTCCAAATCAGTTGTTGTAGAGGTCGATGATCGCGCTGACCGCCTGGTTCTTCACCTTGGCCAGGTCATTGCGAGCCTGCTCGATGCGGTCGAGGTAGGCCTCGTCGATGTCGCCAGTGACGTATTCACCGTTGAACACCGCGCAATCGAAGTGCTCGATCTTGATCTTGCCGCCACCGACCGATTCGATCAGGTCCGGCAGGTCCTGATAGACCAGCCAGTCGGCGCCGATCAACTCGGCCACCTGATCGGTAGTGCGGTTGTGGGCGATCAGTTCGTGAGCGCTCGGCATGTCGATGCCGTAGACGTTGGGGTAACGCACTGCAGGGGCCGCGGAACAGAAGTAGACGTTTTTCGCGCCGGCTTCGCGGGCCATCTGGATGATCTGCTTGCAGGTGGTGCCGCGTACGATCGAGTCGTCGACCAGCATCACGTTCTTGCCGCGGAATTCCAGCTCGATGGCGTTGAGCTTCTGGCGCACCGATTTCTTGCGTGCAGCCTGGCCGGGCATGATGAAGGTACGGCCAATGTAGCGGTTTTTCACGAAGCCTTCGCGGAACTTGACGCCCAGGTGGTTGGCCAGCTCCAGGGCGGCGGTGCGGCTGGTGTCAGGGATCGGGATGACCACATCGATGTCGTGGTCCGGGCGCTCGCGCTGGATCTTCTCGGCCAGCTTCTCGCCCATGCGCAAGCGCGCCTTGTATACCGAAACGCCATCCATGATCGAGTCCGGACGGGCCAGGTAGACGTGCTCGAAGATGCACGGTTGCAGTTTCGGGCTTTGAGCGCACTGCTTGGTGTACAGCTGGCCTTCTTCGGTGATGTACACCGCTTCGCCGGGCGCCAGGTCGCTGATCAGGGTGAAGCCGAGCACGTCCAGGGCAACGCTTTCCGAGGCGATCATGTATTCAACGCCTTCGTCGGTATGACGCTGGCCGAACACCACCGGGCGAATGCCGTTGGGGTCACGGAAGCCGACAATGCCATAGCCGGTGACCATCGCCACCACGGCGTAACCGCCGACGCAGCGGCTGTGCACGTGGGAAACGGCGGCGAACACGTCTTCTTCGGTGGGCTGCAGCTTGCCACGCACCGCCAGCTCATGGGCGAACACGTTCAGCAGCACTTCCGAGTCGGAGTTGGTGTTGACGTGGCGCAGGTCGGACTCGTAGATCTCCTTGGCCAACTGCTCGACGTTGGTCAGGTTGCCGTTGTGCGCCAGGGTGATGCCGTACGGCGAGTTGACATAGAACGGCTGGGCTTCGGCCGAGGTCGAACTGCCCGCAGTCGGGTAACGGACGTGGCCGATACCCATATGGCCTACCAGGCGCTGCATGTGGCGCTGCTGGAAGACATCGCGCACCAGGCCATTATCCTTGCGCAGGAACAACCGGCCGTCGTGGCTGGTCACGATACCTGCAGCGTCCTGGCCGCGGTGCTGGAGGACCGTAAGCGCGTCATACAGCGCCTGATTGACGTTCGACTTACCGACGATACCGACGATGCCACACATGCGACGCAACCCCTACTTTGATGAAACTTGAGTGAATAGCGCTCAAGGCTTTGCAGGCCCGAGCAACTGTTCCTTGAACGGGAGATCAGCCGGAGTGCTGATCACCCCACTGGACATCCACTGGCTGGTGAAACCCAGGATCAGGTTCTTCGACCAGTCAGCGACCAATAGAAACTGTGGTATCAGGCGAGATTCCTGCCACCAGGTATCCTGCTGCACCGGCCCCAGGCTGAGCAGGCCGATGGCGACCACCACCAGCAAGGCTCCGCGCGCCGCGCCGAAGGCCATGCCGAGAAAACGATCGGTACCGGACAGCCCGGTCACGCGGATCAGCTCACCGACCAGGAAATTGACCATCGCGCCCACCAGCAGGGTGGCGACGAAAAGAATGGCGCAGCCAGCGATGATGCGCATCGATGGGGTCTGGATGTAGCTTTCAAGATACACCGAGAGCGACCCACCGAACATCCAGGCGACTGCACCGGCAATGATCCAGATGAGCAGGGACAAGGCTTCCTTGACGAAGCCGCGCTTGAGACTGATCAGTGTGGAAACGGCGATGATCGCGATGATCGCCCAATCAACCCAGGTAAATGCCACGGTGCTGCCTGCAGACGTTTGAGGCGGCGCATTTTACCAGAGCAAAGGGCCGGGAGTAAGCGGAATGTCAGGCCGATTGGCCAGCCCGCAGATGGGCTGCAGGGCAGCCCCCTGAAATCAACCGCGTTCTGGCTGGAAACGGATCACAAAGCCCTTCAGCTTCTGCTGCCGATTGATTGCATCACGCAGGCGCTCAGCCTCGGCACGCTCGATCAGCGGACCCACATACACCCGATTCATGCCACCGGCCGAACGAATGTAGGCATTGTAACCCTGGCTGCGCAGGGTTTTCTGCAGGTTCTCGGCTCCGGCGCGATTGGACAGGCTGGCCAGCTGGATCGACCAGCTCACCGGCAAGCCGTTGACGTCGATTTTCGACGGTGCGGTAGCGCTTGCTGCTGGCGCAGGCGTAGCGGCCGGCTGCACCTGGGCCTTGGATGCCGGAGCAGGCGCCTGCGGCTTGGGCTGAACTTGAGCCTGGGTTTGCGGCGAAGGCGTGATCGGCTGGCTCGGCGTGGCCACCGGGGCCGAGGACTCATTGACCACCACAGGTGCCTGCTGCGGCTCTTGCGGCAGCGGTTGCGGCTCGGGCACTGCAACCGGCTCTACCTTGACTTCAGGCAAGCTCGGCATCGCTGGAGCCTGCGGGGCCTCGACGCGCACCTGGCGCATTTCGTCCTCGCGGGTGAACAGCATCGGCAAGAAAATCACCGCCAGCGCCACCAGCACCAACGCACCCACCATGCGCTGTTTCATCCCTTTATCCAGCACTGCCATCTACTCACCCCTCCAGGGCCTGCTGCCCCAGCCATTCCAGGGCCTCGGCAACACAGAAAAACGAACCGAACAGCAGGATCTGGTCATCCGCCGTCGCCTGAGCGCATTGCCCATCAAGAGCGGCGCCGACGCTGGAATAAGACTTCACCGACGCGCCGAGGTTCGTCAAGGCGCCGACGAGTTCGGCGGCCGGACGGCTGCGCGGTGACTGCAAAGGCGCCACCGCCCAGTCGTCGACCAGGCCCTGCAACGGCGCCAGGACGCCTGCCAGGTCCTTGTCCGCCAGCAGGCCGAAGACTGCCAGGCGCCGGCCCTTGAGCGGTCGCGCTGACAGGCGACGCGCCAGGTATTCTGCTGCATGGGGGTTATGCCCCACATCCAGCAACAGCTCCACGCGCTTGCCTTGCCAACTGAACGTGCGACGGTCCAGCCGCCCGGTGATACGGGTATCGAGCAGCGCCTGACGAATTTGCCCGGCATCCCAAGGCAGCCCCATCAGCAAATAAGCCTGCAGGGCCAGGGTGGCGTTCTCCATCGGCAGGTCGAGCAGCGGCAGGCCTGACAGCTCCACCACCGCGCCATCTGCTGCTGTCCCGCGCCAGTGCCAGGTACTATCGGCACTGGTCAGATCGAAGTCACGCCCCCGCAGGAACAACGGCGCCGCCAGTTCACGCGCCTTGTCCAACAGTGGCCGAGGGGGATCCAGGTCACCGCACAGTGCCGGCTTGCCCGGGCGGAAGATGCCAGCCTTCTCGAAGGCTACCAACTCGCGGGTATCGCCCAGGTAATCGACATGGTCGACGCCGATACTGGTCACCAGGGCCAGGTCGGCATCGACGACGTTCACGGTATCCAGACGACCACCCAGGCCTACTTCAAGCACCACGGCATCCAGCCCGGACTGGTAGAACAGCCAGAATGCCGCCAGGGTGCCCATCTCGAAATAGGTAAGGGAAATCTCGCCTCGCGCCGCCTCGACGGCCGCAAAGGCTTCGCACAGGCGCTCATCACTGGCCTCCTGACCATCGATCAGCACCCGTTCGTTGTAACGCAACAGGTGTGGCGAGCTGTACACGCCAACCTTGAGCCCCTGGGCACGCAGCATCGACGCCACGAAGGCACAGGTCGAGCCTTTGCCGTTGGTGCCGGTGACGGTCACCACACGGGGCGCCAGCTTGCCCAGGGCCAATCGTGCAAGCACCTTTTGCGAACGCTCCAGCCCCATGTCGATGGCCGAGGGGTGCAACTGCTCGAGGTAGGCGAGCCATTCGCCCAGGGTTCTGTCTTTCATCAGGCGACCGCAGCGGCCTCGCGTGCCTGCTCGGGAGTTTCCTGGCCGGTCATCTGCGCCAGCAGACGCGCCAGGCGTGGACGCAGCTCGCCACGCGAGATGATCAGGTCGATGGCGCCGTGCTCCAGCAGGAACTCGCTGCGCTGGAAGCCCTCAGGCAGCTTTTCGCGCACGGTCTGCTCGATCACGCGCGGGCCGGCAAAGCCGATCAGCGCCTTCGGCTCACCGACAATGACATCGCCGAGCATCGCCAGACTGGCGGAAACACCGCCGTAGACCGGATCGGTCAATACGGAGATGAACGGAATGCCCTCTTCGCGCAGGCGGGCCAGCACGGCCGAGGTCTTGGCCATCTGCATCAGCGAGATCAGCGCTTCCTGCATGCGCGCACCACCGGAGGCCGAGAAGCAGATCATCGGGCAGCGGTTTTCCAGGGCATGGTTGGCGGCGCGGACAAAACGCTCACCGACGACGGCGCCCATGGAACCACCCATGAAGGAAAATTCGAAGGCACTGACCACGATCGGCATGCCCATCAGGGTACCGCTCATGGAGATCAGGGCGTCCTTCTCGCCGGTCTGCTTCTGGGCACCGACCAGGCGGTCCTTGTACTTTTTGCCATCGCGGAATTTCAGGCGGTCGACCGGCTCCAGCTCGGCACCCAGCTCGGCACGGCCTTCAGCATCGAGGAAGATGTCGATGCGCTGGCGTGCGCCAATACGCATGTGGTGGTTGCACTTGGGGCAGACATCCAGGGTCTTTTCCAGCTCCGGACGATACAGCACGGCCTCACAGGCTGGGCACTTGTGCCACAGGCCTTCTGGCACCGAGCTCTTCTTCACCTCGGAACGCATGATCGAAGGGATCAGTTTGTCGACTAACCAGTTGCTCATGCTTTATTTCTCCAGTATTGGCGGGCGGGGACCAGTCTGGCCGGCCATGCCCTGCCCTTTGAGCTCAAATTCTTCTGTCAAACGATGACGAACCGGCCACAGGGGCTGCCTGCGTACCGCACCGTCTTCAACGTATTCTTTGGCCAACCGGCATGCCGGCAGCCGCCCCGCAGGGCTGCGATAGCTATGGACGATGGCGCGCAGCCAGCCGTCACATCTGGCATCACGCCTGTTTCACCGCGCGCATGAACGCTTCGATCTTCGCCGCGTCCTTTATGCCCTTGGCCTGCTCCACACCACCACTGACATCCACCGCATACGGCCGTACCTGGGCGATGGCCTGGCCGACATTGCCGGCCGACAAGCCTCCGGCGAGAATGATCGGCTTGCTCAGCCGTGAAGGCACCAGCGACCAGTCGAACGCTTCGCCAGTACCACCGGGTACGCCGGCAACATAGGTGTCGAGCAGGATGCCACGCGCACCGGCATAGTGCCGGCAGGCAGCCTCCAGGTCGTCACCCGGGCGCACTCGCAGCGCCTTGATCCAGGGGCGGTGGTAGCCTTCGCAGTCAGCCGGGGTTTCGTCGCCGTGGAACTGTAGCAGGTCCAGCGGCACAGCCTCGAGGATCTCGTTGAGTTCGCAGCGCGAGGCGTTGACGAACAGGCCGACCGTAGTCACGAAGGGTGGCAACTCGGCCATGATCGCCCGCGCCTGGCGCACGTCGACGGCGCGCGGGCTTTTGGCATAGAAAACGAAGCCGATGGCATCGGCCCCCGCCTCGGCGGCGGCCAGCGCGTCTTCTATGCGGGTAATCCCGCAGATCTTGCTGCGAACATTGCTCATGGACTGCAAACCCTGAGAAAACACTGAAAGGCCCGATGGTAGCAAAAGCGTTTTCGCCCGTCAGTCGGCCAACGCCTCGTAGCCAGTCAGAAAGTGTGGGCCAATGTAACGCTGTGGCAGCTGGAATTCCTCCGGGTACTCTACCTGCACCAGGTACAGGCCGTACGGATGGGCCGTCACACCGCCTTCGCGCCGGTTGCGCCCTTCCAGCACTTCACGGGCCCAGCCCGCAGGGCGCTCACCTGCACCAATGGTCATCAGCACGCCGGCAATGTTGCGCACCATATGGTGCAGGAAAGCGGTGGCCCGCACATCCAGCACGATCATCTGCCCGTGACGGGTGACCCGCAGGTGATGGATATGCTTGATCGGCGACTTGGCCTGGCACTGGCTGGCGCGAAAGGCACTGAAGTCGTGGGTACCCAGCAGGAACTGCGCAGCATCGGCCATGCGTTCTACATCAAGCGGCCGGTGATTCCAGGTCACTTCCTCGGCCAAGTGTGCCGGGCGGATCGGGTCGTTGTAGATGACATAACGGTAGCGCCGGGCGGTGGCCTTGAAGCGCGCATGGAAATCCGCAGGCATCGGCCGCGACCAGACCACACTGATGTCATGGGGCAGGTTGAAGTTGCTGCCCAGGGTCCAGGCGCGTTCGTCGCGATTGGCGCGGGTATCGAAATGCACGATCTGCCCACACCCATGCACACCGGCGTCGGTACGCCCGGCGCAGACCACCGTGATGGGCTCGTTGGCCACTTTCGACAGGGCTTGCTCCAGTGCCTGCTGGACACTGGGCACACCGCTGGCCTGGCGTTGCCAGCCGCGGTAGCGCGAACCCTTGTATTCCACGCCCAGGGCAATGCGGGTGAAGCCTTCGGCGGCCGATTCGGTGGCAGCGGTGTCGATGATGTCCAAGAGCGTGAAACCTGTGGGGCAATACGAAGTGCCGGGGATTATAACGACAACGGCAGCCTTGTTGGGCTGCCGTTGGTTTTACGCTGCAGGTGAGGCCTTCAGACCAGCCGGGACAGCATGTCTTCGGCTTCCTGACGCTGGGTGTCGTCGCCATCCTTGACCACTTCATCGAGGATGTCACGCGCACCCTGATGGTCGCCCATGTCGATATAGGCACGTGCCAGATCGAGCTTGGTGGCCACTTCGTCGCTGCCGGAGAAGAAATCGAAGTCCAGGTCGTCCAAAGGTTCCGGCTCCTGGGCAGCATCTGCAGCGGTGAAGTGCGGCGCCAGCGACGGCGACTCGAGATTCTGCGAGAGCTTGTCCAGTTCGGCGTTGACGTCGCTCAGCTCCGAAGCAAAGCTCTTGGCAGCCGGTGACTGGTCATCCAGCGACAGCGACAGGTCGAAGTCTTCCGGCAGCTCCAGCTCGGAAATCGGGTCGAACTCAGGGATGGAATCGAAAGCGGCCAGTTCGGCAGCAACGTCGACCGGCTCTTCCTCGACCGGTTCGGCAACGCTCGGCTCACCCATGTCCAGGTCGAAGTCCGCCAGATCATCGACGCTCTGCGGTTCGGCCTGAGCCTGCGCCAGCAAGGCTTCGAAGTCGGCATCGGCATCTGCTTCCTGCACGGCAGGATCAGCGGCGGCGAGCGGCTCGTCATTTACCTGCAGATCCGTCAACGCCGCTTCATCGAGCATCGGCGGTTCAAGGTCGTTCAGGGGCAGATCGTCACCCAGGTCAAGGTCGAAGGCACTGTCCAGACCATTGTCATCAAGGGCAGGCGCTTGAGCATCGGCCTCGGCTTGCGGTTCAGGTTCAGGCTCAGGCTCAGGCTCAGGCTCAGCAACAGCGTCAGGCTCAGGCTCGGCATCGACCTCTGCCGGCGGCTGCGCCTCATCCTGCAACAGATCCTGCACATACTGCTCATCCAGTTCGGCAGCCAGCGCCGCAGCCCCCAGCCCCGCTGCGGCGATGCCGAGCATGGCCGGGTAATGCTCCTTGAGCTGACTGACCTGCGCGATATTTTCTTCGCTGCCCGGCAGCTTGCGCTCCTGCTCCACGAATGCGCTGTGGTCACCCTGGCGCGCATAAACCTCCATCAGCTTCAACCGCAGGCCATCATGCTCCGGTTGCGCAGCGACGGCCGTCTCCAACAGGTCGGCCGCATGGTTCAGACGGCCGCTGGCCAGGCTCTGCTCGACCTCAGCTAACAGCTCGGCATTCGGGTCCTGTGCCGGTGATGGCGCGGCAACGGGGGCTGGGGCTACGGGTTTTTCCGCCGCAACGGCTGCAGCAGCCGAAGCCGCTACCACCGCCGGCGACAGGGTTACGCCAGGCGCCGACACTTCCAGCTCATCGAAGCTGCTCGAAGGCAGGTCGAGGTCGGGGTTACGCTCGCCCTCCTCGGCCAGTGCCCGCGCCATACGCAGGTGCTTTTCGGCCTCCTGCTGGGCTTTGCGTCGGCGCGCCAGCAGCAACAGCAGCAACAGCAGCACGAGGAATGCGGAACCTGCGATCAGGCCCAGCACCAACGGATTCCCCAGCATCTCATCCAGCGCGCCCGGCTGCTGGGCGGCTGGGGCATCCTCGCCAGCCGGGGCAGAGCCAGGCGCGGTGTCGACGGCAGCCGGCGCCGGTGCCACGACGGGCTCGGCGGGCGGTACCTGGGCGTTGCCTGCAGGCTGCGCCGGGGCCGATTCACCAGGCAAGGCGGCGGCCGATGCCGGCTCCCCGGCAGCACCCTGTGCCTCCAGGCGTGCCAGCTGGTCGTTCTTGAGCTGAATCAGGCGCTGCAGCTTGTCCAGCTGGCTCTGCAGGTCGCTCATCCGGCTCTTGAGTTCTTCATTGTCACGACGGCTGGTGTCCAGGCTCTCCTGGGCCACGGCCAGCTTGTCGTTGAGCGCCTTGGCATCGCCAGCGCCAGGCTGGTTGCCTGGGCTGACCAGGCGCAGGTTGTCGCCCCGGGCGATACGCTCGGGCGCCGCATCGGCAGCGCCGCGACGGGTGGCGTCCAACTGCCTGGCGCGGGGGCCGAGGCGCCGGCCCTCACGCCAGGCGGCGTACTGTTCGGCCACTTCGCGATTGGCCTCGGCCTGGGGGATGCTCTGGACCTGCTGACGATCGGGCAGGCGCAACACCTGGCCAACCTTCAACTGGTTGATATTGTTGCCGATAAAGGCATCCGGGTTCAGCGCCTGAATGGCGATCATGGTCTGCTGCACCGAGCCACCACTTTGGGTATTGCGCGCAGCAATCTGCCAAAGGGTATCGCGGCGTTTGGTGGTGTAGCTGCCGGCGCTGCTGGTTGCCGGGGTGACATTGGCCGCGGCAGGCTGCTCGCCCTGGGCCTTGGCCTGGTCGAGCAGCACACTGTAGTCACGCAGCAGGCGGCCCTGGGGCCACATCACCTGGACCAGAAACTTGACCACCGAGCCCGGCAGCGGCTGACTGGAGGTTACCCGCAGCACGCTCTTGCCATTGGGGTTGATCACCGGGGTAAAGCTCAGGTCCTCAAGGTAGCCCGGATACTCCACCCCGGCCTTGCTGAACTCTTCCGGCGGCGCCAGGCTTGGTGCCACTTCGGCAGCGGTGAGGTCGCGCACATCGAGCAATTCGATCTCGGCGTCCAGCGGCTGGTTCTGCGCCGACTTGAGCGTCAGCTCACCCAACCCCAGGGCGTTCGCCATGCCAGATGACAGCGCCGACGCTGCCGCCATGGCCAGAACCAGTTTGCGAATTCGAAGCATGACCTCATCCCTTGTATGAATCGTCCCGAAACCGCATGCGGTGCGGGACAAAAGTGCTCGCCAGTATCTTTTACGCTATGTGTTTAATCAACAATTGCGCCACCTGCACGGCGTTGAGCGCAGCGCCCTTGCGCAGGTTGTCGGTGGTCAGCCACAGGTTGAGCTGCTGGTCTTCGTCAACACCATGGCGTACACGACCAACATAGACCACGTCTTGCCCTACTGCGTCCCCTACCGGGGTCGGATAATCATCCCGCTCGACCAGCTCGACACTGTCGGCACCCTCCAGCGCGGCATTGACCGCAACAAGATCCACCGGATTACGGCTCTGTACCGCCACACTGAAGCTATCGCCAAAAAACACCGGGACTTGAACGCAGGTCACGGAAATCTTCAGTTCCGGCTGCCCCAACAGCACCGGCAGCTCATCAACCAGGCGGCGTTCGAGCGCGGTGTGGCCCTGTTCGTCTGCCGTACCGACCTGGGCCAGCAGGTTGAACGCCACCTGGCGATCGAAGAAACGCGGCTCCAGCGGGCGGGCGTTGAGCAACTCGGCGGTCTGCCGGGCCAGTTCGTTGACAGCCTCCCGGCCCTGGGCAGACACCGCGAGCGCGGCCATGACCTGCACACGCTCGATCTCCAACAGCCCCTTCAGTGGCGCCAGCGCGACGGCCAAGGCCACGGCTGCAGCACTGGGGCTGGCGATGCACGCCGGCAGCGCCAGGCTGGCGATGCGCTCGGCGTTGGCCTCAGGCACGACCGCCAGGGCGTCATCCAGGCCGCCAGACAGGTCAATGACCGTGCAGCCGGCCTCACGGGCCTTGCTGGCAAAGCTACGGCTGACGGCCGGGCTGGCGGCGAAGAAGGCCAGTTTGACCTGGGTGAAATCGAAACTGTCGACTTCACGCACTTTGACCTTCTTGCCGGCGAACATCACGCTGCTGCCCGCCGACTCCATGCTGGCCAGCAGGTGCAGCGTGCCGACCGGGAAGTGCAATTCTTCGAGAATCTGTACCAAGGTTTCACCGACGCTACCGGTGGCGCCGACGACGGCGATGTCCAGGGGTTGGGTCATGGAGAGGATCCTTTTGCTGTAACGGCGGGGGGCGGCACTTTACTCGGATTGTACCGTTTTGTCTGTGCTGGCCCCGTGGGGCGCGCACCATAAAAAAACCCGCGCTGTCACCAGCGCGGGTTTTCTGTTCAACGCAGAACGATCAACGCTCGAGCAGAATCCGCAGCATGCGGCGCAGCGGCTCGGCAGCACCCCACAGCAGCTGATCGCCGACGGTGAACGCGCCCAGATACTGCGAGCCCATGTTCAGCTTGCGCAAACGGCCCACCGGAATGTTCAGGGTACCGGTGACGTTGGTCGGGGTCAGCTCCTGCATGCTGATCTCGCGCTGGTTCGGCACCAGCTTCACCCACGGGTTGTGCTGGCTGATCATGCCTTCGATATCGGCCAGCGGCACGTCCTTGTTCAGCTTGATGGTCAGTGCCTGGCTGTGGCAGCGCATGGCGCCGATGCGCACGCAGATGCCATCGACCGGGATCGGGCTCTTGAAGCGGCCGAGGATCTTGTTGGTTTCGGCCTGGGCCTTCCACTCTTCACGGCTCTGGCCGTTCGGCAGCTCCTTGTCGATCCATGGGATCAGGCTGCCCGCCAGGGGCACGCCGAAGTTCTCGGCCGGGTAGGCCTCGCTGCGCATGGCCTCGGCCACCTTGCGGTCGATGTCGAGGATGGCGCTGGCCGGGTTGGCCAGGTCATCGGCAACTGCCGCGTGGGTAGCACCCATCTGCTTGATCAGCTCACGCATGTTCTGCGCACCGGCACCGGACGCCGCCTGGTAGGTCATGGCGCTCATCCACTCGACCAGGCCCGCTTCGAACAGGCCGCCAAGGCCCATCAGCATCAGGCTGACGGTGCAGTTGCCGCCGATGTAGTTCTTGGTGCCGGCATCGAGCTGCTGGTCGATCACCTTGCGGTTGACCGGGTCGAGCACGATCACCGCATCGTCCTGCATGCGCAGCGACGAGGCAGCATCGATCCAGTACCCCTGCCAGCCGGCTTCACGCAGCTTGGGGAAGACCTCGTTGGTGTAGTCGCCGCCCTGACAGGTCAGGATCACGTCGAGGGTCTTGAGTTCTTCAATCGAATAAGCGTCCTTGAGCGGAGCAATATCCTTGCCCACGTTCGGGCCCTGGCCACCGACATTGGAGGTAGTGAAGAACACCGGCTCGATAAGGTCGAAATCCTGCTCCTCCAGCATCCGCTGCATGAGCACGGAACCGACCATGCCGCGCCAACCGATCAGACCTACACGTTTCATCGCAACTACACCTTTGCTAAAAGTGGGCCGCCACCGACCAAAAACGGTGGCGGGCCAGAGAGATTACAGATTCCGCAGCGCTGCGACTACTGCGTCGCCCATTTCCTGCGTACCTACCTTGCTGCAACCGGCCGACCAGATGTCACCGGTACGCAGGCCCTGGTCCAGGACCTGGCTTACCGCCTGCTCGATGGCCTCGGCTGCGGCCTGCTGGTTGAAGCTGTAACGCAGCATCATCGACACCGACAGAATGGTCGCCAGCGGGTTGGCAATGCCTTGGCCGGCGATGTCCGGCGCCGAGCCGTGGCAAGGCTCGTACATGCCCTTGTTGTTGGCATCGAGCGACGCCGAAGGCAGCATGCCGATCGAACCGGTCAGCATGGAAGCTTCATCCGACAGGATGTCACCGAACATGTTGTCGGTCACCATCACGTCGAACTGCTTGGGCGCGCGCACCAGTTGCATGGCGGCGTTGTCTACATACATGTGGCTCAGTTCTACGTCCGGGTAGTCCTTGGCCACGTCCTCGACCACTTCACGCCACAGTTGGCTGGAGGCCAGGACGTTGGCCTTGTCCACCGAGCACAGCTTCTTGCCACGCACGCGGGCCATGTCGAAGCCGACGCGGGCGATACGGCGCACTTCGCTCTCGCTGTACGGGAGGGTGTCGTAGGCCTGACGCTCGCCGCCTTCGAGTTCACGCTGGCCACGCGGGGCACCGAAGTAGATGCCGCCGGTCAGCTCACGGACGATGAGGATGTCCAGGCCCGAGACGATTTCCGGCTTGAGCGACGAGGCATCGGCCAGTTGCGGGTAGAGGATGGCCGGGCGCAGGTTGGCGAACAGGCCCAGCTGCGAGCGGATTTTCAGCAGGCCGCGCTCAGGGCGGATGTCCCGCTCGATCTTGTCCCACTTCGGCCCGCCCACAGCGCCCAACAGAACGGCATCGGCCTGGCGCGCACGTTCCAGGGTCTCGTCGGCCAGCGGCACGCCGTGCTTGTCGATGGCAGCACCGCCGATCACGTCGTGCTCGAGGCTCAAGCCGAGCTGGAACTTGTCGTTGGCCAGCGCCAGCACCTTGACCGCCTCGGCCATGATTTCCGGACCAATGCCATCACCTGGGAGAATCAGAATCTGCTTGCTCATGCTTTCCTCTATCCATTCAAGCGGTGCGGCCAGCCCGGCCGCACCGTAAAAAACTCAGCGCTCTGCCCACAACACGATCACGTCGGTGCTGAACGAGCCGTCTGCCTCAATCTGGTAATACTGCCGCACTTCCTCGCCCATGGCTTGCTGCAACTGGCGTATGGCCACGCGCAGCGGCTCGGGCGTGCGCATGCGCTCGACCCACGAGGCCCACTCCAGGCGCAGGCGCTGACGGGTGTGGCTGCGGGCATGCAGGCCAGCTTCGCTGACCTGGCGCTGCCACTGGGCGGCAGAATAATCGCGTACGTGGCTGGTGTCGCGCAGCACTTCAACCGTTTGCAAATAGGTATCGAGCAACGGGCTGCCCGGCGACATCACGTCAATGAAGGCTGCCACCCCGCCCGGCTTCAACACCCGACGCACTTCGCGCAACGCCACACCCAGGTCGCTCCAGTGGTGCGCCGAGTAGCGGCTGAAGACGTAATCGAACGAGGCATCGGCGAACGGCAGACATTCTGCGGCACCATGCTCGGTGGTGATATTGCCCAGGCCGCGCTCGGCGGCGGCGCTGGCAACCACGTCAAGCATCGACTGCGACAGGTCGTAGGCGACCACCTCTGCCACCAGAGGCGCTACGTGGAAGCTGACATGACCGGCACCACAACCTAGGTCCAGCACGCGAGCCGCACCCTGCCCCGCCAGCTCGGCTTGCAGCAGGGCGAACTCACTGCCCTGGGCGTGCACGGCGCTGCTGAGGTAGGCACTGGCCTGTTCGCCGAACTGGCGTTGGACCACATCGGTGTGGGTGGTGCTGGTCATGGGCGCATTCCTTTTGATTTTGGGTTGTCTCTACGGCCGCTATCGCCGGCAAGCCGGCTCCCACCGCGACTGCACAGTGCGGGGTCGATGTGGGGGCCGGCTTGCCGGCGATGAGGCCAGCAAACCCGATTACATCATTCAGGCATCACGGAACAGCCAAGGCTGTGCGGTGCGGTGTTTGCCTTCAAACGCCTTGATCGCCTCGCCGTCCTGCAAGGTCAGGCCGATATCGTCCAGGCCATTGAGCAGGCAGTGCTTGCGGAACGCGTCGATCTCAAAGTGCAGCACCTTGCCATCCGGACGGGTCACCGCCTGTGCCTGCAGGTCGATGGTCAACTGGTAGCCAGGGTTGGCTTCGACCTGCTTGAACAGCTCGTCGACTTCCTCATCGCTCAGAATGATCGGCAACAAGCCGTTCTTGAAGCTGTTGTTGAAAAAGATGTCGGCGAAGCTCGGCGCGATCACGCTGCGGAAGCCGTATTCGTCCAGCGCCCAAGGGGCGTGCTCACGGCTCGAACCGCAGCCGAAGTTCTCCCGCGCCAGCAACACACTGGCACCCTGGTAGCGCTCGTGGTTGAGCACGAACTCTTTGTTCAGCGGGCGCTTGCTGTTGTCCTGGTAAGGCTGGCCGACGTCCAGGTAACGCCACTCGTCGAACAGGTTGGGGCCGAAGCCGGTACGCTTGATCGACTTGAGGAACTGCTTGGGAATGATCTGATCGGTGTCGACGTTGGCACGGTCCAACGGCGCGACGAGGCCGGTGTGCTGGGTAAAGGCTTTCATGCTGCGCTCCCTTGGATCAACTCGCGAACATCGATGAAGTGACCAGTCACCGCCGCAGCGGCAGCCATGGCCGGGCTGACCAGATGGGTACGGCCACCGGCGCCCTGACGGCCTTCGAAGTTGCGGTTGGACGTGGACGCGCAATGCTCGCCGCTTTCCAGGCGGTCCGGGTTCATCGCCAGGCACATCGAGCAGCCTGGCTCACGCCATTCGAAACCAGCCTCGAGGAAGATCTTGTCCAGGCCTTCACGCTCGGCCTGGGCCTTGACCAGGCCCGAACCCGGCACGACGATGGCCTGCTTGACGGTGGCAGCGACCTTGCGGCCTTTGGCGATTTCGGCTGCGGCGCGCAGGTCTTCGATCCGCGAGTTGGTGCAGGAGCCAATGAACACGCGGTCCAGTTGGATATCGGTGATCGCCTGGTTGGCGCTCAGGCCCATGTACTTGAGGGCGCGCTCGATCGAGCCACGCTTGACCAGATCGGCTTCGGCGGCAGGGTCCGGCACACGCTGGTCGACGGCCAGGACCATCTCGGGCGACGTGCCCCAGCTGACCTGCGGCTTGATTTGCGCTGCATCGAGCTCGACCACGGTGTCGAATACCGCATCGTCATCGGATACCAGGTCTTTCCACGCCTCGACCGCACGCTCCCACTGCTCGCCTTTGGGCGCATAAGGGCGGCCTTCGACGTAGGCAATGGTGGTGGCATCGGTCGCAACCAGGCCAACCCGTGCACCGGCCTCGATCGACATGTTGCAAATGGTCATGCGGCCTTCCATGGACAGGGCGCGGATGGCGCTGCCAGCAAATTCCATGGCGTGGCCGTTGCCACCGGCGGTACCGATCTTGCCGATCACGGCAAGCACGATGTCCTTGGCCGTCACGCCGGCAGGCAATGTGCCCTCGACGCGCACCAGCATGTTCTTCATCTTTTTGGCGACCAGGCACTGGGTGGCGAGCACATGCTCGACCTCGGAGGTGCCGATACCATGGGCCAAGGCTCCGAAGGCGCCGTGGGTGGAAGTGTGCGAGTCGCCACAGACCACGGTCATGCCGGGCAAGGTGGCGCCCTGCTCGGGGCTGATGACATGGACGATGCCCTGGCGCACGTCATTCATCTTGAATTCGACGATGCCGTATTCGTCACAGTTCTCATCGAGGGTCTGCACCTGCAGGCGCGACACCTGGTCGACGATGGCCTCGATCCCGCCCTTGCGTTCCGGGGTGGTCGGCACGTTGTGGTCGGGGGTAGCGATGTTGGCATCGATGCGCCACGGCTTGCGGTTGGCCAGGCGCAGGCCTTCAAAGGCCTGGGGCGAGGTCACTTCGTGAATGATATGGCGGTCGATGTAGATCAAGGACGAGCCGTCATCACGGCGCTTGACCTCATGGGCTTCCCAGAGTTTGTCGTAGAGCGTTTTGCCAGCCATCAGACTGTTCCTCATCAGCGTCTTTCTATGCCAAAGACCCCTTGGCTTGTACGGACGATGCTATGGCGATAGATTGAATAACTCAAATTCATAATTTTCATGCTTTGCATAACCATCAGGAATTCGAACGATGGACCTGGCCAACCTCAGCGCCTTCATTGCCATTGCCGAGACCGGCAGCTTCTCCGGGGCCGGCGAACGCCTGCACCTGACCCAACCGGCCATCAGCAAGCGCATTGCCGGGCTGGAGCAACAGCTGGACGTGCGCCTGTTCGATCGCCTGGGCCGCGAGGTGACCCTGACCGAAGCCGGCCGTGCCCTGCTGCCGCGTGCCTATCAGATCCTCAACGTCCTCGATGATACCCGACGTGCGCTGACCAACCTGACCGGGCAGGTGAGTGGTCGCCTGACCCTCGCCACCAGCCATCACATTGGCCTGCACCGCCTGCCCCCGCTGCTGCGGGCATTCACTCGCCAGTACCCGGCCGTTGCGCTGGATATCCAGTTCCTCGATTCAGAGGCGGCCTATGACGAGGTTCTGCATGGCCGCGCCGAGATAGCGGTCATCACCCTGGCGCCAGAGCCCCATCACCTGATCAAGGCCATCCCCGTCTGGGACGACGCACTGGACTTCGTCGCCGCCCCCGAGCACCCGCTGGCCAGCAATACCCAGGTCAGCCTGGCTGACGTTGCCCGCCATCCGGCGGTATTTCCAGGTGGCAATACTTTCACCCACCACATCGTCCAGCGCCTGTTCGAAAGCCAGGGCCTGGCCCCGAACATCGCCATGAGCACCAACTACCTGGAAACCATCAAGATGATGGTCTCGATCGGCCTGGCCTGGAGCGTGCTCCCGCGCACCATGCTCGACGATCAGGTTGCACCCATCGCTTTACCCGGCATACAGCTGTCACGCCAGCTAGGCTACATATTGCATACCGAGCGAACGCTATCGAACGCCGCCAGGGCCTTCATGGCCCTGCTCGACAGTCACGCAGGGGCCGCCTGACCGGTCGTCAGCCCTGCAATTCCAACCAGGGACGCGTCAAACGCCAAAGGTCTGGTATCCATGCCCAAATCAGCAAACCGCTTTCCGCGCCTGCCGCGCATCCCTGCGGCCGACCCCCAGGAGTCGGAACTGGCCTGGCAGAACGCTCCGCAATTGCTGGCTGCGCTCAATGGTGCCCGCCTGGGCGCCTGGCTGTGGGACATCGACAGTGGCAGGGTCAGCTGGTCGCGCGGCACCCAGGCACTGTTCGGTTTCGATCCGCAGCGCCCCTTGCCCAACGACATCGACTACCTGGACCTGTTGCCGGAAGAAGATCGCGCCCGCACACGCCAACTGTTCCAGGCAGTGGTCAACGGTGAACCGGCCGAGAAAGCCATGCGCCATCGCATCCGCTGGCCGGATGGCAGCCTGCACTGGCTGGAAATCAACGGCAGCCTGACCCATGACCGCCAGGGCCGGCCTCAGATGATCGGGGTAATCCGCGAGATAACCCGCCAGCGCGAGCGGGAAACCGCCCTGATCAACTCGGAGAAACGCTTTGCCACCCTGTTCCACCTGAGCCCCAACGCAATTCTGCTCACCCGCCACCACGACGGCATGATTTTTGAAGTCAACCAGCATTTCGAAGACATGTTCGGCTGGCCCGGTGACCAAGTGATCGGCAAGACCACCCTGGAGCTGGGCCTCTGGGCAACCCCGGAGCAGCGCCACCTGGTACTGGATGCGACCCGTGCCAGCGGCGGCCCGGCCATCTTGGAAGTGCAGTTGCGCGCCAGCAGCGGCAAGATCCACGATGGCATCCTGTGCGCCCAGGGCATCGAACTGGAAGGGGTGACGTTCCTGCTCAGCACCTTCGTCGACACGTCCGAGCGCAAACGCGCCGAGCAAGCGCTCAAGGATAGCCAGGAACGCCTTGACCTGGCCCTGGACTCGGCGCAACTGGGCACCTGGGACTGGCACATACCCAGCGGCATGCTCTATGGCTCGGCCCGTGCCGCACAATTGCACGGGCTGGACCCGATACCCTTTCACGAATCGTTCGACGCATTTTTCGAAGGCGTGCCCCAGGACGAACGCGATGGCATGCGCCAGGCTTACCGCAGCCTGCGCGAAGGCCCAGAAGGCAACTACCAGATAACCTACCGGGTGCAACTGGAAAACGGCGCTTCACGCTACATCGAAAGCCGCGCTCGCCTGTACCGCGACGAGCACGGCAACCCGTTGCGCATGGCTGGCACCCTTCTGGACATCACCGAGCAGGTCGAGCGCGAACTGCGCCTTAGCGCCTCGGAAGAGAAGTTCGCCAGCCTTTTCCAGGTCAGCCCCGACCCGATCTGCGTAACCCGCCAGGACACTGGCCAGTTCATCGAGATCAACCCGGCCTTCACCCAAACCTTCGGCTGGAGCGCCGAACAGGTGATCGGCCGCACCGCCGAACAGATCGGCCTGTGGGCCGAGTCGATCGAACGCGCCCACCGCATCGAACGGGTTATCCGCGAACAGGCCCTGAGCAATGTCGCCGTGGTGGTCAACCACCGCAACGGCTCACCACTGACCTGTGTGATTTCCAGCCGGCTGGTCAGCGTCGACAACCAGCCCTGCAGCGTCACGACCCTGCGCGATATAACCCAGCAGCAACGGGCCGAAGCGGCGCTCAAGTCCAGTGAAGAGAAGTTCGCCAAGGCATTTCACTCCAGCCCGGACGCCATCACCATCACCGAGCGCCACAGCGGTCGCTATGTGGAAGTCAACGATGGCTTCTGCCGGCTGACCGGCTACAGCACCGCCGAAGTGATCGGCCGCAGCGTCTATGAGCTGGGTATCTGGGCCGACGACAAGCAGCGCAACGCGTTGCTGGTGGAGCTGAAGGAGCGTGGCCGGGTACACCACCGGGAGATGCTCGGGCGCAACAAGCGTGGCGACATTCTCACTGTAGAAGTATCGGTTGAGCCGATCAGCCTCAACGAGGCCGATTGCCTGTTACTCACTGCGCGCGATGTCAGCCAGTTGAAGAATGCCCAGGCACAGATCCGCCACCTGGCCTACCACGACCCGCTGACCAACCTGCCCAACCGCGCCTTGCTGATGGACCGCCTGAGCCAACAGATCGCCCTGCTGCGCCGGCACAACCTGCGCGGCGCCCTGCTGTTCCTCGACCTCGACCATTTCAAGCACATCAACGACTCCCTCGGCCACCCGGTGGGCGACACGGTGCTGAAGATCATCACCGCCCGCCTGGAAGCCAGTGTGCGCCTGGAAGACACGGTGGCACGCCTGGGTGGTGATGAATTCGTGGTACTGCTCAGTGGCCTGGAAGGCAGCCGCGAAGCGGTGGAGAACAAGGTTCGGGAGCTGGCCGATACCCTGCGCGAACTGCTGGCCGAACCCATGTCGCTGGACGGCCAGCGTCTGCAGGTAACCCCAAGCATTGGCGTGGCACTGATCCCCGACCACGGCACCACCCCCGCCGACCTGCTCAAACGCGCCGATATCGCCCTGTACCGCGCCAAGGACTCAGGGCGCAACACCACCCAGCTGTTCCATACCACCATGCAGAAGGCCGCCAGCGAGCGCTTGCGCATGGAAAGCGACCTGCGCCTGGCCCTGGCACGGGGCGAGCTGGCCTTGCACTTTCAGCCCCAGGTGGATGCCCGCGACAACCGCATTGTCGGGGCCGAGGTACTGTTGCGCTGGCATCACCCGCAATTGGGCCAGCAACCGCCGGCTCAGTTCATCCAGGTGCTGGAGGAAAGCGGCCTGATCCTGGAAGTTGGCAGCTGGATACTCGACGAAGCCTGCGACGCTTGTTCGCGCATGCTCGCAGACGGGTTGATCGATGCCGATGATTTCAGCCTGTGCGTGAACATCAGCCCCCGGCAGTTCCGCCAGAACGACTTCGTCCAACGGGTGCTGCGCAGCCTGGACGACTACCGTCTGCCGCGGCACATGCTCAAGCTGGAAATCACCGAGGGCATCGTGATCCAGAACCTGGAAGACACCATCAGCAAGATGCGCGAGCTCAAACGCTATGGGGTGAGCTTCGCCATGGATGATTTCGGTACGGGCTATTCCTCGCTGACCTACCTCAAGCGCTTGCCGGTGGACGCGCTGAAGATCGACCAGACCTTCGTGCGCGACGCCCCGCAAGACTCCAACGACGCCGAGATTGTCCGCGCCATCGTCGCCATGGCGCGCAGCCTTGACCTGGCGGTGATCGCCGAAGGCGTTGAGCTGACAGAGCAACTGGAATTTCTGGAGCGGCTGGGGTGCCACCTGTACCAGGGTTACCTGCACAGCCGGCCGCTGCCGCTACCGGAGTTCCGGCAGATGCTGCTGGAGGCCCCCGCCGATTTCTGAGCAAGGAAAAAGGGATTTGGGGCCGCCAGGCGGCCCAATGCAGGAAAGCCGGCTCCCACAGGGTAGGAGCCGGCTTGCCGGCGATGGGCTGCGTAGCAGCCCTGATAACGCCGCCAGCCTCAGTTGAGTGCTGGTTTGTCACCATTGATCGGGATGCGCTTGGCCTTGGCTTCTTCCGGCACAATGCGCAGCAAGTCAATGCTGAGCAGCCCATTGGCGAGGCCTGCCGATTTGACCTCGATATGGTCCGCCAGGCGGAACGACAGCTTGAACGCGCGCTGGGCGATGCCCTGGTGCAGGTAGGTCACTTCTGCGGCGCCGTTTTCGCGTTTGCCGCCGATCACGGTCAGGACGCCTTTCTCGACCTGAAGGTCGAGGTCCTGCTCCTGGAAACCGGCTGCGGCAACGACGATGCGATAGTGGTCATCGCCATGCTTTTCAACGTTGTAGGGAGGGTAGCTGCTACCCGCCTCGTTACGTGCCGCAGACTCGAACAGGTCGTTGAAACGGTCGAAGCCAACGGAATGGCGGAACAGAGGTGCAAGAGAGAAAGCGGTGGTCATGGTCATAAACTCCTGAGATTCAGCAAGTAAAGTCACTACGCGACCCGGCTTCGGCATCGCGTACTGAATAAATAGGGCTCAGGAGATGGCTTTCAAGGGGCAAAAACAAAAAATTTTGCGGCGGCTTTACCGGCCCCAGGCAGAACTGATCACGCGACACATTCCTCGAATGCCTGCACTTCAACGCCCAGTAACCGGCTGATCCGCTGGCAATCATCTTCCCTGCGCAGCTCGGCAAACAGCAGCACCGCCTCGGGGTAGCTACGCGTCAGCATCGCCAACCACTGCTTCATCCGCCCCGGTGCGTAGCGCGGCGACAGCTTGGCCTGGGCCTGGCGCCAGAACTCGCGCAGCAAAGGCAACAACGCCTCCCAACTCATCGGCTGGTACTCACGCCCGTCCCGCGCAGCCGCAATCTGCAAGGCCAGGTCCGGCCGCGACACCAGCCCCCGCCCGAGCATGATGTCCTCGGCGCCGCTCACCTCGCGGCAACGCCGCCAGTCGTCCACGGTCCAGATCTCACCGTTGGCGAACACCGGCACCTTCACCACATCCTGCACCCGCGCCACCCACTCCCAGTGCGCTGGCGGCTTATAGCCCTCGACTTTGGTGCGTGCATGTACCACCAGGTGCGCCGAGCCGCCCTCAGCCAGCGCGGTCGCACAATCGAGCGCACCGTCCGGGGTATCGAAGCCAAGGCGCATCTTGGAGGTGACCGGGATGTGCGCCGGCACTGCGCGCCGCACTTCACGCACGATGGCGTGCAGCAGTTCGGGCTCCTTGAGCAGCACTGCGCCGCCGCGTGACTTGTTCACGGTCTTGGCCGGGCAACCGAAATTAAGGTCAATCACCGGCGCCCCCAGCTCACAGGCCAGCGCAGCGTTTTCGGCCAGGCAGACGGGGTCCGAGCCCAGCAACTGCACACGCATGGGTACACCGGCAGCCGTGCGCGCGCCCTGACGCAGTTCAGGTGCGAGCTTGTCGAAGGAAGAAGCAGGCAACAGGCGGTCGCACACGCGGATGAACTCGGTGACGCACCAATCGATGCCGCCCACTCGGGTCAGAACGTCGCGCAGGATGTTGTCGACCAGCCCCTCCATAGGGGCCAGGGCAATTTGCATTTCGAGGTCTCGGCGGGAAAAGCCGGCAGTCTACCAAAAAATGCCGGGTATTCAGGCGCCGATCAGCGCAGGACCGTACCCGTCGATGAACTCCGCCGGCATGCGCCTGGGTTTGCCACTGGACAACTCGATGCAGGCAAAGGTGGTCTGCGCGCGCAGCAGCGTCACACCGTCACGCGGGCGCCTGAGCTGGAAGCGCCGGGACATGCGCAGGCGCTGATCCCAATCGATGATCCAGGTTGCCAGTTGCAACTCGTCATCTTCGTAGGCTGCAGCGAGGTAGTCGATTTCATGGCGCACCACCGCCATGGCCCGGTCCAGGCGCCGGTATTCGGCCAGGTCCAGCCCCAGGCGCTGGGAGTGGCGCCAGGCGCAACGCTCCAGCCACGTGACGTAGACCGCGTTATTGGCGTGCCCGAGGCCGTCGATGTCCTCGCTGCCGACGCGCAGGTCGATGATGAATGGCGTTGCCAGGTCCCAACTCATGCCCGCTCCCAATGTCAGTGAACGGGCAGAGTGTATCGGATGTTCAAGCGCTTTGCCGGGCGGGCGCACTGACACGCGCCAGTAATTCGAGCACCGCCTCGCTCACGCGCGGGTCGGCGAGCACGCGCTGGTGGCCACCCTCCTCCAGCCGCAGCAGGCGGCTGTCGAACCAGGCCTTGTGGATGATCTCGGCCTCACCGGCGGGCACCAAGGCATCATCGGCGGCATGCACGACCAGCCCTGGCAGCTCCAACTGGTAACCACTGACATCCAGGCGGTTGATCTGCATGCCGACGTCCTGTTCGACCTTGCGGATGAACGCGGCCCTGGCTCGCGCCGGCAGGCCAAGGTGGCGGGCGAAGCCGCGCAGCACACCAAGCAGCTGGGCCGGCGCTGCAATACTCACCGCAGCCTCGGCCCGAAGCCCCATCTGCAGTGCCAGCAAGACACTGGCACCGCCCATGGAATGGCCTATCACGGCACGCAACGGCGGCAGTTCGGCGGCAGCCTCCAGCAGCGCACGGGCAAACAGCACCACGTGCGCTTGCTGCCCAGGCGAACAGCCATGGGCCGGCCCCTCCAGAGAGACCACGGTATGCCCGGCCTTTACCAGGGTTTCGATCAACGCGGCAAACTGGGTCGCACGCCCTTCCCAGCCGTGCATCAGCAACACGGTCGGGCCTTGCCCCCAACGCAATGCCGACAGCCCGAAGCGCAGGGTGATGCGCTCGGCGCTCGCCAGCAATGGCAACTCCCACTGCCTTGGCGGCAGGTTGCGCGGGGTCATGAAGGCCCGGCGCATCTTGCCGGCCACATGCTCGGGGGCCAGACGCCCCAGGGTGCCATTCACGCCGCGAATCCAGCTCAGGGTAGTCATCGCCTTGCTCCAGGGTCAGAAGCTTAGATAACCGCCGATTTGGCGGCACGCAGGATGCGGTCAGAAAGCTCGCCCGTGCCCAAGGCACGCGCCAGGGCCAGGCCGCCTATCATCAGGGCCAGATCAGCCAGGGCCTTGTCGGCATCTTCAGGGCGGTCAACCATCGCCGCCGTCATCAATTCGATGTGCTCGGCCAGTACCTCGCGAAACACGTCTGGCAGGCGCTGCATCTCGCCGATCGAATTGGGCAGCGGGCAGGCATGCACCTGCGCATCGCGGTGCTTGCGCGACAGGTAGAACGCGCTCACCAGCGCCCGCCGCCCTTCCCCGTCCAGGCTCGGGTCAACGTGAGCCAGCAGGGCCCTGCGCTCGCTGAGCAATTGGCGAAATGCCTCGAGCATGAGCTGGTCCTTGCTGTCGAAGTGCGCATAGAAGCCTCCCACAGTAAGCCCTGCAGCACCCATGACCTGGCTGACGCTTGGCTCGGCGGGGCCGTGCTGGATCAACGCGCTTCGCGCAGCCTCAAGGATCCGCTCGCGGGTCTTGGTCTTCTTGTCGCTCATGGCCGGCTCACGATCAGAATATGATGATCGAAATATTATCTCAAATTTTTTGGCAGAATCGACCACCGTCGTCGGTGCATTTTCAGGAGGAAACAAAGCCCATTCAATAATCAGCTTAAAGTCCGCAAAACGCGGAAATGGCGTCCCTGGGGACCAAGTTACCGCCGAAGGGCAGTGTCCACCACGACGAAGGGGACATACTTCGCGAAGCTGCGTCGCTGTGTGGAGCATGAACCGCACCTCCTGCATGCCATGCAGGCGCTCTCCCAGCTGAGCTATAGCCCCGAAAACAAAAGGCTCATCCAATATGCGAATGAGCCTCTTTAAGTCCCGCAAAACGCGGGTAAAGTGGCGTCCCCTAGGGGACTCGAACCCCTGTTACCGCCGTGAAAGGGCGGTGTCCTAGGCCACTAGACGAAGGGGACGTAACCTTCGCGAAGATTCGCTGCTGCGAACCCTGGCTAAATTGGTGGAGCTAAGCGGGATCGAACCGCTGACCTCCTGCATGCCATGCAGGCGCTCTCCCAGCTGAGCTATAGCCCCGGATTTCTAGCCTCTCGGCCCAGCGACGCATTGAACATCGCTTGTGCAAAACTGGCGTCCCCTAGGGGACTCGAACCCCTGTTACCGCCGTGAAAGGGCGGTGTCCTAGGCCACTAGACGAAGGGGACGAACCTTCTTACCTTCAAGACCCGGTTGCTGGACCCGGTCTTGCTTATCAGCCGAAGCTGTTAAGCGGAATTTGGTGGAGCTAAGCGGGATCGAACCGCTGACCTCCTGCATGCCATGCAGGCGCTCTCCCAGCTGAGCTATAGCCCCACAATGTCGCTTTGAACTGAATCACCGGCTGGGTGCCTGGCGCTTCGTTTCGTTCATCGCTGTGGACGGGGCGCATATTAAGTTCGGATTGCAGGGCTGTCAAACGAAATTTTGAAAATATCCAAAAGTTTTTTCACAGATAACAACCACTTACCACCCTGCCCTGATTTGCGCACTCTGCTTTTGAGCACTTGAACCATTGCCAGCGGCATAGCCCGCTGGCAATGGCCCCGCGTCAAAGCCGCATCAAGCGATGTTGGCCAGCAGCTTTTCCCACTCTTTGTTTTCTTTCTTCGACACACCACCGAGCAGGTCCAGGGCTTGGCGCAGGCGATAGCGGGTAAGGTCAGGGCCGAGGATCTCCATGGCATCGAGCACCGACACCGAGCTGGCCTGGCCGGTGATGGCGGCGAACATCAGCGGCATGGCGTCACGCAGCTTCAGCTCCAGCGCTTCGACCACTGCCTGGATGCAGCCGGTGATACGCTCTTTTTCCCACTGGCGAAGGCTTTCCAGTTTCCACAGGATCAACTGCATCACCTGGCGCACCTGGTCGGCGGAGAGTTTCTTGCTTTCGAACAGTTTGGCGTCGAGCTTGAGCGCGCCCTCGAAGAAGAAACCACCCAGCGGAGCAACCTGGCTGAAGGTTTCGACCCGCCCCTGCACGTGCGGGGCGATTTTCATCATGTAGTCGCTGTTGAACGCCCACTTCTGCACGCGCGCGGCGAATTCTTCCACCGGCAGTTCGCGCAGCCACTGGCCGTTGAGCCACGACAGCTTCTCGATGTCGAAGATCGGGCCGCCCAGAGAGATACGCGACAGGTCGAAGTGCTCGACCATTTCGGCCAGGGAGAACTTCTCGCGCTCGTCCGGCATCGACCAGCCCATGCGGCCGAGGTAGTTGAGCATGGCCTCAGGCATGAAGCCCATGCGCTCGTAGAAGGTCACCGAGGTCGGGTTCTTGCGCTTGGAGAGCTTGCTCTTGTCCGGGTTGCGCAGCAGCGGCATGTAGCACAGCTTGGGCTGCTCCCAACCGAAGTATTCGTACAGCTTGATCAGCTTGGGTGCCGATGGCAGCCACTCTTCACCGCGCAGTACGTGGGTGATGCCCATCAGGTGGTCGTCGACCACGTTGGCCAGGAAGTAGGTCGGCAGGCCGTCGTTCTTCATCAGCACCTGCATGTCCATGCGGTCCCATGGGATCTCGACATCGCCACGGAGCATGTCCGGAACCACGCAGATACCTTCGCTCGGTACCTTCATGCGGATCACATGGGGCTCGCCAGCGGCCAGGCGGCGCTGCACTTGCTCGTCGCTCAGCAGCAACGCGCGGCCATCGTAGCGCGGGGTTTCGCCACGGGCCATCTGCTCGGCGCGCATCTGCTCCAGCTCTTCGGCGGTGCAGAAGCAGTAGAACGCATGGCCGGCATCGACCAGTTGCTTGGCGTACTGGGCGTAGATCTCGCCGCGCTCGCTCTGCCGGTACGGGCCGTGCGGGCCGCCCACATCCGGGCCTTCGTTCCATTCGATGCCAAGCCAGCGCAGGGCGTCGAAGATCTGCTGCTCCGACTCGCGGGTCGAGCGCAACTGGTCGGTGTCCTCGATGCGCAGGATGAACTCACCGCCATGCTGCTTGGCGAAGCAGTAGTTGAACAGGGCGATGTAGGCGGTGCCGACATGGGGGTCGCCCGTGGGCGATGGCGCGATACGCGTGCGTACGGTGGTCATGGAGGGTCTCGAACGAAAGATGAAACAAAGGCACGATGTTAGCAGGGTGCGGGCACCGCGCTCCAGCGCGGGAGGTGGGTTATTGGGCTATCGGACGCCTGGAGACCGCCAAACATCATGCCGCTCCCCAAGGACCGAACCAGGCTTCAACTGGTAATCAACCGCTCGCGCAGCTTGGTAATCTCGTCGCGCAACTGCGCCGCCGCCTCGAATTCCAGGTCGCGGGCAAACTGCATCATTTTCTCTTCCAGTTGCTTGATGCGCTTGGTGATCTCGCCCGGCGTGCGCAGTTCGGCCTCGTAACGGGCGCTCTCCTCGGCGGCCTTGGCCATGCCCTTGCGCTTCTTGCTACGCGACCCCGGCACGGTGGCGCCTTCCATGATATCGGTGATGTCCTTGACCACGCCCTTGGGCACGATGCCATTGGCCTGGTTGAAAGCGATCTGCTTCTCGCGGCGGCGCTCGGTTTCATCGATAGCACGCTGCATGGAGCCGGTTATCTGATCGGCATAGAGAATCGCGCGGCCATTGAGGTTGCGCGCGGCACGCCCGATGGTCTGGATGAGCGAGCGCTCGGAGCGCAGGAACCCTTCCTTGTCGGCGTCCAGGATCGCCACCAGTGACACCTCGGGCATGTCCAGGCCCTCGCGCAGCAGGTTGATGCCCACCAGTACATCAAAAGTGCCCAGGCGCAGGTCACGGATGATTTCGACCCGTTCCACGGTATCGATGTCCGAGTGCAGGTAGCGCACCCGCACATCGTGATCGGCCAGGTAGTCGGAGAGATCCTCAGCCATGCGCTTGGTCAACGTGGTGGCAAGCACCCGCTCGCCCAGCGCCACGCGCTTGTGGATTTCCGACAGCAGGTCGTCGACCTGGGTCAGCGCCGGACGCACCTCGACCTGCGGGTCGACCAACCCGGTCGGGCGCACCACCTGCTCGACCACCCGCCCGGCGTGCTCGGCTTCGTAAGGCCCGGGCGTTGCCGAGACAAAGATGGTTTGCGGGCTGACCGACTCCCACTCATCGAAGCGCATCGGCCGGTTGTCCAGCGCCGATGGCAGGCGAAAGCCGTACTCGACCAGCGTTTCCTTGCGCGAGCGGTCGCCCTTGTACATCGCCCCGACCTGCGGAACGCTGACGTGGGATTCGTCGATCACCAGCAGCGCATCGTCCGGCAGGTAGTCGTAGAGGGTGGGCGGCGGTGCACCGGCCGGGCGCCCGGACAGGTAGCGCGAGTAGTTCTCGATGCCGTTGCAGTAACCCAGTTCGAGAATCATCTCCAGGTCGAACCGGGTACGCTGCTCCAGGCGCTGGGCTTCGACCAGCTTGTTGGCCTTGTGCAGGTACTCGAGGCGGCCCTTGAGTTCATCCTTGATCCCTTCCACCGCCTCCAGCAGCGTTTCCCGCGGGGTAACGTAATGGCTCTTGGGGTAGAAGGTGAAACGCGGCAACTTGCGGAAGACTTCCCCGGTGAGCGGGTCGAACGCAGCGATGTTCTCCACCTCGTCGTCGAACAGCTCGATGCGGATGGCTTCGAGGTCCGATTCAGCCGGGAAGATATCGATGACGTCGCCGCGTACCCGGAAGGTGGCACGGGCAAAGTCCATCTCGTTGCGCGTGTACTGCAGATCGGCCAGGCGGCGCAACAGCGCGCGCTGGTCAAGCTTGTCGCCGCGGTCGACGTGCAGGACCATCTTCAGGTAGGTTTCGGGGCTGCCCAGGCCGTAGATGCAAGAAACCGTGGTGACGATGATCGCATCGCGACGCTCCAGCAGCGCCTTGGTCGCAGACAGCCGCATCTGCTCGATATGATCGTTGATCGAAGCGTCCTTCTCGATGAAGGTGTCCGAGGAAGGCACGTAGGCTTCGGGCTGGTAATAGTCGTAATAGGAAACGAAATACTCGACGGCGTTGTTCGGGAAGAACGCCTTGAACTCGCCATACAACTGCGCGGCGAGCGTCTTGTTGGGCGCCAGCACCAAGGTCGGGCGCTGCACCTGCGCAATGACGTTGGCAATGCTGAAGGTCTTGCCCGAACCGGTCACACCGAGCAGGGTCTGGTGCGACAGACCCGCCTCGATGCCCTCTACCATCTGGCGGATGGCCTCGGGCTGGTCGCCGGCCGGCTGGAAACGGGTGACGAGCTGGAACTCGGACATGTCGGACCTCGCGCTAACGCAGCAACTGTAAATTTAGCCAGTAGTCTATACCCAAATGTGCCCGCCTGGGGGCGCATTCAAGGCGGCGGTGTGAACGCTCCCTGCGGTGGACCCGGCAATTCGACCAATGGTTGAAAAAAATTTGCGCAAATAGCCGGAAAAGCTGCGCCACACTGTCGCAGTGACCGGTCGGTATCACTATACTGACTCCCCGTTTGTGCACCGCTTCAGTGCATTCGGCTGGAGCGTGTACGCCCTATCACTCTCCATTCAGAGCCAAGGTAACAATGAGCCTGTTTTCCGCTGTCGAGCTGGCACCCCGCGACCCCATTCTGGGCCTCAACGAAGCATTCAACGCCGATCCCCGTACCGACAAGGTCAACCTGGGCGTGGGCGTGTACTGCAATGAGGAAGGCCGCATTCCGCTGCTGCGCGCCGTGATCGAAGCCGAAACCCAGCGTGCCGCCCAGCACGCTTCGCGCGGCTACCTGCCGATCGACGGCATCGCCACCTACGACCAGGCCGTGCAGAAACTGATCTTCGGCGCCGAGTCGCCACTGCTGGCCGCTGGCCGCGTGGTTACCGTGCAGGCCGTTGGCGGTACCGGTGCACTAAAGATCGGCGCCGACTTCCTCAAGCGCCTGTCGCCCAATGCCGTGGTCGCCATCAGCGACCCGAGCTGGGAAAACCACCGCGCCCTGTTTGAAACGGCCGGCTTCCCGGTACAGAACTACCGCTACTACGACGCCCCGAGCAACGACGTCAACCGCGCCGGCATGCTCGAAGACCTGAACAACCTGCCGTCTGGCTCGATCATTGTCCTGCACGCCTGCTGCCACAACCCGACAGGCGTCGACCTGGGCCTGGACGACTGGAAAAACGTTCTGGAAGTAGTCAAGGCCAAGGGCCACGTGCCGTTCCTCGACATGGCCTACCAGGGCTTTGGCGAGGGCATCGGCGAAGACGCCTTCGCCGTGCGCCTGTTCGCCGAGTCGGGCCTGGACTTCTTCGTTTCCAGCTCGTTCTCCAAGTCGTTCTCGTTGTACGGCGAGCGCGTTGGCGCACTGTCGATCGTGACCGGCAACAAAGACGAAAGCACCCGCGTGCTGTCGCAGGTCAAGCGCGTGATCCGCACCACCTACTCCAACCCGCCGACCCACGGCGCAACCATCGTTGCCACCGTACTCAACAGCGCCGAACTGCGCCAGATGTGGGAAGCCGAGCTGGGTGAAATGCGCCAGCGCATCCACGGCATGCGCAAGCAGATGGTCGAACTGCTGGCCGAGTACGGCGCCAAGCGCGACTTCAGCTTCGTTGGCCGCCAAGCGGGCATGTTCTCCTATTCGGGCCTGACCGTAGAGCAAGTGGCACGCCTTAAGAACGAGTTCGGCATCTATGCACTGGACACAGGCCGCATCGCCGTGGCCGCACTCAACCAGAGCAACATCCACGTGGTCACCAAGGCTATCGTAGAAGTGCTGTAACTGCTTGATTTGGCTGGCTGATTCGCTGGGGGCGGGTTGACTTGCCCCTGGCAATCGGTAAGATATGCGCAGATTCCGCGATAGCTCAGTCGGTAGAGCAAATGACTGTTAATCATTGGGTCCCTGGTTCGAGTCCAGGTCGCGGAGCCAAATACTAAAAACCTCCAGATGCGCAAGCACTGGAGGTTTTTTTATTGCTACGCCGAGGTATTCAGCAGTTGCGCCCGATGGGATAGAACTGCCCATGGCTCCAGACGCCCAGCCATTGCTCGCCATCGATCTCACGAGGCACCGCCAGCTCGACCAACTGGTAGAACACATTGCGATGGATCAACGCCTCTAGATTGTTGCGCATCAGCACATAAGGCGAAGGCTCCTGAGTGACAGGGTCAACCTCTACCCGCAGCGGATTGCGCGGCCCGGCCTCTACCTGATCCTCGACGTTGCTGGTAAAACTCAGCACCTGCTGCTCGCCCGTGCCCCGCACATCCAGCGCAACGGCAACGAACGGCGCATCGTCGACCCGAATACCCACTTTCTCTACCGGCGTGACCAGGAAGTAGTCGTCGCCATCCCGGCGGATGATGGTAGAAAACAAGCGCACCATCGGCTTGCGCCCGATCGGCGTACCCAGGTAGTACCAGGTACCATCACGGGCAATACGCATATCGATATCGCCACAGAAGTCCGGATTCCACAGATGCACCGGCGGCAGGCCCTTGTGCTTGGGTAACTGCGCCAGAAGATCATTGGCCTTGCCGGAATCTGTCATCACCCTGCCCTCACTCACTCATGCCCAGAAGGCTACGAGCGTACTCGCGCATCGGCGCTGCGAGCAAATCCTGCGGAGCATTGTCGTGGAACGTCAACAAACCGCCACGGCTTTTGATTCGCGCAGTGTCGATGAGGTAGCGGGTACTGGTTTCGATCAGCATCATCTGCACCACACCGGTGTCCCAGCCCAGGCGGTCGACAGCCTGCTCGTCGTACCACTCATCGCCATTGCCGATACGGTCGTCGGTGCGGGCAAAACGGGTATACAGCACATAGTCGGCGCCGACCGACCGGGCCTCGGCGATGGCCTCTTCGAGGCCCAGCGGGCCCTGGGCGCGCCGTACCAGCGGGAAATACTCGACGAAGCTCTTGAAGGCCTCCTCGGCAACCACGTTCTGCTTCGGTACTGGCCCTTTGCTTGGCGGCATGAAGGCGCCCTGGCCGATGAAGATGAACGAATCGGGCTGCAGGCGAATCGACAGCGTGCGGCGTGTGTCGCTGTGATCCAGCAGGCCGGCATCGCTCATGTGGTAACGGACGCCCTCGCCCATATCGCTGACATTCATGCAGCCGCCCAGCGCCATAAGCGCCAGCAGCAAGACCAGGCTACGCATCTTTCCTCCAGTGACCGGCGACGAAAAACCGGCGAATAGCCGGCGGATGCAGCTTTTGCGCCAGATCAGCCGCCAATCACCTTCATCACCATCACGTCACCGGAAAACGCCAGCGCCTGTTTGTCGGCCAACGCCTTGACCAGCAACCGCTGCAGGGCTGGGAGCGCCTGATGACGGGGCTGCTCCAGCAGATCGCCGACAAAGTGACGGTTGCTCGACGACAGGCACCCGTGCAGCCAGCCGGTAGATGACAGGCGCAGGCGCGAGCAGCTCCGGCAGAACGGTACGCTCTCGTTGGCGATCACACCGAAATGGCCCTTGCCCGGCACCTGGTAACGCAGCGCAGTGGCATCCAGCGGCGCATCGGCCCTCTCAAAAGCATGCGCGTGGCCAATCAGATCCAGCAGTTGGTCCAGCCCCACGAACTGCTGCAGGAATGCGTTGTGATCACGGGCCAGATGGCCCATGCGCATCAGTTCGATGAAACGCAGTTCGAAACCTCGGGCCAGGCAGTAGTCGAGCATGGGTACAACCTGGTCCAGGTTCTGCCCACGCATGGGTACCATGTTGACCTTGATCTGCATGCCCCTGGCACTGGCCTGCTGCATGCCCGCGAGAACGCTGGCCAGGTCGCCACCACGGGCGATGCGCCGAAATGCCTGGGGGTCGAGCGTATCGAGGGACACATTTAGACGACGGATGCCGGCCGCCTGCAACTGCGGCAACTTGCGCCCGAGCAACTGACCATTGGTAGTCAGGGTGATGTCCTGGAGCTCGAGCTTGGCCACTGCAGCCAAAAAAGCATCCAGCCTGGGGCTGACCAGTGGCTCACCGCCGGTAATACGCAGGCGCTCTATACCGGCTGCCTCGATCAGATAGGCCACCCCGCGGGCCAGCGCCTCGGCGGACAGCTCATCCTGCGCCGCAACCAGGCGTTTGCCGTTGGGCACGCAGTAGCTGCAGGCATAGTTGCAGGCAGCCGTCAGGCTGACGCGCAGGTTGCGAAAACGCCTGCCTTGACGATCGACAATCATGAATGACTCCGGCATGGATGAAACGGGGCCGGCAAAACCTGACTCAAAATTCAGGTTTTTGCAAGCCCCCGTTCCACACCGGATTCAACCGAGCGGGACGGAGCGCTTCAGTTCGCGGGTTCCGGGTCACGCTTGCGCTTGTTGCCCATGCGCACGCCGATGTCCATGAGGAACTGGAAGAAACCTTCCTGGTCCTCGAGCACATTGCTCCAGAATGGCGAGTGGTAGAGCGCCACGGCACCGTGCACCAAGGCCCAGGCGGCGCAGTAATGGAAGTATGGCGGCACGTCTTCGAGCTTGCCTTCGCTGATGCGGCCCTTGATCAGCTGGGTCAGCCGGTCGAAGTTGGAGGCACGGATGCTGTGCAGCTCCTCGACCATCTCCGGCACCTGGTTGCCCTTGACCACCTTTTCTTCCAGGCGATCGAACAACCGGTAACGCTGCGGGTCGCGCATGCGGAACTCGAAATAGGCGCGCGACAGCGCCTCCTTGTCGCGATCGACATCGGCCGAATGCAACAGCGCATTCAGGTCACGCTCGTAGTCGAGCATCAGGCGCAGGTAGATCTCCGCCTTGGACTTGAAGTGCTTGTAGATCGTACCTTTGCCGATACCTACAGCGTCAGCGATCATCTCGACGGTGACACTGTCTTCACCCTGTTCGAGAAACAGCTTGAGCGCAGTATCGAGGATTTCCTGTTCGCGACGGCGAAACTCACGGACCTTACGAGGTTCTTTCTGCATGGGAAGGACTGGATGACATTGAAGCGGTTTATTATGCCTAACTTGCAGCAAATTGCACGGATCATCCAACCATGTCTATGTTTCACGATGAGTTTGACCAGGCTCCGGGGCTGCGCTACCTGAACCACGCGGCCATCGCCCCCTGGCCACGCAGGGCCAGCGAAGCCGTGGCGCGCTTTGCGCGGGAAAACGTGAACCTGGGCGCCAGTGACTACCCGGCATGGTTGGCCACCGAGCGACGCCTGCGTGAGCGGCTCGCGCGCCTGCTCAACGCACCCTCACGCGGCGATATCGCGCTGGTCAAGAACACTTCCGAGGCGCTGTCACTGGTAGCTTTCGGCCTGGACTGGCAGCCCGGCGACCAGGTGGTGATCAGCGACGAGGAGTTCCCCTCCAACCGGGTTGTCTGGGAGGCGCTGACCGATCGCGGCGTCGAGGTGGTTCAGGCAAGCCTCGCCGGGGCCGATCCGGAGGCTTCGCTACTGGCGGCCTGCAACCGGCGCACACGCCTGCTGGCGGTCAGCGCCGTGCAGTTCGGCAGCGGCCTGCGCCTGGACCTGACGCGCCTGGGCCAGGGGTGCCGGGCACGCAAGGTACTGTTCTGCGTCGATGCCATTCAGCAAATTGGCGCCCTGCCTTTCGACGTGCAGCGCTATGAGTGTGATTTCGCCATGGCTGACGGGCACAAATGGATGCTGGGCCCTGAAGGCCTGGGGGTATTTTACTGCAGGGCCGCGCTGCGCCCGCAGCTAAGGCTCAACGCCTATGGCTGGCACATGCTGGATAATATGGGTGACTTCGAACGCCGCCAGTGGCAGCCCGCCCGCAGCGCACGGCGGTTCGAATGCGGCAGCCCGAACATGCTCGGCGCCTGCGCGCTGGAGGCCAGCCTGTCGCTGCTCGAGGAAGTCGGCATGGACGAAGTTGCCCGGCAATTGCAGCAACGTGTCGAGCAGTTGCACCAAGGGCTGGCGGGTATTTCCGGGGTCCAGTTGCACAGCCCGGATAGCCCGGCGCGACGGGGTGGAATCGTCACATTCAGTATTTGCGGCCAGAACAGCGCAGACATTCACCGCAGCCTGACCGCAGAGCGGACGATCTGTGCTCTACGAGGCCCAGGTGTGCGCTTTTCGCCGCACTTCTATACCAGTGAGCAGCTTATCGACGAAGCTGTGCAGCAAGTACGGCGCCTGGCCATGCGCTGAGGAAGGAAGCGGGCCCGCGCGTATTCCAAATCTGTTTAAAAAACGAACAATTGGCACTGGCACTGCGCCAAACCTGACCAATACTTGAAGTGTTGGCGCGGCGCATCCCCCCCAGTGGCGCGTCGATAAAGGTGCTCACGGACCGCGTACCTTTGTTTTACTCCTAATGGTCTTAACCCGGATTCCTCCCCCAGAACCCGGGTTTTTTTTGCCTCAATGGCGCAGCTGGGGCCACGGGCAGATTTGCAGCGCCCTTGAAAGTCAGCGCCCGGCTCAGGCCACCCGGGCCAAAGGGAACAACCGCTTGAAGTTGTCGGTAGTCTGCCCGGCCAACTGCTCATAGCTGACGCCGCGCAAGGAAGCCACGTACTCGGCCACCTCACGCACATACTGCGGCAGGTTAGGCTTGCCACGGTAAGGAATCGGAGCCAGGTACGGCGAGTCGGTCTCCACCAGCAAGCGATCGACCGGCACCTGTCGCGCGACCTCGCGCAAGGCATCGGCATTGCGGAAGGTGACAATACCGGACAGCGAAATGTAGTAGCCCAGGTCCAGGGCCGCCTTGGCCATTTCCCAGTCCTCGGTGAAGCAATGCAGCACGCCGGCCTGCGGCAGGCTGGCCTCACGCAGCAGCGCCAAGGTGTCGGCTTTGGCTGCTCGCGTATGCACGATCACCGGCTTGCCGGTCTGGCGCGACGCCTCCAGGTGCAGGCGGAACGACGCCTGCTGCAGCTCGGCCGCCTCCGGCTCGTAGTGGTAGTCCAACCCGGTTTCACCGATCGCGACGACATGCGGGTGCGCCAGTTCGCGCAGGAGCCATTCCAGCGCTGGGGTCTCGCCGGGGGCCAGGTCAAGCGGGTGCACGCCCACCGAGCAGTCGACATCGGCGTACTGCTCGCTCAGCGCCTTCACTGCCCCGGCATTTTCGGCGCTGACACCGATACACAGAAAATGCCCGACCCCGCGCTCGCGGGCCGCCTGCAGGGCGGCATCGAGGGAGCCCTGATGGGCACTGAGGTCAAGACGGTCGAGGTGGCAATGAGAATCTACGAGCATGGGAGACGTCACACATGAAAAATGAAAAATCAGCGGGAGCCGGGCAACTGCACCCAATGGGCCAACAAGGCTTCCAGCAGCAGCACGCGGTTGAGGTTGGCCTTGCCCAGCACCTTCTGGCGCTGCTCGAGAATCCACGCCTGCACCTCGAGCACCTTGGCCTGCCGGCTCTTCTGCGCAAGGTATTGCACCACCTTGCGCATATCGGCCAAGCCTAGCCCCTCCTCGTCCTGGGTCAATTGATAACGCAGGATCAGGTGCGACCAGTCGAAGAACCAGTCGAACAGCAGCAACAAGGGCACACCACTCCACGCCTCGGCCAGCTGACTGGGTGATTGCTGCTGCTTGAGCAGCTTTTTCACCCCATCGGTCACCAGCGTACGTTGCTCGCGCACACCTTGGGCCTGCAGGTTCACCGCCATCAACGGCGAGCCGGCAGCAAGGGTCAGCAGCTCGTCACGCTCGGCCTCGTCACTGCCGGCCAGCGCGGTGGCCAGCCAGGCCTGGCTCTGGGCAAGGCTAGGCTGCGGGCAGCTGACCTGCTGGCAGCGGCTCTTGATGGTCGGCAACAGGCGGCTGGGCTGGTGGCTGACCAGCAGCAGCACGGTGTCGCCGGAAGGCTCTTCCAGGCTTTTGAGCAGGGCGTTGGACGCATTGACGTTCATCGCCTCGACCGGCTCGATCAGGATGACCTTGCGCCCGCCCAACTGCGCCGTCTGCACGACGAACGACACCAGTTCGCGCACCTGATCGACCTTGATCGGCTTGTCAGCCTCTTCAGGCTCCAGCACAAAGTTGTCCGGATGGCTGCCCGCTTTGAGCAGCAAGCAGGACTTGCACTGCCCGCAGGCATCAAGCCCCTGTGGCTGCTGGCACAACAAGCGGGCCATCAGGCGCTCGGCCAAGGCGCGCTTGCCGATACCCTGCGGCCCGTGCAGCAGGTAGGCGTGGGCATGCTGCGCACGCCCCGCCAACTGCTGCCACAGCGCCTGCTGCCAAGGGTAGGCTTCAGCCACGGCAACGCTCCAGGATGCCCGGCAACAGCGCGTCAATGGCGCGCTGCACGGCTTCCAGCGGCTGCGCCGCGTCCAGCAGGTCGTAGCGCTGCGGCTCGCGCCGGGCGCGCTGCAGGTAAGCCTGGCGCACGGCCTCGAAGAAGGCCTGGCCCTCCTGCTCGAAACGATCCAGCCGCCCACGGGCGGCAGCACGGGCCAACCCTACTTCCACCGGCAGGTCGAAAACCAGCGTCAGGTCGGGGCGCAGCTCGCCTTGAACGAACTGCTCGAGCACGGCGATCCGCTCTACCGAAAGGCCGCGGCCACCGCCTTGGTAGGCGTAGGTAGCGTCCGTGAAACGATCACATAGCACCACGGCCCCACGCTCCAGCGCCGGGCGGATCACCTGCGCCAGATGCTGAGCGCGCGCGGCGAACACCAACAACAGCTCGGTGTCGGCAGCCATCACTTCATCACTCGGTGCCAACAGCAGTTCGCGGACCTTTTCAGCCAGCGGAGTACCGCCAGGCTCGCGGGTAAGCACCACATCCAGCCCCTGCTCTCGCAGGCGTGCTGCCAGGTAATCACGGTTGGTACTTTTGCCCGCGCCTTCGGGGCCTTCCAGGGTAATAAACAAGCCGCTCACAGGCAGTCCTTAATGTTGTTCGTCAGCCGCAGGCGCGTCGGCCGGCGCGGGGTCGCTGGCCGGTGCCGGGTCCTGGGCAGAGGGTTCGCCAGACTCTGGCGACGCTTGGGGAGCGGGGCTTGACCGGTAATCCGCACGGCGCTTGAGCTGATACTCGCGCACTGCAGAATTGTGATCGTCCAAGTCATCGGAGAACACATGGCTGCCATCACCCCGGGCGACGAAGTACAGGCTGGTGCCATCGGCTGGATGGAGCGCAGCGTGGATCGCCTCTCGCCCGACCATGGCGATTGGCGTGGGCGGCAGGCCAGAGATGGTATAGGTGTTGTAAGGCGTTGGCTCACGCAGGTCGGCGCGGGTGATTCTGCCGTTGTAGCGTTCGCCCATGCCGTAGATGACCGTAGGGTCTGTCTGCAGCATCATCCCCAGCCGCAGGCGACGAACGAACACCCCGGCAATTTGCCCGCGCTCCTGGGGGATGCCGGTTTCCTTCTCCACCAACGAGGCCATGATCAACGCCTGGTACGGGTCACGATAAGGCAAGTCGGTGGCGCGCTCGGCCCACTCTTTGGCCAGCACTTCGTCCAGCCGCATATAGGCCTGCTGCAGCAGCTCGACGTCACTCATGCCCCGCACGAAACGGTAGGTATCAGGGAAGAAGCGGCCCTCCGGAAACACGCCGGTGTGGCCAAGCTTGTCCATGACTTCGGAGTCGGTAAGGCCATCGAGGGTGTGCTTGATCTTCTCGTGCCTGGCGATCGCCGAACGCACCTGGCGGAACGTCCAACCCTCCACCAGGGTCAGGTTGTACTGCACCACATCGGCACGGCGCCAGGCGTCGAACAACGCTTCGACGGTCATGCCCGGCGTGATGCGATATTCGCCGGTTTTCAGGGGTGTGCCGGCCATGTTGAAGCGCCAGTACAGGCGCAACCAGAAGGCGTCATCGAGCAACCCCTCGCCCTCCATGCGGTAGAACATGCGATTGGGGTTGGTGCCACTGGGCACGTCGAGCAGTTGCTCCTGCGTCACGCGCAAGGGCTGCTCCAGCACCGAGTTGACCTTCCAGGCAGACCAGCCCAATGCCAGGCCGGCCAGGATCAAGCCCATTTCCAGCAGCAGCAGGATTTTGCGTCTCACGAATTCAGGTATCCAGTAACGTACGGGCAAAGGCCTGCAGTTTACGGGTGAGCGAGCCCGGCGACCAGTTCAGCGCAGCAAAAGCCCGCACCGGCCAGACCCCATAAACGCTGTTGCAGATGAATACCTCATCGGCCAGCGCAAGCTCGTCGAACGGCAGGTCACGCACCTGCACCGGAATGGCCAGTGCCTGCGCCTGTTCCAGCAACGCACCGCGCATCACCCCTGCCACGCCGCAACGGCTGAGCTCGGCAGTAAGCAACACGCCGCCGCGCACCAGGAAAAGATTGCTGTAAACACCTTCGACCAGCCTGCCTTGCCCATCACACATCAAGCCTTCGGCATGTTCGCTGTCCTGCCATTCGGCACGGGCCAGCACCTGCTCCAGGCGGTTGAGGTGTTTGAGGCCTGCCAGCAACGGTTGTTCCCCAAGCCGGGTCTGGCAAGGGAAAAGACGCACACCGTGTTCGGCATGTTCGGCAGGGTAGCCGGGCAGCGGGCTGCCCAGCAGGATGCGCCGCGGCGCGGCACCTGCCAACGGCGCATAGCCACGCTGGCTGTCGCCCCGGGTGAGGATCAGCTTGGCGACACCGTCACCCAGCTGGCTGGCATAACGCAGGATTTCATCGCGCACCAACGCCAGGTCGGCATCGATTGCCAGGCGCTGGCAGCCCAGGGCCAGACGCGCCAGGTGACCGTCCAGCATGCTGGGGCGGCCACTGCGTACGGCGATGGTCTCGAACAGACCATCGCCGTACGCCAGGCCACGGTTCTGCAGGTTGACCGCAGTCGCGGGCTGGCCGTCGATCCAGCTGTGCATCAGCCGGCGAACCGGCGGAACACCAGCGAGCCGTTGGTGCCACCAAAGCCGAACGAGTTGGACAGCACTACGTCGATCGGCATGCTGCGCGCCTGATGGGGCACGAAGTCGAGGTCGCAGCCTTCGTCCGGCTCATCGAGGTTGATGGTTGGCGGTGCCATCTGGCTGTTGATCGCCAGCACGCTGAAGATCGCCTCTACAGCGCCCGCAGCCCCCAGCAGGTGACCGGTCATCGACTTGGTCGAGCTGACAGCCAGCTTGTAGGCGTGCTCGCCAAACACGCGCTTGATCGCCGCGACTTCAGCGATATCGCCAGCCGGAGTCGAGGTACCGTGGGCGTTGATGTAGCTGACCTCAGCCGGCTGGATGCCAGCATCACGCAAGGCGTTGGCCATGCAGCGCGCAGCGCCTTCGCCACTGTCGGGTGGCGAAGTCATGTGGTAAGCGTCGCCGCTCATGCCGAAACCAACCAGCTCGGCATAGATGGTCGCACCACGGGCCTGGGCATGCTCCAGCTCTTCGAGCACCAGCGCACCGGCGCCGTCGGAGAGTACAAAACCGTCACGCCCCTTGTCCCACGGGCGGCTGGCACGGGCCGGCTCATCGTTGCGGGTCGACAGTGCGCGAGAAGCACCGAAGCCACCCATGCCCAAGCCGCAAGCGGCCATTTCGGCGCCACCGGCGATCATCACGTCGGCTTCACCGTAGGCGATGTTGCGAGCAGCCATGCCGATGCAGTGGGTGCCAGTGGTGCAGGCAGTGGCAATGGCATAATTGGGGCCCTGCAACCCCAGATGGATCGACAGGAAGCCGGAGATCATGTTGATGATCGAGCCTGGCACGAAGAACGGCGAAATGCGGCGCGGGCCTTGATCGTGCAAGGTGCGGCTGGTTTCTTCGATATTGGTCAGGCCGCCGATCCCAGAGCCCATGGCCACGCCAATGCGCTCGCGGTTGGCGTCGGTGACTTCCAGGCCGGCATTGCGTACCGCCTGGAAACCGGCCGCCAGGCCGTACTGGATGAACAAGTCAAGCTTGCGAGCTTCCTTGGCCGACAGGTACTGCTCGACCTCAAAGCCCTTCACCGAGCCGCCAAAACGGGTGGAGTAGGCAGAAAGGTCCGTATGCTCGATCGGACCGATGCCACTGCGGCCAGCCAGAATGCCCTGCCAGGTGCTCGGTACATCCGTACCCAGTGGCGACAGCATACCCATACCAGTGACCACGACGCGTCTACGCGACACAGTACTCTCCTTTTCTAATAACAGAGTCTCTTGCCATTGCATTCAAGGCAATGGAATGAAATGGCAACAGGCTCTCGAAGCCCGCGGATCATTGCAGGACCTTCGCAAAGAAAAAACCGCACGCCGGCAAAGGCAGTGCGGTTCTTCTCGACAAGAAGCGTCGACTACAGCGTCTTAAGCCTGGTGGGCGTTGACGTAGTCGATGGCAGCTTGAACGGTAGTGATCTTCTCGGCTTCTTCGTCAGGGATTTCGGTCTCGAATTCCTCTTCCAGAGCCATCACCAGCTCAACGGTGTCAAGCGAGTCGGCACCCAGATCATCAACGAAAGAAGATTCGTTCTTGATTTCCTCTTCCTTGACGCCCAGTTGCTCGGCGACGATTTTCTTGACGCGTTCTTCGATGGTGCTCATACCTAGTTTTCACTCCTAATGGATATATGTCAGGCAGCTGGCCGGTGACCAATTTTATAGAAAGACGTTCGCTTTTCAAGCGGAACGCACCTTCGCTTCAGTCACCCTGCCCCCTGCCTGGAATCTGGTTGCAGCTTTATAACGGATTTTAGGCTGGGAGTATGACTCTTTTTTTAAGCAATCCGTCACATTGAGTTGCAGTGTTACATGTACATCCCGCCGTTCACCGGCACGGTAGCGCCGGTGACATAGGCTGCGCCGTCGGATGCCAGGAAGGAAACCACCTTGGCGATTTCTTCGGCCTGACCCAGGCGGCCCAGCGGAATCTGGGTCTGCAGGGCTTCGCGCTGCGCTTCTGGCAATTCGCGGGTCATGTCGGTATCGATGAAGCCTGGGGTCACCGAATTGACGGTGATGCCGCGCGAGCCGACTTCACGCGCCAGGGCGCGGCTGAAGCCTTCCAGGCCGGCCTTGGCGGCCGCATAGTTGGCCTGGCCAGCGTTACCCATGGCACCGACGACCGAGCCGATGCTGATGATACGACCCCAACGCGCCTTGGTCATGCCACGCAGCACGCCCTTGGACAAACGGTAGAGGCTGTTCAGGTTGGTGTCGATCACGTCGAACCACTCGTCGTCCTTCATGCGCAGCATGAGGTTGTCGCGGGTGATGCCAGCGTTGTTGACCAGAATGGCCGGGGCACCGAACTGCTCGCCGATGGCACCCAGTACCGCCTCCACCGACTCGGCGCTGGTGACGTTCAGCTCCATGCCGGTACCGGTGATACCGTGCTCTTTCAGGGTGGCAGCGATGCGCTCGGCACCGGAAGCCGAGGTGGCGGTACCGATCACGGTAGCGCCCTGGCGGCCCAGCTCGAGGGCGATGGCCTGGCCGATACCCCGGCTGGCGCCGGTAACCAGTGCAACTTTACCTTGCAGGCTCATGCAAGCTTCTCCAAATTCAGGCCAGCGCCGCACGGGTGGCGGCGACGGCGTCGGGGGTGTTGAGGTTGTAGGTGGTCACACCGTCGGCGCAACGCTTGTTCAGGCCGGCCAGCACCTTGCCCGGGCCACATTCGACCAGGTTGACCGCGCCGTTCGCGGCGAGGGTCTGCACGCATTCAACCCAGCGAACCGGCTGATACAGCTGCGCCAGCAGATCCTGCTTGAGGGTGTCGAGGTCGGCGGCGACGGCGGCAGTAACGTTCTGCACTACCGGAATCTGCGGCGCCTTCCATTCGACGGCATTGACGTGCTCGGCGAAACGATCGGCAGCCGGCTTCATCAGGGCGCAGTGCGACGGCACGCTGACCGGCAGCGGCAAGGCGCGCTTGGCGCCCTTGGCCTTGCACAGCTCGATGGCACGATTGACCGCCGCGACGTTGCCGGCGATGACCACCTGGCCCGGCGAGTTGAAGTTGACTGCGCTGACCACTTCATCTTCGGCCGCTTCGGCGCAAATGGCCTTCACATCATCGTCGCCCAGGCCGAGGATGGCGGCCATGGCGCCATGACCGGCCGGCACGGCTTCCTGCATCAGTTCGCCACGGCGCTTGACCAGCTTGACGGCGTCTTTGAGCGACAGGCTGCCAGCAGCGACCAGAGCGCTGTACTCGCCCAGGCTGTGGCCCGACACGAAGGCCGGCTGCGCGCCACCCTCCTCCAGCCACAGGCGCCACAGGGCGATGGAGGCAGTGAGAATGGCCGGTTGGGTCTTGTCGGTTTGATTGAGTTGCTCTTCCGGGCCTTCCTGGACCAGCTCCCACAGGTCGTAACCCAGAGCCTCGGAGGCTTCCTTGAAGGTCTCAACGATCACCGGCTTTTCAGCGCCCAGTTCTTTGAGCATGCCCAGCGACTGGGAACCTTGACCGGGGAAGACGAATGCGAGGGATGCAGACATTGAACAAGCCCTTATGATCTTGTCGTCGGATAGGGTGCGCCGAGCCAAAGACTAGACGCGGAAACTGAAAACTTGGATGGAAACGCGGACCAAGCGGTCACATTTAAGCACTTCATCGGCGAAATGCCTAAGGCAACAGGTCTTCAAGGCGCCCGTGCAAGCGCTGCGGGAGGTTTTCCTGGATCTCGATCAGCGCACGCTGGATGGCGCTTTGAAAGCCCTGCACGCCGGCCGAGCCATGGCTCTTGATGACGATACCCTGCAGCCCCAGAAAACTTGCCCCATTATGCCGCGCCGGCGCCAGGTCGGCCTGCAGACGCTTGAGCAGCGGCATCGCGACGGCCCCGGCAACACGTGACAACGGGCCACCCTTGAACAGTTTTTCGATGCGCGCAGCGATCATCGTCGCCAGGCCCTCGCTGGACTTGAGCAGGATATTGCCGACAAAGCCGTCGCACACCACCACGTCCGCCTCCCCCCGATAAAGGCCATCACCCTCGACGAAGCCGACATAATTGAGGCCGCGAGCGTTCTGCAACAGCGTGGCAGCCAGCTTGACCTGCTGATTGCCCTTGATGTCCTCGGTGCCGATATTCAACAGTGCCACCCGCGGGCGCTGGACACCCAAGGCCTGTGCGGCCACCGAGCCCATTACAGCGAACTGGTAGAGGTTTTCGGCACTGCAGTCGACATTGGCACCCAGGTCGAGCAACTGGCAGTACCCCGCCTGAGTCGGGATAGCCGCGACCATGGCAGGCCGATCGATACCCGGCAGCGTCTTGAGCACCAAGCGCGACAACGCCATCAGCGCGCCGGTATTGCCGGCACTGACGCAGGCCTGGGCCTTGCCATCACGCACCAGTTCAAGGGCGATGCGCATCGACGAGTCCGGCTTGCCGCGCAGCGCCTGGGATGGCCGCTCGTCCATACCGATCACCTCACTGGCAGCGACAATCTGCAGGCGCGCACGATCCGCAGCCGCAAGGCCACTGACAAGATCTTCTAGGAGGGATGGTTGACCGACGAGGGTCAGGTGCAGCGAGGGGGTAGCCGAAAGGCAGGCTATGCTAGCCTGGACAATGCTGCGGGGACCGAAGTCCCCGCCCATTGCGTCGATCGCGATGATCTGAGCAGACAAGGATTACTCGTCAGCGCCCTTGTCGATCACTTTACGACCACGGTATACGCCTTCTGGCGATACGTGGTGACGCAGGTGTACTTCACCGGTGGTCTTTTCTACCGACAGCGCGTTTTCCGACAGAGCGTCGTGCGAACGGCGCATGTCACGGGCAGAGCGGGATTTTTTGTTCTGCTGAACAGCCATAATTGATTAACTCCTAAACGTTTGGGTCACGCTTTAACTGCGCCAAAACACTGAACGGGTTGGACCGCGATACCTCGTCCTTGCTCGATTCGGGCTCGTCTGCGCCCGCCGGCTGCTGGCATTCTTCCGGATGATGAGCAGGCACGATGGGCAAGGCGAGCAGAAGCTCCTCCTCGATCAAGGCCTGCAGATCCAAAGGATCTTCGCCCAGTTCCAGCACGTCATAGCCTTTCGGCAACGACTGGGTATTCGCACCCTCCTTCACCACAGCGTAAGTGCATTCGCTGTGAATCGGCAGGGTGACCAGCTCAAGACAACGCTGGCAAACCATTTTGACTTCGACATCCAGCTCGCTGTGGATAACCACCACGTGCTGTTCATCTCGTTCAAAATCGAACTTCGCCTGCACCGTACCGACATTGTCGGAAAGCGGGTCGCAGAGTCTTTCCAAATCAGCGAGTTGCAGCGAACCGTTAAGGGTTACGCCACGATCGGCTAATTTGCGCGGGTCAACGTGAGGTGGAATCGGGTCATTCAACATAGGCGCAGCATTCTAGGGATGCCCCCTGCACCTGTCAAAGGAAATTCGGCGGTATGTTGCATGTTAGAATCGGGATCAACTGATCAGGAGTCTACCATGCTGCCTTTGTTGCTGGCTTCCAGCTCCCCTTACCGGCGCGAACTGCTCGCGCGCCTGCGCCTGCCCTTCACCTGGGCAAGCCCCGACCTTGACGAGCGGCGGCTCGCTGACGAGCCCGCCACAGAGCTGGTGCGACGCCTGGCCAGGCAGAAGGCCGAGGCACTGGCCGGCAGCCACCCGCAGCACCTGATCATCGGCTCCGACCAGGTCGCGGTACTGGGCGAGCAGATCCTGGGCAAGCCGCACAGTTTCGAGCGCGCCTGCGAGCAATTGCTGGAGGCCAGCGGACAGCACGTCACCTTCCTGACCGGGGTGGCACTGCTGAACACCGCCACAGGGCAATGCCAGGTCGATTGCGTGCCGTTTACCGTAACGATGCGGGAACTGGACCGGGAGCGCGTGGAGCGCTACGTGACGGCCGAGCAGCCGCTCGATTGCGCAGGCAGCTTCAAGGCCGAGGGGCTGGGTGTGAGCTTGTTCAAGAGCACCCACGGGTGCGATGCCACCAGCCTGATCGGGCTGCCGTTGATCCGGCTGGTGGATATGCTGAGCACGGAAGGCGTGACAGTGCCCTGAGACCACCAGAGGCGGTCTTGCGCCCCATCACCCGCAAGCCTTATGCAGCAATTGCCGGCGATGGGGCCAGGCAAGCACTCAGCGCAAGGCAGGCCCCTGGAAGCCCATGTACATGGCCAACTTCTCCGCCACGCTGGCACCAATGCGCTTGGAGAAGCGATCGAACGGTGACTCCTCGACCGTGAAGTCGACCAGCTCCTTCTCCCCCACGATCTCACGCGCCACATAGCTCGCACTGCCCAGGCCATCGACAAGCCCCAGCGCCTTGGCCTGCTCACCCGACCACACCAGGCCACTGAACAGCTCAGGGTGCTCCTTGTCTTTCAGGCGATCACCCCTGCCCTGCTTGACCATGGCAATGAACTGCTGATGGGTGGTATTCAGCACGCCCTGCCAGAACGCCCGCTCTTCAGGCTTCTCCGGCGAGAACGGATCCAGGAAGGCCTTGTGCTCACCGGCGGTATACGTGCGCCGTTCCACACCAAGCTTCTCCATCGACCCCACAAAGCCATACCCGGCCGCCGTCACACCAATGGACCCCACCAGGCTAGCCTTGTCGGCATAGATCTCGTCCGCCGCACTGGCAATGTAATAGGCACCCGACGCACCCAGGTCAGCGATTACCGCGTACAGCTTGATGTCCGGATACTCACCGCGCAGCCGGCGAATCTCGTCATAGACATAACCTGCCTGCACCGGGCTGCCTCCGGGGCTATTGATACGCATGACCACGGCCTTGGTCTTTGGATCCTTGAACGCCTCGCGCAGGCTCTTGACCAGATTGTCGGCACTGGCAGCTTCCTGATCGGCGATCACCCCGCGCACTTCCACCAATGCGGTATGGCTGGTGCTGCGCGAAGCGGCCTTGTCCATATCCGTCCAAGGCAGGAACAGGGCCAATACGCCGAAGAGGTAGACGAAGGTCAGCAGCTTGAAGAAGATCCCCCAGCGACGCGCCCTGCGCTGCTCCTGGACACCGGCCAGCAGGGTCTTCTCCAGCAGCTTCCAGCTTTTGCGCTCTACACGCTCATCCTCTTGACGGTCTTCGCGCGCCAGGCGCTCTTCTTCAGTCTCGGAACCGGGTGCTTTCCACTCGTCAACCATGCTCACCTACCTTGGAATTGGATTTGCGCAGAACCTGCCAGCCACTCGCGCAGCTGGGAAAAGTGATCGATGCACACTTGCGGACCGAACTCGGCCAACGCCTGCAGCGACATGGCACCATAGCCCACGGCCACAGAATGCATACCGGCGTTATTGGCCATCAGCAGATCGAATGCCGAATCTCCGACCATCAGCGCCCGCCCAGGTTCGACACCGCAATGCCCTAGAATTTCCTCGAGCATCAGCGGGTGCGGCTTGCCACGGGTCTCATCAGCGGCGCGGGTGATGTCGAAAAACCGCTCCCAGCCATTGGCCTTGAGCACCCGGTCCAGACCACGACGCGCCTTGCCGGTCGCCACAGCCAGGCGATAACCCTCGACCCGGAAGGCATCCAGCGACTCGACCACCCCCTCGAACAACGGAGAAGGCTGCTGATCAAGCGCCGTATAGATGTCGGCATAGTGCTGACGGAAGGTTTCGACCTGCACAGGATCGAGGTGCGGATAGAGGGTTGAAATGGCTTCACCAAGCGCCAGGCCGATGATGCCCTTGACCGCCTCCTCCGGGCTTGGCGCCTCACCGGCGCGCTCGGCGGCGGCATTCATCGCCTCGACGATCCGCCCGATCGAGTCGGCCAAGGTGCCGTCCCAGTCGAAGATCAGCAACTCGTAAGACTTTTTCATGAATCAGGACGCCCCCAGACGCTCCACGGTTTTCGCCCAGACTTCGTCCACAGGCGCTTCGAGCTTGAGCTCACCACCATCAGGCAGCGGCACCGTGAGCGCATAGGCGTGCAGGAACAGGCGCTTGCCTCCCAAGTCACGAATTTCGCGGCTGAAATCCTCGTCGCCGTACTTGCTGTCACCAGCGATCATGTGGCCAGCGTGCAGAGTATGTACGCGAATCTGATGGGTACGCCCCGTGATGGGGCGCGCCTCGACAATGGTGGCGAACTCGCCGAAACGGCGAAGCACACGGAACAGGGTGAGCGCCTCCTTGCCCTCCTCGTTCACCTCGACCATACGCTCGCCCGAACGCAGGTTGCTCTTGAGCAACGGAGCATTGACCTGCTTCTTCGAGGTAGGCCAGTGGCCACGCACCAGCGCCATGTAGCGCTTGTCGACCCCATCGCCACGCAGCGCGGCATGCAGGTGGCGCAGCATGCTGCGCTTCTTGGCAATCATCAGCAGGCCCGAGGTGTCGCGGTCCAGGCGGTGCACCAGCTCCAGCTCCTTGGCATCGGGGCGCAACTGGCGCAGCGCCTCGATCACACCGAAGCTCAGGCCACTGCCGCCATGCACGGCGATACCGGCCGGCTTGTTCATCACGATCAGCGCCTTGTCCTCGTAGACGATGGCAGCTTCCAGGCGCTGCAGCAGCCCCTGGGCAACCGGGGCCGGCTCGTCACGCTCGGGGAGGCGCACAGGGGGCACACGGACGATGTCACCCGCCTGGATCTTGTACTCAGGCTTGACACGGCCCTTGTTGACCCGAACCTCGCCTTTGCGCAGGATGCGGTAGACCAGCGTTCTGGGTACACCCTTGAGCGCCGTGATGAGGAAATTGTCGATGCGTTGGCCGGCAAGCTCCGGCGCGACTTCGATCAGCTGAACGCCGGAAGTCGGAGGGGTATTGGTCGTCATCAAGGGATCATAACAATTTTTTATGGAATTGAAGCACTTAATCATTACTGCTATAGTCGCGAACGCCGCCAAAAGCGGCAGGCCAGCGGAACCAGGCCCTTGGCCGGTCCCTGACCAACGCAATTCTGCAGGACGCGAGGCCGTCCTACGGGGTTTTCGCCAGTTTACCGAATTGCCTGGAATCGCCACCAGCGCTGTGTAGAGAAGACCGAAAAAAAACGACAAGTGCGGTGTTTCACCTGCTTACCCGCTTCTTTTCGCTGCACCTCTGCCCGCCCGACGCTTGCACGCAACGCACGGCGAATGCTTCGGAAATACCTGCCTTGGACATGAATGGCGTCAGCGCGGAAACTGCGCTGGCGAAAAATGCAACCCGTTGCGGATTCAGCGCGCGGCAGCACCCGAATTATCAGGGATACGTGCAGGGTGGAGATGCACAGCCCTCAGACCGTGTAGCACCGCGTCCGGCCACCGGCCCAGTGAATGGCCGGCGAGCGGATAAGGTCCTGAACAGATGCCCCATGGGCGTCCACGGCTGACGGTTGATTCCTCCTCCTGACTGAGTGCACGAGGCCTGCTGGGTTGATTCGGATATCGATTCGGATATCTCTGCAGATACCGCAGGGGCCTCTTGGCACCGCAGCAAACAGGACGCGTCGTCGCGACAACGGCAGGCTGGGAAACCGGCTGGTGCCGAACGTCGCTCGACACGGGGGTGGCCCGGCCACCCTTTGCGCACCTTGGCACCGACCATGAGAAGTCGTGTGTGCCGAACGCCGTTTCCGGCAGCCCGGAAACCGACGGTACAACATGAAAAGAATGCTGATTAACGCAACTCAACCCGAAGAGTTGCGTGTAGCCCTGGTGGACGGCCAACGTCTCTACGACCTGGACATCGAGTCCGGCGCGCGTGAGCAGAAAAAGGCCAACATCTACAAAGGCAAGATCACCCGGATCGAGCCCAGCCTCGAAGCCGCCTTCGTCGACTTCGGCTCCGAACGTCACGGCTTCCTGCCGCTGAAGGAAATCTCCCGCGAGTACTTCAAGAAAGCCCCTGAAGGCCGCGTCAACATCAAGGATGTCCTGAGCGAAGGCCAGGAAGTCATCGTCCAGGTCGAGAAGGAAGAGCGCGGCAACAAAGGCGCCGCCCTGACCACCTTCATCAGTCTGGCAGGTCGCTACCTGGTGCTGATGCCCAACAACCCACGCGCTGGCGGCATCTCCCGCCGCATCGAAGGCGAAGAGCGCAACGAACTGCGTGAAGCCCTCAACGGCCTGACCGTGCCAGGCGACATGGGCCTGATCGTGCGCACCGCTGGCCTTGGCCGCAGCAGCGAAGAAATGCAGTGGGACCTCGATTACCTGCTGCAGCTGTGGACCGCCATCAAGGAAGCATCCCTGGATCGCGCTGCACCCTTCCTGATCTACCAGGAAAGCAACGTCATCATCCGCGCCATCCGCGACTACCTGCGCCAGGACATCGGCGAAGTGCTGATCGACAGCATCGATGCCCAGGAAGAAGCCCTGACCTTCATCCGCCAGGTGATGCCGCAGTACGCCAGCAAGGTCAAGCTGTACGAAGACAGCGTGCCGCTGTTCAACCGCTTCCAGATCGAAAGCCAGATCGAAACCGCCTTCCAGCGCGTCGTCGACCTGCCATCGGGCGGCTCGATCGTGATCGACCCGACCGAGGCCCTGGTTTCCATCGACATCAACTCGGCGCGCGCCACCAAGGGCAGCGACATCGAGGAAACCGCCCTGCAGACCAACCTGGAAGCGGCCGAGGAAATCGCCCGCCAGCTGCGCCTGCGTGACATCGGCGGCCTGATCGTCATCGACTTCATCGACATGACGCCGGCGAAAAACCAGCGCGCCGTCGAAGAGCGTGTACGCGAAGCCCTCGAGGCAGACCGCGCCCGCGTGCAGGTCGGCCGCATCTCGCGCTTCGGCCTGCTGGAAATGTCCCGTCAGCGCCTGCGCCCGTCGCTGGGCGAAAGCAGCGGCATCGTCTGCCCGCGCTGCTCCGGCACCGGCATCATCCGTGATGTCGAGTCGCTGTCCCTGGCCATCCTGCGCCTGATCGAAGAAGAAGCCCTGAAGGACCGTACTGCCGAAGTACGCGCCCAGGTACCGATTCCGGTGGCCGCCTTCCTGCTCAACGAGAAGCGCAACTCGATCACCAAGATCGAACTGCGCACCCGTGCCCGCATCATCATTCTGCCGAACGACCACCTGGAAACCCCGCACTTCGAAGTCCAGCGCCTGCGCGACGACAACCCGGAAGTGCTGAACAACCAGTCCAGCTACGAAATCGCCGCCACCGAAACCGAAGAAGCGCCGCAGCCGACCGCCACGCGCACCCTGGTGCGCCAGGAAGCAGCGGTCAAGACTGCACCGGCCCGCGCCAACGCTCCGGTACCGAGCGCTGTCGAAGAACAGCAGCCTGCCGCACCGGCAGCCCCGGCACCCAGCGTACCGGAGCCAAGCCTGTTCAAAGGCCTGGTGAAGTCGCTGGTCAGCCTGTTCGCCGGCAAGGAAGAGCCTGCCGCCGCCCCGGTGGTCGCCGCCGAGAAGCCTGCCACCGAGCGCACTCAGCGTAACGAGGAGCGTCGCAACGGCCGCCAGCAGAGCCGCAACCGCAACGGCCGCCGTGACGAAGAGCGCAAACCTCGTGAAGAGCGCGCCGAGCGTGCGCCGCGTGAAGAGCGCCAGCCGCGTGAAGAGCGCGCCCCTCGTGAAGAACGTGCCCCTCGTGAAGAGCGCGCACCTCGTGAAGAGCGCGCACCTCGCCAGCCACGCGAAGACCGCCGCGGCAACCGCGAAGAGCGCGTCCGCGAACTGCGTGAGCCTCTGGATGCAGCACCGGCCGCTCGTGAAGAGCGCCAGCCACGTGAAGAGCGTGCTCCACGCGAAGAACGTGCGCCTCGCGAAGAACGTGCGCCTCGCGAAGAACGTGCGCCTCGTGAAGAGCGTGCCCCACGCGAAGAACGCGCTCCACGTGAAGAGCGTGCACCTCGCGAAGAACGCGCACCGCGCGAAGAACGTCAGCCTCGCCCGCCACGCGAAGAGCGCCAGCCACGTGAAGCTGAGCAGGCTGCCGAGAAGGCTGCAGAGCTCGCCGATGAGCAACTGCCGAACGAGGAGCTGCAACAGGACGAGCAGGAAGGTTCCGATGACGAGCGTCCGCGCCGCCGCTCCCGCGGCCAGCGTCGCCGCAGCAACCGTCGTGAGCGCCAGCGCAACGCCAATGGCGAGCTGATCGAAGGCAGCGAGGAAGAAGGCAGCGACGAGCAACCGCAACAGCACCAGGCCACCGAGCTGGGTGCCGAACTGGCTGCCGGCCTGGCCGTCACCGCCGCTGTCGCCAGCAGCAACATCAGTGCCGGCGCCGAAGCGCAAGCCAACCAGCAGGCTGAACGCGCCAGTGCCGAAGCCGCGACCACCGACAACAGCGAAGTCGCTCAGCCGGCCGAGCAGGTCGAAGCCGTCGCCAAGGCCGAGGAAATCGCCATTGCACCGGTGGTCGAGCAGCCGCTCAGCGAGCCGGTCGCCGCGGTCCAAGCCAGTGCCGAGCCTGTGGTTGAAGTTGCGCCTGAGCCGGTAGTCGAACAGGCCCCTGCGGTCGAGCCGGTAGTGGTTGCCGAGGCGCCTGTAGAGGCACCTGTCGAAGCACCGGCCATCGAAGCAGGTGAAGCAGAGAAAGCCCAGGTCGCCGCTGAACAAGCGCCGGCTGCCGAGCTGCCTTCTGCTGTCGTCGAAACCCAGCCAGAAGTGGCTGCCGAGCCTGTAGCAACCGTAGTTGAAGCAGCACCTGTAGTCGCCGAGCCTGCCCCGGTAGAAGCACCGGCAGCGGTCGAAGCGGCCACCGTCATGCTGCCTAACGGCCGCGCCCCTAACGACCCACGCGAAGTGCGTCGTCGCAAGCGTGAGGCCGAAGCGGCAGCCAAGGCTGCGCAGGAAGCGGCCGCTGCTGGCACGCCAGCGCTGGAGACCGCCGATGAGCACAAGCCTCATCACGGTTGATAGCCACGGCTGAATGAAAAAGCCCCGCCAGTGTGAACTGGCGGGGCTTTTTCTTGGCCGTTTGTCGTGCCTGCACCGGCCTCAGTACAGGTTGGGCTCCATCTCCAGCTCAACCCCGAACCGCGCCAGGATATCCGCCTGGATGCGCTGCGCCAGGCCATGCAACTGCGCCCCGCTCGCCTGGCCATAATTGACCAGCACCAGCGACTGCAAGCGGTGTACGCCGGCATCGCCATCCCGATAACCCTTCCAGCCGGCCTGCTCGATCAACCAGCCTGCGGCCAGCTTCACCTGCCCGTCAGCCTGGGGATAAGCCACCACACCTGGAAACTCAGCGCGGATGCGCGCCACCTGTTCGACGGCAACGACCGGGTTCTTGAAAAAGCTGCCGGCATTGCCCAACTCTGCCGGGTCGGGCAGCTTCTCGCGGCGAATGCTGCAAATAGCGTCGCTGATCGCCTGCGCCGTCGGCTCCTGCACGCCCTGCTCGGCCAGACGCTGACGCACCGGGCCGTAATCCAGATGGGCCTGCAGCCGGTGGCTCAGGGCAAAACGCACCCGCAGGATCAACCAACGCCCAGGGTTACGCTTGAACAGGCTGTCGCGGTAACCGAAGGCGCATTCCTCAAGCCCGAAGTCACGCAGCTCGCCCGTCTGCCGGTCCAGTGCCGTCAAACCGGCGAACACATCCTTGATCTCTACCCCATAGGCACCCACATTCTGCATTGGCGCCGCGCCCACCGTGCCCGGGATAAGGCTGAGGTTTTCAAGGCCACAAAGGCCTTGCTGCAACGACCATTGCACGAAGGGATGCCAGGGCTCACCCGCCTCGGCCTCCACCAGCACACACCCCGCGTCATCGCCAAGGACGTGGCGGCCACGGCTGGCCATGTGCAGCACCAGCGCGTCGACATCACGGGTCAGCAGCACGTTGCTGCCGCCGCCGATCACCATCACCGCAAGCCCTCGCTGGCGCGCTTGCGCCAGGGCCTCGCGCACCTCATCGTCGGTATGTACCTGGGCGAAGTAGCGGGCTTTAACATCGATGCCGAAGGTGTTGTAAGGCTTGAGCGAAACCTGCTCCTGCCAGTGCGCCGTCATAACCGCCCCTTGATTTCGACAACCAGCTCACGGCAGGCCGCCTCGATCAGGTCCAGCACCTGCTCGAAGCCCTCTGCACCGCCGTAGTAAGGGTCCGGCACTTCATCCACAGCCGCCTCATAGCGGCGCAGGAACAGGTCCAGCTCGCCAGTCGCATTGTACGGACGCATGGCGCGCAGGTGGCCCAGGTTGCTTTCATCCATGGCCAGAATCAGGTCGTACTCGGCAAAGTGCTCAGCCTTGACTTGCTGGGCACGCTGTCGCGACAGGTCATAGCCCCGCGCCAGGGCGGCCTTGCAGGTGCGGCTGTCAGGCCCCTTGCCCACGTGCCAGTCACCGGTACCGGCAGAGGCCACGTGAACCTGCCCAGCCAGGCCTGCGGCCTGCAACTGATGACGCAGCACACCTTCGGCGGTGGGCGACCGGCAGATATTGCCCAGGCAAACGAACAGGACGCGCATCAGGCCTCCAGCAAGCGCCGCACGCGCTCGAGGTCTTGTGCAGTATCGACACCCACTGCTGGCGCCTCGATGGCGTCCGCCACGTGAATACGCACGCCATGCCACAGCGCACGCAGCTGCTCAAGCGCCTCGGTCTGCTCGAGCCAGCACGGGCCCCAGCTGACGAAGTCCTGAAGGAAACCGACGCGGTAGGCGTACATGCCGATATGGCGACGGTAGGGCACGCCCTGCGGCAGTTGATCGCGGTCCTTGGCGAAAGCGTCACGCGCCCACGGCAGCGGCGCACGGCTGAAGCTCAAGGCCAGGCCGTTCTTGTCGCTGACCACCTTGACCGCATTGGGGTTGAACACGGTTTCAGGGTCGTGGATCGGCTCGGCCAGGGTCGCGATACCTGCCTCCGGATGCGCCGCCAGGTTGGCTGCGACCTGATCGATGATCACCGGCGGAATAAGCGGCTCGTCACCCTGGACGTTGACCACGATGGCGTCGGCAGGCAAGCCAAGCTGCGCAGCCACTTCAGCCAGGCGGTCGGTACCCGACTCATGGTCGGCGCGGGTCATCAGCACTTCAGCGCCAAAGGCCTGACAAGCCTCGACGATACCGGCGTCGTCGGTGGCGATGACCACACGGCCGGCACCGCTCTTGCGCGCCTGCTCCCAGACATGCTGAACCATCGGCTTGCCGGCGATCAGCAGCAACGGCTTGCCCGGCAGGCGCGTCGAGCGCAGACGGGCGGGAATGACCACGGTAAAGTTCAAGCTCATTTGTCCAGACGCTCGTCGTCGGTCAGGGTACGCGCCTCGCTTTCCAGCATCACCGGGATGCCATCGCGAATCGGATAGGCCAGGCCTGCGCCCTTGCTGATCAGCTCGGTCTTGTCAGCGCTGAGCTTGAGCGGGCCCTTGGTGATCGGGCAGGCCAGGATGTCGAGCAGTTTGGTGTCCATGGAAGCGTCCTTGAGGCCAGATGGCCGGAAATTGAAAAACGGGCTCAGGGCGTTCGATGCCCAGGCAGCAAGCGTTGCAGCTGGCTGTCGAACCAGTCGCAGAAGGCCGGCGTAGGCAGGGCCTCCACGGCCAGGTACCACCAGTCATCGGCAGCGAAGGCGCGGCACTTCACCGCATCCTTCTCGGTCATCACCAACGGCAGTGGCGGGCTGAAAGCCAGGCTCTGAGCGCTGAACTGGGCGTGGTCGGCGAACGGATGCGGCACCGGCTGCCAGTTTAGCCCCAGCAGGGTATTGAAGAAACGTTGCGGGTTGCCGATACCGGCTACCGCATGCAGGCGCTGGCCCGCCGGGAAGAAGTCGAGCGCGCGGCGCTCGCCACTGCGCAGGTTGACCAGCGCACTGGGTTGCAGACGAAAGGCGAAGCCCTCCGGGCGGTCGGCGCTGGCGCCGTTGAACAGCACCGCATCAGCCTCTTGCAGGCGCTCGGCAGGCTCGCGCAGGGGCCCGGCCGGTAAGCAGCGGCCATTGCCCAGGCCACGCGCAGCGTCGATCAGCACCAGTTCCAGGTCGCGTGCCAGGCGGTAGTGCTGCATACCGTCGTCACACAGGATCAGGTCCAACGGCTCGCTGGCCAGCAATGCCTGCACGGCGCGGGAGCGGTCGGGGTCGATCATCAGCGGCACACCCGTGCGCTGAACGATCAGCAACGGTTCATCGCCGGCCTGCTCGGCACTCTGCGAGGCTTCGACACGCCAGGGCAAGCGAGGCGGTTCTGCACCGTAGCCGCGGCTGACCACCCCCACCTTCAGCCCTTGGCGCCGGCAATGCTCGATCAACCAGAGGATCATCGGCGTCTTGCCGGTGCCACCAATGGTGATGTTGCCCACCACGATGACCGGTACCGGGGCGCGGTAGCTGGCGCTTTCGCCACTGAGAAACCGTGCGCGCTTGCGCGTCACTACCCGCCGGTAAAGCGCCTCGAGCGGGCGCAGCAGGGCAAGGGCCGGGTGCCCGGCGTACCAGGCGGCTAGCAGACGGTCAGCGAGCGCCATCAAGGTGTCCCCTGGGCGGCCTCGACGGTGGTCATGCGCAGCTGGCTGAAACCGAGCTTGCCGGCGGCATCCATCGCAGTGATCACGGCCTGGTGCGGGGTCTTGCCGTCGGCACTGATGGCCAGCGGCAGCGTGTTGTCACCGCCCGATTCGCGCTGGATCGCCTCGGTCAGGGTCGCCAGGTCGCTCTTGGGCAACAGGTGATTGTTCACCGAATACACGCCGTCTGCACTGATGGTGACCTCCACCAGCTTTTCCGGGTCTGCGACGGGCTGTTCGGCGCTGACGGCCTCGGGCAGCTCCACACGCAGCTGGGTCTCACGGGTAAAGGTGGTGGTGACCACGAAGAACAGCAGCAGGACAAACACCACGTCGATCAACGACGCCAGGTTGATGTCGACGTTCTCCCGCTGGCGATTGCGCCGGAACTTCACGCCTTGCCTCCGGCCACTTCGACTTCGCGGTCGCCCTGGATGACCTCCACCAGCTTGATCGCCTCCTGCTCCATGCCCACCACCAGTTCGTCGATGCGGCGCAACAGGAAGCGGTGGAAGAACACTGCCGGGATGCCGACCATCAGGCCGGCTGCCGTAGTGACAAGGGCCTTGGAGATACCACTGGCCAGCACCGCCGCATTGGCGGTCATCTGCGACCCCATGAAGGCGCTGAAGATATCGATCATGCCCAGCACGGTACCCAGCAGGCCGAGCAGTGGGGCCATCGCGGCGATGGTACCGAGGGTGCTGATGTAGCGCTCCAGTTCATGAATGACCCGCGAGGCAGACTCCTCGATGCACTCTTTCATGATTTCACGGCCATGGCGCGAGTTGGCCAGGCCCGCAGCGAGGATTTCACCCAGCGGCGAATCGGCGCGCAGGGCCTTGAGCTTGTCACTGGTGAGCTGCTTGTCCTTGATCCACATCCACACCTGGCCCAGCAGGTGCGGCGGGGTAACGCGGCTGGCGCGCAGGGTCCACAGGCGCTCGACGACGATAGCCATGGCAGCGATGGAGCTCAGAATGATCGGCAGCATCATCCAACCACCGGACTTGACCAATTCCCACACAGTAAACGCCCCCTCGGAAAAAGGCCGCCACTCTAACATAGGCGCGCGGGGGGCTCATCTGCCGAAGGTCAGGGAATTGTGTGGCTATACCCAGGGCAGGCTCATCAACCATCACGGCGCGCTGCCCCGCCAAAAGCGCTTTTGCGCCCGCACCCCTTCCACTTCGCCATGGTTGCCCAGCAGCAACCGCAACGCCCCCTCCACCGCCGTATCGTGAATGGCCATCCCATGCCGCCGATAGCGCTCGACCACCTGCACATGCGGATGCCCAAAACCGTTGTTGCGCCCCCGTGAAATCAGCACGCCGCGCGGCGCCGTAGCGCGGATGAATGCCTCTGTCGAGGAACTGCGGCTGCCATGGTGCGGTGATTGCAACCAATCGATACGTGGCGTCGCGTGGGCCGCCAACCACGCGCGCTCGGCGCCCGCCTCCATATCGCCTGCCAACAGCAGCCGCTCCCCCTGCGCCTCGACCAGCAACACGCAAGAGCGGTCGTTGCTGCTCTGCCCTTGGGCCCAATGCCACAGCGAAAAGCGCACGCCATCCCATTCCCACTGCTCATCACTGGCACAAGGCTGCAGTGCAAGGTCCTCCAACACTTCGCCGCCCAGCACACGCAACACCGGCAACCCACGGTAGACAGCCGGCGCGCCACCTGCATGGTCGGCATGGGCATGGCTGATCAGCATGATGTCCAGGCGCTTTACGCCCAACTTGTGCAGGGTCGGCAACACCACCCGCTCACCCAGATCGCTCTCGCCCCGCGCCGGGCCGGCGTCGTAAAGCAGGCTATGGTTTTGCGTGCGCAGCAGTACCGCCAAGCCCTGCCCGACATCCAGCTGCCAGACCTCCACCTGCCCCTGCGGCACAGCCTCCCTGGGCACCCACAACGCCAGCAGCATCGCCCCGCCCAGGCTGCGCAGGGGCACACCGGACGGCAGCAGCACCAGCAACGCCCCCAAACAGACCATCAGCCAGGCCCAGACCGGCAAAGCAGGCGGTATCCACGCCGGGCGCCAGTGCGCCACCCAAGCCAGCAACCGGAACAAGACATCCAGCAGCCCACCCGCCAACCACAACAGGCCTTCACCAACCCCTGCCAAGGGCAGCAGCAACGTTCCAAGCAGCGCCAAGGGCAATACCGCAAGGCTGACCCAGGGCACTGCCAGCAAGTTGGCCAGTGGCGCACTCAGGCTGACTGGCAAACCGGTGGCGATCAGTACCGGCAGCAAGCCGATGGCGATCACCCACTGGGCGCGGGTCCATCCTTGCCAGGGCCGCCAGCGGCCCAGACGTGAGCTGAAGCAGTAGACCAGGGTCGCCACCGCCGCAAACGACAACCAGAACCCTGGCAGCAGCGGCGCCAGCGGCTCGGCGACCAGCACCCCGATGAGGGCCAGCAGCAAAGGGAACAGCGCCCCAAGATGGCGAAAGCGCAGGCGCCAGAGCAGAACCACCGCCAGCATCAGGCAGGCGCGCTGCACCGGCACCCCCGCACCGGCCAGCCAGCCATAGGCCAGCGCCGCGCCCAGTGCCAGGCCGCACGCACACGGCAACCAGGGTAGCGCCCGTGGCCACAGGCCCCAGCGCGCCAGGCCGGCGACCAAGGCGTAAAGCAGGCCGGCGACCAGGCCGATGTGCTGCCCCGAGATCACCAACAGGTGTACCGTGCCCGTGGCCTGCAGCGCTTGCCAGTCCTCACGGGCCAGGCCGGCGCCATCGCCGAGCACCAATGCGACAAGGGCCGCTTCCCGGCCATGCGCGGCGACGCTCAACAAGCGCTGGCGCAGTGCGTCACGCCAACCCGGCTGCGCGGCGTCCAGCACATGGCCCGCCTTGACCGTGCCAGTGGCGCCGATACGCCTGGCCAACAACTGCGCCTCCCGGTCCGGACCATGCGGGTTGAGCAGCCCGGCCGGGCGCTGCAAGGTAGCGGCCAGGCGCCAGCGCTCGCCAGCCCGCACCGGCGGGCCATCGAACCAGTGCAATTGCAGGCGCTGGGGCAACGCAGCGCGGCGCGAGCGAGGTTGCTCCAACTCAAAGCGCACACCACTCAGCGTATGGGCCGGCAAGCCGACCACCCTGCCCTCCAGCCACAGCGTTCGGCCATCCAGGCCTGGGGCCAGGCGATCATCCAGTGCCTGCTGCGCCGACCAGCAAGCCCAGCACATACCCAGCACGCAGCAGCCCAGCGGCCACAGCCGTGTGCCCAGGCAAACCAGGCCGCCGCCGAACAGCAGCCACAGCCACCCGACCGATGGCAACTCGGGGAGAACGCCCAAGCACAACAGCCCGAGCGCCAGCGCAAACATCCCTGTGCGCATGAGTTAGAGCTCCAGAAACGCAGTTACCCCTCAGGCATAGACGAAATGACGCCAAGGCTCGCTCAACAATTGTCACAAACTCTGAACGAGGCTGAGATGGAATCAAGGCATACTTCCCCGATGACCGCTCGGGGAGCCTACATGCCGCGCCGCCTTTTCAAACGCTACATGCCGGACCCGACCAGCATTCGGGAACACAAGTCCTTACGCTTTTTCGGCAAGTTGCTGCACGACCCGAATCTCTGGCACCTGAACCGCCACTCGGTGGCCCGGGCCATGGGTGTGGGCCTGTTCGCGGCGTTGATTCCCGTCCCCATGCAGATGCTGCTGGCGGCAGCGCTGGCGATACCGGTGCGTGGCAACCTGCCGATCGCCGTCAGCCTGGTGTGGCTGACCAACCCGCTGACCATGCCGCCCGTGTTCTTCGTCACCTACATGACCGGCGCCTGGTTGCTGGGCACGCCGCCGCGCAGCCTGCCCGAAGACCTTACCTTCGAATGGATCACCGGCCAGCTGGCAACGCTCTGGCAGCCGTTCCTGCTGGGCTCGGTAGTGTGTGGTGTGGTGCTGGGCATCATCGCCTGGTTCACCACCCTTCTGTACTGGCGCTGGTGGATTGGCCGGCAATGGCGCCGGCGCAAGCACAGGGTCTCAGGCGCGCATGCCGCGGCCACTGACCAGCAGGCGGACGCACAGCGCGTAGAGCACTGCGGTGGCGACCAGCATGAAGGTGATCGCCGTACCAATGCTGATATCCGACACCCCTAGGATGCCGTAGCGGAACGAGTTGACCATGTGCAGCACCGGGTTGGCCAGCGACACGGTCTGCCAGAACGGCGGCAGCAGGTTGATCGAATAGAACACCCCACCCAGGTAGGTCAGCGGCGTCAGCACGAACGTCGGGATGATCGAGATATCGTCAAAGTTGCGTGCAAACACGGCGTTGACGAAGCCAAGCAGCGAAAAAATGGTCGCCGTCAGCAACACCACGACCACCGTCACGCCCAGGTGATGGACCTGCAGGTGGGTGAAGAACAGCGACAGGATGGTCACGATCACCCCCACCGCCAGGCCTCGCAGCACCCCGCCCAGCACGTAGCCGACCAGAATGATGTGCGGCGATACCGGCGACACCATCAACTCTTCGATCGAGCGCTGGAACTTGCTGCCGAAAAAGCTCGACACCACGTTGCCGTAGGAGTTGGTGATCACCGACATCATGATCAGCCCGGGAACGATGTACTCCATGTAGGTGAAGCCGCCCATGTCGCCGATCTGCCGGCCGATCAGGTTACCGAAGATGACGAAGTACAAGACCATGGTGATGGCCGGCGGCAGCAAGGTCTGCGGCCAGATACGCAGGAAGCGCCGCACTTCGCGGTAAACGATGGTGTTCAGGGCGACCCAGTTGGTGCGCAGTTCCACACTCATACGGCCACCTTCGACAGGTTCTTTTCAACCAGGGACACGAACAGCTCCTCGAGACGGTTGGTCTTGTTGCGCAGGCTCTGCACTTCGATGTTCTGCAGGGCCAACTGGCCGAACAGCGCGGTAATGCCGATGTCCTTGTCCACTTGCACCTCAAGGGTGTGGGGTGTCAGCAGGCGGCATGGGTAGCCCTGCAGCGTGGGCGCCTGGGCCAGGTCCTGCCTGAGGTCGAGGACGAAGGTCTCGACATGCAGCTTGCCCAGCAGCTTGCGCATGCTGGTGTTCTCGACAATCGTGCCGTGGTCGATGATGCCGATGTTGCGGCACAACTGCTCGGCCTCCTCCAGGTAATGCGTGGTCAGGATGATGGTGATGCCCTTCTGGTTGAGCTCGGTGAGAAAGCTCCACATCGAACGGCGCAGCTCGATATCCACCCCCGCTGTCGGCTCATCGAGGATCAGCAGGCGCGGTTCGTGGATCAACGCCCGGGCGATCATCAAGCGGCGCTTCATGCCACCGGATAACGAACGCGACTGCACGTCACGCTTGTCCCACAGCCCCAGCTGGGTCAGGTATTGCTCGGCGCGCTCCTTGGCCAGTTTCGGCGGGATGCCGTAATAGCCGGCCTGGGTCACGACGATGTCGAAGGTTTTCTCGAACTGGTTGAAGTTGAACTCCTGGGGCACCACGCCCAGGCAGCGCTTGAGCGCCGAGGGTTCGCGATCCAGGTCATGGCCAAACACGTTCACCGTGCCGCTGGTCTTGTTGACCAGGGTCGAGAGGATGCCGATGGTGGTGGATTTGCCGGCGCCATTGGGGCCCAGCAGGGCGAAGAAGTCACCTTCGGCGACGTCCAGATCGATGCCTTTGAGGGCCTGGAAGCCGTTGCCGTAGGTTTTGGTCAGCTGTCGGATGGACAGGGCAGAACTCATAGCGGGTCACGTACCGAGTGAAAAGGTCAGGACACGCCAGGGCAAGTCACTGGCGCAGTGAGTGCGGCCATGGTGCAAGGCCTGGCCGCACAAGTACAGTCATGTGTATTGATAGTGACTATCGAAGCAGGTTCAGGTCAGTGCCGTCATCACCGCCGCCTGGTAGGCCGGGCGTTGCTTCAGCCGCTCGTACCAGGCTTGCAGGTGGGGCATGGCCGGGCGCTCGATGGGCATTTCGAACCAGGCGTACACGAAGCTCCCCAGTGGGATGTCGCCCATGCCGATCTGGTCACCGGAAAGGTACGGTTGGTGCGCCAGGGTTTCATCGGCGATCGACAGCAACTGCGCGCACTGTTTGTGCGCGGCATTGATCGCGACCCAGTCGCGCTGGTCTTCGGGGGTGCGCAGCAGGCCCCAGAACAACGGGCGGAACGCCCCTGCAAAGGACGAGGTGGTCCAGTCCATCCACTTGTCCGCCAAGGCGCGCTGGCGCGGGTCTTTCAGGTACCAGCCCTGCTCTGCGCCGTACTCGGCGCACAGGTAGCGCACGATGGTGTTGGACTCCCACAGGGTAAGGTCGCCGTCTTCGAGCATGGGCACCAGGCCATTGGGGTTGCGGGTGCGGTAGTGCGGCTCGTTGACGACACCGAAGGCGCCGCCGGCGTCGATGGATTCGAAATCCAGGCCCAGCTCGTGGGCGATCCACAGCGCCTTGCGCACATTGCTCGAATTCTTGCGACCCCAGATCTTCAGCATGACGACGTCCTTATGAATGCGAAGGGGTGAGTCTACTCCAGGCCTCTGTCGCCTGCATCGGCGAGTGGGTCGATATAGACGAACAATGAGCTGAAACTCCCACAGCCACACCCTGTCACTGTTCTGATACTGCCGTTCACTGTGTTGCGTCTAAGCTCTGTGAGACGGCCCAAGCCCCTGGTTCCAAGGAGGAAGGATTATGTTGCTGTTGTGGTTGCTGGTCCTGGTGATCGGCACGGCGTACCTCACCCACCGGCGTCTGCCACCGCTGCAGATACTCGCCATCGTTGCCGGCTATACCTTGCTGATGGGCATCTTCAGCTCGGCGCCCGGCTGGCTGCTGGCGTTGATCTGGCTGGTTCTGGCCGCCAAGGCTGCCCTGCTGTTACTACCCGAGTGGAGGCGCAAGGTATTCACCGGCCCTGTGTTCAAGTGGTTCCAGCGCACCCTGCCGCCCATGTCGCAGACCGAACGCGAAGCCATCGACGCCGGCACCGTATGGTGGGACGGCGAGTTGTTCAGCGGCCGCCCCGACTGGCGCACGCTGCTCGACTACCCTGCGCCAACACTTACCGAAGAAGAACAGGCCTTCATCGATGGCCCGACCGAGGCGCTGTGCGCGATGGTCAGCGACTGGCAAATCGGTCAGGATCTCGACCTGCCGCCCGAGGCTTGGGCCCATATCAAATCGCAGGGTTTCTTTGCCCTGATCATTCCCAAGGAATACGGCGGCAAAGGTTTCTCCGCTTACGCTCATTCTCAGGTCGCCATGAAGCTCGCCACGCGCAGTGGTGACCTAGCCTCCACGGTGATGGTACCCAATTCCCTCGGCCCGGCTGAGCTGTTGCTGCATTACGGCACCGACGAGCAACGCAACCACTACCTGCCACGCCTGGCCCGGGGCGACGACATTCCGTGCTTCGCGCTCACGGGCCCCCTGGCCGGCTCCGATGCAGGCGCAATGCCGGATACCGGTGTCATCTGCAAAGGCCAATGGCAAGGTGAGGAGGTCATCGGCCTGCGCCTGAACTGGGAAAAGCGCTACATCACCCTCGGCCCGGTCGCCACCCTGCTCGGCCTGGCCTTCAAGGCCTACGACCCGGATCACCTGCTGGGCGAAGAAGAAGAGCTGGGCATCAGCCTGGCGCTGATCCCCACCGACACCCCCGGTGTGGAAATCGGCAAACGCCACCTGCCACTGGGCGCGGCCTTCATGAACGGCCCCAACAGCGGCAAGGACGTGTTCATCCCGCTTGAATTTCTCATCGGCGGCCAGGCCATGCTTGGCAAGGGCTGGATGATGCTGATGAACTGCCTGTCGGTGGGCCGCTCCATCTCCCTCCCTGCTGTCGGCACAGGTGCTGCCAAATACACCAGCCTGGTCACCGGCCAGTACGCCAACATCCGCGAGCAATTCAATGTGCCACTGGCGGCTTTCGAAGGCATCCAGGAATCATTGGCGCGCATCGGCGGCAACGCCTGGCTGATGGACAGCGCCCGCCTGCTGACCGCCAAGGCCGTGGACCTGGGCGAAAAGCCTTCGGTGCTGTCGGCGATCCTCAAGTACCACCTGACCGAACGGGGCCGCGAATGCATTCAGCACGCCATGGACGTGCATGGCGGCAAGGGCATCATCATGGGCCCGAACAACTACCTGGGGCGCAACTGGCAAGGGGCGCCGATTTTCATCACGGTCGAAGGCGCGAACATTCTCTCGCGCAACCTGATGATCTTTGGGCAGGGTGCCATCCGCTGTCACCCGTTCGTGCTCGAGGAAATGGCCCTGGCAGGCCGCGAGGACCACGGCCAGGCCCTGAAGGAGTTCGACGAACTGCTGATGAAGCACATCATGTTCGCCGCAGGTAACGCGGCGAGCACACTGGTGCACGGGTTGGGGCTGGGTCATCTGGAGAAGGTGCCAGGCGACGCCCTGAGCCAGGGATATTTTCGCAGCCTGAACCGCCAGGCTGCGGCCTTTGCCTTGCTGGCTGACCTGTCGATGATGCTGCTCGGTGGCGCACTCAAGCGCCGCGAACGCCTCAGTGCAAGGCTCGGCGATGTGCTCAGCTACCTGTACCTGTCTTCGGCTGCACTCAAGCGCTACCATGACCTTGGCTCGCCCGAGCACATGCGCCCCCTGCTGCGCTGGGCCATGGAAGAAAGCCTTGGCCAGGCTGAAAACGCCCTGGACCGGCTGTTGGACAACTTCCCCAACCGCTTCGTCGGCTGCGCCCTGCGGGTGCTGGTATTCCCGTTCGGTCGCAGGCATACCGGGCCGAGCGACGAACTGGATGCGCAGGTGGCCGAACTGATTGGCAGAAGCAAAGGCGACCCAGCGCTGGAAGAATTGCTGGCAGGGTGCTTCCGGCCCCAGGCCGAAGGCGACCCTGTGGCTGCGTTGCAACGCGCCAGCGACCTGCTCGATGAGGTCGCGCCACTGCAACGAACGCTGCACCAGTCAGTGAAGGACGGTACCGTACGACCAGCACCCGGGGAGTCGCCCATCGATGCGGCTGTGGATGCTGGCGTACTGCAGCCGCACGAAGGCCAGCGTTTGCTCGATGCGCAGCACGCTCGCCGCCAGGTCATCGATGTGGATGCCTTTGAAAAAGCGCAGCTTACGCGCGCTGAAGGGCATATTCGCTAACGTCAATGTCAGCGCCCGGGGCCTGCCGCCGGCCTCGGGTTGCTCTTCGATACTCCACATTCAACCGTTGGTCAGCTCAACGAAGCGGGCGGCAGTCAGTGTTGGCACGGGTATTACAATCGAGGCCCAATAATGAAACCGGGCTTGGTCTTGAGTATCTTCAGCCAATAGCACCGTGAACGGTGAAGGCGCCGTCGGATGTGGCGTAAAAACACCCGTTGCGGACACTGTGCCGTTGCCACTAATGACAGTCCATCGAGTGTCAGCGGCTCGCACCTCCACCTCACCTTCCCAACTGTCATAAAAAAGCAGCAGCCTGACTTTGTTGTTTACCAGTTCTGCTTTCAGGTAGTGGGATTCTATGGTGTGCAACGTAACGAAGGTGGATATGGCTGTTTCACTACCTGCCGTGGCCTTGATCACATCTGCACTGATAAGCGTACGCGGGCCAGATTGTAGTGCCACCTCACGTTTGGTCTTGTTGTTGGAGTCAAGCGCGAATGCTGGCGTAGGTGCACTGGCTGGATAATAAAACATCTCATCCCTCTCGCTCATCAGGCGCCCTGATGCTGCACCCTCGAACGCCCATTGCACATTTGCCGCGGCTGGCGCCAACGTCAATGCCTGTTTCTCATCACTGACTCCAACCAATCGAAGCCGTGGGGTAATGGCGAGCGGTTGTTCGACGTGTGCCTGATGGCGGTATTGGTCAGCCACGCTGTTAGCGTCGTACATTGCCCAATACAGTAGCAACTCCGGAATCAATTGCCCGGCGGTAAAACGCAGCGATCCTGGCGGTGTGCAAAAACCGGCGAGCCAAGCGTTGTCAACCGGAGGCAACCCCAGTAAAACCTCGGGAAAGAGAACGCTCAAAAAAGACAATACGCCCGCATCCCCCGCCGTTTCCGGGGCACTCAGCGAGTTGGTCCCCCCCAGCGCAAGTTCACTCGACCCACTGGACAACGTCAGGTCCAATGACGCTTCTCGAAGCTTGAAAGAGCCTTTCACATCGTGCAGTAACGGGCTGATAGGCGGCAACACTCCATACAGGTTGACACGCGCCGTTTCTTTATAGTGCTCGGTAAGCGCTGCCCAACTAAAGTCACCGTCCGTATGTTCGAACAGTGCCTCACCGGACCACTGCAGCCGAAGGAACGACCCCTCTAGCAACTTGTAACGCAGGTAGCCGTTGGCAAGTGGCACCTTGACTGTGAATGCCGTTCTCGAAGCCGGTAATGTTTCCAGCATTTCATGAACTCGTCGCCCAACACGCCCCAACACCGCGCGCAAAGCAAACTGTGAATCTTTTACGATGGTGTTCGTTATCGTGATGTGCTGTTCGTTGTAGGTAACGCATGGTGCACCCAAGCTCAGGGTGCCCACGCGCCATATAGCGCCCTCGACCATCCGGTCGTACTGCACCTGCTCACTCACGCGGCGCGAATTACGCCGGGCGTAGTCAACCCATGACGCATTGACGATCTGGCGACTCAAGACACCGACCACCAGTGTGAGCGGGTCGACCAAAACAGTATTCAGCGTATCGCCGCGGGTCGGGGGTTGCGCGCTGTCGGGTATACCATCAGCCATTGCAATATCTCCTGTTTCAATGGGTTCATGTGAACATCCCGAACGTACAGCGGCAACTGGCAGTAATTGCAGTTGACAGTGCACTCGCTTGCAGAAGCTGGTTTGAGCCGAACCAGCCTCCAGCCAGGAGATAGCCTGTGTGCGCTCGGTCGCGACACGAAGTGGCCGGGAGCGTATGATTCAGCACTGTCTACGCAATCGAGTTACGTTCATGGCCCAATCCTACCTGGCACACCACCTGCAATTGCTGCACCACCTGCGTACCATTCTGGTGGCGCTCGGAGAAAGCGAGCAGGTTCCCGAAGAAAGCCACGTGCTGTTCCTGGAACGCTTCGACGAGCTGCTTACCCATCTGCCAACCGATCCGCTGCAAAGCCAGTACCTGGGCCAGGATCTGATCTGCCAGGTCATCCAGCGCTATCCGCAGATTGCCCACCTGGTACCCCGTGACCTGCTCTGGTTCTTTGGCGGCGATTGCCTGCACTTCATGCCGGATGAAGAACTCGAGTTGTATCAACAGCTGGAAGAAATGCGCTACGAAGCCGAACAACAGGGCGAAACATTCGATTGGCATCAACACAAAGAAATGCTCAGCCTGTCGAATCGACGATCAGCGCACTAAGCGATACGCCCTGCCGCATCAGGGGGGGGCGCGACAGGCCGACGCGCCGCGCCTTGCGGCGGCTGCCATCCCGCAATCCATGCAGGCTTGCTAATTATTCCTACATCCCGCTTATCCCCCCCCCTTTAACCTGTTCGCCGCTCCCCCCAACAGGCGCTTAGCCGTCTGGGAGCATTCCGGGACTGCCCCACATACGAACAGGATTCAAGGAACTGCCAATGAAAAAGACTTTACTCATGCTTGCCTTGGGAATGGCCAGCAGCAACGTATTCGCAGCCCCCGAAACCGGCCAGATCAACTTCTACGGTACGGTCTATGGCGGCGGCACCTGCCCGATCGAAGTGGTCAACCCCGGCGGAAGCGTTATCCCTCGTGTATCGCTCGGCAACTTCACCACCAAGTACTTCAGCGCCAGCGGCACCGTTACCCCAGACGTGGCATTTGCGTTGCGCGTAACGCCTAGCGCTACTTGCACCATCGCACCCGGCGCAAAAACCAAGATCACCTTTACTCCATTGCACGGTGTAGTGGGCACAAACCTCTACGGTATTCGCGGCGGCGGCGCCACGGGCCTGGGTCTTGTGATCAAGGACCAGGCTCGCACCAAGATCAACCCCAATGCCGAATCCAAAGAATACGACCTGTATGAAACCCGCCCGACAGACTTGATGTTCTACGCGGCGTATGAATCCTTTGCCGCCACCGTTAGCGAAGGCTTGGCCGAGGCGGAAGTTTCTTTCGTGGTGAACCTGCCTTGACACGCACTCCAGGTGCCTGCACCTGGAGTCGATTCCAACTACACCCGGTCCAACGCCATGCTGTTTTTCCGTCACCCCCTGGCTGTTGTGTGCAGTTGCCTGCTGCTGCTCGGCGCCAACACGCCAATTGCCTATGCGGCACTTACCATCAGCCATACCCGTATCGTCCATGAGAGCGCCAAACGCAGCGCCTCAGTGATTGTCGCAAACCCTTCGAAAACGGCGTTCGCCGCTCAGGCTTGGGTCAATACCGAAGCCGACGATGCAACCACTGCTGTCCCCCTCATAACCTCGCCTGGGCTGTTCCGTCTGGACCCCGGCAATGAGCAGACAGTGCAGATCAACGCACTACCCAATGACCTGCCGCAAGACCGTGAGTCGCTGTTCTATTTCAACTTGCAGGAAATTCCGCAGGCGACGGCCGATACCCGGCAAAATATTCTGAACATTGCCCTGCGTACGCGCATCAAGCTGTTCTATCGCCCCAGCCATCTGAAAGACCGCCCGCAAGACCGGCTCAAGGACCTGGCATGGTCGGTACAACTGATAGACGGCAAACCGCACCTGGTTGTCGACAACCCTTCGCCCTACCACTTCACTTTCAACCGACTGGTCATCAGCGGCGCTGGGTTTAGTGAAACCATTACGGCCCACGACATGGCCCTGCCATTGAGCCGTCAGACGTATGCGCTGAAGCGGTTACCGACAACCCAGGGCCTTCAGGTCAACTTCACCACGATCAATGACTACAGCGGCATTACAGCCGAACGCTCCAGCCCGGTGAAACCAGAGTGAGCCAACCTATACCCTCAGGCGCGCAACGTAAGGTTGATGGAGGGGAAACGGACCCAGTTGCCGCCCTCATCGAAACTCACCTGAACGCTGACAGTAAACCGTTCATTGAGCCTGAGGCTTGCCAGATAGGTTTTTGGCACCGTCACAGCGTTATCCATGCCAATCCCCTGCCTGGCTTGCGTAGCCGATACCGGATGTGCGACAAGTGCATCATGGGCGGGCGCCTCATTGCCACTTTGCAATACGCCCGTCACCTGGATGCTGACCCGCTGCCCTTCGGCGATCATCCGCCACGTGTCCAGCTTGATCGGTACATGGGCAGGCGCAGAAGCCAAGTGAAAGCCTGTACTGTCGGCACCCACCAGGTTTACCTGAGGCAGCCTTTGCGTCATCGCCCTCACCTCCAACCTGATCGGATCAGAGTCCAGAGCACTGTCACCACCATCGACTTGGTAGATGACCGGCAGGGTCCGCTTGCTTTGCGCCAAAACCTTCTGCACCGGAATTTCAAAGTGCCGGTCGCGCCCCTCGTACGGGGTCCGGGTTGAATAGTGCCCCACGCTTCCCGGCTCCCCCCACACGACAGTGATCGTTTCACCGGGATACACCATCACCTCGGCCGGAACCTCGATCAACAAGGGAGCGTCAAAGTCGTCAAGCGCAAGCGTCAGTTGTGGCCCTGAACCCTCAGCCTGGGCGATCAGCACCGGGCTCAAGCTCCTGGGCACCGGCGTGGCCGTTACCGCCAGTGTGACGGGCTGCGATCGTGCACTGACATTACCCGCGCGATCACGTACCCGATAATGGATATAACGCGCACCATCCTCACGCTCGCGAATCATGTCTCCGGGAAATTCGAGTACCAACGGCTGCCCGACGTTCTGATCTGTCACCTCAAGCTCGGCAACCTGCTCGTTGGCAAAGGGCGCTCGGTCCCAGTAATACGTCAGCATATCGCCCACTGCCGGGCTGTCGTACCCCGGCACAGTGGCCAACAAACGATCACCATGAGACTCCAGGTAGCTCACCGTAACGCCCTCGTCCAGGACCTGCTCCTCAACAATCAAGGCACCGTCCTCGCCCCCCAGCAACGGCGCGATCTTGTCGATCGTCAGTGTCAGCGGCTCAGACACCACCTGACTTCCGTTGTAACCATGGACGCGGTAGCTCACAAGCACCTGGCCGTGAGCCAATAGCGCTACCGGGACATCGGCGTACAGGTCTTGCGGCGGTATGGTGTCGAACCAGGTTTTCTCCTCGACCAACTGCGCGCCCCAATACAGGAAAAGCTTTTCCGGGTAGTCGGGTGAAGGGTTCGAGTAGTCCCACATAGGCACTTCAATCCGCAATGGACGTGCAAGCGCCGATACGGGCAGCAAGTTGTCCTGCCCTCCTGGGATATTGGGCAGAACATCTGGCGAAACAGGCGGTTCGAGGAGCGTATCGGTGGGCAGGCCTCTCGCTGATCGTTGCATCATGCTTCCCCTTACGTTTGTTACCGTGCACAAAAACGGGAAGGCTGAACCTTCCCTGTTGCGACCGACCTACCAGCTGTAACGCAGCCCGACGTTAGCCCCCCAAGGCTGCTCAATCTTTTCACCATTGGCATAATCAAAGTCTGCATGCAGCTGCAAGCGATCATTAAGGGTCGCGGCAACCCCTAGCCCAAGCTCGCCTCGCGAACCCGACAGATCGTTGTCGAATCGATTATTGTTGACCTTCACCTGATTGTTCTGAACGAACTCATGCGCATAGGCTGCGCGCAGATACGGCTGCAGCAATCGCCCCTCGCCCAGTTCGAAGGTCCGCCCAACGGTGGCACCGGCCTTGCCGAGCAGCGAACGGGTATCATCACCCTGGGCTTGCAAGCCATTGTCCAGCTGGTAGTCCTTGCCCTGGATATTGACCACCGACCATTGCGTGTAGGGCTCGATGAAGTAACCAGCCCCCAGCTCCAGGTGCCGACCAAACTCCACGGATGCCCCCACGCCAAGGTTGTCGTAGTCGCCCTTGGTCCGCGTGCCATCGCTCAAGGCGATTTTTGATGAGTTGTCAAAACGGTTTAGCTTCACCACACCGTCCAGGTAGTACCCACTCTGGGCATCGAGCCAGGTTGCATAAAGCCCCAGGTAGTAGCTCTTGACCTCTGCCGAGGCGCCCCGGACCAAGTCCAGATCAGAACCGCTGTGGCCCGCCATCACCCCGATCAACCATTGGCCATCGCCTACCGGAAGCGGCGCATCGGCACCCAACGAGAAACCCTGCTGAACTTGCCGGTAAGGGCTACCCGATGCATCGGACACGTTGAATTTGTTGCCATAGGCTCTAACCCAGCCACCGGCACTTGCCTCATCCAGGCGTAACTCGCCCATGCGGCTACGCAACGTCGTCAGCTCGCCGTACCACACAGTCGGCGCCGTGTTGAACAGAGCCAGCACAGAAGCAGTGCCAGGGCTGATGACCTTGCGCGAGCCATCGAGGAACCAGTCGTTGCCTCGCTGCACCAGGTCATAGGAAAAAGCCCCCAGGTCGACTGGCCCGTTGAGTAATGAAAACTGCGCATCACCCGCCGCGGCGTGCACCAGATGCAGCTGGTTTTCAACCGAGGGATCAGCGCCGCTGCTGCCCACCAGCAAGCTATGGCTACCGGTGGCAGTTCCGGTGATATCAAGGAAGTCGGTCTGGCCAGTACTGAAGTCACTGTCCATGATGAACGTTCCGCTGCCTGCCAGAGTCCCCAAGGCCAAACGTTGATACTGGTCGGGTTCACCGAACCTGATACTGCCGCCATTGAGAGCCAGGCTGCCGACCTGGCTATCTTCGACCATGTTCCAACGCGCTTGGTCGTTAATGGACAGGCCGGACACATTCTCCAGGCGGCCTGTCAGGCTGGCCTGGTTGTCCAGCGTCAACGAGGCACTGGAGCCGGCTTCGACGCGTACATCTCCCACAAGTTGGCTGTTGTCGACAGTCATGCTCGCCGTCGACCGGCCCACCACTTCCAGCAGGGTACCGTTGCTACCGCGCAACGTGGAGCCGCCTGCCACGTTTATTACCCCATTGGCAGGGCCGAGCAACGGATTGCCGACAATGATGGCCGAGCCGTCCAGCCCTTGCACATCAGAGCCCACCAGGTTCAGCGTGGCTGTACCCGGCAAAGCAGCATCGGAGAAGATACGCACCCCAGCTTGCGCACCTACCAAGCGGCTGTCTTGAGCCGTCAGTGTCGCACCGCCAAACATGTTCGCTGCCGCAGCGGTCCCGGTACCGATCAACTCGCTGCGTTGCAGGCTCAAGGTGGCAGCTGATGACACCAATGCGCCGCCGCGGGCACCTTCAACATGACTGTCGCTGATCGTGGCCGAAGCCCCCGCAGTGCCGTCAGACTCCAAACGCAGGCCATAGCGGTCACTGACCACACGCGAGTTGTCCGCTATGGTCACCCTCGCCCCACCACGCAGGGCGATGCCATCAGCGCCTTGCGCATCCACGTTACTGCGTTGCATCTGCAACTGCGCACCGCTACCGATATCCAACTGCAGGGTCGATGCATCGACCGCCTCAAGCCAGGCGCCAGGGTTGAGCTGATAGCTGTCGACCGGCGTGGTGGCGTCGATCGCTCGCTTGCCCTCCACGACGGTCAACGCCTCGGTAACCGGGCTAGCCAGCAAGAGTACAGGTAACATGAGCACCGCCTGCATTGAAGGGTACGAGCGTTCTTTAAGCACAGTCGCCATTGAATCAAAGGTCTCCGTCGTATTAACTGAAATCACCCACGGATTAGGGGGTAAATTTCGTACAAGTTACGTGGCACTACCCGAAACCTCTGTAGGAATATTCGTCAATTGAGCAAAAGACATCTGACGGGAGATGAAGATGGCTGACGCCATCTTCATGCGTTGCCTGCTTACGGTTTGAGTGGGCAAGCTGCTCCCAGTTGATGCATTGAAATGATGCGTTCCTCAGTACCGGACGTGTACGTCGTACCGTCCAGTTCGAAGGTGTACCAAACACGGGCGCGCCCGTCTTTAAGGGCAGCATTGAAGTTAGGTATGGGCAGTATGTGTGTGTCATAGGGCTCCACACGCCATACAAACCCATTCAAACTTTCCGCTGTCAGGGTAATTTCCTCGACCTTGTCAATGTCCGGTATTGGCGTTTCACCGGTAAAGCCATGCACTGCCGTCCAATGCATCGTAACTTTGGCACCCGTCACTAAACCGTATGCCGCCAGGTCCGGCACCTGAACACGAATGGCCGCTGCGGCACCGCTATCGTCATCCGGGTCATACAATGATCGGCAGGTCAGCCAGCCCACGGGAGCCTCGGTATTGCCACCAAGAAACTCAGGGGCGTCCGGGACCAAGACAATGGCCGTTACGGTTACATCGGTCGATGGCGACACTGAGGCATTGGGAACACCGTCCCGAGTGATCCTGTAATGCACCGGCACTACGCCGTTTTTGTGGGCTTCGATGTAAGCCCAAGGGATCGTTGCCGTGACTTGCTCACCGGGATCGGTGTCCAGCACCTCATGATCCGCTTCAGTGATATGGGTTCCACCCCAATGGAAGGTAATTTTATCGCCCTCGATAAAGGTGCTATCGAGCACGAACGTCAGGGTCGCAGGCTTGAACTGATCGTCGGGCGTCAGTTCATTGTTTTTGCCCGAAACCTCACCTTTGACCGTGACGTTGTCCAACTTCGGGTTGACCGGGTCTGGCCAGGTTGGGTCTGGGCCTGGATCGACCGGCCCGATACGTTCAAGGTTAACGTCCACAGCCGTCCGCTCGGTGCCCGCTGGCACCGCCCCCCGTCGCAGTGCATAGCTGACAGGTGTCGACATCGCCCCGCTGCCTGCGGCCGCATACTCGCCCCACACTTGCAGCGGCAACAGGTTGATTGCCAGTGGGAAAGATGGCGCGTTGCCAATCGGCTGCCAACCCAGTTCGAGGGAGCCCCAGGTCACCTGTAACTCATCTGTGGGCTTGAAGTGCTCGAATGCCGGGATATGCACCGACACACCCGTGAACACATCCTCCTGGTCGATCACTCCATCGCCAGCCAGCGGCACTTCAGGAGCCTTCAAACCCGAAGGCAATGGCCCAAGCGCAACACCCACCGCGGTAGGAGGGGCGATTCGGCTGATGTTGCCGGCCTTGTCAACCAGCAGATAGAGGGCGTAAAGGCCACCATCGCCTGCGGCTTCGATGGCAGTTCGGGGCACCTTCAATTGCTGTGGTAACGTTCCGACATCTACAGTCACGGCAGGTAATACCGCGGTGAGGTCCTCGGGTACATCCTTCAACCAGTAGACGGCAACCTTGTCGCCGGCGGCATGATCAGGGTACGAACCCAACGTCAGCTCAACATCTGCCACGTTGGCGTCGGTGACATCTGCAATCGGCGCAAAAGCGGGCGGGACGTTACCTCGGTTGGGCGCAATGCGGTCAAAGATCAGCGCGAGCCTTCCGCCCTGAAGCCTCGTGCCCCCACTGTAAGGTAAAACCTCATAAGTGAATGTCTGTGTACCTTCACCCCACGCCTCAACTCTTTCCCTGGGCACGGTATACGGCAGGGGGAACTCGTCTCTATTACTTTCGTCAAGTTCCCTATTGATTAGTTCTTCCCGCCCCCCGTTCTCACTTAAATGATAAATATATAAAGTGTCGTAAACGCCGAAGCCGGGCGGCGCAAACGTGTCCCATGCCGGGATGCTGACTGTCAGTTCCCCATCAGCGCTGAGCAACACTTGGCTTTTCAGCGTGTTATCAGCGGGATCGGCCAATAGGCTCGGGTCGATCAACGGGGCTTCCAATGCAGTGGACACAGAAGCCTGCGCCCGCTGCTGACGCACGGCCTGGCGGGTTTGCTCGGCCGTCATGGTCCTTTTTTCATACGTGCTCATTACGTTTATCCTGTCGCGCTGGAGGGTTAAGGACGCCGAAACTAAGCGAGTTGCATACCGTTATTTAAAGGCCCCTGTTCAACACGAACAACTGGCAGAACTGACAGTTGACTTCTTGCATCAGCCTTTTAAACCGCCGAGTAATTATCGAGTTATCAACAAGATCGAGCGCCGCGCGGGCGGCGCTCGATCTCAAGGGCACCAGATCACTCCGGATATGCGCCTAACCGCATCGCCAAAGCCCAGAAACACCGGTTACACCGTGCGCACCGCTCAAAGGGTTTCCTGCATCGCCAGGCGATCCAGCGGGTCATACGCATAGTTCGCGCTGGCTGTACCGGCCGCCCCGTTGACGCTTTGCAAACGCCCCAGCGCATCGTACGCAAGCGTGCGCCCTTGCTCGTCAAGCACCAGGTTGCCGTCCAGGTCATACTCGAGCGCGACAATAAGCGGCGAATCCTCAAGCCCGCGAATTTCGAAACCAGTCAGCTGTGCAGGATCCAGTTCATTGTCGAACTGATAGCGGGCATCGAGGGTGCCACCGTCAAAACGCGTGCGCACTCGGGAGATATTGTCCAAGGCATCGAAATCGAAGCGCTGGGCCTGGATTTTCTTGCCGTAGGGGTCGACCGGCAGGTATGCGTCTTCGCCCTCACACATGTAATCGGTCAATCTGCCACGCTCGTCGTAGGTGTAAGCCTCCTCTCGCAGCACTCGCCCGTCCTCGGTGAGCGTCTTGCTCACGATCGCATCGAGCGCATCATAAGCCTGCGCCAGCACTTGTTGCGCATCGTCAAAATCAAAGCGGCGCGACGTTTCACGCTCAAACTCATCGTACTCAAGGGTGGTCTGCAAACTGCGAACGCTGCCATCGGCATCACGCGCCTGGGTCATGATCGACCTGTTACGCCCCAGCGAGTCATAGGTGAACGTACTGGTCAGCGTACCCAGGCTGGTTTGTTCGAGTTGGCCCAGCGAATTGTAGGTATAAGACTGAACCTGCCCGAGTACATCGGTGTAACTCAACAGGCGTCCGCCCAGGCTGTGTACATAGGCCATCTCGTAGCGAGCCCCCTGCTGAACTCGCGTCTCCGACCGTACCTGGCCGGTACTGAAATAAGTACGCGAAAGCTCCTCGCCCTGCTCCTTGCAGTACAGCAACCGCGCATTCTGCTTGTCATACTGGTATTGAGCCTCGACCCCCGAGTCAATCACCGTCCGTTGCAAAGGCTCTTCACCCAACTGAGGCAGGTATTGGTAACGGATTTTCTGGCCACTGGGTGTGATGACCGATTCAGGCTGACGCATGCCATCGGCATACTGCAGCACGCGCCGGCGACCGCCGGTAATTGATTCGACCATGCGACCCAGGCCGTCGAACACCTGCTCACCCAGCACGCTCTGGGTAGCGCCATCGGGGTGCAGCACCTTGATCAGCACCGGCAAGTCTTCATCGCTGTGACCAGCATACTCACGCACCACCTGCGAGCCATCGGCCAGGGTATGCGTGTGCAAGCGGTCGAACTCATCAAAGGCGAAAGCAGTCTGGGCGGCGCGGCCGTCGATTTCTCGCGCCGTGCGCCCAAGGCCGTCATAAAAGTACTGGTGCAAGCTCTCGCGCGTACCATCCAGGCGCAAACGTTCGACCCGTACCGGCTTTTCGAAAAGATTCTGCCAGGTGACGGTCTTGCCAGTGCGCAACAGGCCGTTCGCCGACTCGCGCCACTGGGTCAGGATCGGCCCTTTCGATTCTGGCGTACCGATCGGGTCGATCTGCTCATGGGTGCGCACGCCGTCGGGGCCGATTTCACAGCTGCGCTGCCCCCAGGCGTCGTATTCGAAGCGGGTGCGCAGCGGCAGATCGTCCAGCGCCAGCCATTCATATTCGGTTTCTTCAAGCAGATTGCCCAAGGCATCGTAGGCAGCGCTGTAGCTCAACCGTGGCGCCTCCTGGGCGGCCATTGTCTGCGCGAAGTCAGGGTCCTGGCGCAACTGGCGAACCACACGATTGAGGCCGTCTACGTAGCTCCAGGTGGTAACCCCTTTGACATCTTTCATGACCTGCACAGCCTGATTTCCCGTGGAGGACAACTGGTAGCTGTATGCGCGCGCGGCTTTGAACTCCTCCATGTTCGGAGCCACCGTTTCCAGCACTACACGCCTGAGCTGGTCGTACTCGTAGGCAATCTGCACTTGGTTTTCATCATAGTTGAGCAGGGGCTCGCCGATCAGCTCCGAGTACTGCAGCGTATTGACCTTTTGCGCCCCGTCGAAGCCGGTCACCGTAGCTTGTGTCTCCACTACCGGGTGCTGATTCACCACCCGTAGGGCATAGCGGTAGTCGGTACGGGTAGGCTTGCCGCCCATGCTCCGCACCTCGCTCAGGCGCCGGCCATGCAGCAGCGGATCGGCCAGCGCCTCGGCGTACTCAATCCCGGTATGGCAGAGGATGGTGCCGTCAATCACACGCACCTGGGTTTCGCTGTCTGGCAAAAGCTGGCCCTTGGCCTGAGCATCGAGTGCGCCCAAGGCGATATAGGTGAAATTTCGGCTCAGCGCCTCTGCCCTCCCCTCACCGTCGGCTGCGGGCACCAGCACCTGTGATTTAAGGGTGCGCACGAAACCTTCCGGGTCGCTCGGACAACCCTCGCTGGCCTCGGCCGGGTAATAGCTATAGCGTGTCTGTACACCATTGGCCTGCACCTCCAGGGTGAGGTTGCCGTGACTGTCGTATTGCGTGGCGGACACTTCAGTACGGCGATCCCTGGAGTTGCCTTGTAACGACCAGGCAGAGGTCACCGTGTTTGGCAACTGGAAGTTGTTCGGCTGGTCTGCGAACCCAGTGTCACTTCGTTCGTGATAGGTCGTTGTGACGGTTTCGATGCAGCCTTGCTGGGTGGTGACCTGCGAGGTCAGCAAGTGAAAGCGATTGAATGTGCGCTCAGTCATACGCAGCGCGGTGCCGTCCTGATACTGACTCGCAGTCGAACTGTAGACAAAGCTGGAACCGGTGAACTTGTACAGGTTGTCCAGCCCGTTGTCCTCCCAGGCCACCCCCGTGCCATTACCAAGGAAGTTGTTGCTACTGAAGGCATACCGCGTTTCGATATCCGGCTGCCCCCCGCCCGGGCTCAGGACATGCCGCTGCACGTACGGCACCGTTCGCCCTTGGCCGCCGGGCAAGGCATGGCCGTCATCCTTGTACTCAATGACTTCGCGTGCACCGACGGGAGTGTGCAGATCAGTCAGGCAGCGCAACTCGCCCACCCGGCGATAAGTGAATGCCCAGCGTGCCTGGTCCGCAGTTGGCAAAACAATCTTGACCAGCTCATCACCCGTGCGCTCCAGGGTGTAGCGTGCGAACGCTTCGGAATCAGGGTTCAGGTCGATCAGCACCCGTGAATGGCTACTGTAATCGATCTTGAGCAAGGTGCGCGGGCGACCGTTGACCTGGGTGTCATCGGTAATGGATGCCAGGCACGGCTCGCCGTTTACCACCTGGTAGGTCAGATTGATGCCGTGCCCGCTCGCTGCCAGCACGCGTACAGGCAAAGCCACCGCAAATGTGGGTGCCTGCGGCTCAAGCAGCTCGATCAAGCCGGACTTGTGGGCGATCCGAAAACACTTGTTCCCTCCCTCGCTGACGTTGTCGAAATGAAAACTGTCGATCTTGCGTTCAGGTATCACGGCCTTTTCGCCAGGGCCATTGTCTGCCACCTTGAAACTCTCACCCGTATGCAAGCTGAGCATGCCGCTACTGACGACAAACTGGCTGAGGTTAAGGCTCCAGCCGACACCGAATCCGGTGTCCTGGCTGTTCAGCGGGTTGTAGCCCAGGCGCAGTGGCAGCGTGGGGCCGCTGAGGTGGTTGGCAGGCAACTCGGGCAGCTCTATCAGTAGTGAATACAACCCGGTTCGCGGGTCGACACTCCCCTGCACGAAGCTGAGAAAATTGAAAGCGTTGGAATGAATAAGGGATTGCGTCGTCATAGGAACACACTCGTTCTGATAGCGGAAAAAAGTCGCCCCGCCAAGGGGCGACAAACACTTACTGAAGTTCAAGCGTCAGTGTGTTTCGGCCATCGGCTCCGCCGCCAAAAGTGGCCTTGAGCCGGTGCGCAATGCCAAAGTTGTCGATCAGGGTGAACAACAATGGCTTGTCCAGCACTTCACGGTATTTCTTGCCGCCTGTGTCGTACCAGTAGTTCAGGTTGGGCGCCCGATCCAGGCTTAACAGCAGGCTGCCTTCGGCGACGTCTTCCTGCCCCTTGAAGCCGTAATCCAGTTCCTTGAAATTCACCAAGGACTCTTTCGCCAACAACTGCAACTCAGCCTGATACTCGATGCCCGTAGACGCAGGTACCGCACCCGGGTAACGGCGTGGCTTGAAGGCGAAGCCGGTGTACGTGCAATACGACTCCTTGAGCAGTTCGCTTTCCCACCTGATCATCGAGGCGTGATCGAAACGAGCGCTGGCAAACTGCACGTCCCTGGCGCTGATCACCCAGTAATCGGTGGTGTAGTGCCAATAGTTGAAGGTATCCAGCGGCTGGCCGTGATCCGAACCCATTCGGCTGGCCACACGTTTTGCCACCATCGAGTAGTTGCTGATGCTCGGTGCCGGTACACGCACCCCTTCAAGTTGCACGACCCCCTTGGTTTCGTCCTTTTCCTGCGAGTAGTGCCAGCCATTGGAATGGTCCTGGAACTTGGCCTTGAACTTACTGACTTCCGCCTCCAGGCAATGTACATAGACAGTCACCGTGCGCCTGGCATCAGCGGGCGTGCGCAATGGCACCTGCGCAGCCGGGGTGCTGCCGGTGGGCAAGTAGTCGAAGCGATTGCGAACCTTGCTGACCGCCCATTTCCTCGGGGAACCGGTTTCGTCCGGGTCAAGCCCTTCGCACCCGGGACTCAGATAATCGACTTCAGTGCCATCCTCATGCAGGATCACCAGCGTCGAGAGTTCCAGATCACTCACTGGGTCCCAGACCACACCCTCATCGCCCTCGAACGAGTTGGTTTCGATCAGAATGTCGATACCGACCTGCTGCAGCCCATTGGCCAGCACCCGGTTGCGGTTGGCGTTGTTGAGCGAAATTTCGAACCTGTTGAGCGTCTTCCAGCGCGCCCGCAGGCTGGCCACTTGTTGTGGCCTGTTAGGCTGGTGCTCGATAACGGCAAAACCGGAATGTATGCCAGCGATACCGGCGACCACGCTGACTTCGCCCGCGTCGCTTTCAGGCGCCGTGTACGCGCCGGTGGCCGAGTCGATCTCGCCGGCACCGAACAGTACCCACCGGTCAGCGGGGTAGTCGGCCAAAGTGAACGTCTGCATCCCGCTCGGTGGCATCGTGCTCACATGAAACGGTTCAACCTTCAGCACTGGGGCACGGTTGAGTATCACCACAGTGGCATAACCACTCTCGGCGCCGCAGCTGACCTTGATACGCTGCAGCACGACCTGGGCCGCCCCCGCCTGGTCCTTGGGCACAAAGTGGGCGATGCGCGGGTCGGCAGGGTCGGGCTGCAAGATGCCATGCTCCCCCCCCTCGAGCGACCATTGCACCCCTTCACTCTGGGACGCATTCAGCTTGATCGCAGCGTCTCCCTCGCCCCAAAGCACCACCCTGGGTGATATGGCCAAGGGGTCGCTGGACTCGACCACCAAGGCCGTACTGGTCTTGTTGCCCGTTTCGCCGGCAACGTGTGCAGTGACCACCACCACTTGTTGATGGCTGACGAACTCGTTCAGCGCTGAGGCGGTATAGCGGCCTTCGACGACCTCACCGCAGGCTCGCGGATGAAGCAGGTTGCGCGCCGACCATGCACCGGCGGGTGTTCCCTTGAGTTGGTAATTGACCTGGCGCGAGGCCGCGACACTGCTCAGGGCAGGTTGCAGGTCTGCGCTTTGCGCAGTGGCCCCGATGTCACCGAACAGAATTGCATCATGCGCAACATGCTCTTCGGCCATGCTCACCTGATAAGCCTGCACCAGCATTATCCGCGCCAGCGTGTTTTCGGCACGCCGGCTCAACAGTGACGCCCGCATGCGGTCTACCAGCAAGGCAGCGTTGTAGTTGCCGCCCCCGTCATCCAGCGCGGGCAACAGGTAGGGCAGCGCAGAAGGAACGTCCCCCCGGGCAGCACTGCCGCGCAGTTGCATCAACAGCAGCACTGCACCATCGTCTTCGGGTGAGGCGCCACTGCCGCCGCCCTCAGGTGCTTTCTGGGTCACGACATCGAAGCTCTCTATCGCCGTCGCGTCATAACCCAGCAAGTCGAGTGTCAGCACAGGCAGTACCCACTCAGTGCGTTGCTGATCAAGTTGCTGCTTGATGAAGTCTCCCATCGCACGGCTGGCGATCTCGGACGAGGCCAGATTACAGGTAGGCTCGGTGACAGTGCTCAGGTCCAGGATCAACTGGCTCTGGCTGGAAAAGGGTATGGGAATCACCCTCAACACCGCCTGCATCTGCAACTGGTAACCCATGCCCTGCATCAATACATGACTTCGACGCAGCCAGGCTGGCACCCCGGAATGCTGAGCGATCGCATGGCAGGTACCGGCGATCAACTCCATGCTGACGGTGACGTGCGCCGTTCTACCGCTGGCATGCTTGAACGACAGTTGCGGGGGGCCGAGCATGAGGTTGTCGAACACGACCTTCTCGGTACGATTCTCCATGAAGTACTCGCCGCTGATCGGCAAGGTAAAATCCTGCGTCGCGAAGGCATCGACAAATTGTGTCTGGAGCAACTGATTGAAGCGCTCACGCCCGATGGCCAGGATTGCGCCCCAGCCATGCAACACACTCCCTTTTTCCAGTTCATCGAGCAGGTTTTGTTTGGAGTTGGCAGCCATGATCAGCTCCTCCTTTGAGTGCTGTGCACCTGGACATGTTCGACCAGTTCGATGTGGGTCTGCTCGTAGGGCATGGGCAGCACTGCGTAGTCCCATAGAGGGAGCCGCGTGGAAGTCTTGTCAAACGCGGCAACGATGATGTAGTCACCTTCCGCACCCGGCGTGTAGATCCCTGTCGTTGACAGATCGCCCTCGCCCTTGACCAGAAACCACTGCGTGTCCGCAGGCGGTATCTCCACATCGCCCTCGTCCCAACTTTGTACCCACAAGGCCAGTTTGAGGGTATTGTCCGTTTGCGCAGTGACCCTTATCTCGGCAGTGGTGGTTGTCCACGGAATAACCACATCCATGGCCTCTGTGTGTGCCCCCGAGCTCACGGTGACCGTGTCCAGCTGCATCAGAAAATCGACTGTACCGGAAGCCCCCGGCTGTCTGGTTGGGGCGACGTAGATACGCGTTTCCTTGTCCACCGGAATGTCCAGGTCCGAATCTTCAGCGCCCGGTAACCGCAGGGTGCCTTTGGAGCCCGGCTTCATCGCCCAGCTCAACGGAGCGCCCAGGCTGCCGCCGACCACAACGTAACGGGATGGTTTGGCAGGCGACTGGTCAGAGAATTGGCCGCTGAGCATGAAGGGGAAAACCGAAACGCCCTGCGGCACGACGGTCACCAACGCCCGGCTGACCTGATCACCGGCCGTTGCGGTAACGATGACCCGCTTGGACGTCCCCGTGATCGCGTCGCTTGCCGGCGCGGTGTAAACACCGTTGGCAATGGTGCCCTTGTCCCCTGACTCACCTGGCAGGTGATCGAGGCTCCAGGCCACAGCTGCACCAGGAAGTGGCGCCAGCCTAAAGGTCTGTGTGGTGCCCGCAGAAAGCGTGGCTTCCAGCGGTTCGACGGCGAATGCGGTGAGCTTCGGTGCCAAAGTACCCAGCAATGACAGGTCGCCAGGTACCTGCAGGTTCCGAGGCTCAGCGATTTGTTCGCTACGGAACAGCAAACCGTTCAACCGCAGCACATCGATAGACGCGCCTGCCGCACGCAGCCGCCGTAACCACCTGATCGAACGCGTTTTTGAAAGAAGTTTTGAAAAGGTCTTGGGCTGTTTTGAATACTTCTTCCAACCACACGAATTGCCGACCGTCGTATTGAGCCAGAGCAACATCGATCTGTTGTTCTTTTTTCACCACTTTGACACGGCCTTTGTGCTCGCCAGCGGTCTCGAGTTCAAGTGCAAAGTTTTGCCGACACGTATAGTCAATCACCACCGGATATTTGACTGCCAGACTGCCATTGCCCCCATTGGCTCTCCAGACAAATTCGTCAGACTCCAGAACCGGGTGGCCATCTTCAGACGGCGGCCATTGGCCTTTCCACTCCAGCACAATAACGCCGCCCTTTGAAGCAAGCGTCATGTTCACCGAGGTCCTCAGCAAATCAAACCGCCATGCTTTGAAGCCATCGATGCGCCTGGCGGTAATTGCACCGTCCAACCCTTCATACAAAGGAGGCGTTGAAAAACGGTGTGTCTGCTCGGGGCTTGTAACGGTGAGCCCCGGCCAAGTCAGCTGGGTGATGAAACCTGCCTGCGACTCATACTCCGGTTGCTCGTTTTCATAACCCGGGACTTTCTTGAACATCTGGGCAAGCACCTGTTTGCTCCAGACATCGTTGCCCACCAGCAGGTTCATCGTGAACGGATCCGAGGAACCCGACTCCGGCAACAAGTACGGCATGTCCTCGTCCCGGGTTGGGAAGTCGCCCCCCCGTGCACCATTGAACGCGACGCCGACCACCACTGCGCCCTCGTCCAGCTCAGCCGGATCACTGCTGACGATCGATTGCCCAGCCTTGGCCAACGAATGGGTACGCACCGCAAAAGACGTGGGTTTGAGTTCGCCCTCGACAGGCTTGAGAGTGTTCAGCTCCCACACCCGCTCCTCGGCCGGTAGCGCTGCGAAGGCGCGCTGAATGGCGCTGCCGACCTTTTCGTTCAAGTCTTTCCAACTCGACACTTCGAAGGTGTAAGCCGAACCCTGGGAGAGGTCCAAGGTCACTCGCCCTTCATCCGTGATCGTACCGTTATTACTTTGATTGAGGTTGATGTTCATGCGTACAGCCGGGGCGCTCAACGGATCGAGCCGCGAAAGCCCTACCAGTTCTGTTTGACCACTGCCGGGCGTTCTGCGCAGTTGTTTGAACTTGCCCCCCGACACGTGCATGCTTAAACGGGCAGCCGAACTACTGATGCTGGAATTGACGAACGACAGGCTGGGCTTGTCCAGCGTCAACTCAGAAATATCCGTCCAGCTGCCGCCCTCCGTTTCCACCCGCAGGCTGATCGGTTTCAACCAGTGACTGCCATCAAACCGTTCGATATGTTCTTGCGCCAACAGCATGTTGGTTTTAAACCGGTCATAAACCAGCAAGGCGCCCCACCCTTTCGTGCGGGGTTCGACGCTCAGGTAAGACAAATACTCTTCGAGTGTGGGCTTGGCCATTTAATGTATCTCCAGACAATCGAGTCTTCATTAACAGGCGAGCGAAACCTGTCCTCAGGCCATGTAAATGCCTAAAGAAAACAGGTACGACGCACGTTGTTGGGTATCCGCAGACGCCCTTAATGGCGCAGTAGCAATGCGTTGGCCACAGGGCGGTCGGTCAGTTGTTTCTAGCGGTTCAACGTCAGTGTGATACTTCTAAACGGCGTGAAATAAACGCCGCCGTCAAAGCTGAGCCGTGGCGAAATGGTAAAACTTTCGCCCATTGTCAACCCTTCCAGAAATGCCTTGGGCAACTTCGCCCTTACGCCGTTCTCGGCTTGCTCGGCAGTGACAGGAGCGCTGTCCAGAATCACCTCTTCGACCTCGCCCGTCGCGGTCACGCCACTGACCACAACTGTCAGCAATTGGCCCTGCTTACCGAACAGCCAAGTGCCCAACGCCAGGTCGGCCCCCGCTGCCGGTACCTTCGCCAGAGAGAGCCCACCTGCATCGGCCTGCGTGCAGGTAATCTGTGGGTAGCTGGTGCTGGGCACCGGCGTAATCCGAAGGTTGTAGGGCGCCGAGTCGACTTGGCCGGTAGCACCGATCAGCCGGTAAAACACCTGAAAGCGCCTGGACTCGTCCTTTTCGCCGCGCCCAAAATTGGCTGGCACATAGTCTTTGGGAATGAAGAAGCGAAGCGGGTTGGCCGGGCTGACCGGCTCCTTGGCTATGTACTGGCCTAGCGCTGACTGGCCCATCCAGTGCACCTCGGCAAGCTCCCCTGGGGCCAGCGTGTCTGCAGGCACTACGACGTAAACCCCGTCCTTGGCTTCAAGGCCGGGGATGCGGCCAGCATCAGCCGGGCCTTCTGGAATGGCACCCCTTACATCGGCGGCAGGCAGCGACCGTATCAATGCCACAGTCACCTGAAGCTCACTCGAGCTCAAGTTGCCTCCCTTACGTCCATACAGGTAACTCAATCGCACACTGCTACCGGCGTTTTGCATCACATTCTCGACGGGCACTCGAAAAAAAAGCGAGCCGGCAGCCAGGCTGCTGGGATCGACCCGCGCCGCCTGGACCAAATCACCCGCCGGGCTGCGCCAATGCAGGACAACATGGTCAGACACCTGCATACCTGGATACGCCGGCACCGCAATGGCCAAACCATTGCGAAACTGTGTCGGGTCCAGAGGGTCACCTTCGCTGTGGCCCTCGATGCGCGGGGCAGCGAGCAGGTCGGGCAACGTTGCCTTCGAGTCGATTTCCCAGCGCTGCAGAGGCGAATCGACACTACCACCGTCCACCAGGTCAATGCGGTAGAAGCCTTCCATGTAGCCTTTTTCCAAGAAACCGAACCAGTTTTTGGGCACATCGGCAGACAATGGAATCTTGTCGAAATGGTCTTTTGTCACGGTCAGCGTACGCGACCAAACGCTATCCTCCACTCCGTCCTCGTCATACCCCACCAGTTGCAGCGTGATCGTGTCATCTACCTGCATGGCCTGATACGGTGCAACCAGCATCGTAATTGCCCCACCGGCGGGCAAGGCACCTGGCTGAAGTGTCAAGCCATGTGACGGCAAGGCATGCAGCACCGAAAGGGTTTCCGGTTCGGTCCGTGCGCGCAGCCCTACGTAACAGAACTTACGCAGGGACTCCTGCCCATCGTTGACCTGATAAGAGTAGAACGCCCAACCCCCTTCGGCGGCACGGAGCCTGTCGTTGCGGATAGTGACCTCAAGCCCATTGGCCACATCCTCCGGGCCAACTTGAAGCTGCGCTGTAACATCATCAAACGCCTCGCCGGACGGGCTGGCACCCACCCAACGGGGCCGAACAAAGTCTCCATCTTGCATACCGGTATATTTAATGTAGGTCATCAGGTTCCGGCCACCCAATGCCGTCAGATCAACTTCATCATATTCATTCAAATCAGGAACTTCTGGTTCCTCGAGCAATGCTCTGTGCTGCGCACTCATGTTTAACGACCTCGGATTAAAGACGGTGGATACCCAACCGTGGTAATGGCTGAATAACGCCGTTGACGGTTGATAAATAATGAAGGCGTTACCCCCTGCCCACCGTGTACCGCCTGCGACTGATCTGAACTCAGTTATAAACCGCCCTGAATAAGCCGGACAACTGGCAAAACTACTAGGTGCGCCTTAAGGCCAACTCTCCTAGCCTTTGATCAGGCTTTACAGGCCCTGCGCGCGAACCTGCGCTGACATTGGCGACTCACACCCAGATGAGTGAAGCGCTTAACCAATGAGGTTTCTGTCATGACACATGAAAATACTCCGCTTCAATCAGGGGTCATTATCGTTACCGATCCCGACCAGGATTCCCGGGCACTCAACATCCCTGTAATTACCAAGGGCGGCACCTTCACACTTGACCTGACAAGCGGCGACACTCGACTTGGCACACCGCGCAAAATTCAAATGGACGACATACCGTCTGCATCACTGATCACCTTGTATTCCAGAAATATGAAGGCGGGTGAACCCGAATGGAGTTTGCGCTTGAAAACCACGCACCATACGGCACGCTTGAACAATCAGGATGTTGATTATTTCTTCAACACCTATATTGCCAACGACTTTATCAAAGAGGGTTTGGGTATCGTCGTAGAGGGCAAAAGCACGGGTACAGTCAAGCGCGACACCCTCGGCAAAGTGGTCGTTGTAACTTCACCTACCCCCCCCACCCGCTGAGCTGAGTGGTTTCACGAGGAACACGGTATGTCTTTGCATTCCAATGCGTTCAACTTCATGAGTTTCGTTCAAGGCAGCGTCGATCCACGCACCGGCCAATATACGCTCGGTATCGATTTGCCGGAGCTCAACGCCAACGCGCTGTGCGGCCCCAACCTGCCCCTGCAACTGGGTTTCAACCCCCTGAACGAACGCAACACCGGCTTTGGCATCGGCTGGAGCTTGAAACTGACCAGGTTCAGCGTGCCCAACGGCATGCTTGACTTGCACACCGGCGAGAGCTTCCATGTCGCCGACAATGGCCCGGGAGAAACCGCCGTTATCACGGAGCGCAAGCTGGAAAGCTTCCAGTTCCGCAATATCAGCGAGGGGGAAAAAAAACGCTTTCGCATCGCGCACAAGTCTGGGCTCACCGAGATCCTTGAGCCACAGGCCCCCAACTTTGAAGTGGCCCTGCCGGTTCGAGTGCTGGCGCCTTCGGGGCATGGTATCGACCTGCTTTACACCCCGGTCAATGGCCAGCCTTGCCTGGCGACGATTCGAGACGACAGCCAGCGCACCCTGCTGAACATCGACTACGGCCGCAACGACCAGGTATTGCTGGACCTGCAACCAGAGACTGACGCCCGAGCCCGGTTCAGCCTGGGCCTGCAAGGCGACCAACTGATCAGTATGACTTTGCCCGGTGCCGATCAGGCCAGATGGGAGTTCAGCTATCGAGCCATCGGCGGGTCGTACTACCTGACCCGCTTGAGCAACCCGGTAGGTGGTGTCGAGACAGTGACTTACAAGGAAGACGGCCACGCGCTTCCCGGGGTTGCACAAACACTGCCCTATGCCGCCGAACATGTTCTCCAGCCCGATCCGCTGGATGAAACAACCCACATGAAAAACACCTACACCTTCAGCAGCAACAACTTTCTGGGCAACGGCGCGGGCGTCACCTGGACCGAAGGCGGCGAAGACAACCTCTACAAATCGACACAGGCCGGCTTCAGCTACGAATCCACGGCAAGCCACTACCTTGATGGCCAGGTACTGCGCACCGTCAAGCGCAGTTTCAACCGTTTCCATCTGATGACCGAACAGGTCACCACCCAGCAAGGCTGCATCGAAACCGTCAGCACCACCTATCACGAACTGGCCAATCGGCAATTCGCAGACCAGCCGAATTATTTCCAGTTGCCGCACAAGGTCACCAAGACCTTCACCCTGGAAGGCAACTCGCAAGACCGTCGCGATGAAACCCAGCTAACCCGCTATGACGCCAGCGGCAATCTGGTTGAAGAAATTCAGGCCAATGGCATGCGCACCGTGCGCGAGTACTATCCCAAGGAGCAAAGCGACGGCTGCCCGGCAGACCCGGAAGGTTTCGTGCGTAACCTCAAGTGCGAGACTGTCTACCCGGCCCCGGTTGATGATGACACGCTGCCAGCAGCCCCGATCAAACGTAATCGTTACCGCTATGTGCAGCTGCCCGGCCTGCGCCAGAGCACTTACAACGCGCTGCCTGATGGCTGGCTCGCGCTCGAGCAGGAAGACACCTTCGCGGTCACCCCCGAGCAGGGCGAGGAACATGAGACGCTGTTGCACAGCAATCATCGTACTTACTTGAACATGCCTGAAAAGCCACTTCTGCACGGCCGAATCGATCAGCATCAGTTCAGCATGAATGGTGTTTCGGCGGGCCGCCGCTGGCGCTATGAGTTGATCAATGACCCTGCAGGGCAACCTACCTGGATGCAGACCCGGGAGACCTACAGTGCGCCGTGCGGCACCCTGGAGGCCACCACTCGTTCGGCACAGTCGATCCTCAGTGGCCAACTGGTCGAAGAGCAAGACACCCTGGGCGTGGTCAACCGCTATCAATACGATGTGCTCAATCGCGTCGTGGAGCACACCACAGCGCCAGACGAACCGGCATACAAGGCGACCCGCCGCTTTGCCTATCCGCGTCTGAGCGAAGACGGCCGCACACGCACCTGCGAAGAAGTCATCGATGCCAAAGGAGTGCTCACGCGCATCGTCTACGACGGCCAGAACCGGCAGATCAGGGAAGAGCGTGAGGTCAGTGCCCCGGGCAACCCGCAACAGCGCCTCCAGTACACTGTGTCACAACAGCGCTATGACTCGGTGGGCCGCCTGATCGGCGAAACCTTCTACGACTACCCGCCTGACATCGTCGGTACTCAGGCGCTAGCGCCAGATGTGACCCGCAACTACAGCTATGGTTACGACGGCTGGGGCGCGCGCAGCGAGGTGCTTCGCCCAGATGGCATCAAGGAGGTGACGCACGCAACTCCTTTCGGTGACGGTGGCGATCTTGTCACTCGCTGGCGCGAGAGCCCGGATGCACCGGGGGTCAAGCAACAGCTACAAGTCAGCCAACTCAATGCCTTCAATAAACCGGTCTTCGAGTATCGCCAGCTCGAGCGGGGCGACCAGCCAGCCATTCAGGCGGGCCGCACGGACTTCGTGTATGACGGGCTTGGCCGCTGTATCAAAGACACGTTCAGTTTCACTGAGAGCAGCACCCAGGCAGCACGACGCGTCACCGAATACGTCTACGACGTTTGGGGGCGTATGGCCGAGACCGTGCGCCCGGACGGCACCGCACTGATCCGTCATTTTGCCCCGCAGAGCACCGGCGAGCTGACCACCTCGCTGCAGGTGCGCAAGGCGGGCGCCAGCGACAGCCAGACGGTTTGCGAGCGAGCGTTCGACGGCCTGGATCGCTTGGCCAAACTCAAAGTAGGCCCGCGGGTAGAAGAATACACCTACCACGGCACAACCCAGCTGGTGGAAAAACGCACCGCCTACACCCTCCAGAGCACCGCCAAGGGCATGCGCAAGCGGGTGATCGGCTATCAGTACTTACCGCAGTTGACCGCGCAACCCACTCACGTGAACGCCAGTATCGAAATGGATGAGCAGGTACTGACCAACAGCACTCTGCAAGCCAATTTTGCATACGAACCGCTGAGCGCAGACATTTCCACTGCTGGCAACAGCAATGGGAGCCGCGAATACCAGTATTCCGATCAGGGCTACCTGGCAGCAGAATCCTGGAAGGTCGCCGGCCAGCTCAAGCATCACAGCGACTACCGCTACTCGCTGCAAGGCCAAATCAGGGCCCTCGAGCACTCCGATGTCCACGACAGCATCTATGGCCATGACGCATTGGGCCGGGTCACCAGCATCGAGCAGGGCACCCTGCAAGCGGCGTTCGAATACAATAGCCAAGGTTTGCTCGCCTGTACCACCACCCGCGACAGCGCCAATGCCGAGCGCCATGTGCAGTGCACGCAGGACTATGACTCGCTGGGACGCGAGGTAAAACGAACCCTGAGCGCAACCGGCAGTGAAATACAGGTCATCACCCTGACCTGGCTGGACAACGACATGCTGCAAAACCGCACCCTGGAACGCGGTGGTAAAGAGGTACGTAAGGAAACCTTCGAATACGATGAGCTCGACCGCCTGGTCGCGCACTACTGTGAAGGGGAGGCACTGCCGTGCAATGCCAAGGGGCGGCCGATCAGCAGCCAGCTGTTCCGCTTCGATGAGCTGGACAACCTCACCCGCTGCCAAACCGTATTTGCCGATGGCAACACCGACAGGGCTGACTTTACTTATGCCTCCGATGGCAGTTTCAAACTGTCAGGAGTCAAGCATCGGCTGCTTGAGGATTACCCCGAAGAGCAAGCCTTCGACTACGACGAACTCGGCAACATGCTCAATGACGAGCAAGGACGCAAGCTGGAGTACGACGCCCTCGGCCGCCTGCAACGAGTGCTGGATGCCGACGGGCTGACGCCTCTGGTCGAATACCAGTACGATGGCCATAATGTGCTGGTGGGCTCGCTGCACCGTGGCACCCGGCAGGACGCCCGCCGCTTCCTGGGCCAACAACTGCAGTGCACCTCGCAAGACGGTGTGCTCACACAGTACCTGTATGGCGCAAACCAACCCTTGGGGGTACAGCGCTACCCTACAGATCCCGCCGCCACGCAACTGCTGCTAAGCGACCTGCCCGGCAGCGTCATCGGCGAATGCGATGCTGACGGCACCCGCCATGCAGACTATAGCGTCTACGGCGAACGGCCTGAAGACAACGGCATGCGCAGCCTCCTGGCATTCAATGGCGAAGCCCGCGAGGAGGTACTTGGCTGGTACCTGTTAGGCAGCGGCTATCGCGCCTACAACCCCGCGCTGATGCGTTTCCACAGCCCGGACTCGTTTAGCCCCGAAGAGTCGGGAGTCAACCCCTACCTGTATGCCCTGGGCAACCCAGTCAACTGGCGCGACCCAACCGGGCACCGCTCTGAGGGCGTTTCGCCGCATCGCGATCCCCCCTCGTATGTCGACCCGCCCGAGAAGCCGAAGACGCCGTGGAGCGCATGGTTGGGGGTGGGCATCGCCGCTTTGATGCTGGGCGTATCAGTAATCACGATGCCTTGGACGGCACCGGCGAGCATCGGTATCACCCTCGGTTATATTGCAGGAATAGGCGGAGTAGCTGCCAACGCAGCGGCGCTAGGCATTCAAGCCTACTTGACGGCGACCAACGACGATAATGCCAACTTGGGCTACATCGCCTATGGGCTCAGCTTTCTGGGCGGCTTCGTCGGGGGTGTGGGGATCAATAGCGTCCGCGCTGCACTGCGCACAGCCAGGGCCGCCCAATCCGCGAAGGCGATGGCCGGTTATCAGGCGGCGAAAAAGGCCTTCTTCAAGAATGTCGACGACTTCCAACCCCCCAAGAACACAAATTCGCAGCAGTCGCCGCGAAATCCACCGCCCATGTCCCGCCAGGGGCCCCAGCAGTCCAGCCAGGGGCCCCAGCACCGCAATTCGTCAAGTTCGCCAGACAACTTTGAAGGGCCGGGTCCGCAGGCCAATGAAAACCATCAGTCGCCCCCACATACCCCTCCAAGCTCTCGCAGGAATCCGCAGTCGAACAACTCTCAAAAGGGTGGCGGTTCCAATACCGTTCTCGAATCAGTGCCGCCCAGTCCATGGAGACCGATTCCGGCTAACCTTACCTTAGTAGGTCTAGGTCAAAAAATAGCCTGGAGAAATAACGGCACGGAGTGGAGGATCGAATAGAGTTAACAAAAGCGTTAACTGATTGAACTCCCGCTGCGCATTGCGGCGGGAGTTCATTGCATTACGTGGACGACTCCACCGCAAAGCAAAGACCTTTCCTACATCCCACCTCCCCGCGCCAGCCTAACCTAGCGCCCTCGAACACGCTGTACCCAGGCCCTGATGCGGCCGGTACGCCGCTGCTCAACCCACGCACCACACATCGCTCACCGACCGCGCCCAGGCATTGATCGGTAGCGCAGTTCAGGACCCTCCCATGCTCCAATTTGACCGGCGCAGGCCTCTGCCGTCGCGCCTGCGCTTCGCCCTGCAACCGCCATTGATGGGCGGTTGCCTGACCCTGGTGCTGAGCGCCCCCTCTCTTGCCGCCGACCTTCCTGCACAGTTCCAGGCAGGCTTCATGCGCCAACCCCCTGGCCAGGCGGCAGAAGCCGGTGCGCTCGCGCTGCAGACACTGGCGGCCCAGACGCCGCTGACAGCAGGGCGCTATCGCGTGGCACTGCTGGTCAACCTCACGCCCGTCGAAGAATGCGAGATCGAATTCCATGAGGCCACCCAAGGTACAGGCCTGCAAGCCTGCCTGACCAGCGAACTGTTGCGCACTCTGAACCTGCGTGAACAGGCACTGGAAACGCCCCTGCCCGACGACGATCGCTGTGTCGACCTGCCTGCGCTGATCCCGCAAGCGAGCGTCGATTTCGACCCGTCGCAACTGCGCTTGTCGCTGTCCATTCCACAGATCGCCCTGCGCCAGGACCGCTCGGGCAACGTGCCGCAGGAGCGTTGGGATACTGGGATCAATGCTGCCTTCGTCAACTACCAGGCGTCTGCCCAGCACAGCACCAGACGCGACGGGCGCAACTCCAGCAGCCAGGACCTTTACCTGAGCAGCGGGCTCAACCTGGGGCCCTGGCGCCTACGCAGCCAGCAGGCCTTGCGCGAGAATGAAGAAGGCCTGCGCCGCTGGACACGCACCGACACCTACGCACAGCGCGACCTGCCCGGCCTGTATGCCAACCTCACGCTGGGTGAGACTTTTACCAGCGGCGAGGTATTTCGCACCTTTGCCTTCTCCGGTGCACGCCTGGCCTCGGACCAGGGCATGCTGTCCGACACCATGCGCCAATACGCTCCGGTAATCCGCGGTGTCGCACAGAGCCGGGCCAAGGTCGAAGTGCTGCGCAGCGGGTTTGCAATCTACTCGACCTACGTCGCGCCCGGGCCCTATGAAATCGATGACCTGAGTGTCGGCTCCGGCAACGGTGAGCTGGAAGTCGTGGTCACGGAAAGCGATGGCCAGGTCAGCCGTTTCATCCAGCCCTATTCATCGCTGGGCAGCCTGTTGCGTGAAGGCGTCTGGCACTACACCGCCACAGCCGGCAACTACAATGGCGCGAAGCACCTCGACAACCCGCGCTTCTGGCAGGGCACGCTGGCCCGCGGCGGCGCCTGGAACACCACCCTCTACGGCGGCGTGCTCGCCAGCGACCATTACCGCGCCACAGCACTGGGCATGGCCCGTGACTTTGGCGAGCTGGGCGCGCTGTCACTGGATGCCACCCAAGCCAATACAGACTTGGGAAGCACGCTTGGCCGCGTCCAGGGGCAAAGTTATAGCCTGCGCTATGGCAAGAGCTTCCAGACCCGCACCAGCTTGCGCTTTGCAGGCTACCGCTATTCCACCGAGGGCTATCGCGACTTTGACGAGTCCGTTCAGCAGCGCTATGCCGATGCTCGGTTTGCAGGCAGCCGGCGCAGCCGGGTCGAAGCCTCGATGTACCAGAACCTTGGGCGCAGCAGCTCACTGAGCCTGACGCTGTCCCAGGAAGACTACTGGCGCAGCGACTATCAGCGCCGCCAGTACCAGCTGCAGTACAACACACGCGTGGACAAACTGGCGATCAACCTGTTCGCCTCTCAATCGCTTAGCGCGCGCAATACCAACAGCCGCTTGTTCGGGGTAAGCCTGAGCCTGCCGCTTGATTTCGGCCGCCGCCCACACACCGCCTCGTTCAGCCTGCAACATTCCGACGGCAAGCACAGCGAGCGGGCGAGCCTGCAGGGCGGCCTGCTGGATGATCGTCTCAGCTACCATGCTTCGCTCGCCAGCGACCAGAACAACCGCCAGAGCGGCGCTGTGGCGCTCGCGTATCAAGGCAGCCAAGGCAGCTTTGGCGTGGGTTACAGCGAAGCAAACGACCAACGCAGCCTGTCGCTGAACGCCAGCGGTGCGCTGCTGGTACATGCCGACGGCATCGCCTTGGGCAGCTACCTGGGCGAGAACCCTGCCCTGGTCCATGTTCCCAACGTCGCCAACGTCGGTGTGCAGAATGCGTCCTCGGCACGCACCGATGAGCAGGGCTATCTGCTGGTCTCACACCTGAACCCCTACCGGATCAATACACTGGTGCTGGACACCGACCAGCTATCACCCGAAGTGGTCATCGACAATGCCAGCCAACAAGTGGTGCCTCGCCGGGGCGCAGTGATCAAAGCCCGTTTCGATGCACGCAAAGTGGTGCGCATGGTCCTTACCCTGCAGCAGCCCGACGGCCGGCCGCTGCCGTTCGGCGCTCAGGTCAGCGATACCCAGGGCCAGGCACTGGGTGTGGTCGGCCAAGCCGGACAAACACTGCTGGCCACCACCGAACCCGGCCAGCAGCAATTGCAGGTGCACTGGGGCGACATCGAAATCCAGAAATGCCATGTGACGCTGGATGCACGCGCGATGCCGGTCAGCGACGGCTATCGCATGCAAACGATCGATTGCCTACCGCACTCAGCTGACGACACCGACCCGGCTTCCGCCAACGCCCCACAGGGACACACCTCATGACCTCATCTTGCCGCAGCCACCTGCACCCACTCGCCTTGATCCTGTGCAACCTGGCGCTCGGCCTGGCGTCCACCAGCGCCCACGGCAGCTGCGCATTTGCCGCTGGCGGCCCCACCTACCTGACCTTTCAAAAAGACCTGGGCACGTTCTGGGTCCCGCGCGACGCCCCGGTCGGAGCACTCATCGGCAAAGCCAACCTGTTCGCCCGCAATGAACAGGGCACTACGCTGCAATGCTTCTATAATCCCGTCACCCCGGTGACCGCCAGGCTTCTCAACACTGCACCGTTGTTCAGCGGCAGCCTGCCACCGGTCGACGGCAAAAACGTCGATGGCCATGTGCTGCAAACCAACATCCCGGGCGTGGGTGTCTACATCGATATGGGCATCCCGTACAATGGCGCTAGTAGCAACAGCTTCACACCGGACGACGGCACTGCCATTCCCTACTCCGGGGCCATGACCCAAGATACTGTGTTCGCCGCGCAACTGAGCGCGATCAACGGCCAAGCGCTGTTCATCAAGACCGGAGATATTGACCCAGGCCCGCAGCGGGTCAGTGGAGAGATGTTCCATGGCTTTGTCCACGACCTGGGCAAGGTGCTGGATTATCGGCTAACAGCGACGGTCAATCGCGCACAGTGCACCCTCAAAGCCGATGCGGTCAGTGCCGACCCTGTCCTGCTGGGCGATCACAAGGTAGATGACTTCAAGGGCGTCGGCACGCACACGCCGGCCACCCCCTTCCATATCACCCTCAACGATTGCCAGGACAACAGTACGCCGGGCGCCAAACGCGCAGATATCTACCTGCAACTCGACGGTGTCCGAGGATCCAGCGCCATTGACCCCGACCAAGGTCTGTTCAGCCTGACCACCACCTCGGATGCTGCAGGCATCGGTATCCAGATTCTACGCGGCGACGGCTCACCGATGCCCTTGGAGGCCGACCAATTGGTCAAAGAGCTTGACGTCGGCCTGACCCGCCTGGACTTTCAGGCACGCTACGTTCAGACCGCCCCAACGGTTAAACCTGGTGTGGCCGAAGGCGCCTTGAATTTCACCATCACTTACCGCTGAGCACGGCATCGCCCCTGCTCCAGGGGCATCGGCGTATTCACGCCGTCCATGGCAAAAAATCCAGACGCAAAAAAAGGGACCAGAGGTCCCTTTTTTCGTCTTACATTTGGAGCGGGAAACGAGACTCGAACTCGCGACCCCGACCTTGGCAAGGTCGTGCTCTACCAACTGAGCTATTCCCGCATTGTGAAGCTTTACCGCTGTCGGCGCGAAGCGTCTTGACGACCTTCACCACCACTGCACCGCATAGACGCCACAGTATTTAAACTGGAGCGGGAAACGAGACTCGAACTCGCGACCCCGACCTTGGCAAGGTCGTGCTCTACCAACTGAGCTATTCCCGCAAATGGCGTCCCCTAGGGGACTCGAACCCCTGTTACCGCCGTGAAAGGGCGGTGTCCTAGGCCACTAGACGAAGGGGACACACAACACTTTTCAGTGCACCAGATTTGAACCTCACGATTCACCCTGGGTTTTCTTTTCCTGCCCCGCCGTGAGGCGCTGCAGGAGAAACTGGAGCGGGAAACGAGACTCGAACTCGCGACCCCGACCTTGGCAAGGTCGTGCTCTACCAACTGAGCTATTCCCGCAATGGCGTCCCCTAGGGGACTCGAACCCCTGTTACCGCCGTGAAAGGGCGGTGTCCTAGGCCACTAGACGAAGGGGACACGCTACAAGCATTACTGCCTGCTTTCACTCCCTGCCGCGTTCCGCTGTGTGCTTTACGCTGCAAGTGGCGCGCATTCTATGGATGCCTTGAAAGGTCGTCAACCCTTTTCTAGAAATTTATTTAAATCAATGACTTCGCTCTCTATATAGGCTGCTCGAAAGGTGCGTCCAAGGATTGGCGTTGATTTTCTGGCGGGCTGAACGCAAAGTGCCATCACTGGAGAAATCCGGCGACGAGCCGACACAGAGTCACGTGGCGCCCTGGCTGGCCTGTTCGCTACACTCTCAATGTAAAACTTCCTGATGAGGCGTTAACGGTGACACCACTTCTGATCACACTGCTCATCGTTGCGGGTATCGCGTTGCTGATCGTGATCGGCTACCTCAACAACGTGGTCGAGAACAGCAAACTGGAGCGCGCGCGGCTGAAGATCGAACTCGCCGACCGCGTACGCCGCTGTGGCGAAATCACCGAGACCTTCCCCGGCCAGTTCATGACCCCGGCGCTCAAGCTGTTGCTCACGCGCCTGGAGCTCAACCTCGATCAGCGGCAACTGGCGCTGGACAAGAACAATGCCGAACTCAAAGCACGCATCGCCGAACTGGAAGGCCTGGTTGCCCAAGGCGACGAATCCCGGTGAACAACCCGCCCACCCCGATCCTGACCGAGGCCAAAGCCAAGGATGTGCGCTTCTTGCTGGAGGCTTTGCACACGCAGATCGTCAAGGCCACCCAGGAGAACGTCCTGCAAACGACCGAGGGCAAGCATTGGGTAAAGGAGATTCGCCACCTGCTGGTGCTGCTGCACATCGAGTTCTTCAACAACCTGGGCCAGCAGGCATTGCAGCAAGAGCAGCCAGGCCAGGCGCGCCTGGCGTTCGAGCGCGGTGTGCAGTATTTGCGCAAACAGCCTGAACCCAAGGTGTATGAAGAGCAGCTGACCTACCTGGAGAAACTGCTGGCCCGGGCCAATGCCCAGGTGCTGGACCAGATGGAGCCGGCCGAGAATGACGAAAACGCACTGACCCAAGGGCTCAAGACAGACCAGGAAGAAACCTGGAAAAAGCGGGTCATCTACGATTGATGTGAACAACGCCGGCAAGCCACAGATACAGCGCAGCCCCTGTAGGAGCCGGCTTGCCGGCGAGGGGCTGCGCAGCAGCCCTGATAACGCAGGCTAGCAGTCGGTCAGCTCCAGGAAGACCGCCGCCAACCGCTCCAGCCCCCGCTGGTCCGCCTCACTGAAGCGCGCCAGCTTCGGGCTGTCCAAATCGAGCACACCAATCAGCCTGCCCTCCTTCACCAGCGGAATCACCAATTCACTATTGGATGCGCTGTCACAGGCAATATGCCCCGGGAAGGCGTGCACGTCTTCCACCCGCTGGGTCTGCCGAGTGGCCGCCGCCGCACCGCACACGCCGCGGCTGAACGGAATGCGCACACAAGCCACCTGGCCCTGGAACGGGCCCAGCACCAGCTCTTCATTACGGTTGAGGTAGAACCCGGCCCAGTTCAGGTCGTCCACCTGGTTGTACAAAAACGCCGAAAACTGCGCGGCATTGGCGATGAAGTCACGCTCGTCGGCGAACAGCGCCTGCACTTGCGCAGCCAGCAGGTCATAGCCGTCGAGGCCGGCGCCACTGGCATTGAGGTCGATCATTTATTTCTGCTCCAACAATTGCAGCCCCACCCAATAACGGGCGAACTGGTAGGCACAACGGCCATTACGGTTGCCGCGGCCGGTGGCCCAGCGCACGGCGAGGATGTCGAGTGCTTCGTCACGCTGCCAGGCCAGGCCGGCAGAGCGCGCCAGCTGGCCTATCCAGTGCTCGACCACATCGAGGAAATGCTCCTGGGTGAAGGGGTAAAACGACAGCCACAGGCCAAAACGGTCGGACAAGGCGATCTTGTCTTCCACCGCCTCGCTGGGGTGCAGTTCGCCGTCGACGCGCTTCCAGTTTTCGTTGTCACTCTCTTTTTCCGGCACCAGGTGGCGGCGGTTGGAGGTGGCGTACAACAACACGTTGTCCGGCGCCTGCTCCAGCGAGCCGTCGAGCACGCTCTTGAGCACCCGGTAGTCGCCCTCCCCGGCTTCGAACGACAGGTCGTCGCAGAACAGGACAAAACGTTGCGGCAGCTTCTGCAGTTGCTCGACCACACGCGGCAAATCAGCCAGATGGTCACGCTCGATCTCGATCAGGCGCAGGCCGGCTGCGGCGTGCTCGGCCAGCAGCGCGCGCACCAGCGACGATTTGCCCGTACCACGCGAGCCCCACAGCAGCGCATGGTTGGCCGGCAGGCCATTGATGAACTGATGGGTATTGCGGCCCAGCTGGTCACGTTGCTTGTCGACGCCGATCAGGTCGGTCAGGCGGATGTCCAGGCTCACTTGCAGCGGCATCAAATAGCCGGTACGGCCATCGCGCTGCCAGCGGGCGGCCAGCGTAGTGTTCCAGTCGATGTCCGCACGCGGTGCCGGCAACAGCGGCTCAAGGCGCGCCAGCACGGACTCTGCGCGTTCCAGAAAAGCATTCAAGCGGGCGTCCATGACGACTCCTAGCAAGACAGGTGAGATTTGAAGCTGAATGTGCGACAGGCCCACCAGCAGCCGTGGCTGATCGGCTATGCTTGCGCAGCGCAAGGGACGTGAAACCGGCTCGGGGCTCATGGATATCAAGTTCACCAATCGCCTGTCATACAAGCAAGCCCGGTTGACAGTCCTGGTCGGCTTCATCCTGGGAACATTGCTCAGTCTCATCCAGATCGGCATCGATTATGCCAGCGAAGACGCATCCATCAACCGTGAAGTGCAAGCATTGCTGCAAATCAGCCACAACCCGGCCTCGCGCATCGCCTATAACATCGACTCGGAACTGGCCCTGGAGCTGACCCGGGGCCTGCTGCAGTCACCGGCCGTGTTCCGCGCGCGCTTGATCGACAACAACGAAACCGTACTGGCCGATGTACAACGCGTCCGGCTGCAGGACAGCTACCGGCCCTTGAGCGATTTTCTGTTCGGCGAACAGCGCCAGTTCCAGGAGCGCCTGTTCCTTACCCATATGCCCGAAGAGTACCTCGGCACGCTGTACCTGGACGTCGACACCTTCGCCTTCGGCAGCCGCTTCCTGGACCGCGCCGGGGTCACGCTGCTCAACGGCTTTGCCCGCAGCCTGGTGCTCACCGGCATCCTCCTGGCACTGTTCTACATGATGCTGACCAAACCCTTGGTGAAAGTGATCGGCGCACTCAGCGGCCGCGACCCCCGCCACCCCGGGCAAACCCGCCTTGATTGCCCTCCCGGCCACGAACTCGATGAAATCGGCGTGCTGGTAAAGGTCGCCAACCAGCAACTGGTCAGCATGGCTACAGAAATCCAGCAACGGCGCACCGCCGAAAACCGCCTGACGCAGTACCTCAACGAGCTGGAAGACATCGTTTCGGCCCGCACCGAAGAGCTCAAGGCCAGCAACAGCCGCCTCAGCCAGTCCAACCAGGAGCTGGAGCAAGCCCGTCAGCGCGCCCTGGACATGGCCCAGGCCCGAGCGGCGTTCCTGGCCAACATGAGCCATGAAATTCGCACCCCGCTCAACGGCATGCTCGGCATGATCGCCCTGGCCCTGGACAGCCCGCTGGAGAGTGAGCAGCGCCAGCAGCTGTCGATTGCCCACGACTCGGGCAAGGTGCTGGTGGAACTGCTCAACGATATTCTCGACCTGTCCAAGTTCGATGCCGGGCAGCTTGAACTCGAACGCATCCCCTTCGACCTGGGCGCGATGGTGGAGGACACCGCCAACCTGTTATCGCAGAACGCCGCGCAAAGCGTCGAGCTGACTTGCCTGATCGCCAGTGACTTTCCAAGTTCGGTACTGGGCGACCCGACCCGGGTACGCCAGGTAGTGAGCAATTTGCTGTCCAATGCCCTCAAGTTCACCCGGTTCGGCCGCGTCGACGTGTGCCTGACCACCATCGTCGGCGGCGTGCGCCTGGCAGTGCGCGACACCGGCATCGGCATTGCCGAAGATGCACAGGCACGCATCTTCCAGCCGTTCACACAGGCCGGCGCCGGCATTACCCGCCAATACGGCGGCACGGGCCTGGGCCTGGCACTGACCCGCAACCTGTGCAAAGCCATGCAGGGCCACCTGCACATCCGCTCCGAACCAGGTTTGGGCAGCTGCTTCAGCGCCGAATTACCGCTGACCACCCACACCGAGGCCATTGCACCTGCGCCCCTGGAGGGCCGCGTGGTGGCGCTGAGCAACGCCGCCAGCGGCCTTGGCGAACTGCTGCAGGACGTGCTGCCGCGCTGGGGCCTGAGCTACTCAAGGCATGACAGTGCCCAGGCACTGGCGGGCGGTACCATCGACCTGTTGATCACCGACGACCTGGACCACTTGTTCCAGCTGCGCCCTGCGCTGACAGCACCGATCCTGCTGGTGACGGCCTACGGCAATTTCCTGTCGCCAGAACAGGCAGCGCAACTGGCCCCGTTGCATCAGCTGGCCCGCCCCCTGGCACGCAATGCCTTGTATCAGACACTGCGCCGCACCCTGCAGGGCCATGCACCCGAACACCCGCTGGCCATCCCCGCACTCACCGCCACCGACGGCCGGGCGCGCATTCTGCTGGTGGAGGACAACCCGGTGAACCAACTGGTGGCCAAGGGCATGCTGGCCAAGCTCGGCTGCCTGGTGCAAGTGGCCACCCAGGGCGTCGAGGCGCTGGAATGGCTCGAGCAGGAAGACTTCGACCTGGTGTTGATGGACTGCAACATGCCGGTGATGGACGGCTACGAGGCCAGCCGACGCATCCGCCAGAGCGGCCGCTGGCCAGCACTGCCGATCGTTGCCCTGACCGCCAACGCCATGCCCGAAGAGCGCGAGCGCTGCCGGGCGGCGGGCATGAACGACTACCTGGCCAAGCCGTTCCGGCGTGAAGAACTACTGGCGCTGATCGACCACTGGGTGCCGCTCAGCGGCTGAGCATACGCTCGATATCGGCCTCGAGTGCCTGCGGCTTGGTGGTTGGCGCATAGCGCGTGACCTTGCCGCTGGCCGGTTCGAACAAAAACTTGGTGAAATTCCACTTGATCTTCTGCGACCCGAGCAGGCCTGGCGCACGCTGCTTGAGCTCGACGAACAGCGGGTGGGCCCCCGGGCCGTTGACCTCCACCTTGCGAAACAGCGGGAAACTGACGCCGAAATTGCGCTCGCAGAACTGCGCGATCTCCCGCGCCTCCCCCGGCTCCTGCTTGCCGAACTGGTTGCACGGGAAACCCAGCACCACCAGGCCACGCTCGCGGTAAAGCTGCCACAGGTGCTCCAGCCCCTTGTACTGCGGGGTGAAGCCGCACTGGCTGGCGGTATTGACCACCAGCAACGCCTTGCCCGCAAAGTCGCCCAGCACCTTGCGTTCACCGGCCAAGGTCACGCAGGGGATGTCCAGCATCGATTCAGCCATGGTCAGGCTCCGTCACGCGGTTTGAAGTCCAGGCACACCGAGTTGATGCAGTAACGCAGGCCGGTCGGTGGCGGGCCGTCGGGGAACACATGGCCCAGGTGGGCGTCACATTGCGCGCAGGTCACCTCGGTGCGGATCATGCCGTGGGAGGTGTCGCGCGTCTCGATCATCGCGCTGTCTTCGATCGGCGCGTAAAAACTCGGCCAGCCACAGCCAGAGTCGAATTTCGTGTTCGAATCGAACAGCGGCAGGTCGCAGCAGATGCAATGGTAGGTACCCGCACGTTTTTCGCTGTTGTACTTGCCGGTAAACGGCCGCTCGGTACCTTTGAGGCGGCACACCTGGTACTGCTCCGGGTCGAGCATCGCACGCCATTGTTCAAGGGTTTTGTCGATCTTTTGCATGTAGGGACCTCGGCAGGCTGAATTTCACCTCGCGCCGTCTTTTCCGTAGCGCGGGTGGCACGTATATTAGTTGGCTTCGTGTGCAAGGCCTCAAGTCTGGCACCCGCGCCCCGCCCTTTCAAACCTTTCGACGGCGGCGCACCGCGTATTCTCAATCGGGATCACATCATGCAGTTCAGCAAATCGAACAAGCTCGCCAATGTCTGCTACGACATTCGCGGCCCGGTGCTCAAGCACGCCAAACGCCTGGAAGAGGAAGGCCACCGCATCCTCAAGCTGAACATCGGCAACCCGGCGCCGTTTGGCTTCGAAGCGCCGGACGAAATCCTCCAGGATGTGATCCGCAACCTGCCCACCGCCCAAGGCTACAGCGACTCCAAAGGCCTGTTCAGCGCGCGCAAGGCGGTGATGCAGTACTGCCAGCAGAAAGAAATCGAAGGCGTCACCATCGAGGACATCTACCTGGGCAATGGTGTGTCCGAGCTGATCGTCATGTCGATGCAGGCACTGCTCAACAACGGCGACGAAGTGCTGATCCCGGCCCCCGACTACCCGCTATGGACTGCTGCGGTGAGCCTGGCAGGCGGCAAGCCGGTGCATTACCTGTGCGACGAACAGGCCGACTGGTTCCCTGACCTTGAAGACATCAAGGCCAAGATCACCCCGAACACCAAGGCCCTGGTCATCATCAACCCGAACAACCCGACCGGCGCCGTCTACTCCAAAGCGTTGCTGCTGGGCATGCTGGAGCTGGCACGCCAGCACAACCTGGTGGTGTTCTCCGACGAGATCTACGACAAGATCCTCTATGACGAGGCCGTGCACATCAGCACCGCGTCGCTGGCCCCGGACTTGCTGTGCCTGACCTTCAACGGCCTGTCCAAGTCGTACCGGGTGGCGGGCTTCCGCTCCGGCTGGCTGATCATCTCCGGGCCCAAGCACCACGCCCAGAGCTACATCGAAGGCATCGACATGCTGGCCAACATGCGCCTGTGCGCCAACGTGCCGGCCCAGCACGCCATCCAGACTGCGCTGGGCGGCTATCAGAGCATCAATGACCTGGTGCTGCCGCCGGGCCGGCTGCTGGAGCAGCGCAACCGCACCTATGAGCTGCTCAATGACATCCCAGGGGTGAGCTGCGTCAAGCCGATGGGTGCGCTGTATGCCTTCCCGCGGATCGACCCTAAAGTCTGCCCGATCCTCAACGACGAGAAGTTCGCGCTGGACCTGCTGCTGTCGGAAAAACTGCTGATCGTCCAGGGCACGGCGTTCAACTGGCCGTGGCCGGACCACTTCCGCGTGGTGACCTTGCCGCGGGTGGATGACCTGGAAGCGGCGATTGGCCGGATTGGCAACTTCCTGCGCACGTATTCGCAGTAAGTACCGGCCTCATCGCCGGCAAGCCGGCTCCCACAAAAACAGCACAGGTCCTCAGAACTGTGGTGTACCTGTGGGGGGCTTGCCGGCGATTGGGCTGCAAAGCAGCCCCCTACAACCCCACATAACCTTTCTTACATCCTGCAACGCTCTAGCTCACAGCCCCCGCCAGATCCTCTGCCATACTCCGCCGTACACAGTTTGAAATAGTCCCCCGATTGAATCAGCGCGTCCGGCCCCTTATATACCCCGCATACGCAACACACTCATCCGTCAGGAGAACGTAACAACCATGATGCGCATTCTGTTGTTTGTAGCCACCAACCTTGCGGTGGTGCTGGTTGCAAGCATTACCCTGAGCCTGTTCGGCTTCGACGGGTTCATGGCCGCCAACGGGGTTGACCTCAACCTCAGCAGCCTGCTGGTCTTCTGCGCCGTGTTCGGCTTCGCCGGCTCCCTCGTTTCGCTGTTCATCTCCAAGTGGATGGCGAAGATGAGCACCGGCACCCAGATCATCTCCCAGCCGCGTACCCGCCACGAGCAGTGGCTGCTGCAGACGGTCGAAGAGCTGTCCCGCGAAGCCGGCATCAAGATGCCCGAAGTGGGTATCTTCCCGGCCTACGAGGCCAACGCCTTCGCCACCGGCTGGAACCGCAACGACGCATTGGTAGCCGTGTCCCAGGGCCTGCTGGAGCGCTTCTCGCCTGATGAAGTGCGCGCCGTGCTGGCCCACGAGATCGGCCACGTGGCCAACGGTGACATGGTCACCCTGGCGCTGGTGCAGGGCGTGGTGAACACCTTCGTGATGTTCTTCGCCCGCATCATCGGCAACTTCGTCGACAAGGTGATCTTCAAGAACGAAGAAGGCCAGGGTATTGCCTACTACGTGGCGACCATCGTCGCCGAGCTGGTCCTGGGCATCCTCGCCAGCATGATCGTCATGTGGTTCTCGCGCCGCCGCGAATACCGCGCCGACGAAGCCGGTGCGCAACTGGCCGGCACCGCCGCGATGATCGGCGCCCTGCAGCGCCTGCGCGTCGAGCAGGGCCTGCCGGTGCACATGCCCGACACCATGAAGGCCTTCGGCATCAATGGCGGCCTCAAGCACGGCCTGGCCGGCCTGCTGATGAGCCACCCGCCGCTGGAAGAGCGCATCGAGGCATTGCGCCGCCGCGGCTGATTCACTGCCAACAAGCAAGGGCGACTTCGGTCGCCCTTTCTCATGCAGCCGGCCCGCACATGTAAGCCACAAATCCTCAGAACTGCGGGGGTATCTGTGGCCGGCTTGCCGGCGATAGGGCCGGCACAGGCAAACCCAAATCAGAACCGTATGCGATACACCCGCTCCACCAGGCGCTTGACCCCCGCCTGCAAGAACTTAGGGCTTTCCCCTATCACGTCTCGCGCCTCCACCTCCTCCACCTGCCACCCGGCAAACCCACGCCGCACTTCCTCGTCGGCGACCGAAAACGGCGGCCCCTCCAACAGTTTCTGCTCGTAGTCCAGTGTCACCAGAAGCCCACTACCCCCAGGCAGCATTCGCGAAAGCAAGCCCATGTAACGCTCACGCATTTGCGGTGGCAGGGCAATCAAGGCAGCCCGGTCATACAGCCCCACGCAATCGGCCACATCCTCGGCGCGCAAGGCGAAGAAATCGCCACACCACAGCTCCACCTCACCACTGCACCAGACCTCGAACGCCCCCTGTTGCCGGACCTGCGCCTGCAGCCCCTGCTCCTGGAAAAAGTCCTCCACCGCCCGGCGCGACAGTTCGATACCCCGCACGCGATAGCCCTGCCCCGCCAGCCAGGCCAGGTCCAGGCTCTTGCCACACAGCGGCACCAGCACCCGGCTACCGGCAGCCAGGCCGAGCCCCGGCCAATAGCGTTGCAGATAGGGGTTGGCTTGAGCCTGGTGAAAACCGATCTGGTTATCGGCCCACTTTCGGTGCCAGAACGCCGGCTCCATAGTTCCTCCTGGTTTTTAGATCGGTTGCGCAAAAATCTTATATTGGATATCGATCGGTGACTGATCGAAGATGACTGCATCTTACCCCTCAGGACCCTACCATGCTGCCCAGCCTGTTCATTTCCCACGGCTCCCCCATGCTCGCCCTGCAGCCCGGCGCCAGCGGGCCGGCGCTGGCCCGGCTGGCCAATGCCCTGCCACGCCCGAAGGCGGTCGTGGTGGTTTCGGCGCACTGGGAAAGCCAAGAGCTGCTGGTTACCGGCAACCCGCACCCAGAAACCTGGCATGACTTCTACGGCTTTCCTGCAGCGCTGTATGCCGTCCAATACCCTGCGCCTGGCCATGCGCAACTGGCCGCGAACGTCAGCGAGCGGCTGAACGCCGCCGGCCTGCCGGCTCGCCTGGATGCCCAGCGGCCATTCGACCATGGGGCCTGGGTGCCGATGTCGTTGATGTATCCCGACGCAAACATTGCGCTGATTCAGGTGTCGCTACCGAGCCACATGGGGCCGGCGCTGCAAATCAAGGTCGGCCAGGCATTGGCCGGGCTGCGCAGCGAGGGTGTGCTGCTGGTAGGGTCCGGGAGCATCACCCATAACCTGGGCGAGCTGGACTGGCATGCCGGGCCGGACGTGATCGAGCCCTGGGCACTGGCGTTTCGTGACTGGGTGGTGGAGAAGCTGAGCGAGGACGACCAGGCCGCGCTGCTGGACTTCAAGCAACAAGCGCCGTTTGCGCTGCGTAACCATCCCAGTGATGAGCATTTCTTGCCGTTGTTCTTTGCCCTTGGGGCCGGGGGCAGATTTGGCATCGTGCACCAAGGGTTTACCCTGGGGGCGCTGGGTATGGACATCTATCGCTTCGACTGAAGAATCGCCCGTAGGAGCGGCCTTGCGTCGCGAAGGGCTGCATGGCAGCCCCAAAAACTGCAGGCAAAAAAAATCCCCGACCTAAGCCGGGGATTTTTTCATTACACCAGGATCAATCTTCGCGGTAGCGACGCAGCTTCAGCTGCTTGCCAGCCACGCGGGTGTCCTTGAGCTTGGTCAGCAGGCGCTCGAGGCCGTCTTCCGGCAGCTCGACCAGGCTGAAGCTGTCACGCACCTGGATGCGACCGATCGCATCACGGGCCAGGCCACCTTCGTTGAGGATCGCACCCAGCAGGTTCTTGGCGGCGATACCATCACGGGCACCCAGCGCGGTACGGCAACGCACGCGGCCTTCGGCCAGCGGCAGTGGCGCACGACGCTCGCGCTCACCACGGTCGCTACGCTCGGCACGGTCACCACGCTCCGGGCGCTCACCGCGCGGTGCGAAGCTTGGTACCAGCGGCTGCTCGCGCTCTACCGCTGCCAGGTCCAGCGCCTGGCCATTGGTGGCCTTGCGCAGCAGTGCTGCAGACAGGGCACGCGGGCTGCAACCCAGGGCGTCGGTCAGGCGGTCGAACAGTTCACCGTGGGTGGCTTCTGCTTCGGCCACCAGCGGCGCCAGGCTCGAGGTCAGCTTCTTGATGCGCGCATCCAGCACGGCCTGAGCGTTCGGCAGGCGCGCTTCGGCAACCTTCTGCCCGGTAACGCGCTCGATGACCTGCAGCATGCGGCGCTCACGCGGGGTGACCAGCAGCAGTGCACGGCCTTCGCGACCGGCACGGCCGGTACGGCCGATACGGTGCACGTAGGACTCCGGGTCGTACGGCATGTCCACGTTGAACACGTGGGTGATGCGCGGTACGTCCAGACCACGGGCAGCGACGTCAGTGGCGACGACGATGTCCAGGCGGCCATCCTTGAGCGAGTCGATGACGCGCTCACGCTGGTTCTGGGCGATGTCGCCGTTCAGCGCAGCAGCCTTGTAGCCTTTGGCTTCCAGGGCGGCGGCCAGGTCCAGGGTGGCTTGCTTGGTACGCACGAAGGCGATCAGCGCGTCGAACTCTTCCACTTCCAGCAAACGCAGAACAGCCGGGATCTTCTGGTCGGCGTGCACCATCAGGTGAGCCTGGTCGATCGCGGTGACGGTCTGGGTCTTGCTCTGGATCTTGACGTGCTTGGGTTCACGCAGGTGACGTTCGGCGATCGAGCGGATCGACGACGGCAGGGTAGCGGAGAACAGTACGGTCTGACGGCTGGCCGGGATGGCATCGAAGATCACTTCGAGGTCATCCATGAAGCCCAGCTTCAGCATTTCGTCGGCTTCGTCCAGCACCAGGTACTGCACGGTGGACAGGACTTTCTCGTCGCGACGCAGGTGGTCGCACAGACGGCCCGGGGTGGCCACGACGATTTGCGCGCCGTTGCGAATGGCACGCAGCTGTGGGCCCATCGGGGCACCACCGTATACAGCCACCACGTTAACGCCCGGCATCTGCTTGGCGTAGGTTTCGAAAGCGGTGGCTACTTGCAGCGCCAACTCACGGGTTGGCGCCAGGATCAGGGCTTGCGGTTCGCGCTTGCTCACGTCGATCTTGTTGAGGATCGGCAGGGCGAAGGCAGCGGTCTTGCCGGTGCCAGTCTGCGCCTGGCCGATCATGTCGTGACCGGCGAGGATGATCGGGATCGATTGATGCTGAATAGCCGAAGGCTCTTCGTAGCCGGTGGCCAGAACAGCAGCAACGATATTCGGATTGAGATCGAGAGCGGCGAATCCGCCGGTTTCCTGGGTCATGGGTCTGCCTCTATGTGCATCCGCAAAGACCCATGCTCCAAAGCTGCACATGCCTTGAAAGACCAAATGGTCACCCAGGCAGCTCTGGCGGCGGGGATTTGCGAAAACGATTGAAAAAGAAAAACTTGGGAAGGTCCGCCTAGCGGACGTGCAGCCGAAGCTGGACTCGGAGGATTTGCACCACCTGATTTTGAGGTCCGCTAAAAGACCGGCGCGTACTATACCCGAATTAATAGCGGGAAGTGTGGAAAATTTTCACGGGCCTGGGGCCAGTAGCAGGCCATCAATGGCCGATAGCTGAAACGATTATCTCTCAAAGCCTGGCACGGCCCCGGTAGGAGCGGCCTTGCGTCGCGAAAGGGCCGCAAAGCGGCCCCGGCAATGTATGCGGCGACGCTAAAATCCCGAGGGCGCTTCGCACCCTTTCGCGACACAAGGCCGCTCCTACGGGGGGGACCGCGCCAGGCCTTCACGTTGCGGGGCGGATTTCCTTGATCAACCCCTCCAGGCTGTACCCCAGCTGTGGCGCCAAGGCTTCAGCCCTGCACTTGAGCCCACCCAGGTCCAGCGTTTGCTCCAGGTCCGCCGGCACCAGCAGGATCACATTGCCCTCCTTCACCGGCAGCTCCCAGTAATGCCGGTGGTACAACCCGCGCAACAGCGCCGCGCCCAGCGGCCTGCCGTCATCACCGGCCCACTGGTTGATCACCAGCCAGCCACCGGGGTTGAGCTGCTTCTGGCAATTTTCCAGAAAGGTCCAGGCCAGATGCCCGACACCCGGGCCGTGGTCGGTATACAGGTCGACGAACAACAGGTCGGTTTTCTCCGCCGTGGGCAGCAGCTCAAGGGCATCGCCAACCCGCACATACAGGCGCGGGTCGTCGTCCAGGCCCAGGTACTCCATGGCCAGGCGCGGTACATCCGGGCGCAGCTCGATAGCCTCGATGTCTTCCAGCGCCAGGAACTTCATGCAGGCCTGGGTCAGGGTGCCGGCGCCCAAGCCAAGAAACAGTGCGCTTTCAGGCTGTTCGTGGCACAGCGCACCGACCAGCATGGCGCGGGTATAGTCGTACTCCAGCCAGCTGGGGTCGGCCGTGAACACGCAGCTCTGCTCGATGGCATCGCCAAATTCGAGGAAGCGGTAATCATCCACTTCATACACGCTGATGACCCCAAAGGCATCCTCGACCCGAGCCAACAGCCGTTCTTCCCGCTCCGTCGCCATGAACCTGCCACCCGCCCGCGCAAAAACGCGCATTGTCCGCCAACGTCCCCGATGCAACAAGCTCAGCGCCAACTGTTACCATGGCAGACAGCCTATAACCGACAAGACCGAGCCTGTGATGAACCAACCGTGGAGCCCTGACAGCTGGCGTGCCCTGCCGATCCAGCAGCAACCGACCTACCCCGATGCCGCGCATCTGCTCAAGGTCGAGCAGACCTTGGCCAGCTACCCGCCGCTGGTGTTCGCCGGGGAAGCGCGCGAGCTGCGCCGGCAGTTCGCCGAGGTCACCGAAGGCCGCGCCTTCCTGCTGCAGGGCGGCGACTGCGCCGAAAGCTTCGCCGAGTTCTCGGCGGCGAAGATCCGCGACACCTTCAAGGTGTTGCTGCAGATGGCCATCGTCATGACCTTCGCCGCCGGCTGCCCGGTAGTCAAGGTCGGGCGCATGGCCGGCCAGTTCGCCAAGCCACGCTCATCGGGTGACGAAACCATCGGCAACGTCACGTTGCCGGCCTACCGCGGCGACATCGTCAACGGGATCGGCTTCGACGAAAAAAGCCGCGTACCGGACCCGGACCGCCTGCTGCAGGCCTACCACCAGGCCACCGCCAGCCTCAACCTGCTGCGCGCCTTCGCCCAGGGCGGTTTCGCCGACCTGCACCAGGTGCACAAGTGGAACCTGGACTTCATCGCCAATTCGGCGCTGGCCGACAAATACCACCAGTTGGCCAACCGCATCGACGAGACCCTGGCCTTCATGCGCGCCTGCGGCCTGGACAGCGCCCCGCAATTGCGCGAAACCAGCTTTTTCACCGCCCACGAGGCACTGCTGCTGAACTACGAAGAAGCCTTCGTGCGCCAGGACAGCCTGACCGGCGACTACTACGACTGCTCGGCACACATGCTGTGGATCGGCGACCGCACCCGCCAGCTCGATGGCGCACATGTGGAGTTCCTGCGCGGGGTGCACAACCCGATCGGGGTCAAGGTCGGCCCGAGCATGAACCCTGAAGAGCTGATCCGCCTGATCGATACGCTCAACCCGGCCAACGACCCCGGGCGCCTCAACCTCATCGTGCGCATGGGCGCCGGCAAGGTCGGTGAGCACCTGCCAGGGCTGATCCGCACCGTCGAGCGCGAGGGGCGCAAGGTGCTGTGGAGCTCGGACCCGATGCACGGCAATACCATCAAGGCCAGCAGCGGCTACAAGACCCGTGACTTCGCGCAGATTCTCGATGAGGTGAAGCAGTTCTTCCAGGTGCACCAGGCCGAAGGCAGCCATGCGGGCGGCATTCACATCGAGATGACCGGGCAGAACGTTACCGAGTGCATCGGTGGCGCACGGCCGATCACCGAAGATGGGCTGTCGGATCGCTACCATACTCACTGCGACCCCCGCATGAACGCCGACCAGTCGCTGGAGCTGGCGTTTTTGATTGCCGAAACGCTCAAGCAGGTGCGGCGTTGAGGTAACTGCCTGTCGCAGCCCTTCAGCGTTCTCAAGACCGAGCGCCGCCCCCGCGGCGCATCACGGCCCCCCTCATTTACGCAGCGGATCATCCCAGAATGGCCGCTCTGCCTCCTGCTGGATATCTGCCCGGCTCAACCCCAGATCCTGCAACGTCGCATCGCTGAGACTGGCCAGGTCCCGACGCTGGCGGTACAGCTCCAACCAGCGAGCCGGGCGCTGCAAGGCCGCATGCCACAGGTGGCTAAGGGAAAAGGCTGGGTGCTGAATGCTGCTGACATGACCTTTCATCGTGAAGCCCTCCGTGTTGATGGCTTCAGTCTCGCGCCGGCCTTAAGATCAATCCAACGAATGTTTCTTATGCCATGCATCTAGGAGATTGATGCAATGTCCCACTACCAAAGCCTCGATGCCGACGTGCTGCGCACCTTTGTCGCCATTGCCGAGCAAGGTGGCTTCACCCGCGCCGGCGAAGTGGTCAACCGCACCCAGTCGGCCGTCAGCATGCAGATGAAACGCCTGGAGGAAGACGTCCTGCAGCGCCAACTGTTCGAGCGCGACGGCCGCCAGGTGCGCCTGACCGCCGAGGGCCAGGTACTGCTGGGCTACGCACGGCGCATCCTCAAGCTGCATGGCGAAGTGTTCAACACCTTGCGCATGCCGCACATGGTCGGCCTGGTGCGCATCGGCACACCGGACGACTACGCCATGCGGTTCTTGCCGACCATCCTGTCGAGTTTCGCCCAGGCCTACCCGCTGGTGCAGGTGGAGGTGCACTGTGATTCGTCGAAACACCTGATGCTGCGCCAGGACCTGGACCTGACCATCGTCACCCGCGAGCCCGGCAACGAGGTTGGCCAGTTGCTGCGCCAGGAACGCCTGGTGTGGGCCGCCGCCGAAAGCTTTTGCCCACAGGAGCAACGGCCCATGCCGCTCGCACTGTTCAACACCGACTGCTTCTGCCGCGCCTGGACCTGCAATGCCCTGGAGGCCCAAGGCATCGACTACCGCATCGCCTACACCAGCCCGAGCCTGGCGGCGATCTTCGCCATCGTCACGGCGGGGCTGGCAGTGACGGCGCAGTTGCAGAGCCTGATTGGCGGCAATATCCGCATCCTGGGCGAGCAGGACGGCTTGCCAGAGCTGCCGGTGGCCAATGTGATGCTGCTGCGCAATGCACAAAGCCAGTCACCGATCACCGATTGCATGGCTGACTACATCATCGAAGGCTTCCAGTAATGGCTGTGCCATACGCCACACCCTAAAGCTCAAAGCCCAGCATCACCGCGCACACCACCAAAAACACACAAAACATGCCGCGCAGCACCTTTTCCGGCAGCGCATGGGCCAGCCGCACTCCCCAGCTGATACTCAGCAGGCCGCCTACCGCCAACGGTATCCCCACACCCCAGTCGACACTGTGGTGCACGCCATAGGTCAGCAAGGTCACCATGGTGCTCGGCGCCGCCAGCGCCAGCGACAGCCCTTGCGCCACCACCTGCGTGGCGCCGAACACGCTGGTCAGGATCGGCGTGGCCACCACCGCGCCGCCCACCCCGAACAAACCGCCCATGGTTCCACTGAAGCAGCCCAACACTCCCAGCCAGGGCCAGGGATGGCGCAGCTCCGGGCTTGCCGGAGCTGCCTTGATAAACAGACGCGCCACGTTCCACAGGGCCAGCGCCACCAGAAAGCCGACGAAGCCCAGGCGCATGGCCTGCGCATCGACACCCACTGCCCAGATCGAGCCCAACCAGGCGAACACCAAGCTGCACACCGACAACGGCAAGGCATGGCGCAACTCGATGCGGTTGCGCTGGTGATAACGCCACAGCGCCAGCAGCACGTTCGGCACCACCATCACCAAGGCCGTGCCTTGGGCCAATTGCTGATCGAGCCCGAACAGCACACCCAGCGCCGGGATGGCGATCAACCCGCCGCCAATGCCGAACAACCCACCCATGGTGCCCAAGGCTGCGCCCAGCACGATATACAACAACCACTCGATCATCAGGGCCTCATCCGCCTGCGTTAACAATGCGAGCATGCTAACGATTACCCTCTGGCGGGGAAACGCACAGCAACGCACAATGGCTGTGCGTTTAATGCAAAAGCAAGGCAGCCATGAGCCCTGACACCCTGACCGACCAACTGAGCCTGTTCCTCGATGTGCTGGAGACTGGCAGTTTTTCCGCTGCCGCCCGGCGCCATCCACTCACCCCCTCCGCCGTCGCCCGGCGCATCGACAGCCTCGAGAGCGCCGTGGGCAGCCGCCTGTTCACCCGCAGCACCCATGCGGTGCGTGCCACGCCTGCAGGCAACGCCTTCGCCGAGCGCGCCCGGCGCATCATCGAGGAACTGCGCCTGGCCCGCGCCGAGGCCGTATCACTGAGCAGTGCTCCGGAGGGCTTGATCCGTATCGACGCCCCTGCCGCCTTCGGCCGCCGCCACCTGGCCCCGGCCATTGCCGACTTCCTGGTGGCCTACCCAGGCCTTGATGTGCACCTGCGGCTGATCGACAGCTTCGTCGACCTGCACGGCAGCCACCTGGGCGAGGTCGACCTGGTGCTGCGTGCGGGCCCTCTGGCCGATACCCGCCTGGTCGCCACACCGCTGGCCTACATGGTCCGCGTCGCTTGCGCCAGCCCCGCCTACCTGGCCAGCCGCGGCATACCCGCCTGCCCCAGCGAACTGCCCGATCACGACGGGCTGGACTGGGACGGCCTGGCACCGCCGTTCGCCTGGCGCTTCAACGTCGATGGGCAATCACGGCTGTACCGGCCCTCGCGGATGCGCATGGCCGCCAACAATGCTGAAACCCTGCTGTTCGGCGCGCTTGCCGGCCTGGGCGTTGCGCACCTGCCTACCTGGCTGATCAGCGACTACCTGCTGCGTGGCGAACTGGTACCACTTTTTTGCGACAACGGCCTGCCCGCTGCAGAGACCAGCGGTATTTATGCGCTACGCCTGGCACATGAAACGAACTCTCGCAGCCGCTTGCTGCTCGAATTCCTCAAGAGCCGCTTCAGCCCGATCCCTCCTTGGGACATGGCACTGCGAAGTGAGCTGCGATGGCAATGAGCGCGCAAACCTTCAGCGTGCTAGATTTCTCCATTGATCACATTCAAGGACCTGCATGAACGCCGACACCCAAGCTTCTTGCGACGAGCTGCTGCTGGACAACCAGGTCTGCTTTGCCCTGCACTCCACCTCGTTGCTGATGACCAAGGTCTACAAGCCCCTGCTTCAGGCATTGGGCCTTACCTACCCGCAGTACCTGGCCATGCTCGTACTGTGGGAACAGGACGGCCTGACCGTGGGCGAGATCAGCCAGCACCTGCTCACCGACCCAGGCTCCCTCACTCCCTTGCTCAAGCGGCTGGAAAGCGAAGGCCTGCTCAAGCGAACCCGTAGCCGTGAGGATGAACGGGTGGTGCTGGTGCAACTGACCGACAAGGGGCGCGCCCTTCAGCAGCAGGCCAAAGAGGTGCCACAGTGCATTCTCAAGGCCAGCGGCCGCAGCCTGGAGCGCCTGCAACAACTACAGGCAGACCTGCTGGAGTTGCGCGACAGCCTGCAAAAGAACCTCTGACGGCTATGCTGTGCAATGCCCGTTCGGACGAGCGGTGAAGATTTATCTTGCGCACTAACTAATTGCGCGCTAATTTAAACCCCGTACCCACCCGATGCACCCGGCACACACGGGGCGCACAGCACACTAGCGAGGCTCAATATGCACAAGGTCACTCCGCTGTACATCGCAGAAGCCACCTCCACTGGCGGTCGCGACGGTAAATCCCGCTCCAGCGACGGCAAGCTGGAAGTCAAGCTGAGCACCCCCAAGGAGCTGGGCGGCGCGGGCGGTGACGGCACCAACCCTGAGCAGATGTTCGCGGCTGGCTATTCGGCCTGCTTCATCGGCGCACTGAAATTCGTCGCCGGCCAGGAGAAAAAGCAACTGCCTGGCGACGCTTCGATCACCGCCAAGGTGGGCATTGGCCAGATCCCCGGTGGCTTCGGCCTGGATATCGACCTGCACATCAACCTGCCGGGCCTTGCCCAGGCCGAAGCCGAAGGGCTGGTGGAGAAGGCGCACCAGGTGTGCCCTTATTCCAACGCTACCCGCGGCAATGTGGATGTAAGGCTGCATGTAACGGTCTGAACACAGGCACAAAAAAACCCGGCCGAGGCCGGGTTTTTTGTGCACATCACAAGAAGAATTACTTCTTGGAACGGCCCTTGAAGCTGTTGTCGCGAGTGTCGATGTCGATCCACTCGTCGATCTGGATGAAGTCGGCAACCTGGATCTCGGTACCGTTCTTCAGCTTGGCAGGCTTCATGACCTTGCCCGAGGTGTCGCCACGCGCAGCGTTCTCGGTGTAGACAACCTGACGGCTGATGGTGGTCGGCAGCTCGACCGATACCAGACGGCCTTCGAAGAAGACGGCTTCGCAGATGTCTTCCATGCCTTCTTCGATGTACGGCAGAACGGCGTCGATGTCTTCGGCGTTCAGTTCATACATGGTGTAGTCGGTGGTGTCCATGAAGGTGTACGAGTCACCGCTGATGAACGACAGGGTCGCTTCTTTGCGATCCAGGATCACGTCGTCCAGCTTGTCGTCCGCACCGTAAACGGTTTCGGTCTTGTAGCCGGTCAGCAGGTTTTTCAGCTTGGTCTTCATGATCGCGCTGTTGCGACCCGATTTGGTGAACTCGGCTTTCTGAACCAGCCACGGGTCGTTGTCGATCCGCAGTACGGTACCGGGTTTCAGTTCTTTACCAGTTTTCATTACGAAGTATCCGAATCTGGATGGATTTATAAAAATCGAGGCCGCATATCATAGCCAATTTCGGTAAAACTGTACCAGCGCCTTGGCGAGGTCCGGCCGAGCGGCTTGGCGCGCCGCCCACTCACGGGCATGCTGCTGCAGTTCCGGCCAGTGTTTACGGGCCCCTCGCCATGCCTGGTGCATATCGTGGTTCATGTTCCAGGCGCGCCACAATGCCACCATTGCCTCGCCGGCAGCGTCCGACAGGCCCTGTCGATAAAGGTGCAGGAACGCGTCGAGCTTTTCCCAGTGGGCGTTTTCCTCTTGCACGTAGATGTGCCAGAGCATCGGCCGGCCGGCCCACTGCGCACGCACGAACGAGTCTTCGCCGCGCACGGCATTGAAATCGCAGCTCCACAGCAGGCGGTCATAGTCGTCCTGGCTGACGAACGGCAAGATCTGCACCCTCAGCGCCCCCCGCTGGAACACGTCGCCGACCTTGAGCCCCGGCTCGCCCAGCCAATTGGCCAGGTCCGGGAGAATACGGCCTTGCGGCACCAGCAGATGGGTGGCGCAGGTGTCGGTGGCCAATGCATCGAGCCAGCTGCCCAGTTGCGGGTTTTCATAGGCGAACAGCGAGACCAGTTGCGCCTCGGCCTGCACGTCTACACCCAGCCCTTGCAGGAAGGCGGCTCGCGCCTGTGCAGATTGCTCGAAAGCCTGCCGCTGCGCCAGCAACGAAGCCTCGCGCAGCAACCCGCCAGTCTTCTCGGTAAAGCCCGGGAAGAAAAACACCTTGCGCAGGCCATTGGGCTGCGGCGACGGCAAGCCGTGGCAGCCCTCCACCCAGTCTTCGGCACTGAGGTAGTCGAGGTTGAGCCAAAGGATCGGCGTGGAACGGGCACGCATCGCTTCGACGTACTGTGCGGGCAACTGGCAGGCAAAGGCACCAATCACCACATCGGCGGGCTCGACCGGCTGCCACTGGCCAGGCCAGGCGCGCACTTCGACGCCCTGCTGCCATTGCCGCGAGGCGCCGGCGTCGGCGCCTGGGCACAGGGGCACGAAAGCCTCCAGGTCGTCCACCCACAGCCGCACCGCCAGCCCGTGCTCGGCCACCAGCTGCCGGGCCAGGCGCCAGGTCACGCCGATATCACCGTAGTTGTCCACGACACTGCAGAAAATGTCCCAGGTGACGTTCATGTGCCCTGCCCTCGCCCTGCGCAAAATCACGAATTCTGCGGTTAAATTGTCGCCGACAAAAGCACCAACGCTGAAAAACCGCCCGATGCCATGCGACAATGGCCGACATAACGCCTGCCAGGAGGCCACCATGCCCCGCCACCGTGAACTGCAAATAACCCTCAAGCCTGTGCAACTGACCCTGTGCGTGGCATTGGGCCTGTGGCTCGGTGCCGTGGCCATTGCGCTGAGCCTGTGGCTGGCCGTACACCTGTGGCCCGAGCAGGTACAGCCGGTGGCCCAGGCCGTCGCCCCCACCCTTGCCCGGCCCGCGGCCCCGCCGGCGCAACCGGCGGATGCGCAAAACGAGATGTTCGAGCGCTACAAGGCCATCCTGCACAAGCAGGAGCTGCAGCAGGCGGCCGAGGCCGCGCAAGGCAACCCACGCAACCTCAACAGCCCCAAGTGCCAGTTCTGGCTGTCGCAGAACCGCACTGCGCCGACCGAAAAGAGCCAGGCCAACGTGCTGGAGTTCTGTTACTGATCATGAACAAGGCCGCCCTGCTCACGCGTATCGTTGAAGCCCTGGAAACCGACATGGAAGTATTGCGCCGCGCCGCGCAAACCGCCTACGAAACCGCCACCGCCGAAGAAAACATCGCCGAAAACAAGTACGACACCCTTGGCCTGGAGGCCTCGTACCTGGCCACCGGCCAGGCGCGGCGCACGGCCGAGATTCGCCAGGCACTGCTGATCTACCAGCAACTGGTGCTGCGCGACTACGACCCGGCGCGGGGGATACAGATCGGCAGCCTGGTGATTCTGGAAGATGAAGCGGGGGCTCAGCGGCAGGTGTTCCTGGGGCCGGAAGCGGCCGGGCTGAAGATTGGCGAGGCAGACGCACTGGTGACGGTCATTACCCCGCGCTCACCGCTAGGCCAGCAACTGATCGGTAAAAAAGTCGATGACGAGGTTAGCCTTGGGGCCCAGCTGTTCTTCATTATCGAGGTTGCCTGAACCGGCCCCATCGCCGGCAAGCCGGCTCCCAAGTACAGTGCAGGCCTCAAGAACTCCGCGTTCCCTGTGGGAGCCGGCTTGCCGGCGATGAGGCCGGCCCTGCCAGCGACCGACTAACCGGCAAGCGCATCGAATTTGCGCGCCAACCCGCCATGAGCGAACTGCTCCTGCACGAACTCGATGAACGCCCGGGTCTTGCCCGGCAGAAGCTTGTGCTCGGCGTAATACAAGCTGATATGCCCATCATCCACATACCAGTCCGGCAACACCCTTTGCAGTTGGCCCGCCTGCAGGTAAGGCACGGCAAACGGCAGGCTGACCAATGCAATACCCAACCCCTGCTGGGCTACGGCGCACGCTGCATCAGAGTCGCTCATGGTCATCGCCTGGCGCAATAGCAGTGGCTGCTGCGCCTGCCAACGGCTGGTCAACGGCCACGACCGCACACGGCCGGTCTGCGGTGAGCGAATCAAGATGCCGGCATGGTGGCCCAGCACCTGCGGGTCTTCAATGACCGGGTGCTGGCTCAAGTACCCAGGGGCTGCCACCAACACCCGATGCGCAGGGGTCAGCCGGCGCGCCACCACCCCCAGCGGTAGCTCGAACCCGCCGCCAATCGCCGCATCGAAACCTTGGCCGATCAGGTCTACCTGACGGTTGTCGAAATGCCAGTCCGGGGTGATCGCCGGGTAGCGCCGCAAGAATTCACCCAGCAGCGGCAATACGTACAGCCTGCCGAATACCGTCCCCATGCTCACCCGCAACAGCCCGGCCGGCTGGCCTTCGGCGCTGGCCAGGTTGGCCACGGCGTACTGGATGGTACGAAAGCTGTCACTGACTTCGCCTAAAAAACGCTGCCCGGCTTCGGTCAAGGTCAGCTTGCGGGTACTACGCTGGAACAGCCGCACACCCAGGCGCGCTTCAAGCTGGGCGACATGCTTGCCCACCGCCGCAGGGGTAATGCTCAAACGGCGGGCCGCTTCGGCGAAGCTGCCCACTTCGGCGCTGCGGATAAAACATTCAAGGGCGTTGAACGACTCCATGGCCATGATTACCAACCAAAGGTTTACTCTGCCAATAGTGATTGCCATCTTATCAGCAGGTAATCATCGGTCGATACTACGCCCATCCAAGGCATTCGGCCTTGCTTGCAGCAGGAGATCAGCATGTCCCAGCAACTTACCCTCGAAGGCAAAGTGGCCCTGGTCCAGGGCGGTTCACGCGGCATCGGTGCCGCCATCGTCCGCCGCCTGGCCCGTGATGGCGCCCAGGTTGCCTTCACCTACGCAAACTCCGAAGGCCCGGCCAACGACCTGGTGGCACAGGTCATAGCCGCCGGCGGCCAGGCATTGGCCCTGCGCGCAGACAGCGCCGACGCCGCCGCGGTGCAACTGGCAGTGGACGACACCGTAAAAGCCTTCGGCCGCCTCGATATCCTGGTCAACAATGCAGGCGTACTGGCCGTGGCGCCGCTAACCGAATTCGACCTGGCAGACTTCGACCGCACCTTGGCCATCAACGTGCGCAGCGTGTTCGTCGCCAGCCAGGCCGCCGCCCGCTACATGGGCCAGGGCGGGCGCATCATCAACATCGGCAGCACCAATGCCGAGCGCATGCCGTTTGCTGGCGGCGCACCGTATGCCATGAGCAAGTCGGCATTGGTCGGCCTTACCAAAGGCATGGCACGCGATTTGGGGCCACAGGGCATCACCGTGAACAACGTGCAGCCAGGGCCGGTGGATACCGACATGAACCCGGCCAGCGGTGAGTTTGCCGAAAGCCTGATCCCCTTGATGGCAATCGGGCGCTATGGGCAGGTAGATGAAATTGCCAGCTTCGTGGCGTACCTGGCGGGGCCGGAGGCGGGTTACATCACCGGAGCGAGCCTTACCGCCGACGGCGGCTTTGCAGCCTGATCGAAATGTTTGCACGCTGGCGTCCAGCCTGAGCCGCCCAGATACTGAACGCCACTGACCTTGCCCGCACCGAGATATTGATGAACACCCCAACCTTGAGCCGCGCCCTGATCCTGCTGATGGCCACCGCCACCGGCCTGGCCGTGGCCAGCAACTACTACGCGCAGCCACTGCTGCACAGCATCGCCGAACAGTTCGGCCTGAGCACCGCCAGCGCCGGCAGCATCGTCATCGCCGCGCAACTCAGCTACGGCGCGGGCCTTCTGCTGCTGGCGCCTTTGGGCGACCTGTTCGAGCAGCGCCGCCTGATCGTGATCATGTCGGTCATTTCCACCTTGGGCCTGGTGATCAGCGCCTGCGCCCCCAGCCTGCCCTGGCTGATCCTGGGGACCGCGCTCACCGGGCTGTTCTCGGTGGTGGCGCAGATCCTCGTGCCCATGGCCGCCACCCTGAGCGAGCCGCATCAGCGCGGGCGCGCGGTGGGTACGCTGATGAGCGGCTTGCTGCTGGGCATACTGCTGGCGCGCACCGCTGCCGGCTTCATGGCCGAGCTGGGTGGCTGGCGCAGCATCTATGTGTTGGCCGCGGTGCTGATGGCTGTCACCGCCTTTGCCCTGTACCGCAGCCTGCCACAACACCACAGCCATGCCGGGCTGAAATACCCGGCACTGATCGGCTCTGTATTCCGCCTGTTCATCGAGGAGCCAGTGCTGCGCCTGCGCTCGCTGCTGGGGTTGCTGGCGTTCAGCCTGTTCGGGCTGTTCTGGACGCCGCTTGCGTTTCTGCTGGCGCGTGAGCCCTACCACTACTCCGATGCGGTAATCGGCCTGTTCGGCCTTGCCGGCGCGGCAGGTGCGCTTTCGGCCAACTGGGCCGGCCGCCTGGCTGACCGCGGCAGAGGCTCGCTGGGCACCACAGTGGGCCTTGTTGCGCTGTTGCTGTCGTGGGTACCGCTGGGTTTCGCCGAAAGCTCGCTACCGGCCTTGCTGCTCGGCGTACTGGTGCTGGACCTGGCCGTGCAACTGGTGCATGTGAGCAACCAGAATGCGGTCATCGCCTTGCGGCCCGAAGCCCGTACCCGCCTCAATGCCGGTTACATCACCTGTTATTTCATCGGAGGGGCACTAGGCTCCTTGCTGGGCACACAGTTGTTCCAGTACCAGGGCTGGATGGGCATCGTGACGGCCGGCCTGTTGATCGGGGCGCTGGCGCTGCTGGTGTGGGGTTGGGCCGAGCATAAGCGCAAGCGCGCCGTGAAGGCCTGTGCGGCATGACACCGCAACCCTCCGTCGCCTGCTCGTTGACTTGCCCGTCGCGCCAGCGCTTCAGTAGGGATTGATCAAAGCCCCTTTACTGACAGGACGACTCAATGACAAGGCTCACGGTGCAATCCGGCGATTTCTTGCAAGGTGAAGGCGAGTATCGCAATGGATCGCTCACACTCAAGACCCCGCGCAGCCCCTCGCCTGGCGAGCGGATTTCCCTTGCCCGCATCAGCGACCTGCGCCTGGCCAGCCTGGAATCCAATCGCAGCCTGGGTACCGCGCTGGGCTGGGGCATGGCCGGCGCCCTGGTGGCCGGCCCGGTGGGCTTGCTGGCCGGGCTATGGCTCGGCGGCAAGGAGGAAGAAGCCACCTTCCTTGCGACGTTCAAGGACGGCCGCAAGCTGATGGCCAGTACCGATGGCAAGACCTGGTCCAAGATCGACGACAGCTGGCGCCAGCATCGGCACCCGCCTGCAGGGGATTGAACAACTTCAGGCGTACGGGGTGATACGCGCCTGATAACATGAGCGTTTTTTGACTGCACGGGCCCATTCGCGGGCTTACCCGCGAATGGGCCCGTGCGTGCTCACCGCTCAAGGACCCCAGCATGCCCCTGCCACACCCCCGCCTGCCCCTGAGCCTGCTCAGCCTGGGCCTTGCCCTGCACAGCCCCCACGGTTTGGCTCAAGACAGTGTCACGCTCGCCCCGGTGGAGGTTTCCGACACCTACGGCGACGACGGCTATCAGGTAACCGAAGCCTCGGCAGGCGGGTTTCAGGCAGCCCCCCTGCTCGATACCCCGGCATCAGTCAGTGTTTTCAACCAGCAACTGATCGAAGACCGCCAGGTACGCAAGCTCAGCGAAGTGCTGCAAAGCGATGCCTCGGTCGGCGAAAGCTACGCCCCGATCGGCTATTACGAAAACTTCAACGTGCGCGGCTTCGAACTCAATGCCGCCAGCAGCTACCGCATCAATGGCCAGACCATCGCCGGCGAGCAGAACGTGGCGCTGGAGAACAAGCAGCAAGTCGAACTGCTCAAGGGCCTGTCGGGCCTGCACAGTGGCGTGTCGGCGCCTGGCGGGCTGATCAATTACGTGACCAAGCGCGCCGAGGATGTGCGCAGCGTAACGGTATCGACCAACGAACAAGGCGAGCGCTACCTGGCCACCGACCTGGGCGGCTGGTTTGGCAGTGAGCGGCAGTTCGGCCTGCGCGCCAACCTCGCCCACGAAGATATCCGCTCGTACGTCGACCATGCCGATGGCAAGCGCGACTTTGCCTCGCTGGCGTTCGACTGGCAGATAAACCCCGATGCCACCTTGCAGCTCGATGCCGAGTACCAGCACCGCGAACAGCGCTCGGTACCGGGCTATCAACTGCTTGGCGGCAGCGAAGTACCGCACGGCATCGACCCGGATGACCGCCTGGCCTACCAGCACTGGGCCAAGCCGGTACAGACCGATTCACTGAACCTGGGCGGGCGTTTCCAGTACCGCTTCAACGATACCTGGAGCGGCACCCTCAGCGCCTCGCGCAGCAAAGTGGTGATCGATGACTACAGCTCGTTCGCCTGGGGCAGCGAAGGCGGCTGGCAGTCGCACTTCAGCCCAGAGGGCGACTACGACATCTACGACTTCCGCAGCCCTGACGACACCCGCCGCACCGATGAAGCGCAAGCGATGCTCGACGGCCACTTCGACGTGCTCGGCGTGAGCCATGAGCTGACGGTGGGTGCCAGCGCACAACGCCGCACGCTGGATCAGCGCCCCTACTACAACCAACTGGTCGGTAGCGGCAACATCTACACCGGCGCACCCGCCGTAGCGCCCTCCGACCTGCCGGTCGGTGCCAGCGAGCGGCGCCTGGACAGCCGCCAGTACGGCCTGTTCGTCAACGACCGCATCACCTTCAGCGAGCAGTGGCAGGCCGTGCTCGGCGCCCGCGAAGTACGCCTGGACGAAAAGACCTGGGACGAAACCGGCCTGGCCGGGCGCCATACCCGGCAATACCAGTTGCTGCCCAATGCCGCGCTGATCTACAAGCCGCGCCAGGACACCACCGTGTATGCCAGCTACTCCAAGGGCCTGTCCGCAGGGGGTACCGCGCCATGGTACGCCAGCAACGCGGCAGAAATCCTCGCCCCTACCCTGTCGCATCAGCTTGAGCTGGGCATCAAACGCGACTGGCAGGGCATGAGTTTCAGCGCCGCGCTGTTCCAGATCCGCCAGGCCTATCAATACGCCCGCCCTGAAGGCGACGCCACCTTCACCTACGTGCAGCAGGGCCAACAGAAGAACATCGGCCTGGAACTGGGCGCCAGCGGCTGGGTGACCTCGAACCTGCAAATCCAGGCCAGCGCCGCAGCGATTCGCGCGCGCGTGAAGAACAGCGGTACCGATGCCTACGAAGACCATCAGGCGATCAACGTGCCGCGCCTGCGCGCAGCCCTGCACGCCGACTACAGCCTGCCGGTGCCGGGCCTGGCCCTGCTGGGCGGGGCACGTTACAGCGCCAGCAAGTATGCGAGCCAGGCGGGGAATGTGCAGGTGGGCGGCTATACCGTGTTTGACGTGGGTAGCCGCTATCGCACGCGCATCGGCGGCTATGACACGGTGCTGCGCCTGACCGTGGATAACGTGTTCGACAAACGCTACTGGCGGGATGTGGGGGATTACCTGGGGGACAACTACCTGTTCCAGGGCGCGCCGCGGACGGCACGGGTGTCGGCTTCGGTGAGCTTCTAGACACCGTTGGCGGCGTATGTCAGAAAGCGGGATCTTCCGCTTGGTGAGCACGCATTACTCACCCGCCCATGGCTGTGATCAACAGATTCGCCCTTCGCAAATCAAGATGAATCCAACAGAATAATGTTTTGGATGCGGGGGCGTATCGGGTGGATCTCAAGCAACTGGAGTGCTTTGTACGCGTCGCTGAATTTGGTGGCTTCACCAGGGCGGCGGCGACACTGAACCTGTCCCAGTCGGTCGTAAGCCGTCAAGTGCGCCAGTTGGAGCTGGAGCTTGGGCAACACCTGTTACTGCGCAACGGTAGAGGCGTCACCCTTACCCCTGCTGGCACCCGGCTTTTCGAGCATGGCCAGGGCATCTTGCGTCAAGTACAAGTCGCCCGCGAGGATTTGCAAGAACAGCGTGACTCATTGACTGGCAAGGTGGTGATCGGCCTCCCCCCTAGTATTGCGCGGCGCCATACCGTTGGTATTGTCACAGCGTTTCAAAAGGCGTTTCCCGGGTGCTCGCTGGGCATCAAGGAAGGCTTGTCCCACTCCATGAGGGAGTGGCTGCTGTTGGGCCGCCTGGATTTTGCGCTGCTGTACAACCCCGCGCAAAACGCGCAACTCCATTTTGAGCCCCTTCAATCCGAACCCCTTTGGTTGATTGGTGCTGCCGGGGCAAGCCTCGCGCCAGAGGTGCCGCTAGCCACCCTCGGTGACTACCCACTGATCATACCCAGCCAGCCGCACTCCCTCAGGCGGCTGATCGAATCGGAAGCTGCACGGCATCATGTAGAACTCAACGTACACATGGAAATAGACGGCATTCCCTCTTTGATAGACCTGGTCGCCGCGGGCGCCGGCTTTGCCGTTCTGTCACGAATGGCACTCAGTGGCTCCTATGTGCCCCCAGGCTTGCAAGCGGCCCCAATCGTCGAGCCCACTATCAATACCCACCTGTTCGTCGCCACAACCAATCAGAGACCATTGACACGCCTGGCTTCGATGACCTTGGCCGTGGTCAAACATCAAATGCGCGATCAAGCCATGCAAAAACCACATAACTGCTAGTGGGGCTTGTCGATTGTTGCATGGCTCCTTGAGCGTCAAGATGGCTGAGAACTTACCCACGACAGCCAATAGAGACGTGCCATGAAAAGCTGCCTGCCACCCGACCTATTCCCCACCAAGCCTGTTGAGGCCCTGCCTGTTGGTTCGTGGGATGCTCACTGCCATGTATTTGGGCCAGCGGCGCAATTCCCCTACGCCGAAGACCGCAGCTACACCCCACCAGACGCCGCATTCGCGCAGCTTGTCGAACTTCATGACCACCTTGGCTTCGAACGCGGCGTTATTGTTCAGGCCAGCTGCCACGGCTCAGACAACCGCGCGATGCTAGATGCAATTGGCCGCAGTGCCGGGCGCTATCGAGGCGTAGCAATCATCGACGGCAGCGAGACTGACGAGGCGTTGGCGCGGATGGACGCCTGCGGGGTTCGGGGAGTACGGTTCAATTTCGTCGCTCACCTGGGCGGTGCGCCCGACCTTGCCATTTTCGACCAGGCACTGGAACGTATCCAACCCTTGGGCTGGCATGTGGTACTTCACCTGGATGCTCAGGACATCGTCACCTATGCCGATCGCTTGGCACGTATCCAGGTGCCGTTCGTAATAGACCACATGGGCCGCATCAAGGCTCAGGACGGCCTCGATCAAGCGCCGTTTCGGACGTTGCTTGAGCTGATGGACAATCCGCTGGCATGGGTGAAGGTCTGTGGCGCCGAAAGGGTCTCAGCGGGGCGCAAACCCTTTGATGATGCTATCCCCTTCGCCATGTCGCTTATCGAGACGGCGCCGGAGCGTGTGCTCTGGGGTACTGACTGGCCTCATCCAAACATCAGCAAGGACATGCCCAATGACGGGGGGCTTGTCGATCTGATGTACCGCTTCTGCCCGGACCCAGCGACACGTCAGAAGCTACTGATCGACAACCCCCTGAAGCTTTACGGACGCTGATTTCAGCGCTCGACCACACCAACTCCAAAAACAATCAGGTAGTGGAATCGATATGAACACTTCGACCGAAGCGACGCACCCTGCCGCGCAACTGAAGCCCGCGGCCCGCACACGACAGCCCTTCTATAAAGCGATGTATTTCCAGGTTTTGCTGGGGATTGTCTTGGGTGGGCTCGTCGGACATTTCTGGCCAGATTTCGCCGCCTCACTAAAACCATTGGGTGATGCGTTCATCAAGCTTATCAAGATGATCATCGGCCCTGTGGTGTTCTGTACCGTAGTGACCGGCATCGCGGGCATGCAAGACCTGAAAAAGGTCGGTCGTGTGGGAGGCAAGGCACTGCTTTACTTCGAGATAATTTCCACCGTCTCGCTGGTCATAGGGTTACTCGGCGGCCACCTGTTCAACCCAGGCGCCGGGTTTCACGTAAACCCTGATTCACTGGATGCCTCTGCAGTGACAGGTTTTGCTGAGAAAGCGCAGCACCTGGGTATCGTCGAATTCCTGATGAGTATCATCCCGAATACGTTCGTCTCAGCGCTGGCAGATGGCAACATCCTGTGCATTCTGCTGATTTCAGTACTTTTTGGCTGTGCCTTGTCCGCGATGGGGGATAAAGGTAAGCCGGTGTACACCATGATCGAAGGCGTTTCGGGCGTGTTCTTCGGTATTGTCCATATCATCGCCAAGTTTTCAGCAGTCGGCGCCTTTGGTGCAATCGCGTTTACCGTTGGCACATATGGCGCCGCATCGCTGCTGCCGCTGCTCAAATTGATCGCAAGCTTCTACGTGCTTTGCATATTCTTCATCGTGCTGGTGTTGGGCTTCGTTGCAAGGCTTTGCGGGTTCAGCATCCTGCGGTTCGTCTCGTATATCAAGGATGAACTACTGATTGTACTGGGCACCAGCTCATCTGAAGTTGTGCTCCCCCAAATCATGGAGAAGATGGAACGACTCGGTTGTTCGAAATCGGTCGTCGGCCTGGTGATACCCACCGGCTATTCCTTCAACCTGGACGGCACCAACATCTATTTGACCATGGCTGTTCTGTTCATTGCTCAAGCGCTCGACATTGAACTTACGTGGGGGCAGCAACTGACCTTGATCATTGTTGCCATGCTGAGTTCAAAAGGTGCCAGCGGGGTTTCGGGGGCTGCGTTCGTGATGTTGACCAGTACCTTGCTCGTCGTGCCCGTTGTGCCCGTTGCGGGAATGGTGCTGATCCTGGGCATCCACCGCTTTATGGGCACTGGCTTGGCGATGACCAACCTCGTCGGGAATGGTGTCGCAGCACTGGTGGTATCCGCCTGGGAAAAAGAACTGGATCGCGGCAAGCTGAACCAGCAACTGCACCCCACCAAACACTGATCCCCACTGCTTGACCTCCACGGCCCTGCCGACAGGGCCGTGGATTGCTGCGCCCTGGAGAAAACAATAATGAATTCCAAACTGCGCTACGCCGTAACGCTGGCGGGGATGACGTGTGTCACACCCCTGCTGGCCGCCAGCTTTATCGAAGACAGCAAGGTACGCCTGGATATCCGCAATTTCTATTACAACGCAGACTTTCGCGACGGTACGGGTGTATCAAAGCGGGAAGAATGGGCTCAGGGATTTCTGCTCAACTATGAATCTGGATTTACCCAAGGAGATATCGGCGTTGGCCTGGATGCATTGGGCTATCTCGGCGTCCGTCTCGACTCCAGTGCAGATCGGACGGGAAGCGGGCTTCTGCCAACTACTGCATCGGGAGAGGCGGTTGAAGAGTACTCCAAGGGCGGTTTAGCAGCGAAAGTCAAAGTATCGAGGACTGAACTGCGCTACGGCATCGCGCTCCCCAAGGTACCGGTTTTGCAATTCAATGGTAGCCGGCTTTTCCCGCAGTCCTTCCAAGGGACGCAGATCAGTTCCAGCGAAATTGACGGGCTGACCGTCAACCTGGCCCAATTCAACCGCACAACCAGCCCCGACTCCACCGACCAACAACACATCATGCTGGCGGCAAAAAACGGCCGTTACTCAACCGCCGGCGTGGGTGATCACTTCCGGTACGCTGGCGCGAGCTACAAACCCGACCCAACACTGACGTTCAGTTACTACCACGGTGGCCTCGAGGACGTTTACGCGCAGCACTTTCTCGGCGCGACCCAGCGCCGAAAGCTTGGCCGTGGGTGGCTCGAGTTGGACCTGCGGGCTTTCTTCAGCCATGAAGCAGGCAATGCCAAGGCCGGTCGTGTTGACAACGAGGCTTACACCGCCCTGGTCAGTTACACACTCGACAATGGCCACAGCATGCTTGCCACCTATCAGCATATGGAAGGTGACACTGGCTTCCCCTACATCAATAACCCGTATTTGCCCAACTACGTTCAATACCACGACTTCGCAGAAGCAGGTGAGCGCAGTTGGCAGTTGCGCTACGGCTATGACTTCAGTCACCTGGGTGTGCACGGGCTGAGCTTTTATACCAGCTACATCCAGGGGGCACATCTGGACAAGCGAGGCGGCGGCGGCGAGTGGGAGCGGGACGTGGATGTGACCTACGAGATTCCACACTTCAAAGGCTTTTCGATTCGCTGGCGTAACGCCCTTTACCGAAGCGATATCAACCGTGGCATCGACGAGAACCGCTTGATCCTCAACTACTCGCTTGCATTCAAGTAAACAGCCCCTTTCTCTCCTGAAACGTTGCGAACAGAACGTTGCCGTTTTTCAGGCAACCGATTACGAGGAGCCCGTGATGTACATCAAAACGCTGGGGTTGATTGGTTTTGGCGAGGCCGGTGCGATACTCGCCCAAGATATCGCCCGCCAGGGTGTCCATGTGCAGGTATACGACAAGCTTCAGCAAGATGAAGCGTGTCGCGGCGCCCTGTTGACCAAGGCACAGGCGTGTGGCGTCAGGCTTTGTGCTTCGGCTATCGATGCCAGTGACGGCGCCGACCTGGTCATGTCTGCAGTGACCGCCGGTGCCGCCCTTGAGGTCGCCCTGCACCTCATGCCACAGCTCAGGTCCGGGCAAGTTTTCATGGATCTGAATTCTGTGGCGCCAGCAACAAAAAAAGCAGCGCACCAAGCCGCAACGCACCATGGTGTGGACTATGTCGATGCGGCAGTCATGGCACCGCTGCCGCCACAGCGCTTGAAAACCCCCATGCTACTGGGCGGCCCTCGGGCACTTGAACTCGAAACTGCGCTAAAGGGGCTCGGCTTGAAGGTTCAAACCGTAGCAAACACCATTGGTGTGGCGTCTTCCATCAAGATGTGCCGCAGCATAATGATCAAAGGGCTTGAAGCGTTGACAACAGAATGCATGGCCACTGCGCGGCAATATGGCGCCGAGGATTTCGTACTCGCTTCACTGCATGAAAGCTTTCCTGGCTCAGGCTGGGACGGAACACTTGCGCACTATCTCATCAGCCGGGTCGCCGAACATGGCTTCAGACGCGCAGAAGAGATGGAGGAAGTAGCGCGAACGGTATCTGACGTTGGCGTGGATGCGCATATGAGCTTGGCGACTGCCGCAACACAGCGCGCGTTTGCACAAGCAATCCGTAACGCAGGGCTTGTATATGCCGACCTTCTGCCTTTTGACTGGGCTCAGGTAGTCGATCAATTACAGGCCACGCCCACCAAGCGCCCGTAAAAAACAAAAAGCCCCCAAACCTTTCAGCTTGGGGGCTCTTCGTAGAATGTGGCGGTGAAGAAGGGATTTGAACCCTTGATACGATTTCTCGTATACACACTTTCCAGGCGTGCTCCTTCGACCACTCGGACACTTCACCGTTTTCTCTTCAAGCCATTCAGCCTGTCGAGGCGCGCTAATTTAGTAGAAGACCTTTTCTTTGGCAAGCATTTTTTCAGTTTTTTCATGCATTTAAGCCAAACCACCGAAAAGCCGAGGCTGCCAAGGCAAAGCCGCCAATCTCGCCAGCGCTTTTACCGCACCCGGCCGCCCTGCCCTGATTGCGCAAGGCATGAGGGCCAGTCGCTGACTGGCTGGTCAGCCTTGCTGCTTTACCTGGCCCGCGGCGCTGGGTAACGTCATCGCCACGCCACCTAAAGGACTCTGTCATGAGCGAGCTGATTACCTACCACGCCGAAGACGGCATCGCCACCCTGACCCTGAACAACGGCAAGGTCAACGCCATCTCGCCGGATGTCATCACTGCCTTCAACGCCGCCCTGGACCGCGCCAAGGAAGACCGCGCCGTGGTCATCATCACCGGCCAGCCGGGCATCCTGTCCGGCGGCTATGACCTTAAAGTGATGACCGCAGGCCCCAAGGAAGCCATCAGCCTGGTCACCGCCGGCTCCACCCTGGCCCGGCGCCTGCTCTCTCACCCGTTCCCGGTGATTGTCGCCTGCCCCGGCAACGCCGTGGCCAAGGGCGCCTTCCTGTTGTTGTCCGCCGACTACCGCATCGGCGTCGAGGGGCCTTACAAGATCTGCCTGAACGAAGTGCAGATCGGCATGACCATGCACCACGCCGGCATCGAGCTGGCCCGCGACCGCCTGAGCCGCGCAGCATTCCAGCGCTCGGTGAACAATGCCGAAATCTTCGACCCACATGGCGCGATGCAAGCGGGCTTCCTCGACAAGGTGGTGCCGGCCGAGCAGTTGCTCGACACCGCGCTGGCCGCTGCGCGTGAATTGAAGAAGCTGAACATGCTGGCGCACAAGAACACCAAGCTGAAGGTGCGCAAGGGCCTGCTCGATGCCCTGGATGAGGCAATCGCGCTGGACCAGAACCCGATCGGTTGACCCTGCAGGCCCTCTGGCCGGTACGCCGCCCGGAGGGCCATTACGGCGAACCCAAGGTTTGCCCAACCCAGTGCACAGCCGTACACTGCACCGCGACTGTCTGGTGTGAGTCGTACCATGCTTTACTGCCTTCGCATGCTCCTGCTGGCGCTGCACTTCCTGCTGGTCGGGGTTTTAGGCCTGCTGATCGGCCTGCTGCGCCCCTTCAACCGCGACAACAGCCGCATCTTCGCCCGCTTATACAGCCTGCCGGCCACCTGGCTGCTGCGCATCAAGGTCAAGGCCGAAGTCGGCCCGCTGTGGGACCAGCCACCCGGCTGCGTGATCATTGCCAACCACCAGTCCAACTTCGACCTGTTCATCCTCGGCCACGTGGTGCCCCGGCGCACGGTCGCCATCGGCAAGAAAAGCCTCGGCTGGATACCGCTGTTCGGGCAGTTGTTCTGGCTGGGCGGCAACGTACTGGTGGACCGCAAGAACGCTTACCAGGCCCGCAAGGCCATGCAGGTGACCACGCGCATCCTGCGTGACGACACCTCGATCTGGATTTTCCCGGAAGGCACGCGCAACCCCGAAGACCAATTGCTGGCGTTCAAGAAAGGCGCCTTCCACATGGCCCTCGAAGCGGGCGTGCCAATCGTGCCGGTGTGCGTAAGCCGCTATGCGCGGCGCCTGGGCCTGAACAGCTGGCGACGCCGCACAGTGATCGTGCGCTCACTGCCGCCGATCAACACTGAAGGGTTGACCCAGCAAGACATTCCAACGTTGATCGAGCAGTGCCGCAGGCAGATGCAGCAGTGCATCGACCACATGGAAGGCGAGTTGGCCAAACGCTAGGTTGCCCTCAAGGCCCATACAGCCCAAGCTGTAACCCGTGTGCAACCGGACAAGTGGATAACCATGGGTCGAGTCGTGGCATCGGCGGTGTACAGCGCCGGCAGAAAAGTCACCAACATCAGCATCGACGAGGGCAGCGAGTGGGCGCGCAAGCCCGGGCATTTCGTCTGGATCGGCCTGGAAGAGCCCAATGCCGAAGAACTGGCCAACCTGCAGTGCCAGTTCAACCTGCACGAACTGGCCATTGAAGACGCACTGGAGAAACACAGCCGGCCCAAGCTCGAAACCTTCGGCGACGCGCTGTTCATCGTCACCTATTCACCCGTGCGCCATGAGGGCAAGCTGGAGTTCATCGAAACCCACATCTTCGCCGGCAACGGCTACATCATTACCTGCCGCAATGGCCACTCCAAATCCTATGCCCTGGTGCGCCAACGCTGCGAGGCGCGCCCTTTGCTGTTGGAGCACGGCGAAGATTTCGTGCTTTACGCACTGCTGGACTTCGTTACCGAAAACTACCAACCGGTCAGCGAAGCCATCCATGGCGAGATCGAAGAGCTGGAGCAGAGCGTGCTCACCGGCTCGTTGCTCGAAGACGACATTCGCCGCCTGCACAGCCTGCGCCGTGACATCTTGCGCCTGCGCCGCTATGTGGCACCGATGGTGGAGATAAGCGAGGAGCTGCAGCGCCTGAGTTTCCCCTTCATCGACAAGAACATGCGCCCCTACTTTCGCGACGTGCAGATCCACGTGACGCGGCAAATGGAAGATTTGGTCGGGATCCGCGACATCGCCAGCCAGACCATCGAGATTGGCATGCTGCTGGAGTCACGGCGGCAAAGCATCGTGCAGCGCAAGTTCGCAGCGTGGGCGGCGATTCTGGCTTTCCCCACGGCGATTGCCGGGATCTACGGGATGAACTTCCAGAACATGCCGGAGCTTGGCTGGCATTACGGATATTTCGGGGTACTGGCGGTGATCGGGCTGGGATGCACCGGCCTGTTCGCCAGTTTCAAGCGCTCCGGCTGGCTTTAGCGTGTCGGGGCTGCTTTTGCAGCCCCTGTGGTTCAGGCAGCGCTGTCGCTGGCTTTGGCTGGCTGCTGGATGAAGCGCATCATCCACTCGCCGACCAGGTCGCCCTGGTGTTCAGTGGCAAGGCTCGCCACCGCCTTGTGGTAAACCTCGTCCCCAAGGTATTCCTGACGCGCATCGAGCAAGGCCCGCGAATAGTCGTGGACAAACTCCGGATGCCCCTGGAAGCACAGCACCTGATCGCGAATGTGATACGCCGCATTCGGGCAGAAATCACTCGACGCGATCACCGTGGCGCCTTCAGGCAGCTCGGTCACCTGGTCCTGGTGGCTGATCAGCAGGGTCAGCTCGGAAACCTCAGGGTCCATCCACGGCGCATGCGCCGCCAGCGAGTAGCGATGGATACCCACGCCCCACCCCTTGTCGGCCCGCTCGGCCTTGCCACCCAGCGTCAACGCCAGCAACTGATGGCCGAAGCACACACCCAGCAGCTTTTCGCCGCGCTGGTATAGCTTGAGCAAATACGCCTTGAGGGTCTGGATCCATGGATCGGCACCGAACGAGTCCGCCTTGCTGCCTGTCACAAGGTAGGCATCGAAACGTTCATCGTCGGCGGGGTAGTCGCCGTTCATCACGTTGTACACACGAAACTCGGCTGCGATCGGCTGCCGCGAGAAGAGCTGCTCGAACATCCTGCCGTAGCCCTGATACTGCGCGGTCAACTCCGGTCGCAGGACATCGGTCTCAAGGATGCAGATGCGTAACGACATAGGGATAGTCCTGAACGACATGAGTGGGAATCAGCTGTAGAGACTGCCGTGAAAGGCACGTACAAGCAAGTAGGCTGCACTGACGAACGGTCACATTTTGTCGGGTACACGCAGGGGGTGGCGCCACTGTCTAGCCAGAGCGTGCCAGATGGCTGGCTTTTTGCCTCATATCATCAAGCCACCGATTATCAGCTTTAATAGAACAAAGGGTTCTTAAACATGGATGACGTTCACCCTACTGTTGGTTGTATATCGATACAAAGAGGTAAGTGGTAAGGCGTGCAGGCACGCTGCGGTGATCGACCCGAAGTGCGACAGGGAAGCCAACGGGTATTCAGGAATAACAACAAGAAGGCGGTCCGCCATGTTCAGACAATCGAAACTTCGCCAAGCTGGGCTCATTTTATTCGCCACGACGTTGCTGTTGATCTTGCCGAACCTGACACGTTTGTTCGGATGACGATGGCAGTGGCCTCAAGGGGCAACGCACAGGTAACCTGCCGGCCATGACGGTCGGAGAATGCTCATGCGCCTAGGTTTTGCCCTGCTAGCCCTTCTTCTGAGCCTGCCCCTTTCGGCGGCCCAACTGCACCTGGAACTCGACGGCTCGTCGCGCACTCTGGACAGCGCCGATTTGCTGCGCATGCCGCAAGCACGCGAAATAAACATCGAGCAGGACGTGTCCTATAAACGGCCCATGCGTTACCGCGCGGTGCCCTTGGCCACGCTGTTACAAGGCATAAAGGCAGATGACCACCTGCAGGCCGTGGCGCTGGACGGTTTCGCTGCCGAAATGCCGGCTGCGCCGTTGCTGCAGGAGGGCCCGGCGCGCGCCTGGCTGGCCATCGAGGACCCCGCCGCACCGTGGCCGGCACTGGGCAACGGCAAGCCAAGCGCCGGGCCGTTCTACCTGGTGTGGACCGCCCCCCAGGCAAGCGGCATCCGCCCCGAGCAATGGCCGTTCCAGATTGCCACCATCCGCCGCCTGGCGGCGGTGGAACAACGCTTCCCGGCGCTGCTCCCTGACCCGAAGCTGCCGGCCGAAGGCCCGGTGCGCCAGGGCTTTGCCCTGTTCCAGCAGAACTGCCTGGCCTGTCACCGGCTCAACGGTGCGGGGGATGCCCAGTTCGGCCCGGACCTGAACATGCCGCACAACCCGACCGAGTATTTCCAGCCGGGGTTCCTGCGCCAGTACATTCGTGACCCGCAAAGCCTGAGGCAGTGGCCACAGGCGCGCATGCCGGGGTTTGCCGAAAGTGTTTTGAGTGAAGAAGAACTGGATGCCTTGCTGGCTTACCTGGGGCATATGGCCAAGCGTAGGCCTTGAAGGCCAATCGCCGGGTGGCCGGCGATTGGATCGGGCTGCAAGGCAACCCCAGGGGGGTTCAGGCTGTCGGCCGTTCCTGCTTGACGCCCCACCCCTCTACCTCGCCGCCATAGGGTGACACGACCTGCTCGAAGGCCTCTTCGAAGTCCCCGATACCACCATAGGTGGCATACATGATCTTGCTCAGTTCCAGGTGCCACACACCATCATCCCGTTCTCGCACCTGAGCATTGAGAGACTCACCGCGAAACTGCCCGGCCGCGCGTCGCGCGCCGGCTTCATCTGGAAATACCGCGTAGAACTCGATGGGGTGGATACGGGTGAAGTCGAAACCGCCAGCTTTCATCTGACGCAGGACATTGCTGCTGATATCGTCGTTCTGGCTGCTCATGAATCGTCCTCCTGAATAAAGCAATGGATAGACTTTCCGTGCACTACGCACCTGCCGGCATTGCCGTGCAGTTCGAGCTGATGCAAGACGCGAATTTACAGGTGCAGCCCCGCAGAACAGGCCAACACCTCCCACTAGCGTAGTGCCTTGCGCGGCACCACGCCAACCGTGCGGGTCAGGAAGATTCCTGGATACGGGTGATGACTACGCCGTTCTGCTCCTTGAGCCAACGTGCCGTGGGGGATAGGGCACGGTCCTGGAAGTCGTTGAGGTCCAGCTCATCCATGACCGGGAAAAGATGCGAACGAATGGCCTTGGCCGCCTCTTCCTCGCTGGGGCACAGTTCACCGTGCATCAGCAGCGTGGTTGGCTCGCCTTTCTGGTCGGCAAAGATGACTTCCCACTCTTTCATTGAATAGCCCTCTCAAGCAGAGAACACCGGGGGTGATGCCTGTTAATGCTTGACCGTGGGCCGGGCGATTTGTTCAGTCAGTTGCAGCCACTGGTGACCGCAGGCCGGCGCCATCTTGTGGGAGCCGGCTTGCCGGCGATGGGCCGCCAGGCGGCCCTGTTTGCAAGTTACTTCGGTGTACCGTGCACCACACCGGCCGTGTTGTCGAGCAGGCTCTTGGTCGCGGTCTGGATATACGCTTCAAGCTGCTTGAGCATTTGCGGCTGGTCGGGGCTTTCGATCAGCTCGGCCTTGAACTCGCTGCCCAGCTGGTAGCGGTACAGGCGCGGGGTCATGTCCTTGGACTCGATGAGGATGCGGTCACCCTGCACCAGGCCAACGATCTGCTCGCTGCCCGACGGCTTGATCATACCGATGCCCTGGTCGCCCTCAGGCAGGTTGAGCAGGTCGCGGCCCCAGCACTGGTGCCGTGCCTGGCCACCCAGGCGGCCCATGATGGTCGGCACGATGTCGACCTGGGTGCCCACGGTGTGGTTGAGCGCACCGAACTTCTCCTGGATGCCCGGCGCGATCAGCAGCAGCGGCACGTTGAAGCGGCCCAGGTCCAGTTCGGTGATCTGCTGGTGGTTGCCAAAACCATGGTCGCCAACGATGACGAACAGGGTGTCCTTGAAGTACGGCTCCTTGCGCGCCTTCTCGAAGAACTGGCCCAGCGCCCAGTCGGAGTAGCGCATGGCGGTCAGGTGCTCGTCCAGGCGGCCCTGGCCGGTGACCTTCTCGACCGGCAGGTCCTTGGGCAAGGCATACGGGGTGTGGTTGGACAGCGTCTGCAGCAGCGCGTAGATCGGCTTCTTGCCATCGTGCTTGGCCAGCTCCTCGTTGCCACGGTCGAACATGTCCTGGTCGGAAACGCCCCAGGTCGGGTCGGAGAACACCGGGTCGACGAAGTCGTTGCGGCCGATGAAGGTGGTCATGCCCTGGTTGCCGAAGAAACCGGACTGGTTGTCCCAGGCGAAATCACCGTTGTAGACGTACACATCGTCGTAGTCACGGGCGCTCAACAGCGCCGGCAGGCCCGACAGCTTGTGGCCGCCTTCCGGGGTCTGCATCAGGTATTCGAAGCCCGGCAGGTTCGGGAAGCAGGCCATGGTAGCGAACATGCCCTGGTGGGTATGGGTGCCGTTGGAGAAGAAGCGGTCGAACAACAGCCCCTCCTTGGCCAGCTTGTCGAAGTACGGGGTGATGTTGTTCGGGCTGCCCAGGGCGCCTACCGAATGGCCGGCGAAGCTCTCCATGAGGATCACCACGACGTTCTTGACCGGCAAGGTACCTTCGGCCGGCGGCACGAAGTCACGGCGCACGGCGGCCTCGTCGGCATCGACCAGCGTGTCGTAAGGGGTCAGGAGATGTTCACGCACGGTCTGCGTGGCCAGGTTCTGCTCCAGCACCGGCTTCCAGATGTTGGCACGGTCCTCGCCGAAACGGCTCTTGGCAGCGTCGATCAGCGTCAGGGTACCGTTGAGGCCCAGCTGGTTGACGAAGTTGGAATCAGTGGTGAAGGCATCGCCCCAGCGCATGGGCGGGCCCTGGCGCAGGGTGCCACGGGCGGCAACCACAGCCACCAGCAGGATCACCATGAACACGGCCAGGCGGTGATACCACGGCGCAACACTGCGCTGCACGGTAACGCCATTGCCACCTACACCACGGGTCAGGCGGTCGATGCCCTTGAACAGCAGGCTCAGCAGCCAGGTGCCGAACAGCCAGGCCAGCAGGTAGCGGACCACCGGGAAGCCGTACCAGAGCATGCTCATCACGGTCTTCGGGTCTTCCTTGATGTACTGGAAGACCAGGCCGTTGAGGCGCTGGTGGAACTCGCGGTAGAAGTCCAGCTCCATCAGGCCGAGGAACATCACCACGCTCGCGGTGATGGTCAGCCAGAAGCGGAACAGGCCACGCCGGGCCATGGCCCATGGGCTCAGCGTTGCCAGCAGCAACGGGATGCTCAGGTACACCACCACGCGCAGGTCGAAGCGCAAACCGTTGAACAAGCCTTCGGCAACGGTGGAATAAGGGGTGTCGCCGATCATGTCACTGTTGTAGACCAGCAGCGCGAGGCGCACCAGGCTGAGCATCAGCATGATCACCAGGGCACTGAGCAGCGTATAGGCCAAGTGCGATTTCAAGGTCGGCGAGAAGGCTCGCGCGCCCTGTTGCTTCAAGGCATCCGTGTTAGCCATGAATGGGAAGGTCCTAGGATTGCGTGTTTGCGGGATGGCGCCGGCGCTAGACCAACGCAGCATTGTGCGGGTGCGGATTCTGTTTAAACCAATGTGAAAATTTTGTCACGGGGCTGTTGCTGGTTTTGTCTGCGCCAGCAAAATGCCCCTATCCAAGCCGCACATTGCCCCTGGGACCGGCAATGGCCCAGATCACCAGGCCGATCACCGGCAGCAGGGCGATCAGCAGTATCCACAGCACCTTGACCCCCACCTCCCGGCCACTCTTGATCACATTGAGGATTGCCCAGATATCCAGCGCCAGAATGATCAGGCCAACCAGCCCGTTGAACGTCGAACCCATGGCAAAACCCCCGTTGACAGTCAGTGTGGCTGAGCATAATCAGCTATCAGGTCGATAGAAGGGAATCCTTGGCCTGCCCTGCTGGTCACTGGGTAGACTGCAAGCATTCACAGATCCGAGGTTCGCATGCCCCCAGCCCAGACTCAAACCCCCGCCTCGCCCTCGTTGTTGAGTGCCTGGCGCCAGCAGGCAGTCAATACCCCGTGGCTCAGCGCGGGGCTGGGCGTGAGCTTGCTGGCGGTCATCGTGCTGCTGGCGGCGAGTTTCTGGAACGCCGTCAACGGCGAGCATGCCGACAGCCTGCACCTGGCGCTGCTCGGTGGCCTGTCCGGCTTCGGCGCCACGGCCTTGGGCGCAGTACTGGCCGTGGTGCTGCGCGATGTCAGTGCCCGCAGCCAGGATGTGATGCTGGGCTTTGCGGCCGGCATGATGCTGGCCGCCAGTTCGTTTTCATTGATATTGCCCGGCCTTGAGGCTGCCCGCGAAATTACCGGCAACGGCCCGGCCGCCGCTTTTACCGTGGTGCTGGGCATGGGCCTGGGTGTGCTGCTGATGCTCGGGCTCGACCGCTTCACCCCGCACGAACACGAAAGCACCGGCCCCTGCGGCCCTGAGGCCGAGCGCATCAGCCGGGTATGGCTGTTCGTGCTGGCGATCACCCTGCACAACCTGCCAGAGGGCATGGCTATTGGCGTGAGCTTTGCCAATGGCGACATGAATGTCGGCCTGCCGCTGACCAGCGCCATCGCCATTCAGGACATCCCCGAGGGCCTGGCCGTGGCGCTGGCCTTGCGCGCAACCGGGTTGTCCAACTTCAAGGCCGCGCTGGTGGCGATTGGCTCGGGCCTGATGGAGCCGTTGGGCGCGGTGATCGGGCTGGGGATTTCCACTGGTTTCGCCCTCGCCTACCCCATCAGCATGGGGCTGGCGGCGGGGGCGATGCTGTTCGTGGTGTCCCACGAGGTGATACCCGAAACCCACCGCAATGGGCACCAGACGGCAGCGACGCTGGGGGTGATGGGCGGGTTTGCGGTGATGATGTTTCTGGATACTGCGCTGGGTTGAAACGACTTACCGACGCCGCTCTTGTAGGAGCGGCCTCGTGTCGCGAAGGGGCTGCGCAGCAGACCCAACAATTTGTGTTGCGCTGCTGAATCTTGGGGCCGCTTTGCGGCCCATTCGCGACACAAGGCCGCTCCTACAGGCGATTCAGCTGTGAACGGCCACCTTGAGCGCCTCTAAGGCCGGCTCTACCTTGATACCCAGTTCAGCACCCAGCTCCAGCACACGCGCCAGGTCGTTTTTGCCAACCATCACCACCTGCAACTCATCATCGAGCAACTGGCTGAAGTTGAGCAGCACATAACCACCGGCCTCTTTGTTCAGCGCGGCCATCTGCACCTGGATGCGGTTGAGCGCCGTCAACGGCTCGGTACGCGCCAGCTGCTTGGGCTTGAGGGTGAACGGCACGCTCTTGTCGAACGAATCGCTGATGTGCTGGAACAACTCCTGATAGCTGTCGGCCTGGAACACCACGGTGTCCGGCAGGCTGCCAAGCACCACCCACTCGCCCAGCGGGATCGGGAAGCTGTCGTCGTAGTTGATGTCCGGGTTGGCGGCGAGGAAGGCGGCGGGGTCGGCGTAGGCCTGCGCGGCCTCGTCGGCGATGCGCTCGATGTCTTCATCGCGCATGCAGCCGGCGCCGATGAGGCTGATGAATTCGAGCAACTGGTTTTTCATGAAGGGGGCCTGCGACGGGTGAAAAGTCGCCAAGGATAGCCGCAAATGCCCCCAGGCAGTTAGCCGGCCAGCGCCTGCAGGCGCGCTGCGGTATCGGCTGCGCCCATGGTGTGCGCCGCCATCAGCGCGGTGGCGCCGCGCGCATCCTGGTGTGCCGGGTCGGCGCCTTGGGCCAGCAGGTAGTCGAGAATCTCTACACGGTTGAACATCGCCGCCAGCATCAGTGCAGTACGCCCGTCCTGCGCAGCAGCGTCGACCGGCACGCCGTTTTCCAGCAACAGCCGGATCATCGCCAGGTCACCCTTGAACGCCGCACCCGCGATCGGAAGCTGGCCGTTGTCGTTGGCAACCAGCGGGTCAGCACCCTGGCTCAGCAATACGCGGACCGCATCATGGTGGCCGTGGTAGCTGGCCAGCATCAGCAGCGTGTCGCCTTTGTGGTTGCGCAGATTGGCTGGCAAGCCACTGGCCAAAAGACGCTCGAGCATCTTGGCATCCCCCTGGCGGGCGCACTCGAAGACCTGCTCGGCAAATGCCGCGGTCTCATCATCGGTCATGGCGGCGGGTGCTTGTTGTTCAGACATCTGGAACCTCCTGGCAGAAAAGATTGCCCAAGTGTTTGTCAGGCAAGCCCGGCAGGTCAAAGGTTCAGAATCTATAGCGCCGATAGCCACCGGCCGGCTCGTGCAAAATGCACTGTGCAAAATGCACGACCATGCAGCCTGCACGGCACCACCCTCCCCGAAGCAACCTCAAGGCCTTGAAATTAAAGGATTTTTATCAGAATCAAGTTTTGGCACGTTCACTGCACCTATCAACTCACGTCTGCCCACCAAATCAGTCAGGAGTTGATATGGACCTCATTCAGGAAAAGTTCGTCTCGGTGTTCTCGGCCTACCAGGTCACCACCCAGCCTCGCCCCGATGGCGGCATCCTGCTGACGCTGCGTGCCACCGATGGCAGGGTTACCCGCCGTGTGCTGACCTACGGGCAACTGCACAGCGCCGAACAGCTGTCCTGGGCGATCAGCGCCATTCGCCGCGACCTGGCCGAGCAAGCCAGTGAACTGCCGGTGATCTCGATGCTGCAGAGCCAGCAACGATTCGCGCTGCCGACCTACCGTTGAGTTTTGTCTGCACCGGCCGCTTCGCGGGTAAACCTGCGCCCACAGGTACTGCATTGCCCTTAGGGATGGCGGGGTACCTGTAGGCTCAGGCTTGCCCGCGAGGGGCCGGAGCGGACACTAGAACTCGTCGATCCCAGCGTACGCACGCGCCGTATCGTCCCCGGTAAAGCGCGGCTGCATACCCTGCTCACTGGCATAGAGTCGCAGCGCCAGGCAGAACGGGTTGTCCCCCAGCTCCACCCAGCGCCGGCACCCTGCCGGGATCACCAGCTGGTCGCCTTTTTCACACACCAGCGCATACACATAGTCACCCAGGCGAAGCCCGACCTGGGCGCGACCTGTGACCACGGCAAACACTTCATCAACGTCATGCACATGCTCATCACGCAGGTCGACTTGTGCCGGGTCGGCACCGTCGCGGTTGAGCACACTGAACGCTGCGCAGCCTTGGGCAGTCATCAACCGGTCAAGGTGTTCGCGGCAGGCGCTCATGACCTCATCCTGGCTGCTGCCTGGCCGTATGCGCAGCGCCAGCGCAGCGTGGTCAAAACGCACGCCCTGCTCTGCCAGCGTTGCGGCGATGTCGTCGTGGTGGGTCAGTACCTTGTTCGGCAAGGCCGGGCTGGACGGGTGGAATACACAGAGGATGCTCATCAGCGGCAGGTCCTGGTCGATTTCAAACGAGTGGCAATGATAACGGCTGCCGCGAGCGCTGCGGCGCTGGCCATACCAAAGGTGAAGGTGGGGCCCAGCAGCTTCCAGCTGTAGCCCGAATACAACGCCCCCAGCGCACCGCCGGTGCCCGACAGCGCCGCATACAATGCCTGGCCCTGGCCTTGCTGACGGGCGCCGAAACTGGCCTGGACGAACGCGATGGAGGCAGCATGGAAGCAGCCGAACGTGGCGGCGTGCAGCACCTGGGCGAAGATCAGCACGCCCGGCTCGCCCGCCAGGTTGCCCAGCAGCAGCCAGCGCAGGGCGGCCAGCAGGAAGCTGGCCAGCAGCACCTGCTGCACGCTGAAGCGCGTGAAGATGCGGCTCATGGCCATGAAGATCAGCACTTCGGCCACCACCCCCAGCGCCCACAGCAGGCCGATGGCGCCGCGGCTGTAGCCCAGGTGCTCCAGGTGCAACGTGAGGAAGGTGTAGTAAGGCCCGTGGCTGAGCTGCATCAAGGCCACGCACAGGTAGAAGGCAACCACCCCGGGCGCCCGCAACTGGCGCAGGAAGCCGCCCGCGTCGCGCCGCTCGCCCTGCTCCACCGGCTGGGCATTGGGCACCCACAGGCTGGCCGCGACGATGCTCGCCATGATGGTCACCAGGGCGACCGGGTAGATATCCAGGCTCAGCCATTCGAACAACCGCCCAAGGCCGACCACGGTGAGGATGAAACCGATCGAGCCCCACAGGCGCACCTGGCTGTAGCGCGCCGTCTGCCCGTGCAGGTGGGCCAGGGTGATGACCTCGAACTGCGGCAGTACCGCATGCCAGAAGAACGCGTGCAGGGCCATTACCAGCGCCAGCCAGGCGTAGCTCTTGCCGAAGAAGATCAGCGAAAAGGTGGCCAGGGTACACAGCGCGCCGAGGCGCACGATCAGCAGCCGCTGGCCGCTGCGGTCACCCAGCCAGCCCCACAGGTTGGGGGCGATGCAGCGCATCAGCATGGGGATGGCTACCAGCTCGCCAATACGCGCCGGGGGGAAGCCGAGGTGGTCGAAGTAAAGGGCCAGGAACGGGGCTGTCGAACCCAGCAGAGCGAAGTAGAAAAGGTAGAAGCTGGACAGTCGCCAGTAGGGGATTGGGTTCATCAGGGCTCAGCCAGAATGGGGTATTGCCAGTACCGGCCCTATCGCCGGCAAGCCGGCTCCTACACTGCACCTGTGGAGCCGGTTCAAGCCGGCGCCCATGCTGCCCGTGTGGGAGCCGGCTTGCCGGCGATAGGGCCGGTACAGACGAATCAGAGCTGGCCCAGAACCGGCGTTGCGACCTTCACCTCGGCATTCTGCGCCCGGTGACGCAACAGGTGATCCATCAGCACGATGGCCATCATCGCTTCGGCGATCGGCGTGGCGCGAATGCCAACGCACGGGTCGTGACGGCCCTTGGTGATGACGTCGACCGGGTTGCCGTCCACGTCGATGGAGCGGCCCGGCACGGTGATGCTGGAGGTCGGCTTGAGCGCCAGGTGGGCGACGATCGGCTGGCCAGAGCTGATACCGCCCAGGATCCCGCCCGCGTTATTGCTGAGGAAGCCTTCGGGGGTCAGCTCGTCGCGGTGCTCGGTGCCGCGCTGGGCGATGCTGGCGAAGCCGGCACCGATTTCAACACCCTTGACCGCGTTGATGCTCATCAGCGCATGGGCCAGTTCCGCGTCCAGGCGGTCGAAGATCGGCTCGCCCAGGCCCGGCATCACGCCCTCGGCCACCACGGTGATCTTCGCCCCGACCGAGTCCTGGTCGCGGCGCAGCTGGTCCATGTAGGCCTCAAGCTCCGGCACCTTGGCCGGGTCGGGGCTGAAGAAGGCGTTGTCCTGCACCGAATCCCAGGTCTTGAAGGGGATTTCGATCGGCCCCAGCTGGCTCATGTAGCCGCGCACCTGGATGCCCTGGGTGGCCAGGTACTTCTTGGCGATGGCGCCGGCCGCCACGCGCATGGCGGTTTCGCGGGCCGAGCTGCGGCCACCGCCGCGGTAGTCGCGGATGCCGTACTTGTGGTGGTAGGTGTAGTCGGCGTGGGCCGGGCGGAACAGGTCCTTGATCGCCGAGTAGTCCTTGGACTTCTGGTCGGTGTTGCGGATCAGCAGGCCGATCGAGCAGCCGGTGGTACGGCCTTCGAACACACCGGAGAGGATTTCCACCTCGTCCGGTTCCTGGCGCTGAGTGGTGTGCCGGCTGGTGCCGGGCTTGCGCCGGTCGAGGTCGTGTTGCAGGTCGGCGAGGGAGATTTCCAGGCCCGGAGGGCAGCCATCGACAATGGCGACCAACGCCGGGCCATGGCTTTCGCCAGCGGTGGTGACAGTGAACAGCTTGCCGTAGGTATTGCCGGACATGGACGCTCCGCGAGTCTGCCTGAAGTGAACGAGGGGAGCAGTATACGGAAAATTTCACAAGGAATGCTTGCCCGCTCCGGGGGGCTGCAGAACCTTCCCATGAACATTGGGTCAAACGCTCATCTCCCCATGTAGTACCGCCTGATGCCGCGCTTCGTCGCTTTCTTCCTCCTGCTGTGCACCGGCCTTGCCCAGGCAGCCTCACCCACCGTCCTGCAACGCCCTATCGACCTGGACACCGGCCAGGGTGTGCTGCATGGCAGCCTGCTGTTGCCGCAACAGGCCACCCCGCCCCCTGTGGTGTTGATCATCGCCGGCTCCGGCCCTACCGACCGCGATGGCAACAACCCGGCCTCGGGGCGTATCGACAACCTCAAACGCCTGGCGCTGCTGCTGGCCAATGAGCGCATTGCCAGCGTGCGCTACGACAAGCGCGGCGTGGCCGCCAGCCTGCCGGCCACACCCGATGAGCGCGACCTCAGTGTCGAGCGCTACGTCGCCGACGTGGTGGCCTGGAGCCGCAAGCTCAAGGCCGACCCGCGCTTCGGCCCGCTGATACTGGTCGGCCACAGCGAAGGGGCACTGATTGCCAGCCTGGCCGCCGAGCAGGCCGGCGCCAGCGCCGTCATCACCCTCGCCGGCAGCGGCCGGCCCATCGCCGATGTGCTGCGCGAACAACTGGCGCAACGCATGCCGCCCGCGCAACTGGCCCGCAGCAGCGCCCTGCTCGACCGCCTGCAGGCCGGGCAGACCAGCCTGGATGTCCCCGCCCCTCTGCGCCAGGTATTCCGCCCCAGCGTGCAGCCCTACCTGATCTCACTGTTCCGTCAGGACCCGGCCAAGGCCTTCGCCCGCCTGCCGATGCCTGCGCTGATCATCCAGGGCCGCAACGACGTGCAGGTGGATGTGGCCGATGCCCAGCGCCTGAAGGCGGCCAAACCCGATGCCCAACTGGTACTGATCGACGGCATGAACCACATGCTGCGCATCAGCCCCAAGGCCATGAGCGAGCAGCGCGACAGCTACCTGAACCCTGAACTGCCGCTGGCCCGTGAGCTGGGTGAGCGGGTGGTGACGTTCATTCATCAATTGCCCTCAGCCTGAGGAGATCGCCGCACAATGGCCTCAGGTCCTGGGCGATACGGCCGATAAGCTCGGTATTGGCTTGTATGTGAGAACGCCCTGATGACCGACGCCCCCGCCGCCGTAGAGCCGGCCGAAGAGCCGCAAGCCCCGGACAGCCCAGCGCTGCCCTGGGCTGACCTGGCAGTAGAACACTTTCAGTTGCTGCGCCTGGCGCCGCTGCCCACCGACCGCAACAGCGGCGCGCGGCCGCTGCGTTTCGTCGAGTTCGGCCATGCCGAGCGCCACGACAAGGCGCACAGCCTGCTGCGCATGGAAATCCGCCTGCCCGGGCAGAAGGTGCGCAAAGAGCAGAACCAGTTGGATGTGCGGGTTGACCACCTTGAGCGGCGGGTGAGCATCGGCAGCGACAGCGGCCTGCAGCTGGAGCCACTGAACCGCGGCCTGGGGCGTTTCATGCTGGCCCAGGCCGTGCAGTGGCTGCAGCGCAAATGGTCGCACTACCACATCGAAGGCATGGCGCTGCCAAACAAGGATGCCCTGAACGAAGACACGCGCCTGCGCCGCGACCGCTTCCTGAGCGCGACCGGCATCGAGGTGGAGTACGCCGACGGGCAGCACCTCAAAGGCCGCACGGTCGAAGCCACGGTGGGCCAGCTCAAGGGCGGCTGGAACAGTGAGAAGGTGCAGCGGGTGGCCATGCTCGAGGCGGCCGGGATGCTGCAGCAGGCCGAGCAGAACCTTCTGGAGAAGGAGGCGCAACTGCGCGAGCGCGATGAGCGGGTGGCCAAGTACCAGCGCGAGGACAGCGGGCTGCGCTTTACCATTACCTGCCTGGTGGCGTTTGCGGTGTTCCAGGCTGGGTTGTTGATCTGGATTGCCACCCGCTAGAGCAAGTGGGCGCATGCCATGGGTGCTACAGCGGCTTTGAGACCGTGCAACGCAAGGCATGCCCCACCCCATCAAGCCCCGGTCAAACGCGGGCCTTGAACAGCTCATGATGTTGCCGGCACTGCTCCGCCGTCAGCATGAACACCCCATGCCCACCGCGCTCGAAGTCCAGCCAGGCGAAGTCGACCTCCGGGTACAGCGCCTCGACATGCACCTGGCTATTGCCCACCTCGACAATCAGCAGGCCCTTCTCGGTCAGGTGCTCGGCCGCCTCGGCCAGCATGCGCCGCACCAGGTCCAGGCCATCGCTGCCGCAGGCCAGGCCCATCTCCGGCTCATGGTGATACTCGGCCGGCATGTCGCCGAAGTCCTCGGCATCGACATACGGCGGGTTGGACAGGATCAGGTCGAAGCGCTGCCCCGGCAGGCCCGCGAAGCCGTCACCCTGTACCGTGAATACCCGCTCGTCCAGGCCATGGCGTTCGATGTTCTGGTTGGCCACTTCGAGCGCTTCGAAGGACAGGTCGGCCAATACCACCTCGGCCTCGGGGAACACCTCGGCCGCCACGATACCGATGCAACCGGAGCCCGTGCACAGGTCGAGAATGCGCGCAGGCTCGTTGGCCAGCCATGGCTCGAAGCGTTTTTCGATCAGCTCGCCGATTGGCGAACGCGGTACCAGCACACGCTCGTCAACGATGAACGACATGCCGCAGAACCACGCCTCACCCAGCAGGTAGGCAGTGGGTACACGGTCTTCGATACGGCGCTTGAGCAGGTGCTGCAGGCGTACACGCTCGTCGTCCTCGAGCTGGCAATCCAGGTAGCTGTCGGCGATTTCCCACGGCAGGTGCACGGCGCCCAGCACCAGCAGGCGGGCTTCATCCCAGGCATTGTCGGCACCGTGGCCGAAAAACAGCTCGTGCTCGTGGAAGCGGCTGACCGCCCAGCGGATGTGGTCGCGCAAGGTGCGCAGACGAGATGTGATCACGGGGTACTCCTATTCAGATCTGGACAAAAGTCTAACAGCCCGCACCGCACAAATGTTCCTGCGGATCGCCCAGCGGGTAGCCACAGGCCAGTAACTGCGCCGGTTTCGATGTCAACCATTCCCATTGGCGCCAAGGCAAGGGAGAATAGGTATACAAAAGCCCTTCCAAGGAGCCCTTGATGTCCGTTCCAACCACGATGTTCCGCCTCACTGGCCGCGATTACCCGCCGGCCAAGCTGAGCCAAGCCAGCCTGATCGTCATCGATGCGCAAAAAGAGTACCTCAGTGGTCCGCTCGCGCTGTCGGGCATGGACGAGGCCGTGGCCAACATCGCCAGGTTGCTCGACGCCGCCCGCAAGGCCGGCCGTCCGATCATCCACGTCCGCCACCTCGGTACCGTCGGCGGTCGCTTCGACCCGCAAGGCCCTGCCGGTGAATTCATCCCGGGGCTGGAGCCACACGACGGTGAAATAATCATCGAAAAACGCATGCCCAACGCGTTCAAGAACACCAAGCTGCACGAAACCCTGCAGGAGCTGGGGCACCTGGACCTGATCGTCTGCGGTTTCATGAGCCATTCCAGCGTCAGCACCACCGTGCGCCGGGCCAAGGACTATGGTTATCGTTGCACCCTGGTGCAAGACGCTTCGGCGACCCGCGACCTGGCCTTGAAAGACCGCGTGATTCCCGCTGCGCAGATTCACGAGTGCGAAATGGCCGTAATGGCCGACAACTTCGCCTGCGTCGCCCCCACCGCCAGCCTGATCTGAGCCTGGCGAGCTGACCACCGCCCGGCAGCCGGGCGGAACCCGGGGGCCGGTTGCCGGTCGAATTTCTGATGCCCACAGAGGAAATCGGAATGAAGCTCAAAGGCAGTTTCGACGCCAAGCGCCTGCGCCAGCGCGAGCCACGCAACTGGGGCGCCCGCCTGGCCGCCGGCCTGTCGGCGCTGCTGGCCACGTTCGGTGTGCTGCTGGCCATGGCCGGCGTCGCCGGGCTGCTCGGTAATTACCCGGCCTTTGCCGAGCTCAATGCAAACCGCCCGCTTTCGATTACCCTGAGCGTGGTCGGGCTGGTGCTCCTGTACCTGGGCGTGCGCTTCTGGCGGCGCAGCCGCATTCGCCTGCGCCGCGGTCGGGAGCTGAACATGTCGCCGCACCTGATGAAAAAGCACGACTGAAGGCTGTGCTGAAGCCCCTTGGCCCTGCCGGCGGCAGGGCCATTGCTGACGCCACAGGGTTGATCGCGTAAACTACGCCGCCCACGTGGAGGCACCATGCAAGACGACGATTTTTCCCTGTTCAGCGCCGAGGTGCGCGGCGTCAAGCCGATCAAGCACGACCGTGCCGAGGTCGGCAAACCCAAGGCTGACCGCAAGCAGCTGGCCGGCCTGCGCCAGGCGGCGACCGTGCGCAGTGACCAGACCTTGGTGATCGACGGCCTGTCCGACCAGTTCGTCATCGACGTGGGTGCCGAAGACGAGTTGATGTGGCGCCGCGACGGCGTGCAGGAAACCCAGCTGCGCAAGCTCAAGCTCGGCCAGATCGCCTTCGAGGGCAGCCTCGACCTGCACGGCATGACTGTCGAGAAGGCCCGCGAAACCCTGTGGGCCTTCATTGCCGAGGCCAACAAGCTGGAAGTACGCTGCGTGCGCGTGACCCACGGCAAAGCCGCGCGCCTGGATGGCAAGCGGCCAATGATCAAGAGCCACGTCAACACCTGGCTGCGCCAGCACCCGCAGGTGCTCGGTTTCGCCTCCTGCCAGGCCCGCCACGGCGGTACCGGTGCCGTGTACGTAATGCTCAAACGAACCATGATGGAAGGCCGCGACGAGTAACGCCGCGCTTGCAGCGCAGGCTTTGCCGCCGTAACCTTCGTTTTTGCGATTTTTTCCCACAGGTAGATACATGTCCCTGGAACAGAACTACACCGAGATCCTCAGCCAGATCGGCGAGGACGTCTCCCGTGAGGGCCTGCTCGACACGCCCAAGCGGGCTGCAAAGGCCATGAAATACCTTTGCCGCGGTTACGAGCAGACGCTGGAAGAAGTGACCAACGGCGCGCTGTTCACCTCCGACAACAGCGAAATGGTGCTGGTCCGGGACATCGAGCTGTATTCGATGTGCGAACACCACATGCTGCCGTTTATCGGCAAGGCGCACGTGGCCTACCTGCCCAAAGGCAAGGTACTGGGCCTGTCCAAGGTCGCGCGGATCGTCGACATGTTCGCCCGCCGCCTGCAGATCCAGGAAAACCTCAGCCGCCAGATCGCCGAGGCCGTGCAACAGGTGACCGGCGCTGCGGGTGTGGCGGTGGTTATCGAAGCCAAGCACATGTGCATGATGATGCGCGGTGTGGAGAAGCAGAACTCGACCATGCTCACCTCGGTGATGCTCGGTGAATTCCGCGACAACCCGGCCACGCGCATGGAGTTCCTCGGCCTGATCAAATGATCGGCGCGTGACCCGAGCCGGCCCTGAGGGTCGGCTTTTTATTTTCAGGAGTTGCAGATGATCGTCAAAGCCTTGCGGGTCGGCCTCGGCCAGCTCATCGTGATCGGCGACCTGATCAGCCGCCCGGCCAAGCGCAAGCGCGATGCCGCGGCCCAGGCGCATGTCGAGCAGCAGGCCAAGGGCCTTGCGCTGTACCAGTTCCATGCGTGCCCGTTCTGCGTGAAAACCCGCCGCACCCTGCACCGCCTCAACGTGCCAGTGGCATTGCGCGATGCCAAGAACGACCCAGAGCACCGCCAGGCGCTGCTCGAAGGTGGCGGCCGGGTGAAAGTGCCGTGCTTGCGCATCGAAGAGCAAGGCAACGTGACCTGGATGTATGAGTCCAAGGCAATCATTGCCTACCTGGACAAACGCTTCGCGAGTATCTGAGGCGGTTTTTTGTAGGAGCGGCCTTGTGTCGCGAAGGGCCGCAAAGCGGCCCCAGGAGATCAGCGGCGCCACCGATATCCTGGGGCTGCTGCGCAGCCCTTTCGCGACACAAGGCCGCTCCTACCCGCAGCAAGGTGCAAATGGCCGCGCTGAACAAAGCCAGGTGGTGATGACACTGGAAGCGCTCAAGGTCGCTGTTCACGCCTGTAGGAGCGGCCTTGTGTCGCGAAGGGCCGCAAAGCGGCCCCAGGATATCAGCGGCGCCACCGATATCCTGGGGCCGCTTCGCAGCCCTTTCGCGACACGAGGCCGCTCCTACGGAACCTGTGAGGCCTGCTCAGCCCACCATCGGCACATGCCGAGGATGCGCGGCCACCCGGGCCAGCCAGGCTCGCACACCCGGGTACTCGGCCAGGTCGAACCCACCCTGATGCGCCACATGGGTGTAGGCATACAACGCCACATCGGCAATCGAATATTGCTCGCCCACCAGGTACGGCGTCATCTGCAACTGCCGCTCCATCACCCTCAATGCCTTGTAGCCGCCCTTGTGCAGCTTGCGGTATTCGTCCACGCGCTCGTCAGGCAAACCCAGGTAAAACTGGATGAACCGCGCCACGGCGATGTACGGCTCATGGCTGTACTGCTCGAAGAACTGCCACTGCAGCACCTGGGTACGCAAACGCGGCTCGCTGGGCAGGTACTCGCTGCCATCGGCCAGGAAATTGAGAATGGCGTTGGACTCCCACAGGCAGGTGCCGTCCTCGAGCTTTAGCACCGGCACCTTGCCATTGGGGTTCATCGCCAGAAATTCCGGCGTTTCGGTCCCCCCCTTGAGGATATCCACCGGATGCCATTCATAAGGGCGGTCCAGCAGGCTGAGCATCAGCTTGACCTTGTAACAGTTGCCCGACTGGTAGTCGCCATAGACTTTGTACATCGCCCCTCCCTCCCATGCAGTTGCGCATTCGTGCCCAATAGTTGGCGACTGTACGGCTAAAAGCAATGCCCGCTGTATGGCAAGGATCAACCCGACGCGCGTTAGTCTGAAAAAACTGCTTACACATGGACAAGGACTTACCCCATGACCGATGCCACCTCCGCACGCCTGCGGCCCCTGGCAGACAGCTCAACGTCGGCCGTCGTCGCCGGCTTCATCGCCATGCTCACCGGCTACACCAGCTCGCTGGTGCTGATGTTCCAGGCTGGCCAGGCCGCCGGCCTTTCCACGGCGCAGATCTCGTCGTGGATCTGGGCCCTGTCCATCGGCATGGCGGTCTGCAGCATCGGCCTGTCGCTGCGCTACCGCACGCCGATCACCGTGGCCTGGTCGACGCCCGGGGCTGCGCTGTTGATCACCAGCCTGGGCGGGGTCAGCTACGGCGAAGCGATCGGTGCCTACATCACCTGTGCCGTGCTGGTACTCATCTGCGGCCTGACCGGCAGCTTCGAACGCCTGGTCAAACGCATCCCGGCATCACTGGCCTCGGCATTGCTGGCCGGCATCCTGTTCAAGATCGGCAGCGAAATCTTCGTCGCAGCGCAGCACCGCACGCTGCTGGTGCTGGGCATGTTCTTCAGTTACCTGCTGGTCAAACGCCTGTCGCCGCGCTACTGCGTGCTGGCAGCGTTACTGGTGGGCACGGCGCTGTCCGGCGCACTGGGTTTGCTGGACTTCAGCAGCTTCAGGCTGGAAGTGGCCACACCGGTGTGGACTACGCCCAGCTTCTCGCTGGCCGCGACCATCAGCATCGGCATTCCACTGTTCGTGGTGGCCATGACCTCGCAAAACATGCCGGGCGTTGCCGTGTTGCGCGCCGACGGTTATCAGGTACCGGCTTCGCCATTGATCTCAACCACCGGCTTTGCCTCACTGCTGCTGGCCCCGTTCGGCTCGCACGGCGTCAACCTGGCGGCCATCAGCGCAGCGATCTGCACCGGGCCGCATGCCCATGAAGACCCAAGCAAGCGCTATACGGCGGCAGTGTGGTGCGGGATTTTCTACGGCATTGCCGGGGTGTTCGGCGCCACGCTGGCGGCGTTGTTCGCTGCGTTGCCCAAGGAGCTGGTGCTTTCTATTGCGGCATTGGCGCTGTTCGGCTCGATCATGAATGGCCTGACGGTGGCCATGAGCGAGGCGCGCGAGCGGGAGGCAGCGCTGATTACCTTCATGGTGACGGCGTCGGGCTTGACCCTGTTTTCGATCGGGTCTGCATTCTGGGGGATTGTAGCGGGGGTGGTGACCCTGCTGATTCTCAACCCGCGCAGGGCCTGACCGAAGGGGTGCCGTACCGGCCCCATCGCCGGCAAGCCGGCTCCTACAGTTACACCACATGCCTTGAAATCAGTGGGGTTCCTGTGGGAGCCGGCTTGCCGGCGATGGGGCCGGTACAAACGATCACAAACGAAAATGCCCCACCATCCCCTTAAGGTCACTGCCCAACTGCGCCAGCTCGATACTTGACTGCGCATTACCCTGCATTGCCAACGCCGCCTGATCGGCACTGCCCCGAATCTGCGTGACACTGCGGCTGATCTCTTCAGCCACCGAACTCTGCTGCTCTGCCGCCGCAGCAATCTGCTGGTTCATCTGCTGAATCAACGACACCGCCGCCGCAATACTGCCCAGGGCGCTTTCGGTTTGCAGCGCATCGGCCACCGCCAGGCGTACCAGGTCGGTACTGCCACGGATCTGCGCCACCGACTGCTGGGCATTGCCGCGCAGGCTGGCAACCAACCGCTCGATCTCCTCGGTAGACTGGCGGGTACGCCGGGCCAGCGCCCGCACCTCATCGGCCACCACGGCAAAACCACGCCCCTGCTCGCCCGCCCGCGCCGCTTCGATGGCGGCATTGAGCGCCAGCAGGTTGGTCTGCTCGGCAACGCTCTTGATCACTTCCAGCACATCGCCAATGGTGTGGATCTCGGCGCTCAGGCTGTCGATACCGGCGCTGGCCGCATCCGCCGCCGCCGCCAATTGCTCGATACGCTGCATGCTCTGGCGCACCACCACCTGGCCCGAATCGACCTTCTCGTCAGCGGCCTGGGCCGCCAGTGCCGCCTCTTCGGCATTGCGCGCCACATCGTGCACGGTGGCGGTCATCTGCTGCATGGCGGTCGCCACTTGCTCGGTCTCTTCCTTCTGGCTGCCCACTTCGCGGTTGGTCTGCTCGGTTACCGCTGACAGCGCCTGGGCACTGCCAGCCAGTTGCTCGATACCCTGCTGCAGGCCGCTGACGATGCCCGACAGCCCGGCAGCCATCTGCTGCATGGCCTGCATCAACTGCCCCACCTCATCGTTGCGCGCAGCTTCCGCGTCCAGGCTCAACTCCCCGGCAGCGATGCGCTGGGCACGGCCAATCACCCGTTTGAGCGGGCCGACCACCGCCCGCGTGATCAGCCACCCCGCCAGCACGCCCACCAGCAGCGCCAGGCCGGTTGCCAGGGCGATGGCCACGGCATTGCGCGTCAGCTCAGCCTGCATCGCTTGCTCGTCCGCCGCATAGGCCTGATCGACCCGCTGCGTAGCCTGCTCGGCACGCGCCTGCAGTTGCGCCTTGATACCGTGCTCTTTGCCGAGCAGGTCGGTGTATTCGTTGAGTTTGTCGGAGAAGCTGGCGATATGCCCCTGCACCTCGCCCAGCACGCTCTGGTAGCCCGCATCGCCGACCGCCGCCTTGAGCTGCTCGACCAGCCCTGCCGCCTCAACTGTCTGGGCGATGCGCCCTGCGGCTGCGCCCTCCTCGCCTTTGCGGCTCTGGTCCAGGCGCACGCGCGCCTCGTCCATGGCCTGCAGCATCAAGCGGGATACCTGGGCCACCTGCGCAGCCTGCTCCAAAAACTCCCCGCCTTGCTGGCCTTGTGACTGCTTGAGCGTGTAGGTGCCGTCATCGGCCAGGCCGGCCTGCAGTACATCGAGGTTGTTGGCCACGCTGGAGACCGACCAACAGGCCATGTCCAGCGCCAGCTCCTTGGCCTGCACCGCTTCGACAAAGGCTTCGAAGGCCTGGCCATACGCCGCCAGGTCCGCTTCGGCCGCCGCCAGTGCCGGCAGGCTCCGGGCGCGTTCGCTGAGGTTGTGCAGGCCGCTGCGCAAAGCCTCGGCCTCCTTGATATCGGAGCGCAGGGCAAAGGCCTGTTCGTGCTGGCGCAGCTTGAGCAGGTCGGTATTGAACTGGCCCAGCTGGCGCAGGCCACCGAAATGCTGGCCGACGCTGTACAGCGCGGCAATGCCGATGGCTGCCACCGCCAGGGTCAGCAGCAATACCAGGGCAAAGCCCAGGCCCAGCTTGCGGGCCATGCCCAGGTTGGCCAGAAAACCCTGCCTGCTCGCCTCCATACGCCGCCCCCTTGCTCTCAGAGTTTGCAAAGGCCAAGCGTGGCAACGATTGCGTTGAACTCACAAGGGCTTGAGGGCGCAATAGTGTCAAATAGCTATGAGCGTGTCGTAATCAGCTTGCTGAAGGTCGCCCTGTATGTGAAAGAAAGGCCAGAGCACGGGAACCCTGCCCATGAGCGACATTGATGCGCAAACTGGCCGGGGCCGGTAAGCACGTCACCGGAAAATGACCCGCCCAGGCATCATTTGCAGACGACGATCATGGTACGGCTGGTATAACCCGCAGGGTTTATGCCGAACAGGAAGTCCCCTTCCTCCTCATCGTCACTGGTCGAGCGGGCGACAACTTTGTAACCACGGGCCCCACAGGACTGCGCCGCCTTGCTATAGCACTTGTCCCACGATGACGAGAGGCCCGAGCAATTGATATGCAAGCCCTTGCGGCCTTTTCTCATCTCGGTCTTGGCAGTTGCCGCGCACCCTGCGATCGCCACGATGGCCAAGAACAAAACTAAATGCTTCATTGCTGTCCTTAGATGAAGTGACTTCATCGTAAGACCGGTCACCAACGATCCAGTTCTTGCCCCAACCCTATCACAGAGAAATCAAACTCCGTACCATCGCCCCGTCGGCGCAGGGCCCCTTTTCAAATAGCCGTGGCCCCACCGTCCACCGTAAGGCTGTGCCCGGTAGTGAACGCAGCCCCATCACTGCACAGGTACACCACCGCACTGGCGACTTCCTCGACCTTGCCGATGCGCCCGACCGGGTGCATCGCGGCGGCGAACTCGGCCTTGCGTGGGTCGGCCTCGTAGGCGCGGCGGAACATGTCGGTATCGATCACCGCCGGGCACACCGCATTCACCCGGATGCGCTTTTTGGCATATTCGATGGCCGCCGATTTGGTCAGGCCGATCACCGCGTGCTTGGACGCGCTGTAGATGCTCATCTTAGGCGCCGCGCCCAAGCCTGCCACCGAGGCGGTGTTGACGATAGCCCCGCCGCCCTGGGCCAGCAACAGCGGCAGCTGGTACTTCATGCACAGCCACACCCCTTTGACGTTGACGCCCATGATGGCGTCGAACTCTGCCTCGCTGCCCTCGGCCAGGCGGCCCTGCTCGATTTCGATACCGGCATTGTTGTAGGCATAGTCCAGGCGACCGTAGGCCTGAATGACCTGCTCATGCAGCCGGCGCACATCAGCGTCACGGGTCACGTCACAGGCCACGAACAGCGCCTGGCCACCGGCCTCGTTGATCAACGCCACGGTGCCCTCACCACCGACCGGATCGAGGTCGGCCACCACCACCTTGAGCCCCTCACGGGCAAACGCCAGAGCCGTCGCCCGGCCGATACCCGCCGCACCGCCAGTGACCAGTGCTACCTGGCCGGAAAAGGTCATGCTCATCGAATGCTCCAATCATGGTTGCAGCAAAGCGCAATTTTTTAATGTGGGAGCCGCGCTTGCCGGCGATCGAGCGCGCAGCGCTCGCCCCGGCCTGCAGGCATTTCTCAACGCCCGAAACAAGAGGCCACTCCACAGCCCATCGCCGGCAAGCGGCCCCCACAAATGGTTGCAGCAGCCTTTGGCTTCTGCGCTCAGAGTCTAGTCAGCCTGCCAACCCACTGGGCAGCATCATCAAGCCAGCGGTTGGGCTATCATGCCTACCAGTGATTTTGCAGACCTGTTGTCATCACCACGTTAAATTGACCCTTCTGCTCCTGCCCACAAGGACCCCGCCATGACCCAGACCAACCGCCGCTTCCTGCTGGCCAAACGCCCGACCGGCGCCGTGCGCCGCGACGACTTCACCTTCGAGACGGTGCCCGCCGATGCCCCCGCCGAAGGCCAGATCCAGGTACGCAACCTGTACCTGTCGCTGGACCCGGCCATGCGCGGCTGGATGAATGAAGGCAAGTCGTACATCCCGCCCGTGGCACTCGGCCAGGTAATGCGCGCCCTGGGTGTAGGCGAAGTGGTGGCCTCCAACCACCCCGACTTCAAACCCGGCGACCATGTCAGCGGCGCGCTCGGCGTGCAGGACTATTTCACCGGCGAGCCCCAGGGCCTGCACAAGATCGACCCCAACCTTGCCCCCCTGCCCCGCTACCTCTCAGCCCTGGGCATGACCGGCATGACCGCCTACTTCGCCCTGCTCGACGTCGGCCAGCCAAAAGAGGGTGACACCGTGGTCATCTCCGGTGCTGCCGGCGCCGTGGGCAGCATCGTCGGCCAGATTGCCAAGATCAAAGGCTGCCGCGTCGTCGGCATTGCCGGCGGCGCGCAGAAATGCCAGTACCTCAAGGATGAACTGGGGTTCGACGGCGTCATCGACTACAAGGCCGAGGACGTGCTGGCCGGCCTGAAGCGCGAATGCCCCAAGGGCGTTGACGTGTACTTCGACAACGTCGGTGGCGAGATCCTCGACGCCGTGCTCACCCGCATCAACTTCAAGGCCCGCATCGTCATCTGCGGCGCGATCAGCCAGTACAACAACAAGGAAGCAGTCAAAGGCCCGGCCAACTACCTGGCGCTGCTGGTAAACCGTGCGCGCATGGAAGGGTTCGTGGTGATGGACCACGCCAAGGAGTACGGCAAGGCCGCGCAGGAAATCGCCGGCTGGCTGGCCAGTGGCAAGGTCAAGAGCAAGGAGGATGTGGTGGAGGGGCTTGAGACGTTCCCAGAAACCCTGCTCAAGCTGTTCAGCGGGGAAAACTTCGGCAAGCTGGTGTTGAAGGTTTGAAATACAGGGGCCGCTCACGCGGCCCCTTAGCACATTTCAATGTTAAGTATCGTTAAGAACCTGTACGAAAAATGTGAAAAAACTGTAGTATTGGATCCATTATTCATGGCTATTTGATACTACAAGGAATGAAGGTGTGGTTGGCGATTCACAGATCTGGCAAAACGAATACCCCCACACTCTGCGCCATCGCGACACCACCTTGCACCTTCAAGCCCCTATTGCCCAGCATACCCGGCAAGCCTTCGAACGACTGATCGAGCAGAGCGCCAGTGCCAAACGGGTCAGCGCCCCTCTTGAATGCTCCCGAAGCCTGCTGTTCACCAAACGTGAAAAGCTCGATTCGCTGAAAAAGAAGCTGCGCATGCAGCGTGGCCGGCCCAAGCGCAACGGCATGTACGACTGGTCCCTGGAAGAACTGATCAACACCCGCGAAGCAGCCCGGCGGGGTGCGCGGGTGCCCAAGCTGGTCGGCTACGGCTACAGCCGCTCCCGGTTCGGCCTGATGCAGGACTTTTTCCTCATCACAGAATTACTGAGCGGGCACGAGGACGGGCTGGCAAAGGTGCGCAAAAAGCCAGAGGCCGTGCACGGGGTGATCGCGGCAGCGTTCGAACTGCTGCATGCCCTGCACTGCCAAGGCGTCACGCACATGGACCTGTGGGCGGCCAACGTCATGCTCCCGGAAGAAGGACAAGCGCAGGCCATCGACCTGGAGAACAGCTTCTCCGGGCCCACGGCCTACATGAGCGAAACCTTGGGTTTTCAGTTCGGCTTTTTCTACTACCGAGAAATTTACCGCTATATAACCGAAGCGGACTATGATGCTGCGGTAGAATACGCACTGGCCGAGTACTTCCCTGATGTGCAACGCGCAGCCTTCAACCGGGTGTACGCGCTTGCCAAACATGAGGAAATCGGGCGCCTGGAGCGCCGCGAAATCTTCACCAGCGGTGTACTCGAAAGTCGTTGGTAGAGCGCCATGGCTACCCCAGACTTCATAGAGTAGAAAATGATCAAGATCACCCAGAACATCGAATGTTCCAATGCCGCCCCGTTCGTGCTGTTTGGCGGCATCAACGTCCTTGAGTCCGAGGACCTGGCCCTGACTGCCTGCGCCGAATACGTGCGGGTAACCGAGAAGCTGGGCATTCCTTATGTGTTCAAGGCAAGCTTCGACAAGGCCAACCGTTCCTCGATCCACTCCTACCGTGGCCCGGGCATGGAAGAAGGCCTGCGCATCTTCGAGAAAGTAAAAGCCGAGTTCGGTGTACCGATCATCACCGACGTGCACGAGATCTACCAGTGCGCCCCGGTGGCCGAAGTGGTCGACGTGCTGCAGCTGCCTGCCTTCCTGGCCCGCCAGACCGACCTGGTGGTGGCACTGGCCAAGACTGGCAAACCGGTCAACATCAAGAAGCCGCAGTTCCTGAGCCCTTCGCAGATGCAGAACATCGTGCAGAAGTTCAAGGAAGCAGGTAACGACCAGTTGATCCTGTGCGACCGCGGTACCTGCATGGGCTACGACAACCTGGTTGTGGACATGCTGGGCTTTGGTGTGATGAAGCGCACCTGCGATGACCTGCCGATCATTTTCGACGTGACCCACGCTCTGCAGAACCGTGACCCTTCGGGTGCTGCTTCTGGTGGCCGCCGTGAGCAAGTGGTTGACCTGGCCCGTGCCGGCATGGGCGTTGGCCTGGCTGGCCTGTTCCTGGAAGCTCACCCGAACCCGGACCAGGCCAAGTGCGACGGCCCAAGCGCCCTGCCGCTGGACAAGCTGGAGCCGTTCCTGGCGCAGATCAAGGCGCTGGATGACCTGGTGAAATCGTTCCCGCCGCTGGTGATTGGTTGAGTCGTTTTTGCGTGATTTGAATGGGCCGGTACGCGCGAGTGTACCGGCCCTTTTTGTTGGCATTCAGGGTTTGGCTGGGGTATTGCGGCGTAACGGAAACCGAGTGCCCGAAGATTCTGTGACAGGCAGCCTCAGCCCCTCATCCCCAACTCAGCATCATCCATCAGCGCCTTGGCCATCGCGCTCAGGTAATGCGAAGCCCAGATCATCATCGGCTTCTCATCCATCAGCCCAACGATGGTCAGCTCGCGCACATACCCCATCAACTCCGAAGCCTGCTCACGGGCATCCTGGCAAGGTATACCCGGCTCGATGCGGAACAAGGGATGGCTCTGGTGCTCACCCTGAAAAAACGTGGTCACACCTGCTGTGACATGGGTAACGTCTGTAGTCATTGCCGTATTCCCCTCAATGCAGGCCGTTAGTACGTTCCAAGGCCAGCGACAGCGCATCCGACTGCCCCCAGGCAATCTGCATGGCCCGCAGCCCGTTTACCATCAACTCACGGGTGGCCTCATCCTCGATTGCGTAGAGGGCCATGTGGCAGTGGTTGTAGGCCAGCATCAGGTAATGGGTGACGTTCATGACCACGTGATCGATCGGCACGATGCGCTCGCTGATGGCGCTGGAGAGGGTCTTGTCGGAGGGAAGGTCGAAATTATGGGGTGGATCGGGGACGATTTTTTTCATAGCAATTCCTTGAAGATTAAAGGAGTTGCCACCGCCGTTTCCACACGAAGGGCGGCAACTGTACACGGGGTGGAAAACCGAGTCTTCAAGGAACCCCGGTAGGCCTGACGGCCTCCCGTATACAGCTGCCATTACGACAGGCACTTGAAGATTGTCCGGGTTTCCACACCCGCATCGCTGAACATCAGCGACCCAGGAAGCCTAAAGGGCAGTGTTTCCAGGAACAATCAGACGCGTGTCGACAGAACATGTAGGGTATTTCCTCAAGCTAGGCATCACCAGTCCTGAGTCGTAGGAAATTTCTGAACTCATTGCGGGATCCTCACTACGTATTAGCCCGCAACATGCCTACCATATCCCTAATGTGGCCCTTCCTTTAGAATGGCCTATACCTGCATAAGATGCTGAATTGCCATCACTTTAGAAAAACCAGCGGGTAGCCTGCTTAGAGGCTTCAAAAGAAACGGGTCAAAGCTAGGGGTTTCACATGTGTTCTCAGAATCACGGCGTTGCTGACACACCGTTGGTGACAGTGATCATCGCGTCTTACAACCACGCGCGCTACATCGAGGCTAGCATCAACAGCGTCATCAACCAGACCTACAAGAACATCGAGCTTCTGGTGGTGGACGACGGCTCCAAGGACGAAAGCCCAGCAGTGCTCAAGCGGCTTCAGGAACAGCATGGCTTCGATCTGCGCTTCCAGGCCAACCAGGGCCTGGCACGCACCCTCAACGACGCGATAGCACGCGCCAGGGGCGACCTGATCGTGCCTTTCGGGTCTGATGACATCATGATGCCCCACCGTATTGCCACCCAGGTGGAGTACATGAACGGCAAGCCTGAAGTGGGCATCTGCTCGGCCAACATCGAAACCATCGACCAGGATGGCAACGTGATGGGCGCACGCGAGCAACGCAACCGCAACCTGCCCTTCCGCCGCCTGGACTTCGACGACCTGTTCCTCGACCGCAAGCCAGGCCCAATGGCCGCCACACTGATGCTGCGCCGTGAGGCGCTGGAAAAAGTGGGGGGGTTCAATGCCGATATCCGCCTGGAAGACGTTTATATCGAACTGTCGATCGCACGGGCCGGTTATTTCATCGACGTACTGGGCGAGGTACTGGCGCAGTACCGTGACCACCCGACCAACACCTTCAAGAACGGCCGCTTCATGGTGGACAACGTGCTGCGCACCTTTGCGGTGTTCAGCGACCACCCGCAATATGAGCAGGTGTGCATGCGGTTCCGTAACTCTATGGTGCTGAAGTACGCCAACCGCGACAAGGCATTGAGCCGGGAAATACTTTCGCAAATCCCGCTCAAGTACTGGAACCGCAAGACCTTGCGCGGTATATGGCGGATGGTCTGCTCTTAAGCAGACCGGCTGCGCTTCCAGTGGATCAGTGATTGGCCGTACACCAGGGCCATCGGGATCCATATCAGGAACCAATGCTCCTTCGGGCGCGACATGAAGGCACTGCCTTCGGTCAGGCCCGAAGCGAAGCCGAAGATCAGCCAGGTTGCCGCTATCATCACGCCTGGGTGCTTGCGGTACACCCAGCAGAAGTACATGGCCAAGCCGTAAAGCGCCATCCACATCACCAAGCCCACGACTCCACCCGCATAAAGCACTCCAAGCTCAATGTTATGAGGGTCGGCAAGCGTCTTGCCCAAGCCTGGGATAATGATTGTCATCGGCGAATCGAAGCCGCGGCCCAGCCATGGGTGTTCGCTGATCTGGCGCAGTGAGTCCAGCCAGATGGCCGGGCGGTGCGAGACGCCACGCTGGGTAATGGCTTCAGGGTAGAGCAGTACCACACTGACCGCTGCAAGACCGATGACAGTCAATGCCAGCCCGGTGCGTCGGCGATCACCGACGATCAACAACCAACCCAAGGCTGCTGCCAGGCCGATCAACGGCGTGCGGGAACCCGTCGCCAGGATTGCCATTCCCAGAACAGCGAGGCAAACCAAAGGCAATGGGCTGAGCGCACTACGAGCCTGGAACCAGGATGCGAGCCAGAATGCAGCGAAGGCGCCAAATACATGCGCAGTCAGCAACGGGTTATACAACGCACCGTAACCATTCAGGCGCCTGCCTGCCAATACGGGGTTCTGGTAGAGAAAAACCGCCAATGACAAACCAGCCGCCACCGCAACCACTATAGCGGCCAGGCGCGTCCATTGATCCAGTTGCCCGGGTGTGCGCAGGCTGATGATACCTGCGGCCAGTAGCAACATCGCAATATAAAGCGGGCGTTTCAGCAAGCTGCTGGTGGAGTTTTCAGTGTCGGACCACGCGATGCTCAGAAGGGTGTAGCCACTGAAAACCAGGAACGCCAAGAACAGCGGATTGCAAACCAGAGGTTTCAGCAGATGCCGGTGCTTGATCAGCATCACAAGCGTGGGCGCCGCAAGAAAAATATAAAAGAGCTTGTGGTAAGCAGAGCGGTCCCAGACCCAGAACATCCCCGTAAGAATGATGAACCAGCCTACGGGCAGCAGGTAAGTACCAATCAGGCTTCCAAAGCGCTGAACCGGGCTCTGATCCGAAACATCAACTGACATCTAACATACTCATGCGGAGGGCTCATTCCCTATGTCCTACGCGATTTCAGTTGCTTAATGACTGCAACCGTGACAAATCGCCGTTATTTGAGCGAGAGCAGCATTGCTGCCCTCGTTCATATCTCAGCCGCGAATTTCGGCGACGACCGCAGCCAATGCTGCTGCCGGGTCTGCCGCCTGGCTGATGGGCCGCCCGATCACGAGGTAGTCCGAACCTGCATCCAGTGCCTGGCGCGGGGTAAGAATGCGACGCTGGTCATCCTGAGCACTGCCTGCTGGGCGAATGCCTGGTGTCACCAGTTGCAGCGATGGGTGCGCGGTTTTCAACGCCGGCGCTTCCAAGGCCGAGCACACCAAACCGTCCATGCCAGCCTTCTCGGCCAGCGCAGCCAGGCGCAGCACCTGCTCTTGCGGGTCTACATCCAGGCCGATACCGGCCAGGTCTTCACGCTCCATGCTGGTCAGCACGGTCACGCCAATCAGCAATGGCTGAGGGCCGCTGCGCTTGGCCAGCACTTCGCGGCAGGCCGACATCATGCGCAGGCCACCGGAACAGTGCACGTTGACCATCCAAACGCCCATTTCGGCCGCAGCCTTCACAGCCATGGCGGTGGTGTTGGGGATGTCATGGAATTTAAGGTCGAGGAACACCTCGAAGCCTTTCGCGCAGAGGGTTTCGACAATGCCCGAAGCGCTGCTGGTGAACAGCTCCTTGCCAACCTTCACCCGGCACAGTGCTGGGTCGAGCTGGTCAGCCAGCTTCAGGGCGGCGTCACGGGTGGGGAAATCCAGGGCGACGATCAGGGGCGTCTGGCAGGCGGACATGGTCGGGGTCTCTTGGTAATTCATAAACGGCGCGCATTGTAAACGAAGTCGCCACGCCTTGGGGGCCAGAGGCCATTAGAATTGGCCCGGCGGGGCACCCCTCCTATAATTGAACCAACGGGCAACGCGGTCGCTCAAAATGAGTACAAGCGAAGCCTCACAGCCCATAGGAGAACGACAATGCCCTGGTATGCCTGGCTGATACTCATCTTAGCCCTTGGCTCGATCGTGGGCGGGTTGATGATGTTGCGCGATACGGCGAAGAAACTGCCCTTGACCGATGAGCAATTGAAGAAGGTACATGAGCGCAATGCCGAGGCAGATGCCAAGGATGCGCAGGACCGCTAGGTTGCAGCCGATGACGCCGGGGGCAGGCAACACGCCGCCCCGGCCTACTCCCCTACTCGACCGCCAACTTGTCCCGATTGCGCTCCATAAGCGCGCTGCCAATCCCTTTGATCTCCAGCAGTTCATCCACTGAAGCGAACGCACCGTGGGCCTCCCGGTAAGCCACGATGGCCTCGGCCTTGGCCTTGCCTATCCCATTCAGCTCCTTCTGCAAGGTCAATGCATCGGCGGTATTGAGATTGAGCTTGGCTGGGGTGGCCGGCAACTGGCTTACCATCGGTACCGGTTCCTTCGGTACAGTGGCCGTAGCAGGCGCCGCGCTGATCGAAAACGACAGGCCGGCAAACAGTGGCAGCAGCAGATAATTGAGAACGGTATTGCGCATGAAGGTCACTCCTGTGAGTTGAGTTTGAATGCAGCAAGCTCCTTGGCTGCCCCCTCAAACTAGCGGCTCGCAGGCCATTCGCCCAGCGGTTGCCGCCAGGGAATGGTTACCAGATTAGACGTCACAGCATGTTGCACACCTGCCGGGTAAAAGCTCCCACAGCAGGCGTGCACAGAACTTTCACTGTCAGAAGATCGTGTCGCGCAGCACCCGTTGCAGGTACTGCCCGTAGCCGTTCTTGGTAAGCGGCGCGGCCAGCCTGGCCAGCTGCTCTGCATCAATCCAGCGCTGGCGGTAAGCCACTTCTTCTGGGCAGGCGACCTTCAAGCCCTGGCGGCGCTCGATGGTGGCAATGTAACCGCTGGCTTCAAGCAGGGAATCATGGGTGCCGGTATCGAGCCATGCATACCCACGCCCCATCACTTCCACCGACAACTGCTCACGCTCAAGGTACAAGCGGTTGAGGTCGGTAATCTCCAGCTCGCCTCGCGGTGAGGGCTTGAGCCCTTTGGCCATCTCGATCACATCCTGATCGTAGAAGTACAGGCCCGTCACGGCGTAGTTGGACTTCGGCTGGGTCGGCTTTTCTTCTAGGCTCAGGGCCTTGCCCTGGCTGTCGAACTCCACCACGCCATACCGTTCGGGGTCGGTTACGTGGTAGGCGAATACGCTGGCGCCTTCGCGGCGGCCCATGGCTTCGAGCAACAAGGCCTGGAAGTCGTGGCCGTAGAAGATGTTATCTCCCAGTACCAGCGCCGAAAGGTCGTTGCCAATGAAGCCTTCGCCAATGATGAAGGCCTGTGCCAGCCCGTCCGGCGAAGGCTGCACCGCATAGGTAATGTTGATGCCCCACTGGTGACCATCCCCCAGCAACTGCTCGAAACGCGGCGTGTCTTGCGGGGTAGAGATGATCAGGATGTCGCGAATGCCCGCCAGCATCAGCGTGGTCAGCGGGTAATAGATCATCGGCTTGTCGTAAACCGGCAGCAACTGCTTGGAAATCGCCAGCGTTGCAGGGTGCAGGCGCGTGCCCGAGCCACCAGCCAGAATGATGCCTTTGCGGTTGATAGTGCTCATAGGTTGTAAATCTCTGTCAGGCGTCCATGGCTAGTTGCCAGCCATCTTTTTGCCATTATAGGGTAGCCACCCAGTTTCAGCGCCTTTACACCGAACGCCCGGTGTAATTCTTCTCGACCCATTCGCGATAGCTGCCCGATTGCACACCTTCGACCCAGGCCTGGTTATCCAGGTACCACTGCACGGTTTTACGAATGCCCGTTTCGAAGGTTTCGGCCGGCTTCCAACCCAGCTCACGCTCCAGCTTGCGGGCATCGATAGCGTAGCGGCGGTCGTGGCCAGGGCGGTCGGTGACAAAGCTGATCTGGCTGGCATACGGCTGCCCATCGGTACGCGGGCGCAGCTCATCGAGTAGCGCACAAACGCGATGGACGATGTCCAGGTTGGGCATCTCGTTCCAGCCACCGACGTTGTACACCTCACCCACCTGCCCTGCTGCCAGCACACGGCGGATAGCGCTGCAGTGGTCCTTGACGTAAAGCCAGTCGCGAATCTGCTGCCCATCGCCGTATACAGGCAGCGCCTTCCCGGCCAGGGCGTTGACGATGATCAGCGGGATCAGCTTCTCGGGGAAATGCAGTGGGCCGTAATTGTTCGAGCAATTGGTGGTCAGCACCGGCAGCCCGTAGGTGTGGTGATAGGAGCGCACCAGGTGGTCGCTGGCGGCCTTGCTTGCGGAGTACGGGCTGTTTGGCTGGTACTGATGGGTTTCGGTAAAGGCAGGCTCACCGGCTTTCAGCGAGCCATAGACCTCATCGGTTGAAACATGAAGGAAGCGGAAGGCCGCGCGTGCTTCCTCGTCCATACCCTGCCAGTAAGCACGCACCGCCTCCAGCAGCTGGAACGTGCCTACAACGTTGGTTTCAACGAACGCCTGGGGGCCATGAATGGAGCGGTCGACGTGCGACTCGGCGGCGAAGTTGAGCACTGCACGCGGGCGGTGCTCTGCCAGCAGGCGCTGCACAAGCGGGCCGTCACCGATATCACCGTGCACAAAAACATGCTGCGGGTTGCCCTCCAGGCTGGCCAGGCTCTGCAGGTTGCCGGCGTAGGTCAGCTTGTCCAGGTTGACGATGGTTTCGCCGCACTGGCTTACCCAATCCAGCACAAAATTCGCACCAATGAAGCCGGCGCCGCCGGTTACCAGGATTGTCATAGGGTTGAACGCTTCTCGTGGCTGATGGTTGACGATTGATGGCGCAATTCTAGACGGGAATGATGCAGGAGTGTGCCGGTAAGACGCCGTTCACGCTTTTGGCAGTTGTTCTGTCATCGCCGGCGGGGCAAAATACGAATTCCTCTCAGGAAAAGCCATCTTGGCTCACAGGGATCGTCCATGCCTAAAATTTCTCAGTCGGTCGTTCTTGCGGCCGCGTTTGCTTCCGCGCCTGTCTGGGCGCAATCCACGCAGGTGGCTGACCAAGTGATCGCGCCGAGCGCGTTCTTGGGTGTTGACCTGCAGGGCAATTTCATGGCTGAGGTGCCAGAATGTTCAGCGGAAGATGAACGCCCCGACGAGCCTTGCCGTGTCGCTACCAACAAAGCGGGTGAGTTTGAGGTGCGAGGGCTGCCATATTTGCCAATTTCACCGGGCTATAAATTGTTCGCTACGGTGAATGATGGCACTGTCATTCAGCTAGTGTTGACCGGTAATGCTAGTAACTTGTATCTAGTTAAAGAGATGCTCACGGACAAGCTCGGCAATCCTGCCACTAGTGCAACCCAATGGGTAAAACTACAGTCAGGTGCTTCGTATGAGGCTGACGCCTATAAGTGGAATACAGAGGGCGGCGCTATTAATTTCGCACGAGACCCCGGAGATCTAGGCCGTTATTCAGTAACTTTCTCAAGTTCGAGCATTGGAACTGAAGTAGGCCAAAATCAAACATCCCCAGCAACTAAAAACTCTAGCCTATAACTCTTAGCCTATCGAATTGAAAATACTACTCTACCGGCAAGCAGTCGGCAGTTCGAAAACTGCCGACGAACTGTGAAAGAAACTAAATTTCTTTCATCCGCTGCTGATACACCCAGTCCACAATCTCCCCTTCGGGTGTGTAACCACTGACCAACTCTCTAAGTAGCTGGCGGACGCGCGAAAAGTCCTCAGTTTCAACTGCTTTAACCAACAAAGACAAGCTATCTCTAAGCGCATCCCACGCTAAGAAATCCTCGCTGGCTGTCATGATCATCGGGTGCTGGGTTGGCAGAACGTTATCACCAATCAAAAGTTCTTCGTAAAGCTTTTCGCCAGGTCGTAGTCCTGTAAATTCAATTGCAATGTCACCATGAGGATTTTTTTCAGATCTTACGCTCAACCCCGAAAGGTGAATCATCTTCTCAGCCAATGAAGCAATTTTTACAGGCTCGCCCATGTCCAATACGAATACGTCTCCGCCCTGCCCCATCGAGCCAGCCTGAATAACAAGCTGAGCAGCCTCAGGAATGGTCATGAAGTATCTGGTAATCTTGGGATGAGTTACCGTCAATGGCCCGCCCATCTTGATCTGCTTGTGAAACAATGGGATCACCGACCCTGAAGATCCAAGAACATTGCCAAAGCGTACCATCGTAAAGCGAGTTTTATTAACTCTCGCAACTTTGCTACTGTCCCCAAACAAAACAGGCGCAGCTTCTCTACTCAACGCCTGAAGAACTAGTTCAGCCAACCTTTTTGTGCTACCCATGACATTGGTTGGTCGCACAGCTTTGTCGGTCGAAATAAGTACGAAATTGGCCACATTGGATTGCAGAGCTGCCTGCGCTGTATTCAGCGTACCAATCACGTTATTCAGGACACCTTCGGCAATGTTGTGCTCAACCATTGGGACATGTTTGTAGGCGGCAGCGTGGTAAACGGTGTCTACCCCCACATCTTCATGGTGTCTGCCAAATGCTTCTGATTACGAATGGAGCCTAGGAATGGGACCAGCGTGACTGGCAAGGACTCGCGCCGAATACGCTGCTCTAGTTCCCCATGAATGCTATAAAGATTAAATTCACTATGCTCGAATAAAAGGAGGGTTTTAGGCTCGAGCATGAGTATCTGCCGGCATAGTTCCGAACCAATGGAGCCACCGGCGCCTGTTACCATTACGACTTGGCCAGATACGCAACGAGCAAGCAAGTCAGTCTGCGCGGGTACGGCATCACGGCCCAATAGGTCGGCAATATCAACCTCTTGAATATCATCGACTTTTACCCGGCCACTGGCCAAATCCATGAACCCAGGGATACTACGGACGTGGAGTGGGAAGTGCTCTAATAGCCCAAGTATTTCTCTTCGACGCGCACGACTGGCAGAAGGAATAGCCAGCAAGATCTCTTCAGCACCGGTAACATCAATCATTCGCTGAATATCTTTTCCACGAAATACTTGAAGCCCAGAAATGACGCGATCCGCAACACTTTCATCATCATCAATGAAAGCAACCGGTCGCATAACGCGACCAATTCTCAATGCAGCGATTAACTGATTTCCTGCAGCACCAGCGCCATAGATCGCAACTTTCGGTAAACCATTATCGCGATTGGTGAAAGGTACATGCTGCCGGGCTGCAAACCAATCACCCAAAAAATACTGCCGCATGATCAATCTAAGACCACCGATCAGCACCAGGCTTAGCCACCAGTAATTGAAAACGATAGAGCGCGGAACTACTGCAGTATGATTGCTATGCCAATAAACGATTAGCGAAAGTATCAGTGAAGATAAAGAAACAGCTTTAACAATAGCAATTAATGCGTCATTACCGAAATACCGCATGACAGCACGGTACATGCCAAAACGGATAAAGATAGGTATGGCGACGACTGGCGCGGCTAAAAAAAGCCAATAGTGTGTGCGCAGTGGCTGATAAATCTCATCAATGCCAAGACGTACCAAAAACGCCAACCAAAGGGCGAACCATACCAACAACACGTCGGTTACGACTTGGAGCGCGCGTTTGTAGCGTCGCGGCAAAAGTAGCATTCCCGCGCGCAGCTTATCCGTCATCCGTTTACACTCCTGATTCCGAACCAAACCAGATCCCTTCCTGTTTCATTTTCATACGTGCCCGCTTAAGGCAACTTGACACACCAACACCAGGCATAAAAGAGTACGACTCGCGCGCCAGCGTACGAGTCGTAATGCATTTCATTTGCCTGCTGCTTGGCGCATGACTCTTGTCAACACCTCACACGTCTTCGCGATTTCAGCATCTGTCAGCGTTGGATGGACCAAGAACATGAGGCTAGTTTCTCCCAGTTGACTTGCAACAGGCAGACTTTTCTCTGGCCTAAAGCCTGTGCCATCGAATGCTTTCTCAAGATATACCTCTGAACAGGAACCCGAGAAACAAGGCACGCCAAGGGAATTTATTTCATTTAGTAGTCGATCTCTATCCCAACCTGAAGCAAGCTGTCCTGGCTCAACAAACACGTAGCATTTATAGGCCGCATGTACATTATCTTCCGGGATAACAGGAACCCGAAGTCCGGGTAGGCCTTTGGCGCACTCCCAGATGCGCTGAGCATTTTCTAATCGCGACTGATGCCACTCTGGCATTCGCTTCAATTGAATCCGACCGATCCCACCTTGGACCTCAAGCATCCTCCAATTGGTACCAAAACTTTCATGCAGCCAGCGGAATCCGGGGGCATGCTGACGTTCGTAGACCGCTTCCCAGCTCTTACCATGATCTTTGAACGACCACATTGTTGACCATAATTCTTTATCATTGGTGGTGACCATGCCACCCTCGCCGCCGGTGGTCATAATCTTATCCTGACAGAACGACCAAGCCCCGATATCGCCAATAGAACCGACAGGCCTACCTTTGTAGCGGGCACCGTGCGCTTGTGCACAATCTTCGATAATACGTATACCGTGCTCTTGCGCCAACGCCATGATCGGATCCATATCACAAGGCCATCCTGCGAGGTGAACACATACAATGGCTTTTGTGCGAGGAGTAATCACCGCCTTGATGGTGTAAGCGTCGATATTCTGGGAATCGACATTCACATCCGCGAACACTGGACAAGCGCCAGCGTTGACGATACTTGATACCGAAGCGAGAAATGTACGAGAGGTGACGATCACTTCGTCACCCTTACCAATGCCCAACGCATGCAACGCCAGATCGAGCGCTACCGTACCATTTGCGACGGCCACGGCATGCTTCGCTCCAGCCCAGTCTGCAAATTCATGCTCAAACTGACGGCATTCCTGCCCAGTCCAGTAATTCACCTTGTTAGACAAGATAATATCCCGTACGCGGTCCGCCTCTTCTTCAGAAAAAGATGGCCAAGGAGAGAAAGGGGTATTCAGCATGAACAGGTCCTGATTCATCAAATTCGCAAGAGCGCGAAGGGGTTATGACACAGTCTACAACCACACGCAGAGATTTGTGGGACTAATTTAGTGGACGAGCGGGTACGCCGATGACTGTAATCCCCGCCATAACATCAGCGACAACGGCCGCACCGACGCCGACAACGACGTCCTCGCCCAAAGTAATCATTTGCCTGACGCTAGAACCTATGCCCACCCATGAGCGAGCTCCAACTCTCACATCGCCAGCAAGTCGAGCACCAGGGCTGATATGAACTGCGTTAGCAAGACAGCAGTCGTGATCAACACTGCAGCCCGTATTTAGTATACAGCCGACCCCCACTGTAGCGCCCGCATGCAATACCGCACCAGCAAATATGACAGTACCCACTCCAACATCGGCGTAGCGACTAACACTAGCAGATGGATGGATAAGAGTGGCCAATGCGGCATTATGACTAAAAAGTTCAGATATCTTGCGCTCGCGTATTTTGTTATTCCCGATAGCAACGACCACACCATCAAACTCACTCAATCGCTTGAGAAGATCGTCTCCGGTACCGACAACTTCCCAACTACCGGTCGACAACCGTTTAGGCCAAATGTCATCGAAGAATGAAATATCGGACCACCCACAAAGCTCAGCGGTATCAGCGACTACTTTCCCATGCCCACTGGCACCTAGTATAGCCAGCCGACTCATTTTTTGTTACCTTGAAATTTAGGCATGGTAACCTCTCCATTCGCGGAAACACCATCTCTTTTAAATACCTTAACTATCGTCAGTGCAATTATTTTAAGGTCCAACAAAAAAGTACGATTTTCAACATACCAAGCATCGAGTTCAAATTTTTCTTGCCAACTCAGAGCGTTACGACCGTTAATTTGCGCCCATCCAGTTATCCCTGGACGAACTTTATGCCGTAGATTTTGCCTCTCATTGTAAAGAGGAAGATATTCCATCAACAAAGGACGCGGCCCAACAACACTCATTTCGCCCTTTAATACGTTCCATAGCTCGGGTAGTTCATCTAAACTGGTAGAACGAAGAAACTTGCCAAAGACAGTCATTCTATCTGCGTCTGCAAGTGGCTCACCTTTTGAATCGTGAGCGTCCAGCATAGTTCTGAATTTTATCATTTCGAAAGGTACACCACGCGCACCTGGGCGCACTTGACGAAATAAGATTGGAGATCCTAACTTTCTTTTTACCGCCCAAGCCACGACCAGTAATACTGGCAATAAAAACAAGATACCAAAAAAAGAAGCCACTATATCAAAAATACGCTTAATCATTATGCTTCCTAACAACATCAATTAGAAGTTCTGGATAAACTTTCTTCAACCACCGCATCCAAATGACGGGCATAACCACTGTACACAGTCTTGGCTTCAAACTCTCGAGCAAACAACTTCTTAGCGCGACTAGACATTTCGACTTGAAGATCATCATCATCAAAAAACATAGACATCTTCTCAATCAACTCAGCAGAGCTGTTATAGATATAGCCACACTTTTCGGCCACCAACTTTTGACCTGAAATCCCGTCCAGCCAAGAAAAGATTGGCAACCCTGAGCTCTGGTATTCGAAAAATTTATTTGAATAAGAATTCTGATAATCAATCCGCCGATCTATTGGTTGCAGTGCAGCGACCGAATAGTCCCTCAACACCTTGAGAAACGTCGCATCTACCTCACCTGGAAGAATAACATTAGACAAGCACGAAAACCTTTCCTTAATAGCTTCTTGGTAGCTTCCAGACCCGCATAAAACAAAAACAATATCTGGATTAACTTCTGCAAGCTGCTGCGCTGCCTGAACAACAGGATCAATGGCGTCATAGACTGTACGATTCAACCGCCCGGCAAAGTACACGACCCTTTGACCCTTACCCAAAGCAATCCCATGGGCAGCCCAAAAACCGAGTGCTGCTTGACGATTTTGTTCCGAACAAATTATCGCCGTAGAATCGAAACCCAAAGGAAACACCACATCAAAGCGTGTAGGATGACGACCGGCATGTTTTAATAAATGACGAGTAAAAAAATCAGTAATTCCAATAAAGGAATGCGACTGCTTGCAAGCAAATATAAGATCGCGACGCATTTTGAAAGCCAGCAACCTAGCGGCGAGGGTTTTCCAACCTTTTGCTTCAGCCAATATTACTTCAGGCCAATAATCACGACAATCCAAAACGAGAGGAATGCCATACTCACGCGCCAATACCGCAGCCAACTTGCAAAGCGCGGGAGTCGGCATACTACAAACAATTAGGTCGGGAGCCCTAAGCTCTTTCGCTCGCTTTCGAATTTTGAGCTTGATTAAAAAATTGTCGATTATACGACCTACTGAAATAGCAGACTTATACTTAACTCCGCTATTTATGAATTCGTACTGTTGCCTATCGGAATATTTTACGGAGCAGGTAACCCCATAACGATGGAGACCAGTCAAGTGATTTAGATCTGAGCACCATCTTACAACGCTATGCCCATTGGCCACCAATTCGCGCTCGAGCATACCCATGCGGTAAGGCCTGTAATCAGCGTCTTGCGGTACCGGCTCCTCGAGCTTGATCAACCAAATATTCATCATGCCACCCTGGAATTATCTTTATAATCTCAATCAACGCATCAATAAAGTCACGCACATATTGCAATTTCATCAAATTACTCGTCGACAGTAAAGACGAACAACCTCAAAAACCTCTGTAAAACCCGACTTCGAAAGGAAACGATATTATTTAACGCAAAGAAGAATAAAAAAAGAACCATTACGAAGCAAACAACGCCTATGGGGCTCCCCCCATAAGCGTCGGTCATAAAACTACTGAGCAGCATGAACACTCAATAAAAAAAGTGTTCAACCGTTGATGCCGCTCCCTGCATCTCCGCCATCAAAGAAACTTCTAACCGCTCTGATGACCACATCTACCTGCTCGAAAGATAGATGCTCGCCAATCGGAAGACTCAGCAGGGTGCTATCTTGAGCATAATAGTTTGCTGTGCTATCTACCTGTTCCAAATAACTATACGCCTGAAGTTTGGGCAAAGCTTTAGGGTAATGAACACCTGTTTCAATCCCAGCCCTTTCCAAGAACGCCTTCAGTTCGTCACGCTGCTGCGTGCGGACTACAAAGAGATGATATACCTGCTTAGCCCAGTCTTGACGGACAGGAAGCGTTAATCCTGCTATACCCGAAAGCGCTTGCATATAACGATCAGCGATATCTATACGCTTAGAGGTCCAAGCATTGAGATGCTTAAGCTTAACACTCAAAATTGCGGCTTGAAGTCCGTCTAAGCGTGAGTTACGCCCTTCGAAAGCGTGATCGTACTTAGCAATACGGCCATGATTTGCAATCTGACGACACTTAATGGCTAGCGCTTCATTGTTAGTTACAATAGCACCGCCATCACCGTAGGCTCCGAGGTTTTTACCTGGATAAAAACTGAAAGCGGCAATATCACCAAGTCCACCGACTCGCTTACCCTCAAATTCAGCGCCATGTGCCTGAGCACAATCCTCTATGATGAAGATGCCCTTTTCCGCCGTTATTTCCTTAAGACGTTTCATGTCACAAGGGTGACCGTAGAGGTGTACAGCAATGATAGCCTTTGTGTTCGGCGTAATTTTCCGAAGGACGTCCTCAATATCAAGAACATAGCTCGCTTCGTGATTATCTACAAACACTACTTTATGTCCACAACGAGTCACGGCTTCAGAACTCGCGATGAAGCTATTACCAGGCACGAGCACTTCGCTACCAGCAGGTAATGCAAGAGCCTCTAAAGCAATTTCAAGTGCATCGGTCCCGTTACCTACACCGAGGCAGAACTTTGCATCACAATAACTCGCAAACTCCTGCTCGAAAGCGGCCACTCCTTGCCCGCCAATGAAACTTGAGTTAGCAAGTACTCCAGCGATTGCAGCATCAATATCTTCGCGAATAGAAAGGTATTGCGAGTGCAGATCCAAAAACTTTACCATTGATCTCACCTAATTTTCTTAGCAGGGTTGCCAGCATAGACACCTGGCTTTTCGATATTTTTTGTTACTACTGCACCCGCGCCGATCACGACATTGGAACAGATACTGACTGGCAATATAGTTGCATTACTTCCTATAGATACATTGTCACCGATCAGCGTTTCTTTCCAGAGCGTTTTATCCCCTCGAGCCGGACCGCCCGCGGAAAATAGATCGTTAACAAACATTACTCCATGGCCGATAAAACAATCATCGCCGATACTGACCAACTCGCAGATAAAGCTATGTGACTGAATTTTGCAGCGCTGGCCTATCACGACACTTTTCTGGATTTCAACAAAAGGCCCTACAAAAGTGTTGCTACCAATGCTGCAGCCATAGATATTCACAGGCTGTACTACAGTAACATCATGACCGAATTCTACGTCACGAACGGCAGAAAACTTCTCTATCGGATTGTTCATTTATGCACCCAACCGACACTTGCCTGTCGACTTGCTCAGGAATACTTCTTTGCCAGTTTCGATTGACTCGTAAATCGCAACGATGAGCGCAAGACTCTTGCGTGCTCCGTTACCGTCTACCAACTGAGGCTTGTCGTTTTTAATAACATCGACAACATGCTCATAGTATGCCTGATGACCAAACCCGTAAACATTGGGCGGGTTTACAGAATAACGGTCCATGACTTGCTGATCATCTTCTGTTTCTTCAGCGAAGCGCCATGCTTTCATCTCATTAACAGCAATCCCGCCTACCTCAACTGCACCGTGCTCACCCACAATAGACAGCGACCCCTCAAGATCCCTGGGACGAGTAGCGGTAGTAGCCTCAATAACGCCAAGTGCGCCACTCTTAAAGCGCAGTGTTACAACAGCCGTATCCTCTGCCTCAATATCGACTAATGCTGTATTCGCCATCGCATAGACAGATTCGACTTCACCCATCATCCACTCAAGTAAGTCGACATGATGGCTAGCTTGGTTAGTAAGAACTCCACCATCCATTGCCCAAGTTCCACGCCAACTATCCTGGTTATAGTAAGCTTGAGGTCGGCACCAACGCACACGCACAGTTCCTAGTACTAACTTACCAAAACGTCCTTGCTCTAGTGCTTCACGGAGTTTTACAACTGGAACGTTGAAGCGATTTTGTTTCACGACAAACAGCTTTACACCCGCCTCTTCACAGGCAGAAATCATTGCATCTGCATCTGCAAGCGTCAAAGCCATTGGCTTTTCCACTACTATATGCTTACCATACTCACTGAGAGCAATAACATTTTTTGCGTGATTTCCACTTTCCGTCAAGACAGAAACAACATCAATCTCAACCGACCTCATCATCTCATGCATATCTGCGAAATAGGGAACCTCGTATTTTTCCCCATATACTTTCGCTTTCTGCAGATCACTATCACAAACAGCTACTAACTCCCCCTGCCCAATGACTCCCCCACCAAGCAGTTCAGCATGACGCTTCGCGATACGACCACATCCAACTAATGCAAACTTAACCATGTTGTTTCACCTTAAATCGAAATACTTATGGGCGCCCAATGGAGAAATATTCAAACCCTTCCCTAACAACGGAAGCTGGATCATAAATATTACGACCATCAAAAATTAACGGATTCCGAAGACTAGCCTTAATTAGATCAAAATTCGGTGCGCGGAAACTTTTCCACTCAGTGATAACAACGAGGGCCTCGGCACCTTCGAGCGCTAATTCCTTTGTTGTGCAGAGTTTTAGCGAATCCGCATCTGGGTAAATCGACCGGGTCCATCCATTTCCGCCGGATCATAGGCCTGAACAATAGCGCCTGCCTCCCACAAAGCCTCCATAAGAACACGACTCGGAGCTTCACGCATGTCATCGGTGTTTGGCTTAAAGCTCAGCCCCCAAAGCGCAAAGACCCGCCCCTTCAAATCCCCGGAAAAATAGTCTGAGATTTTATCAAAAATAACTGTTTTTTGGATCTGATTACGCGCTTCAACAGCCTTCAACACCATCGCATCGAACCCAATGTCGTCAGCCGTTTTGATCAACGCTTGCACATCTTTAGGGAAACAGGATCCGCCATAGCCCACGCCTGGATAGATGAACTCATAGCCGATGCGCGGATCGCTACCTATACCATTACGAACCTTTTCCACATCAGCACCAAGCTTGTCTGCCAGGCTAGCAATTTCATTGATAAAGCTGATTTTCGTCGCGAGTATACAGTTAGCAGCGTACTTAGTAAGCTCTGCACTGCGCGCATCCATTACAATAATTTTTTCATGATTTCTGTTAAACGGTGCGTAAAGCTCCCGCATTATATGTTCGGCTCGCTCACTGTCTGTGCCAACGATAATTCGGTCAGGCCTCAAACAGTCATTGACAGCAGATCCTTCCTTTAAAAATTCCGGATTCGATACGACATCATACGGAACGGATTTTGACCGCTGGGCCAAAACCTCATCAATTCTTGCTTTAACTTTATCTGCAGTACCAACAGGTACCGTTGATTTATTAATTACGACTTTATAGCTTTCGATCTGCTGAGCAATGGAAGTCGCAACATCTAAAACATATTTCAGATCTGCGGAGCCATTTTCATCCGGAGGTGTACCTACGGCAATGAACAAGACATCACCGTGACTAATTGCTGTTTTATAATCAGTAGTGAACTGGATGTTACCGCTTTCCAGATTAGTTTTAACTATAGTCTCCAACCCAGGCTCATAAATAGGTATCCGGCCTTGAGAAAGCATTTCTACCTTAGCTTTATCAATATCAAGACACACAACTTCATGGCCAACATCGGCCAAAACCGCCCCCTGAACCAACCCTACATAACCAGTACCAAATACTGTAACTTTCATAACACCCCGCTCACCACCGCCGCTACCATAGCCAACAGCCAATAATATAAATGCTTATCATATAAAATTGGCCAGCAACACATCTTGTTACATTCGTGCCTGCTTAATCATAAACCACCAAAGCAGGTCCTCTGCTTAATACTAGCCGAACTCTGTTTTTTAGACAAGCGCAAACGACGAGCAAGCATTACAGACAACTCGAAATAGATTAAGCATACTATATACGCCTTAAGAGATTTTTAAACCATCTTTTGGTATAGCTCAACTAGCGTACGCTCTTCATTCAGCCAGTTATATTTCTCCTCTACAGCTTGACGACCATTACGCCCCATTTCTTCGGCCACAGAAGGGTTTTGGATTAGATAATCTATAGCCCGTGCGATATCTTCGGGATTAAGCGGATTCACACAAATCCCACACTTACTTTCCTCTACGATGTTTCGCCAGAGTGGAAAGTCTGAGGCTACAACCGGCAACCCTGCAGCCATATATTCAAACATCTTTACTGGTAGAGCCTCAAGGTAGTTAGGAGCAGGATGCAAAGTGACCAACCCACCCCTAGACTCTTTAAGCGTCGCTTTAACCCCATCACGATCCAAATACCCTAAAGGCTTAGTACGCACCCACCCCTTAGAATTCTCTAGTGTTTGTGCCAAAACATCATTTTTTAATGCCCCCGCAAATGCCAATGTTGTTGTACCACTGACGTACTGGATCGCTTCGACAACCTCCACGACACCGCGAATTTTATCAACGCTGCCGATGTAGCAAACCTGGTCTTTTTTTTCAGGCCACGAAGCGTCGATAATCGCCAGTTCGTCCAGCATAGGAAAATTGTTAACTGCAACACTTGCTGGATTAATCGAGATAAATTTATCACGTATGTGCGGGGTAGCAGCAACAACCGCATCCAACCGAGAGCAAACCCAGGACTCGTACGCAGAAAACAACTTTGAAATTAACCACTTACTAGGTTTATTTAAATAGGGTTTACCCAGAATTTGCATTGGTACGTCCTCGTGCGAATCGAAGACCACCTTTTTACCATTCCTTTTTAGCTTGTATCCTACGGGAAGAAGCTCAGGGTCATGAATGTGATAAATATCAGCATTAACTTTTACTGCTTCCTTGTAAATCTTACTAGGCGTCCTTAACATCCGAGCCAAACGCCCTCGGCTGCAACCTACGTCATGAAAGCACACACCTTCTTTAATTTCACTTCCCTTCCCGTCAGCAACAACTAGATGAACTTCATGACCGACACGGACCAACGAACGACATTCTTTGTAAAATATACGAACATCATACCTAGGATGGACAGATGTCAAATGTGCAATCTTCATGACTTCCTCATTGCTTATCATGTGCAACGCTAATCTGGATTGTTTTGGAACGGGACACACGAGAGAGATAGATAAGAATTATTGCCATACCAAAACCATGAGTCAGCATGACAGTAAATAAATCTGACGAGACCAAAACACTCCGTAACGGAACTACGGATATGGCTACCGCAATCCAAATCGGCATACTTTCACTTGCCATATCGTTGATTAGTCTCAAAATAAACCCAATAATCACTGCATAAAAAAACACACCAAGTAAGCCGGCATGGGCAAACCCGCTAGAAACGAATCCATTATTAGCACCCAGGCCAGGGCGATTTAAATACTCCCCTACCACGTATGGAACACCAAGCTCCCCATAGGGATAAGCCGATAAACTTGAAAGCACAGAATTCGACCAGTAAACCTGTGGATGACTACTAAAAAAATCGAAGTAAACAAAGCACAAATTTGCAGGCACAAAAAAAACTCGTCGCGAAAACATTGAACTCAAAACTATATCCCCGAAGAGATAAAAACTAAGGAGTGTACAACCTATCACGACTATATAAGCTACTGGCAGCAATATCAACGAATTGGAATATCGGAAATACATCCACGAGCCAAACACCAATAGCGGGATAAACAGTATTGACTTATGAGAAGCGATTGAAAAAAAATAAACCTGCGCGAGCAATAACAGTACCACAAGGAAATAACGCTTATACAGCAAAGCGAAACTTATGAGGTAAATAGAAAAAACTTGATAGGTCCAGTTATTGGTGTATGCTAAAATCCCACCCCCAGTTAATTCACTATTCGCTTCTCGGTATTGATACACCTCCGCCAAATCCAAATTCGGCCGAGCGCCCGACATCGCAAACCAAACAATTAAGAACAGAACAAAAGCGAGCGAAACTACAATTGCCAATGCCCTACCACCAGTTAATACTGGCAAGTTCTTAACACTCAACACATTGACCCGGGACATAAAATAGATTACATACAATGCTGCGATAGTTACTAATACCGGAAACAATGGCTTGCTAGAATCCAATCCGTAAAGAGATGTCAATGGCGCAACAATAGATAAAATCGCCATAGCAAAAAAATAATGGCTGACTTTCCTTACGCGATCTACCGCACAAGCAAAACTAATTAAATATACAACCCATGAAATAACATATTGAGAGAAATCTATGCTTGAACTAAACCCCTCAGAAACAAAAAACTCAGATATGATATTAGCATAGGACAAGTCAAGCACCGCCCTAAATGCAATAAGCGCCGTATAAAATATAGTTTTATTCGCGCTCAACTTTAAACCCACCGATCGCATATGCCACCAACCAAAACCGAGCCACTGCATAAGCCCAATGGCAGACCATCCCAAAACCTACGCTAGAACAGCTTGATACCATCGATAAAAGTTAATCCATCTCCAGACTTCCGCACTAAATTTTGCCTTACCATTAATAGCTCTGTCAAAACTACTCAGGATTTGATCACCTCTAATAAATGGTAGTTCTAGATCCACCTCCAGCCACTTACGAATTACTGGAGCGTTACTGAGCAACAGATCTTTTTCAGGAGTTTGAAAACCGATTTTGTCACGCCGATCAAGCGATTGGTCGGGTACAATACCGCGCATTGCGGCACGGAATATGTGTTTGGTTTCACCACTATCAGAAATTAGATAATGTTCAGGCAGCGATAAAAGAAACTCTGTTAATCCAGTGGTAAGGAAAGGGACTCGGCTTTCAATAGAGAAACGCATTGAGTTTCGATCACCATGCCTAAGTAGATGCTGCAATCCTCGATAATGAAGAGAAGTCGCCAACTCAGAGGTCAATCGGCGCCCCTGCAACTGAATATCACAGTGCCGGCGTGTATTCTCGCAGCGAACACCGCCATCCGCTAAAACTCCTCCATCAATCCAGGACGGGACATTTTGTCTACCATCAAGCGCCCTCAAAAAGTCGTTAACTCGTCCCGAGGTAAACTGCCCTAGTGCCGAACCAACGGCCCATGTAAGACTACGCCCCGGCCATTTGGTCCATTTGTTAAGGAAGTTTACTGCACGCGCGTATTCCCCTCGTTCCACCATGCTCCGAATTCGCTGACCTGGGTAACCTGTATAGCCGGCTAGCATCTCATCCGCGCCTTGGCCATCTAGAGTGACGGTGACGCCACAGTCCCTCGCTAACTGGTAGACTCGGTATTGCGCATAAATACTAGTACTACCAAAAGGCTCACCTTGAACCTTTATCAGATCATCTAAGTCTCGAATCAAGTCTGTCGGAGAAACAATTACTTTGTTTGCATGAGCCCCAACATACTCATTTATCTGGTCTGCCCAATACTCTTCAGAAACAGTACTACCCTGAGCGATATAGCTAAAGGTATGGATAGGCATTTTAGGGTCGATATAACGCATTGCGCAAACAACAGCGGAGGAATCAAGCCCCCCCGACAAGGCAGCACCTAACGGTACATCGCTGCGAAGGTGTAGCCGAATACTGTCCAAAAAGCGCTCACGCAATTCGTCTGCCGCAGCTGCAAAGCTTAAGTCATTGCGCTCTTGCAAGGTGGGGGTGTACCAGCGCCTAAGCTGCAATAGTTTACAGTTATTAATATCAAAGGATGCGATATGCCCTGGGGGAAGATGAAAAACATCCTTGAAGAAAGTCTGATCATTAGTATCGTAATCGCCATGAGTCAGATAATCATAAGCGCGCTGCCAATTTAACTCGGCACGACCACCTTTCAGCTCTTTAACAGCAGATAACTCGGATGCAAAACACAAACCACTTTTTTCAATTGAATAAAAGAATGGCTTTATACCAAATGCATCTCGCGCACAGTGTATAGTCGAGTTCCAATGGTCATATATTGCAAACGCAAACATCCCGACAAATCGCTTTAAACTCGCCTCCTGCCAGTGTTGCCACGCAACTAGAAGAACCTCAGTATCAGAGTCGGAAACAAACAAGTACCCGAAGGACTCCAATTCGCTACGCAACTCTTTGTAATTATAAATTTCCCCATTGAAAACCATGGAGTAACGACGATCTTGTGAGTACATGGGCTGATGCCCTGCCTCTGAGAGATCTATAACAGATAGACGCGTATGACCAAGCACAACGCAACTATCATTTATAGTTTCAACTTCGTACCCTGAGTCATTTGGCCCGCGGTGCCGAATTGTAGCTAGCGCCGATTTAACCCGTGACTCAAGCGATGAGTCTACTTGCTTCCAAACCCCACCTAGAATTCCGCACATAAACCCTACCTAAAACTATGTTGTTTTGTACCCAAAAGAATAAAACAAAAATACAGAAAATATAAGCTTATTTCATGAACAGTGAAAGCAAGGATAAATGTACCAAGTTCTGCCCCTTTAAAAATATACAAAGTCGAAATAATTGTCACAAAATAGATACATTGCCACAGGGTACCCATTCTTACATTGTGCTCCATTGCGAGCACCATGCTTAGTGGACTTACCGCAAAACGTATCGCTACTGCAAAAATTAATATTGCGGCATAACCGCCGGCATCGCGCCATGCCTCGCCAAAGACGAAACTGAAGAGTTCCGGCCCTAAGAACCAGACAACCAGCACCAGAGGCACCATGAGCATCAGCAGTACTATGAATACCTTTAATACGAAACCAAATAGTCGCTCGGGCGCTTCGCGATGCAGGCCGACCAACTTCTGAAACAAAACCTGTGACAAGGCAGCCGAAATCAAACTCATAGGTAAATTTAGCGCTCTAAACATCAGACTAAAAACACCTACAACGTGAGCCGTATTAAATTTACTCAAGATCAGAACAGGCATCTGAATCGCCGCATTATCGAGCAACGCCCCAGCGCATGAATACTTTGGAAATTTTATATATTCTTTAGCATTTTTTCTGATTTTATCTAAAGTTACAGCATGCAAGATGGCTCGATCTTCTCCCCATTTTTTGCTAAGAAATACAGACGCAGCTACCGCCTGCCCGACAATATAACCTAGGATTAACCCTCCGCCAGCCATACTGCTCAATCCAAGTTGAGCAGACGTCATCCCCCCCCCTTGCACCATTCGACTAACCGCCAACCGTCTAAAATTAGCGGCGCGATTATTCCAGTAATTCAACGATTGCCATAGACCTGCGACAAATACACTAACCGGCAATAAGTACAACCAGGGGCCAATCGCTGGGACCCCAAAAAAACCTTGAATAGGCTCGTTAAAGGCCAAAACCAATATAAACAATACAAAACTTATCACTGCTGCGATACTAATCGCCAATACAACAAGACTGGCAGCATCATCATTCTTCTCTGGAAGCATCACTGCTAATTCGTAGCGTGCTGTTGCCACAACAGATATCATAGCTGCTACCGACATATAAAGGGCCAAAACCCCGAAATCTTCCGGCTCATATAGGCGCGTTAAGATCGGCATAGCCGCAAGAGGTATGGCCTGCGCAATTGTTGTGCCGGTCATCAAAGTCAACACATTTCGGGCAAACTGCCCCTGCTTCCCTTTGACCCTCGCAAAAAACCTTAACACGCGCCACTCACAATATCTTGACTATCGAAATTAATGGCAGCCTCACGAAACAATATCGATATAGAACCTCCAGACAACTCAGGCATACTCAAGGCAAGCTCTCCTTCGAATTTTATCACTGTCATTTTATAATCTGCAGCTGCTGACATTATGTATTTACCACATATAACACCTAGCACCATCCATTAACTCTGCGCAACACCAGACAAACAAGCTTGGCAACTATCACAAATCTGCTTTAAACCTTTATCTTCAAGCGTACTCATTGAGGATAACCGAGTTTCGGAAACCCGCTGGACAGAACCTTCAAGCACTCGTAGTTGTCGTAAGTGATCTTTGAAAGCACTACGCAACAGGGCAATAACTGCACCAATCAGTGTGCCACCGATTAGTGCTAACAGAATAATTATAGATCTACGAGGCTTGACTGGCTGACCTGATGCTACTGCACGCTGATCAATACTGACTAAGCGCAAGCCTTGCAACTCGGTATCAACGGACTGCAAGCGCGCACGTTCCACACGCAGGGCTTCAATGCCTTCCAGAAAGGCCTGTTCGTTATCCCGGCTCCTAATCGCCTGAACATTGCGGTTGGTCGTGAGTAGGATCAGTTCTTTGCGGATTTGCCCGATTCTCGGCTCGACGAAGTCGTCGGAGGTACGCTTGCTCAAGGCAAGGCGTTCCGCCTCGAGCACCTCGGTACCCATAAAGTAAAGTGGCACCGGCCTGCCGTTAACCTCAGTTCGAATGACATTGCCCCCTGCCATAGCTTCATCAGCCATCAACGAGGGGGTAGAGGGCTTCTTCAAACCCAGGCTTCGAGCGACACCGATTGCCTCGTCAAGCTCTGCAACTCGTGCCTCGCGTCTTAGCTTAAGCTGGACACGTAGTGCCTTCAATTCATCATTCAACTGCGCACGCTTGATAGCATCAGCTTCTTCAAGCCGTGCGATGCGACCTTCGTTTCCAGCTTGATACTCCATCATCGCAGAGCTCAATTCAGCATTCACTTCATTCAGCCGATTAGCCACAATGATCTGCATATCCCTGGACAGCTGAGCACGCTCCCGCTCGACCGCAAAATCAACGAAGTCGTTAAGAATCCCCGCACCGTCAATGCCCTTGTCATAGCGCATTTTCAAACCAATAAAGTCGCTCAGCAAATCGGTTCTCTTCGGGTCAGCCTGAACTACGCTAAGTGCGCTACTGTTAAAGTCTTCAAATGCCTGCTCAACACTTTGGCCTTCAACCTGAAAAGCATCAACTAGGTCTGGCCTTGAACGGAAAAAGTCTAGTCGTGCATTATAAGAGTCTAGCGTCGCACCTACGCGCTTGAGTGCTTCTCTTGGCGGTAATGAGTAGATCTTTGAACGATTCAACTCATCCAACTGGTTCAGAGCTACAGGCTTTAAAGTTGTGGACGTCTCGTAGACTGGTGTAATTGAGTACGCAATAGCGGCACCGAAGAACGCACAGGCGCCACCAACGGAGATAATAAAGAAGCGCCGGCGCCAAATGGTACGGAAAACTCTGAAAATATCGATCTCGCCAGAAGCGGCCATGGAAGGTACGCGTGCCACATTGTTCATTACTTGCCTGCATTGCCAACGGGAGTTAACCAAGACAGGCAAGGTAGATCAGCGCTTAATGCTCGCTCTTCCAGCTATCCATGTCATAGGCGACGAAGGTGCATTGTTGCACCTTCAGCATCGGACAACAACGCTTGCGGACACCCCCAGGGGTGATAAGTTCCTTACGCCACCTCACGCCGCCTCACCCAAAGGTCACGACCGATAGCGACGAGCACGCCCAAGCCGACGCCCGCAACCACCGAAAGCAGCATGATGATTGCCTTTCGCGGCTTGATCGGCTTATCGGGCTGCGCAACCGCGCCGTCCTGCTGATACATCGCAACCAGCGAAGGGTCGATTTTCAGGTTACGAAGGAAATTGAGTTTCTCTTGCTTCACGCGCAGGCTCGGTATGAATGGGTCATCCGAGGAGCGCGACTCCAGATTGGCAATTTCAGCCTCCAATGCCTTGGCTCCGCGCATGTAGGTGAGAGACCCGTTCATTGCGGCAGACACTTCACTGGATAACGTGTCGGAAATGATCGGCGGCTTTTCTAGGCCAATGGAGCGTGCAACCCGCAGAGCCTCCTTGAGCTGGGCAATCTGGTCAGTACGCTGATTCCCGGCACTGGCACGGGAAGCACGGATCTGCTGCTCGAGGTTGTCAGCCATGATAGAAATGTCACTACGAGTACCGCTCAACAGTTCGTTCTTTGCTCGCTCTGCCGCCATTTCGGCGTAGTTCGACACCCAAGTCGCAGCAAGCCGTGGGTCCTCGAGGTTAGCAGTGAGCACATAACGATCTGGCATGTCCTTGCCGGCCTGCGACACCTTGAGCATGCCATTGAACTGAGCGTAAAGGGCGTCTCGCGACCCGCCCCGCTCCTCCTCTGTCAGCGTAGGGAGAAATGCACTGCGAAAGAACTTATCTCGTACCGCTTCTGACTGCAGCGCCTTGAGGTAGATGCTGTACACATCTTTGGCGCTGAGCGGAGCAAGGCCTGTGCCCTCACCACGACCGTAGTTGAGCTGAGCAATCTCATTCTGAGAGGGTGGCTGAATGTAGAGCTTCGCCTCGTATACTGGCAAAACCAGCTTTATGTAGGCGAAACCTATGGCAATAATCGGTACCGCGACCAGCCCCACCCAAAGCTTTTGCCGCCAAACCCCCTGCACAAGCTCAATCAGGTCAATCTCATCACTACCGCTCAGGCGCTCGCGTTCATTGCGCATTTAGTCTCTTTTTCCTTGGGTCCGTCTGATTGCTTCATCTCTTTGGGGCGCTCCCTGCTCGCGAAAGCGGCGCTCCCCTCGCATCAAGCGTAGCGGCATTTTGCCCACATGCCCGCCACGCTCACCTACTTAGCATTAATCAGTAATAGAGGGAACCTTCCCACAGAAGTTCCTCACTTTTCGACAGACATCACGCGCACCGCCCAATGGTTACCCCGCAACTGTGACGCTCACCTCATTTCCAGCCTCAGCAAACCTTTCCCGCATGGCCTGAGCCAGCACCTGCTTCGCCCGCCTCTCCCCATGCACCAGCACCACCCTCCGCGCCGCGCACGCCATAGCAAACCTCACCAACCCGGCCTGGTCCGCATGGCCTGAATACCCGCCCAACGTCGCCACCTTAGCCCGCACCTCATATACAGCCCCATCCAACTCAACCTGGACAGCCCCTTCCGCCCCCGCTTCGCGCTGAATGGCAGCCCCTGGTGTCCCCCTGGCCTGATACCCGACAAACATCACCTCATGCCGTGGATCACCAAGCATCGCCTTGAGGTAGTTGACGATCCGCCCACCCGAGCACATGCCATTACCGGCAATCACAATCGCCGGGCGCCCGGTGCTTTTCAGGTAATTGACCACCTGCTGGTGGCGGGCATGGGTGTCGACGCACACCAGCTGGTTGAACCCAAGCGGGTCACGCCCCTCGCTCATCCGCGCCTTGGCTTCGACATTCCAGTAGTCATGCAACTGGCGGTAGACGGTGGTAATGCGCTGAGCCAAGGGTGAGTCGAGAATGATCGGTAGCTGCGACCAGGCGAACGTGCCATCGCCAGGCACCACGGCCGGGTCACCGAGCAGCGCCTTGCGGTGGAGAATGGCCTCGAGCTCGCACAGCAACTCTTGCGTGCGGCCCAGGCTGAACGCGGGAATCAGGATGGTGCCGCGGTCCTGCAGTGCGCGGTCAATAACCTGCTCCAGCTGCTGCTCGCGCATGCTGCGGTCGGGGTGCAGGCGGTCGCCGTAGGTACTTTCCAGCACCAGCAAGTCTGCACGCTCGGGTGGCTGCAGTGGGCGTAGCAGCGGGTTGCCTTCGGGGCCGAGGTCGCCGGAGAAAACGATGCGGTGGTTTTGCTCGGCCACGTCTACATCGCACTCTACATAGGCGGAGCCAAGGAGGTGCCCGGCGCGTTGCAGGCGCAGCTGGCACCTGAGGCCGGGCTTGTTTACCACCGAGTGCCACTGGCCGAAGGACATCGCCACGACCAGGTTACCGAGTAGCTCGAGGTAACGCGCCACTTGTGCGGGCTCGCTGCTGATGGTCAGCCTGTAGGCATCTTCCAGTACCAGTGGCAACAGCTTCGCCGAGGGTTCGCTGCAGAGGATCGGACCGCGAAAGCCGGCCGCCAGCAGCGCGGGGATGCGGCCGACATGGTCGAGGTGTACGTGGGTGATCACCAGGGCTTGTATACCCTGGATATCAAAACCGAGTGATGCGCTGGCTGAACCCGGGGCGGCGTCGGCGCCCTGCTCCAGGCCGCAATCCACGAGCAGGCTGGTGGCTGAGTCGATGTGAAGCTGGTGACAAGAACCGGTTACACCGCGGGTGCCACCGTGATGGGAAAGGGTGGGAAATTCCATACTGCTGCACGCTCGTTTGGGCCGGAATAATGAAGCGGGTATTACTTCACTTACACCGTCGCGTGCACAGGCGAGCCTTTCCTAAAAAAGGCGGGAATTTTCCTTACTTACCTTCCAGCGCTGCCTGCCTGGCCGAGGCGCGAATCTTGCGTTTGCTGCGCTGTACACCATAGGCGCCCAACAGCGGGCCAATCGCCAGGCCTACTACCAGGGCCGCCAGCACCGGTACCGCAACAGGCAACTCGGGCGCCGACCAGCCAAACAGCACGAGTGCCACGGCCTGCTGGTTCTCCAGCACGAAGAACAGCACCACCGCTGCCAGCAGCAGCACGAACAACGCCGCCAGGGCGCGCTTGAGGTTACGCATCAGACTGGCTCCTTCATCGGTCAGGGGTGCTCGTGCTCTTCTTCATTGACGCGATCACGCAGCTCTTTGCCGGGCTTGAAGTGCGGAACGAACTTGCCTTCAAGCTCCACCGACTGGCCGGTCTTGGGGTTGCGACCTACGCGTGGAGCGCGATAGTGCAAAGAGAAGCTGCCAAAACCGCGGATCTCGATGCGATCTCCGGTGGCCAGGCATTGGGACATCTGTTCAAGCATGGTCTTGATGGCCAGCTCCACATCCTTGGACGAGAGCAGCCCTTGATGGGTGACAATACGTTCGATCAGCTCCGACTTCGTCATATTTTTCCCTTCGTTATCAAGCAGCTAGATCATTGCTTAATCAGTTTGTAGCACGCTCGGAGGGATTTGAACAGGGTGGTTCTTGACTTAATAAAAAAATTCAAGAATGGAGTGTTGGGAAATAAGGCTGGGGGAGCTTTGTGGGGGATCGTGGGCGAGCCGGGTTCTACAAGGGATGGCGTTAGGCTGGGGGATTTTGGGGTTGGAAAGGGTGGGCTGGAGGGTAGGCTTTTTATGCTGGGTATACAGAGCTTGGCTATGGATTGGCCAATGCTTTGCGCGCAGGTGCAGACTCGGTTGGGCCTGCTTTGCAGGCCATCGCCGGCAAGCCGGCTCCCACAGGGATCGTGCCAGCTTTTAGAAGTTGAGCAAGACAGTGGCTCTGACAAGGAGCTGCGTTAACTTTTAGAAATTGGTGAGACAGTTGATCCGCCGGGGATCGCGTTTGGCTGGGGTAATTTTTTGGAGGGAGAAAGGGTGGCCTGGAGGGCAGGCTTTTTTATGCTGGCCGTAAAGAGCTTGGTTATGCATTGGCGATGCTTTGCGCGGCGGTTTAGACGCGGTTGGGCCTGCGCTGCAGGCCATCGCCGGCAAGCCGGCTCCTACAGGGGATAGCGTTAGGCTTGGGGAGATTTTGGGCATAAAAAAAGGGTGGCCCGAAGGCCACCCTTTTTTACACCGATCAAACAGAACTTAGTTCTGCTTGGCCATTGCTTCGCGCAGCAGCGCAGCCATGGTGGTATCGGCAGCCGCTTCCGGAGCGTTTTTCAGGCTCTGGATGGCTTCACGCTCTTCAGCGTCGTCTTTCGACTTGATCGACAGGCTGATCACGCGCGACTTGCGGTCAACGCTGATGATCTTGGCTTCGATCTCTTCGCCTTCCTTCAGAACGTTACGCGCGTCTTCAACGCGGTCACGGCTGATTTCGGAAGCTTTCAGAGTGGCTTCGATGTCGTCGGCCAGGGTGACGATGGCGCCTTTGGCGTCAACTTCTTTCACGATGCCCTTGACGATAGCGCCCTTGTCGTTGACAGCAACGAAGTTGGAGAACGGATCGTCTTCCAGCTGCTTGATGCCCAGGGAGATGCGCTCGCGCTCTGGGTCAACCGACAGGATGACGGTTTCCAGCTCGTCGCCCTTCTTGAAACGACGTACGGCTTCTTCGCCGGTTTCGTTCCAGGAGATGTCGGACAGGTGAACCAGGCCGTCGATGCCGCCGTCCAGGCCGATGAAGATACCGAAGTCGGTGATCGACTTGATGGTACCGGTGATCTTGTCACCCTTGTTGAACTGGCCGGAGAAGTCTTCCCATGGGTTGGACTTGCACTGCTTGATGCCCAGGGAGATACGACGACGCTCTTCGTCGATGTCCAGAACCATGACTTCCACTTCGTCGCCAACCTGAACGACTTTCGACGGGTGGATGTTCTTGTTGGTCCAGTCCATTTCGGAAACGTGTACCAGACCTTCAACGCCTTCTTCCAGCTCAGCGAAGCAGCCGTAGTCGGTCAGGTTGGTAACGCGAGCCTGTACGCGGGTACCTTCTGGGTAACGCGCAGTGATAGCAACCCACGGATCTTCGCCCATCTGCTTCAGGCCCAGCGAAACGCGGTTGCGCTCACGGTCGAACTTCAGAACGCGTACGTCGACTTCGTCACCAACGTTAACGATTTCGGAAGGATGCTTGATGCGCTTCCAGGCCATGTCGGTGATGTGCAGCAGGCCGTCGATGCCGCCCAGGTCCACGAATGCGCCGTAGTCGGTGAGGTTCTTGACGATACCTTTGACTTGCTGGCCTTCCTGCAGGGTTTCCAGCAGGGCTTCGCGCTCGGCGGAGTTCTCGGCTTCCAGCACGCTGCGACGGGAAACGACAACGTTGTTGCGCTTCTGGTCCAGCTTGATGACCTTGAATTCCAGCTCTTTGCCTTCCAGGTGGGTGGTGTCGCGCACAGGGCGGACATCAACCAGGGAGCCCGGCAGGAACGCACGGATGCCGTTAACGTCGACAGTGAAGCCGCCCTTAACCTTACCGTTGATAACGCCCTTGACCACTTCTTCGGCGGCGAAAGCTGCTTCCAGAACAATCCAGCACTCGGCGCGCTTGGCTTTTTCACGGGACAGTTTGGTTTCGCCAAAGCCGTCTTCGACCGCGTCCAGCGCAACGTGAACTTCGTCACCGACCTTGATGGTCAGCTCGCCAGCTTCGTTGTAGAACTGCTCGAGCGGGATGACGCCCTCGGACTTCAGGCCAGCGTGTACGGTAACCCAGTCGCCGTCGATGTCGACAACGATACCGGAGATGATCGCACCCGGCTGAAGATTGAGGGTTTTCAGGCTTTCTTCAAAGAGTTCTGCAAAGCTTTCGCTCATTTTAATTCCTGTAGATTCGGGCGAAACAGACGCCCATCGCCACACTCCAGACAATGTGGGTTTCGTTAAGTAAAGGAAAGCGGGCAGGACGTTGACTGGTGCCCCTGCCTGCTTTCCTGACGATCAGACCAAGTCGCGCTGGGCGAGCTCGCTCCTGATACGGTGCAGCACCTGCTCGATGGACAGCTCCGTGGAGTCCAGCTGAATGGCATCGGCCGCCGGCTTGAGCGGGGCCACTGCGCGCTGGGTGTCGCGCTCATCGCGCGCACGAATCTCATCTAGCAGACTCGACAGACTAACATCTTCGCCTTTGCCCTTCAACTGCAGGTAGCGGCGACGGGCACGCTCCTCGGCACTGGCGGTCAAAAACACCTTAAGCGGCGCGTCCGGGAACACCACGGTGCCCATGTCGCGGCCATCGGCGATCAGGCCCGGCGCTTCGCGGAATGCGCGCTGGCGCTGCAGCAGTGCTTCGCGCACTGCCGGCAGGGACGCCACCATCGACGCACCGGCACCGACCGTCTCGGTGCGGATGACATTGCTGACGTCCTCACCTTCGAGAATGATCTGTTGCAGCTTACCCGGCTCGGCGGCGATGAACTGCACATCCAGATGGGCGGCCAGGGCCTTGAGCAGCTCTTCGTTGGTCAGGTCGACACCGTGGTTGCTGGCGTTGAACGCCAGCAGGCGGTAAAGCGCACCGGAATCCAGCAGCCGCCAGCCAAGTTCGCGCGCCAACAGGCCCGCGACCGTGCCCTTGCCCGAGCCGCTCGGGCCATCGATAGTGATGACCGGCGCTTGAGCATTCACGACTTGCCCTCTTCTGCCACGCGGATACCCACTTCGGCGCACAGCGCGAGGAAGTTGGGGAACGAGGTGGCGACGTTGGCGCAATCATGGATGCGGATTGGCGCGCTGGCGCGCAGCGAGGCAACGCTGAAGGCCATGGCGATACGGTGGTCGCCGTGGCCATGCACTTCGCCACCGCCAATCTGGCCGCCGTCGATGATGATGCCGTCTGGGGTTGGCTCGCACTTCACGCCCAGGGCGATCAGGCCGTCGGCCATTACCTGGATACGGTCGGACTCTTTCACCCGCAGCTCTTCGGCGCCACGCAGCACGGTACGCCCTTCGGCGCAGGCGGCGGCCACGAACAGCACCGGGAATTCGTCGATGGCCAGCGGCACCAGGTGCTCAGGGATATCGATACCCTTGAGCTTGGCACCGCGCACACGCAGGTCGGCCACTGGCTCGCCGCCGACTTCACGCTGGTTTTCCAGGGTGATGTCGCCGCCCATCAGGCGCAGGATGTCGATGACACCGGTGCGGGTCGGGTTGATGCCGACATGTTCGAGCACCAGCTCCGAGCCCTGGGCAATGGATGCTGCCACCAGGAAGAACGCAGCCGAGGAGATGTCTGCGGGCACTTCGATGCGGGTGGCAGTGAGCTTGCCGCCGGACTGCAGCGAAGCCACCGGGCCGTTGGACTCCACCGCATAGCCGAAGCCGCGCAGCATGCGCTCGGTGTGGTCACGGGTAGGCGCAGGTTCGGTAACGGTGGTTTTGCCTTCGGCGTACAGGCCAGCCAGCAGCAGGCAGGATTTGACCTGGGCACTGGCCATCGGCAGCGTGTAGGTCAGCGCCTTGAGCGTGTGGCCACCGCGAATGGTCAGTGGTGGGCGGCCGTCCGGGCCGGTTTCGACCACCGCGCCCATTTCGCGCAGCGGGTTGGCCACGCGGTTCATCGGGCGCTTGGACAGCGAGGCATCGCCGGTCATGGTCACGTCGAACGACTGGCCGGCCAGCAGGCCCGAGAGCAGGCGCATGGAGGTGCCGGAGTTGCCCACGTAGATCGGCCCGGGCGGTGGCTTGAGGCCGTGCAGGCCGACACCGTGGATGGTCACGCGGCCGTGGTTCGGGCCTTCGATGACCACCCCCATGTCACGGAAAGCCTGAAGGGTCGCCAGGGCGTCCTCACCTTCGAGGAAGCCTTCGACTTCGGTCGTGCCTTCGGCCAGGGAGCCGAGCATGATCGAACGGTGGGAAATCGACTTGTCGCCCGGTACGCGGATTCGCCCGGTCAGGCGGCCACCCGGTTGGGCCAGGAAAATCAGATCGTTGGCGTTCATAGCGTCCACATAGGCCCGGCGGGCCAAGATTTTACTGAAATGCTCGCGGGCAACCCGAGCGCGGGTGAATACACCCAGCAACTGGTGCCCGTCCCCTGCATCGACCGCGTCGCGCAAGGCGTCGAGGTCGCTGCGAAAAGTGTCCAGGGTGCGCAGGACAGCCTCGCGGTTGGCGAGGAATATGTCATGCCACATGGTCGGATCGCTGCCGGCGATTCTGGTGAAATCGCGGAAACCACCGGCAGCGTACCGGAAGATCTCAAGGTTTTCATTGCGCTTGGCCAATGAATCGACCAGGCCGAACGCCAGCAGGTGCGGCAGGTGGCTGGTGGCGGCCAGCACTTCGTCGTGGCGCTCGACTGGCATGTGCTCCACGTCGGCCTCCAGCGCACGCCACAGGCGGTCGACCAGGGCCAGGGCGGCGGGGTCGGTTTCGGGCAGCGGCGTGAGGATGACCTTGTGGCGGCGGAACAGGGTGGCGTTGGAGGCCTCTACCCCGCTCTGCTCGGAGCCGGCGATGGGGTGGCCGGGCACGAAGTGGCGCAGGCGGTCGCTGAACACCTCACGCGCAGCACGCACCACATTGCCTTTGGCGCTGCCGACGTCAGTGATGACGGCGCTGCCCAGGTCCAGTTGCGCCAGGCGCGCCAGGAGCTTTTCCATGGCCAGGATCGGTACCGCCAGCTGGATGACGTCGGCGCCGACACAGGCGGCGGCGAGGTCTTCTTCGCAGCGGTCGACCACACCCAGGGCCACAGCTTGCTTGCGTGAAGGGGCATCCAGGTCGACGCCGACCACTTCGCGGCACAGGCCGCTTTCACGCAGGCCTTTGGCGAAGGAGCCGCCGATCAGGCCCAGGCCTACGACGACGAGGCGGCCGATGAGCGGTGCGGGGTTGTTTTTTGCTGCATTTACCACTGGTACGAACCCTGTTCAGAAATCAGGACAGTCTTTGGGACCGCAGGGGGCTGCTTTGCAGCCCATCGCGACACAAGGCCGCTCCTACAAGGGATTGCAGACGCCTGTAGGAGCGGCCTTGCGTCGCGATGGGGCGCAAAGCGCCCCCAACAACCTTGAATCAAAGCACCGCCTTTGGATACGAGCCCAGTACCTTCAGCGCCACAGCCTCTTGGCTGATCTTCTCCAGCACGGCCTTGATCAGCGGGTCGCGGTGGTGGCCAACGAAGTCGATGAAGAACACGTAGGTCCACTTGCCACTGCGCGACGGGCGGGTCTCGATGCGGGTCAGGTCGATGCCGTTGTCGTGGAACGGCACCAGCAGTTCGTGCAGGGCACCTGGCTTGTTGCTCATCGAAACGATGATCGAGGTCTTGTCGTCGCCGGTCGGCGGCACTTCCTGGTTGCCGATCATCAAGAAGCGCGTGGAGTTGTCCGGGCGGTCTTCGATCTTCTCGGCTAGGCGGGTCAACCCGTACAGGTTGGCGGCCATGTCGCCGGCGATCGCCGCCGAATTCCACTCGCCCTTGACCCGCTTGGCGGCCTCGGCATTGCTCGACACCGCCACGCGCTCCACGTTCGGGTAGTGCGCGTCCAGCCACTTGCGGCACTGGGCCAGCGATTGGGCATGCGAGTAGATGCGGGTGATGCTGTCAGTCTTGGTGCTTTCGCCCACCAGCAGGTGATGGTGAATGCGCAGCTCGACTTCGCCGCAGATCACCATGTCGTGCTCGAGGAAGCTGTCCAGGGTGTGGCTGACCGCACCCTCGGTGGAGTTTTCCACCGGCACCACGCCGAAATTGACGGCGCCGGCCGCCACTTCGCGGAACACTTCGTCGATGGCAGCCATCGGGCGGCTGATCACGGCGTGGCCGAAGTGCTTCATGGCCGCAGCCTGGGTAAAGGTGCCTTCCGGCCCCAGGTAGGCGATTTTCAGCGGCTCTTCCAGGGCCAGGCAGGACGACATGATCTCGCGGAACAACCGCGCCATCTCTTCGTTACCCAGCGGCCCCTTGTTGCGTTCCATCACGCGCTTGAGCACGGCAGCTTCACGCTCAGGGCGGTAGAACACCGGCTGCTCGCCTTCGGCCAGCGAGGCGGTCTTGACCTTGGCCACTTCCTGGGCGCAACGGGCGCGGTCGCTGATCAGCTCGAGGATTTTCTCGTCGAGGCTGTCGATGCGTACGCGCAGCGCCTTGAGCTCATGTTCGGACATCAGCCGTGCTCCTTCTCGAATTCGGCCATGTAGGCCACCAGCGCCTCGACAGCGTCCAGGCCCAGGGCGTTGTAGATGGAAGCGCGCATGCCGCCCACCGAGCGGTGGCCCTTGAGGTTGAGCAGGCCACGGGCATCGGCGCCGGCCAGGAAGGCCTTGTCCAGGCGCTCATCGGCCAGGCGGAACGGCACGTTCATCCACGAACGGGCGTTGTGGCTGATGGGGTTGGTGTAGAACTCGCTGGCGTCGATGAACCCGTACAGGCGGTCCTTCTTGGCGCGGTTGCGTTGCTCCATGGCGTCGACGCCACCCTGCTCCTTGAGCCACTCGAAGACCAGGCCCGAGAGGTACCAGGAATAGGTGGCCGGGGTGTTGTACATCGAACCGTTGTCGGCCGAGACCTTGTAGTCGAGCATGGTCGGGCAGCTGCTGCGGGCGTGGCCCAGCAGGTCTTCACGGACGATGACCACCACCAGGCCGCTCGGGCCGATGTTCTTCTGCGCGCCGGCGTAGATCAGGCCGTACTGCGACACGTCGATCGGGCGCGAGAGGATGTCGGAGGACATGTCGACCACCAGCGGAACGTCACCGGTTTGCGGCACCCAGTCGAACTGCAGGCCGCCGATGGTCTCGTTGGAGGCGTAGTGGACGTACGCTGCGTTCTTGGTCAGTTGCCACTCGTTCTGGCCAGGGATGGCCAGGTAGTCGTATGGCTTGGCGCTGGCGGCGACGTTGACGTTGCCGAAACGGCGCGCTTCTTCGATGGCCTTTTTCGACCAGATGCCGGTTTCGACGTAGTCGGCAGTGCCGTTCTCCGGCAGCAGGTTCAGCGGGATTTCGGCGAACTGCTGGCTGGCACCGCCCTGCAGGAACAGGACTTTGTAGTTGGAGGGGACGGACAGCAGGTCACGCAGGTCCTGCTCGGCCTTTTCGGCAATGGCCACGTAATCGTCGCTGCGATGGCTCATTTCCATCACCGACAAGCCCTTGCCATGCCAGTCCAGCATTTCGGCCTGGGCGCGCTGCAGGACAGCTTCAGGAAGCGCGGCAGGGCCTGCGCAGAAGTTAAAGGCTCGTTTGCTCACATCCACTCTCGCTCTGCCAAATAGAACAAAATCGTTTGTTGCAGGCCGCGCACCCCTGTAGGAGCGGCCTTGTGTCGCGAAAGGGCTGCGCAGCAGCCCCCGCGATAGTTGTTGCGCTGCTTACCCTAGGACCGCCAGGCGACCCTTTCACGACACAAGGCCGCCCCAAAAAAAAGGCAGGTCCTGCTGTTGCCTGCTGTAATCAGTCAAACGGGGCGACCTTGGTCGCCCCGTTCGGGTTGTTGCGCTTGCTTACTCTTGCGGTGCCTCTTCGGCGCCCGCATTGTCATCGTCCGCCGCTTCCGGCGCATCGAGCTCCACGCCCTCCTCGTCCGCCCCGACCAGTTCGTCGAGCTCTTCCTCGGAAGGCTCCTGGATACGCTCCAGGCCTACCAGCGTTTCGTCTGCAGCCAGCTTGATCAGGGTTACGCCCTGGGTGTTACGGCTCAGGCTGGATACCTCGCCAACCCGTGTGCGCACCAGCGTGCCCTGGTCGGAGATCAGCATGATCTCTTCACCTTCCTGCACCTGGATAGCACCGATCAGCAGGCCATTGCGCCCCTTGGTGCCCATGGCGATCACGCCCTGGCCACCACGGCCGCGGCGCGGGAACTTGGACAGCGGGGTACGCTTGCCGAAGCCACGCTCGGACGCGGTAAGGATCTGCGCACCAGACTCCGGGATCAGCATCGAGATGATCTGCTGCCCCTTGCCCAGCTTCATGCCGCGCACACCACGGGCGGTACGGCCCATTTCGCGCACCACGCTCTCGGCAAAGCGGATCACCTTGCCGGCGTCGGAGAACATCATGACTTCCTTGGCGCCGTCGGTGATTGCCGCAGCAATCAGGGTGTCGCCTTCCTTCAGCTTCAAGGCGATCAGGCCATTGGAGCGCGGACGGGCGAACTGCACCAGCGGGGTTTTCTTGACGGTACCGGAAGCGGTGGCCATGAAGATGTACGCGCCGGTCGGCTCAGCCACCCACTCAGGGGTGTCGCCGTCTTCTTCGTCGATTTCTTCTACTTCGACCACTTCGCCTTCGATCACGCCCTCGTCGCCGTCTTCCAGCTCTTCATCCGGGTCGGCGCTCTGCTGCAGGGCCTCGAGGTCGATCTGCAGCATGGCGGTGATGCGCTCACCCTCCTCCAGCGGCAACAGGTTGACCAGCGGGCGGCCACGCGCGGCGCGGGATGCTTCAGGGATCTCGTAGGTCTTCTTCCAGTACACCTTGCCCTTGCTGGAGAACAGCAACAGGGTGGCGTGGCTGTTGGCGACCAGCAGGTGCTCGATGTAGTCCTCGTCCTTCACGCCGGTCGCCGATTTGCCTTTACCGCCACGGCGCTGGGCCTGGTAAGCGGACAACGGCTGGGTCTTGGCATAGCCACCGTGGGAGATGGTCACCACGCGCTCTTCTTCCGGGATCATGTCGCCGTAGTTGAGGTCGTGGCTGGCGTTGAGAATCTCGGTGCGGCGCGCATCGCCGTATTCGGCGCGGATCGCTTCGAGTTCTTCGCGGATCACTTCCATCAGGCGCTCGGCGCTGCTGAGGATGCGGATCAGTTCGCCGATCTGCTCGAGGATTTCCTGGTACTCGGCCAGCAGCTTCTCGTGCTCGAGGCCGGTCAGGCGGTGCAGGCGCAGGTCGAGGATCGCCTGGGCCTGTTCCGGCGACAGGTAGTACTTGCCATCGCGCAGGCCGTATTGCTCGGGCAGGTCTTCAGGGCGGCAGGAATCGGCGCCGGCGCGCTCGACCATGACCTGCACGGCACTGGATTCCCAGGCAGTGGCAATCAGCGCTTCCCGGGCTTCGGACGGCGTCGGCGAGGCTTTGATCAGTGCGATGACTGGGTCGATGTTGGACAGCGCGACCGCCTGGCCTTCAAGGATATGGCCACGCTCACGGGCCTTGCGCAGCTCGAACACGGTACGGCGCGTGACCACTTCACGGCGGTGACGGACGAACGCTTCGAGCAGGTCCTTGAGGTTGAGCACGCGCGGGCGGCCGTCGATCAGTGCCACCACGTTGATGCCGAACACGCTCTGCAGCTGGGTTTGCTGGTAGAGGTTGTTGAGCACCACCTCCGGCACCTCGCCGCGGCGCAGCTCGATGACGATGCGCATGCCGTCCTTGTCGGACTCGTCGCGCAGCTCGGTGATGCCTTCGATCTTCTTGTCCTTGACCAGCTCGGCGATCTTCTCGATCAGGCGCGCCTTGTTCAGCTGGTACGGCAGCTCGGTGACGACGATCTGCTGGCGGCCACCGACCTTGTCGATGTCTTCGATCTCGGAGCGCGCACGCATGTAGATGCGGCCACGGCCGGTACGGTACGCCTCGATGATGCCCTGGCGGCCGTTGATGATGCCGGCAGTCGGGAAGTCGGGGCCGGGGATGAACTGCATCAGTTCGTCGACGGTGACTTCCGGGTTGTCGATCAGCGCCAGGCAGCCGTCGATGACTTCACCGAGGTTGTGCGGCGGAATGTTGGTCGCCATGCCCACGGCGATACCGCTGGAACCGTTGACCAGCAGGTTGGGGATGCGGGTGGGCATGACCGCCGGGATCTGCTCGGTGCCGTCGTAGTTGGGCACCCAGTCGACGGTTTCCTTGTGCAGGTCGGCCAGCAGCTCGTGGGCCAGCTTGGCCATGCGCACTTCGGTGTATCGCATCGCCGCGGCGTTGTCGCCGTCGACCGAACCGAAGTTGCCCTGGCCGTCGACCAGCAGGTAGCGCAGCGAGAATGGCTGGGCCATACGCACGATGGTGTCGTAGACCGCAGTGTCGCCGTGCGGGTGGTACTTACCGATCACGTCACCGACCACACGGGCGGATTTCTTGTACGGCTTGTTCCAGTCGTTGCCCAGTTCGCTCATCGCAAAGAGAACGCGACGATGCACGGGCTTCAAGCCGTCACGTGCATCGGGCAGCGCTCGCCCGACAATCACGCTCATCGCGTAGTCGAGGTAAGACTGTCTCAGTTCGTCTTCGATATTGACCGGGAGGATTTCTTTGGCCAGTTCGCCCATGAGAAGCCTGATTCCTTTTTCTGGTGAAACTTCGCAGCTCCATCAAGGGCCGAACGAAGCTCGCCGCCGCAGCGCATAAGGGTGCGACGACTTACGACAAATCAATGAGTTGTGCCATGGATCTGCGCAATGAAGGCCGCCGTCATGGGCGGTCTTGGAAACTGCCGGATGTTATCACAAAGGCAGTAGCGGTGGGGAGATATGGCGCAGGGGGTGGAAGGGGGTTTTGTGGGAATTGTTGACGTGATTGGCGCTGATGCCCGATTGCCGGCGCTCGGCCTCCCACACTCCCTCTCCCACCCCACCCCAAACGGTCAATGCAGGCGTTTGCGGCACATCAATTGTGCCAATTTGGCGGTATCCGGCCGTTCAACGACGCCCTTCTCAGTCACGATCACATCGATCAGGTCAGCCGGGGTCACGTCGAACACCGGATTGAACACCTCCACCTGCGGTGCCACGCGGGTGCCGGCGTAATCCAGCAATTCGTCGGCATCACGCTCTTCCAGCGGGATGTCTTCACCTGTGGCCAGGTTGAGGTCGATGCTGGTGCTGGGCGCCACCACCATGAACCGCACACCATGGTGCATGGCGCTCACCGCCAGCTGGTAGGTGCCGATCTTGCTCGCCACGTCGCCGTTGGCGGCAATGCAATCAGCGCCGACCACCACCCAGGTGATGCCCTTGCTTTTCATCAGGTGGGCCAGCGCCGAATCGGCGCAAAGGGTCACCGGAATGCCTTCATTGGCCAGCTCCCAGGCGGTCAGGCGCGAACCCTGCAGCCAGGGCCGGGTTTCGCCGGCATAGACGCGCTCGACCATGCCTTCGAGAAAGCCTGCGCGGATCACCCCCAACGCCGTACCGAAACCGCCACTGGCCAGGGCACCGGCGTTGCCGTAGGTCAGCAGGGCCTGCTCGCTGCCCTGGTGGCGGCGGATCAGCTCGATGCCCTGCTGGGCCATGGTCAGGTTGGCCTCACGGTCGCTTTCGTGAATGGCCACGGCCTCGGCCTCCAGCGCGGCCAGCACATCCTCGCCTGGGCGCAGGCGCTGCAGGCGCTCACGCATGCGGTTGAGCGCCCAGAACAGGTTGGCGGCGGTAGGCCGCGCCTCGGCCAGGCTGAGAAAATCCTCTTCCAGGTCCATTTCCCAGTCGCCGCCCTCGGCCAGGCGCTCTTCCAGGGCCAGCACCAGGCCATAGGCGGCAGCGATGCCGATGGCCGCCGCACCCCGCACAGCCATGTCGCGGATCGCCGCCGCCACCTGCGCGACATTGTCGCAGGCCAGCCAGCGTTCTTGCGAAGGCAGCAGGCGCTGGTCGAGCAGGTGCAAGGCGCCGTGGTGCCACCGGATACCGGTCACCTTCTCCGCCGCCATAAGTCGCTCGCGCATCACCTCTCCCTGACTTTCGCATATCAAAAGCGGACGATTATAGCGACCAACAGCCTTGGGCGCTCGGGTATACTCCGGCGCAATTCGTAGAAGTTTCAGAGGACTGTTCAATGAGCAACGTCGACCACGCCGAAATCGCCAAGTTTGAAGCCTTGGCGCACCGCTGGTGGGACCGCGAGAGCGAGTTCAAGCCGCTGCACGACATCAATCCGCTGCGCGTCAACTGGATCGACGAGCGCGTCAGCCTGGCTGGCAAGAAGGTGCTGGACGTCGGCTGCGGCGGCGGCATCCTCAGCGAAGCCATGGCCCTGCGCGGCGCCACCGTCACCGGCATCGACATGGGCGAAGCGCCCCTGGCCGTGGCCCAGCTGCACCAGCTGGAGTCGGGCGTGGAGGTGGAGTACCGGCAGATCACCGCCGAGGCCCTGGCTGAAGAGATGCCCGAGCAGTTCGATGTGGTCACCTGCCTTGAAATGCTCGAGCACGTGCCCGACCCGTCCTCGGTCATCCGCGCCTGCTACCGCATGGTCAAGCCGGGTGGCCAGGTGTTCTTCTCGACCATCAACCGCAACCCCAAGGCCTACCTGCTGGCCATCATCGGCGCCGAATACATCCTCAAGATGCTGCCGCGCGGTACCCACGACTTCAAGAAGTTCATCCGCCCTTCCGAGCTGGGTGCCTGGAGCCGCGTGGCCGGCCTTGAGGTCAAGGACATCATCGGCCTGACCTACAACCCGTTGACCAAGCACTACAAGCTCAGCAGCGATGTGGACGTCAACTACATGATCCAGACCCTGCGCGAGGAATGAGCATGCGTTTGCGAGCGGTACTTTTTGACATGGACGGCACCCTGCTCGACACGGCGCCGGACTTCATCGCCATTTGCCAGGCCATGCTCGCCGAGCGCGGCCTGCCGGCCATCGACGACAAGCTGATCCGCGATGTGATTTCCGGCGGCGCGCGGGCGATGGTCGCCGCGACCTTCGCCATGAGCCCGCAGGATGAAGGTTTCGAGGCCCTGCGCCTGGAGTTCCTCGAGCGCTACCAGCGTGACTGCGCGGTGCACAGCAAGCTGTTCGACGGCATGGGCGAACTGCTGGCCGATATCGAGCGGGGCAACCTGCTGTGGGGCGTGGTGACCAACAAGCCGGTCCGCTTCGCCGAGCCGATCATGCAGCGCCTGGGCCTGGCCGAGCGCTCTGCACTGCTGATCTGCCCGGATCACGTGAAAAACAGCAAGCCCGACCCGGAGCCGTTGATCCTGGCCTGCAAGACCTTGAACCTGGACCCGGCCAGCGTGCTGTTCGTCGGCGACGACCTGCGCGACATCGAGTCTGGCCGCGATGCCGGCACCCGCACGGCGGCCGTTCGCTACGGCTATATTCACCCAGAAGACAACCCGAACAACTGGGGCGCCGACGTGGTGGTGGACCACCCGCTGGAGCTGCGCAAGGTGCTCGACAGCGCCCTGTGCGGGTGCTGATCTTTTAGCGGCAAGCTGCAAGCTTCAACTCAAGGACAAACGCATGTTCGACTATACCGCCCGCCCCGACCTGCTCAAGGGCCGCGTCATCATGGTCACCGGCGCTGGCCGTGGCATCGGTGCAGCGGCCGCCAAGGCTTATGCCGCCTTGGACGCCACTGTGCTGCTGCTGGGCAAGACCGAAGCCAACCTGAACGAGGTCTACGATGAAATCGAGGCCGCCGGCCACCCGCAGCCGGTGGTGATCCCGTTCAACCTGGAAACCGCCCTGCCCCACCAGTACGACGAACTGGCGGTGATGGTCGAGGAACAGTTCGGCCGCCTGGACGGGCTGCTCAACAATGCCTCGATCATCGGCCCGCGCACGCCGCTGGAGCAGCTCTCGGGCGACAACTTCATGCGGGTGATGCACATCAACGTCGATGCCACGTTCATGCTCACCAGCACCCTGCTGCCGCTGCTCAAGCTGTCGGAGGACGCCTCGGTGGTGTTCACCTCCAGCAGTGTCGGGCGCAAGGGCCGGGCTTACTGGGGCGCTTATGGCGTGTCCAAATTCGCTACCGAAGGCCTGATGCAGACCTTGGCAGACGAACTGGAAGGCGTGGCACCGGTGCGTTCCAACAGCATCAACCCGGGGGCTACCCGCACGGCGATGCGGGCCCAGGCCTACCCGAGCGAGAACCCGCAGAACAACCCGCTGCCTGAAGAGATCATGCCGGTGTATCTGTACCTGATGGGGCCGGACAGTACCGGGGTGAACGGGCAGGCCTTTAACGCTCAGTAGGGCTTGAAACCGATGGGGCCGCTTTGCGGCCCTTCGCGACACAAGGCCGCTCCTACAGCGGTGCCGTTGAATCCGGCATCAAATCTGTAGGAGCGGCCTTGTGTCGCGAAAGGGCTGCAAAGCAGCCCCAGGCATTCAGCCCGCAGCCAAGGTCGGGCGCAGGCGCCCTTGCTGGCGGCCTTCCAGCTGCATGCACCGTTCCAGGAACAGGTACATGCAGTCATAACTTTTGCAGATCGCCTTGCGCAGTTCGTTGCGCAACCCCAAGGTCGGGTTTTCGCCAGCCAGGGTACAGATGATCTCCAGCGCCTCCCACGGGTGCGCATCGTCATACTGCGCATGCATCTTCAACCACTTCATGGCGCGCTTGCGCTGGTCCTCCGGGAAGCCCATGGCGTAGGTATCAACCCGGGGGCTACCCGTACGGCGATGCGGGCCCAGGCCTACCCGAGCGAGAACCCGCAGAACAATCCACTGCCTGAAGAGATCATGCCGGTGTACCTGTACCTGATGGGGCCGGACAGTACCGGCGTGAATGGGCAGGCCTTTAACGCTCAGTAGGGCTTGAAACCGATGGGGCCGCTTTGCGGCCCTTCGCGACACAAGGCCGCTCCTACAGCGGTGCCGTTGAATCCGGCATCAAATCTGTAGGAGCGGCCTTGTGTCGCGAAAGGGCTGCAAAGCAGCCCCAGGCATTCAGCCCGCAGCCAAGGTCGGGCGCAGGCGCCCTTGCTGGCGGCCTTCCAGCTGCATGCACCGTTCCAGGAACAGGTACATGCAGTCATAACTTTTGCAGATCGCCTTGCGCAGTTCGTTGCGCAACCCCAAGGTCGGGTTTTCGCCAGCCAGGGTACAGATGATCTCCAGCGCCTCCCACGGGTGCGCATCGTCATACTGCGCATGCATCTTCAACCACTTCATGGCGCGCTTGCGCTGGTCCTCCGGGAAGCCCATGGCGTAGGTATCAACCCGGGGGCTACCCGTACGGCGATGCGGGCCCAGGCCTACCCGAGCGAGAACCCGCAGAACAATCCACTGCCTGAAGAGATCATGCCGGTGTACCTGTACCTGATGGGGCCGGACAGTACCGGCGTGAATGGGCAGGCCTTTAACGCTCAGTAGGGCTTGAAACCGATGGGGCCGCTTTGCGGCCCTTCGCGACACAAGGCCGCTCCTACAGCGGTGCCGTTGAATCCGGCATCAAATCTGTAGGAGCGGCCTTGTGTCGCGAAAGGGCTGCAAAGCAGCCCCAGGCATTCAGCCCGCAGCCAAGGTCGGGCGCAGGCGCCCTTGCTGGCGGCCTTCCAGCTGCATGCACCGTTCCAGGAACAGGTACATGCAGTCATAACTTTTGCAGATCGCCTTGCGCAGTTCGTTGCGCAACCCCAAGGTCGGGTTTTCGCCAGCCAGGGTACAGATGATCTCCAGCGCCTCCCACGGGTGCGCATCGTCATACTGCGCATGCATCTTCAACCACTTCATGGCGCGCTTGCGCTGGTCCTCCGGGAAGCCCATGGCGTAGGTATCAACCCGGGGGCTACCCGTACGGCGATGCGGGCCCAGGCCTACCCGAGCGAGAACCCGCAGAACAATCCACTGCCTGAAGAGATCATGCCGGTGTACCTGTACCTGATGGGGCCGGACAGTACCGGGGTGAACGGGCAGGCCTTTAACGCTCAGTAGGGCTTGAAACCGATGGGGCCGCTTTGCGGCCCTTCGCGACACAAGGCCGCTCCTACAGCGGTGCCGTTGAATCCGGCATCAAATCTGTAGGAGCGGCCTTGTGTCGCGAAAGGGCTGCAAAGCAGCCCCAGGCATTCAGCCCGCAGCCAAGGTCGGGCGCAGGCGCCCTTGCTGGCGGCCTTCCAGCTGCATGCACCGCTCCAGGAACAGGTACATGCAGTCATAACTTTTGCAGATCGCCTTGCGCAGTTCGTTGCGCAACCCCAAGGTCGGGTTTTCGCCAGCCAGGGTACAGATGATCTCCAGCGCCTCCCACGGGTGGGCGTCGTCATACTGCGCATGCATCTTCAACCACTTCATGGCGCGCTTGCGCTGGTCCTCCGGGAAGCCCATGGCGTAGGTGTCTTCAGCACAGACCACCGCCGACCACTCACCCGTCGCCCCTTCAATGGCATAGTTGGTAGCCGCCATGGCAATGGCCAGCGACTCGGTGGTACACACTCGCCAGCACCAGTCGTTTAGCCCATTGAGCTCGGCGGGCACTTCCTGGGACTGCAGCTCGTGCAGGTGAATGCCATGGGCATGGCACCAGTGCACCCAGTAATCGGCATGGTGGAGCTCCACGCGGATATTGCGCATCAGCCAGCGCCGCGCCATGTCTTCGCCCGGGTGGCGGGCATAGCGGGTCTTGGTCAGGTTGTGGGCCATGTACAACGAAAACTGCTCGACCACCGGCCAGCCACCGATCAGGTACTGGCGTATGGTGGCTTGGCGCAACTGGCCATCGCGCAGGCGCTGGTAGAACTCATGCTCCACCACCCGACGCTTGCCCGGGCGGCAATCTTCGATCAGTTGCTGGGCCCATTGGGGGTAACTGGCCGGGTCCATCAAAGGCCCGATACGGACGAATGCATCAATCACTTTTCAGCTCCTTGATCCCTGTGATTTACCAACGCTACTTCAGCGAAAGGTTCCAGGCGCCCGATGCAGCAGGGGCCGTGCAGCAATCCGTTGGCGCTGCAGACTGTCGCAAGTGAACACCTGCGGTCGTTCGATCAGATAGCCCTGGGCGTAGTCCACGCCGATCTCTTGCAAGGCCTGCTCGATCAACGGAGTTTCAACGAACTCGGCAATGGTCCGTTTACCCATGACGTGGCCGATGTGATTGATGACTTCGACCATGGCCCGGTTGACCGGATCATCCAGCATATCTTTGACAAAACTTCCGTCGATCTTCAAGAAGTCGACAGGTAAATGTTTCAAATAAGCGAATGACGACATTCCGGCACAAAAGTCATCCAGCGAGAACTTGCAACCCAGCCCTTTCAATTCATTGATGAACCGGATGGCACTGCCGAGGTTGGCAATGGCACTGGTCTCGGTGATCTCGAAGCAGATCAGCCGTGGCGGAATCGAATATTCGACGAACAGGCGCCGCAGGTACTCCAGGAACTTGTCGTCACCGATACTCGACCCCGAGAGGTTGATGGCACACATCGACAGCGGGCCCTCGCGCCCCTCATCCAGGCACTGGCGAATGACCTGGAACACATTGCGCACCACCCAGCGGTCGATAGCGGTCATCAGGCCATAGCGCTCGGCCGCCGGGATGAAGCTGTCAGGCAGGATGGTGCGGCCGCTTTCGTCTTGCAGGCGCAACAGAATCTCGACATGGCCTGGCCCTTCAAGCGCGGTGAGCGCGGCGATTTCCTGGGCATACAGGCAGAAGCGGTTCTCCTCCAGAGCGACGTGCAGGCGCTGTATCCAGGCCATTTCACCAAACCGCATCGACAGTTCACTGTCATCGGCATGGTAGACCTGGATACGGTTGCGGCCCTTCTCCTTGGCCATGTAGCACGCCATGTCGGCTGCCCGCAGGGAGGCTTCCAGCGTGGCCGGGGCTTGCGCCATGTGCACCAGGCCGATACTCACGGTGGTGACGAACGGCCTGCCTTTCCATACGAAGTGCAGGCTTTGCACCGCCTGGCGCAGGCTTTCGGCAATGCGCTCGGCCTGTTCGCCCGGGCAGTTTTCCAGCAGCACGCCAAACTCATCCCCCCCCAGCCGGGCCAGGGTGTCGCCTTCGCGCAGCACCGATTGCAGCACGGCGCAGATGTGCCGCAGCAATTCATCACCGGCGGCATGCCCACAGGTATCGTTGACCAGCTTGAACTGGTCGAGGTCAAGGAACATCAGCGAATGCCGCCCACCCTGGCGCACCAGGTCGTTCAGTGCTTGCTCCAGGCGGTACTCGAATTCACGGCGGTTGGCCAGGCCGGTCAGGGCGTCATGGGTAGCCTGCCAGGACAGGTTGGCGATGTATTGGCGCTCCTGGGTCATGTCATGCAGCACCAGGACGATGCCCGCCACCTGCCCGTTGTTGATGATGGGCGAACCCACCAGGTTGATCGAAACCGTGCTGCCATCCAGGCGCTGGATCAACCGTGCATGTTCGGCACCCCCTTTGAGGCTGCCGCTGAGCACCTGTTCGAGCAAGGTGCTGCTGTCGTTCTGGGCCTGCTCGTCCACCAGGCTGAACAGTGCTGTCAACGGCAGGCCCACGGCCTGGCCTGCCTGCCAATGGGTGAGTTGCTCGGCCGCCGGGTTCATGTAGCCGATGCTGCCATCGACATCGGTGGTGATCACAGCATCGCCGATCGCCTGCAGGGTAATCTGCGCGCGTTCCTTTTCTTCCTGCAGGGCGCTGGCGAAGGCCTGGCGCTGGGCCAGCAGCTTGCTCGAACGGCGCCAGGCAAAGGTGATGAGGAACAGCGCGGTGAGCAGGTTGGTGACCAACAGCACCCGCAACAGCATGCGCGAGCCCTCGCCCAGGGCATCGCTGAAGGCTTTGGCTGCCGGGGTCACGCCTTCGTTGATGGCGACGATGCGGGCGCGCCATTGGCTGACCTGGCGCGGGCCGGCATGGCCGCTGGCAAAACCCTCGCGCATCTCGTTGGCCAGCACATCCAGTTGCTTGAGGTAATCGTCACCGACATTCCAGTAGGCGATCGCCGCCTGCACATAGCTGATCTGGCTGAAATTGCGGTAGAACCAGATGATACGGTCGACGTCGTCGGGGTGATTGCCGCCTTGCAAAACGGCCTGGCGCGCGACATCAAGGTCTGGATCAGGCAGGTCGAGCACCTCACGCATCTGCCGATCACCGTGGGGCACAGTGATGACCTGACGATAGCGCTGGTAGGTGCGTTCATCGCCAGTATCGGCATACAGGTTCAGGTAATAGATGGCGTCTTTCTGTGCCTTGGACCACAGGCTTTCGCCAGCGACATAGGCACGCACAGCCGACAGCGCGTACAGGCTGAAGCTGCCCAACAGGACCTGGAAGACTACAACGGCGATGAAGGGCCAGATGATACCCAGCAGCCTTGGCGCCTCTAGTGTGCGATGTCCCTTCATGAAGTCCCTGTCACAGAGCAGATAAGGCTCGAACCAACCAGACAAGCTCAGCGTAGGCCATTTGCCATCTGTGTGGAGGGAATTTTGAGTGGCAAGCTTCAAGCTTGCCGCTTGGGTCAGGTCTGCTGCAGATGCCCGTACAGCTTGGCATACAAGCCGCCCTCGGCGATCAACTGCTGGTGGCCGCCATCCTCGGCCACGTGCCCGCCGTCGAACACCAGCACACGGTCGGCCTGCTTCACCGCCGAAAGGCGGTGGGCGATGATCAATGTGGTACGGCCACTGAGAAAGCGCGCCAGGGCCTGGTGCAGGTTGTACTCGGTGGCGGCATCCAGCGCCGAGGTGGCCTCGTCGAGGATTACCACCTTCGGCTCGGCCAGGACCATGCGGGCAATCGCCAGGCGCTGGCGCTGGCCGCCGGACAGGCGCACACCAGAGCGGCCGACCACGCTGTCCAGCCCTTGCGGCAAGGCGCCAATGGTGGCGTCCAGCTGGGCGATGCGCAGCGCCTGCCAGCAGGCCTCGTCCGTGCAGTCGCGGCCCATGGTCAGGTTGGCGCGTACCGTGTCGTTGAACAGTGACGGGTGCTGCAGCACCACTGCCACATTTTCACGCAAGGTCTCCAGGCCGATTTCCTGCAGGCTGGCACCGCCAAAACGGATGGTCCCGGCCTGGGCGCTGTACAGGCCCAGCAGCAATTGCACCAGGGTACTTTTGCCGCCGCCACTGGCGCCGACGATGGCGACCTTTTCGCCCGGGGCGATGGACAGGTCCAGGTGCTCGAGCACCGGCTCGTCGGCATAGGCGAAGCGCAGGTCGCGCACTTCGATGCCAACCGTTTCACGGCCGGCGAACGGGTCGCGGGCAGCCGGGTATTGCGGCTCGTCATCACGCGCCAGCAACTCGTTGAGCCGGCTCAGCGCGCCGCCTGCGGCATAGTAGGCATATTGCAGGTTGAGCAACTGCTCGACCGGGCCGATCATGAACCACAGGTAGCTGAACACGGCCAGCATCTGCCCGATCGACAGGTCGGAGAACAGCACCGTGAGCATGGCCGCAGCACGGAAAATATCGATACCGAACTGGAACAGCAGGCCACTGGCACGGCCACTGGCATCGCTTTTCCATTGCGAATCCACGGCGTAATCGCGCACTTCGCGGGCACGCAGGCCCAGGCGGCCGAGGAAGTAGCCCTGGCGATTGCTGGCGCGGATTTCCTGGATGGCGTCCAGGGTTTCGGCCAGCGCCTGGGTGAACCGCGAGGTGCTGTCGTTTTCGAGCTTTTTAAGGTGTTTGACGCGCTTGCCCAACTGCACGGTGAAGTAGATCACCAGCGGGTTGAACAACAGGATCAGCAAGGCCAGCTGCCAGTGCATCCAGATCAGGATCGCCGCCGTGCCGGTCAGGGTCAGCATGGCCACCAGGAAGCGGCTCAGGGTTTCGCCGACGAACTTGTCGAGGGTCTCCAGGTCGGTGACCAGGTGCGTGGTCACGGTGCCGCTGCCCAGGCTTTCGTACTCTTTGAGCGAAATACGCTTGAGCCGCTCGATCAGGCGGATGCGCAGACGATAGACGATGTCTTTGGCAAGGCCGGCGAACAGCTTGGCCTGCACCACGTTGAAGCCCAGCGCGGCCACGCGCAGGCACAGGGTAACGACCAGCATCAGGCCGATATAACCGGCCGCCACCTGCCAACCGCTGGGCAGCAGGTGGTTCATGAACTTCAGCGCGCCATCGCCGTGGCCCAGCAGTACTTCGTCGACCAGCAGGGGCAGCAGCAATGGTATCGGCACGCTGCAGCAGGCCGCCAGCACGGCCACCAGGTTGGCGGCCCAGAGGTGTTTCTTGTGGTGCAGTGCCAAGCGGCGGATTTGCGCCCAGCTCAGCCGGTCAGGCACAGCAGCGGGCTTCCCTGGCACCGGGTCGGGCGACCCTGGCAGGTCAAGCACAGGCGGCCTGCTGTAGCCAGCGGCCAAGCAAGGGCTGCAGGCTTTGCAGCGGCTGGTAGCCGTTGGTCAACAGGGCGAGCTGGCCGTTGCGCTCCGCCAGCAGCGTTGGAAAACCGGCAATCCCCAGGTCCTGTACCCAGCTGAAATCGGCTGCAGTGGCAGCGCGCACGTCGGCACGCAGCAGGGCATCGGCGAAGGTTGCCCGATCGAACCCGGCCTGCTCGGCCAGCTCGACCAGCTGCGGCGCGGTGGTGACGTCCAGGCCCTGCTGGTAGAACCCACGCTGGATCAGTGCCAGCAGCGGCCAGACGCGCTCGGCGTCCAGTTCGCGGGCGGCCACCAGGGCGCGGCAGGCAGGCTCGGTGTCGTAGACGAAGCCATCGGGCATGGCACCTTCGAACGCGAACGGCTGCCCGGTGGCCTCGGCCACCGCCTGCCAATGCTCGAGGATGTACTTGCGGGTCGAGGCGTCCAGCGGGCTGGCACCGCGGCGCAACCCACCCGGCACCACCCGGGTGGCCACGCCCGCTTCACGCGCCTGGGCGATAAGGGCCTGGGCCACCGGTGCAAAACCCCAGCACCAGGAGCACATCGGGTCCATCACATAGAGCAGGCGGGCAGTCATGCAATCAGGCCTCGGCTTTGTAGTTGTAACCGATCGGGTGCGGCAGGTTGCGGGCCTTGGCCAGCTCGATCTGCTTCTGCCGGTCGATGGCGCTGCGCCGGGTCTTTTCGCTCAGGCTGTCCCAGCAGTGCGGGCAGCTCACGCCTGGCGAATAGTGCTCGGACGCGCGGTCCTGGGCGTTGACCGGGTGGCGGCAGGCATGGCACTGGTCATACTCGCCTTCGGTCAGGTCATGGCGCACCGTGACGCGGTTGTCGAAGACAAAGCAGTCGCCGTCCCACAGGCTTTCTTCCTGGGGTACTTCCTCGAAGTATTTCAGGATGCCGCCCTTAAGATGATAGACCGCCTCGAAGCCTTCACCGAGCATGTAGCTGGAGGCTTTTTCACAGCGGATGCCGCCGGTGCAGAACATGGCGACCTTCTTGTGCTTGCTGGGGTCGAAGTTGGCCTTGATGTACTCGGGGAACTCGCGGAAGGTCTCGGTCTTGGGGTCGATTGCGCCCTTGAAGGTGCCGATGGCCACTTCGTAGTCGTTGCGGGTGTCGATCAGCAGTACTTCCGGGTCGCTGATCAGGGCATTCCAGTCTTTGGGATCGACGTAGGTACCAACGGCATTGTTCGGGTCCACGCCCGGCACGCCGAGGGTGACGATCTCTTTCTTGAGCTTGACCTTGGTGCGGTAGAACGGCTGCTCGTCGCAGTAGGATTCCTTGTGGTCGACATCGACCAGGCGCGGGTCGCTGCGCAGCCAGGCGAGCAGGCCATCGATGCCTTCGCGGGTGGCCGAAACGGTGCCGTTGATGCCCTCGTTGGCCAGCAGCAGGGTGCCTTTGACGCCATTGTCGAGCATGGCCTTGAGCAGGGGCTCGCGCAGCTCTACGTAGTCTTCAAGGGTGACGAACTTGTACAGCGCCGCCACGACGATCGGTTGGGTCATTGCGTTGAATCTCCAGGTGGTTGCCCTCGTAAGGGGCGGACCGGGTTTGACAAAAAGCTGGGGGCCGCTCTGCGCCCCTTTCGCGACACAAGGCCGCTCCTACAGGTGAATACATAACCCCTGTAGGAGCGGCCTTGTGTCGCGAAAGGGCCGCAAAGCGGCCCCCCGGATGTCGCAAATTGTACCAGAACGCCAAAAAGGATTCAGTGCTTGCCGCCACCTGCACACACCGGCGACGCGGGTGCAACACCCACCTTCGCCCACTCCTCGTTGGTATAGGTGTGGATGGCCAGCGCATGGATCTGGCCCATCAGTTCACCCATGGTGGCGTACACCTTCTGGTGGCGCTTGACGCTGTTGAGCCCGGCAAACTGCTCGCTGACGATCACCGCCTTGTAGTGGGTTTCCTGGCCACGGCTGTGCATGTGGCTTTCGTTGAGCACTTCAAGGTGCTGCGGCGCCAGGGCGGCCAGCTGCTGCTCGATGCGTTGCTGCATGGTCATCGGGTGTTACTCACTTCTTGGCAGGGGCGGCGGCCTTGCCGGCATTGGGGTCAAGCTCTTTGGTCATGTCTTCGAGCAGCTTGTTGACCACCGGCACTGCCGGCTCCAGGCTTTGCTGGGTCAGCTGGGCCGACTGCTGGGTGACCTTGGGCATCTGGCTGAGGACTTTCTTGCCCAGCGGCGACTGGTAGAACTTCACCAGGTCCTTGAGCTCCTGCTCGGTGAAGGTCTGGGTGTACAGGTCAACCATCTTCGGCTTGAGCTTGTTCCAGCCGATGGCGCTGTCCAGCGCGGCGTTGGCCTTGGCCTGGTAGCTTTCCAGCACCGACTGCTTGGTGGCCGGGGCCTTGGTCTGGGCGAAGCGCTGGGCGAACATCTGCTGGACCTGCATGTACACCGGGGTGCCCAGCTTGTCAGCGTTGGCCAGGGTCAGGAACTTCTCGGCGGCAGCGTTGTGGCTGGCGGTGGCAGCGAGTACCTGGCCGCTGGCACAGGCCAGGGCGACGGCAGCACAGAGGGCACGGAGACGGGTCATTGCATATCCTTCAAGGAGGGGGAGGCGGTACCTCAGAGATGAGCATTCTGCTCCCGCCAGGGTGCAGCGCTCAAGTGGCACGACGAGCGATTGAACCGCTCGATCGCATGGGGGCCTAAACTGCTGATTCTGACTGACAAGGGAGTGAACGCAGCATGAGCCGTATCGAAACAGACAGCCTGGGCCCGGTCGAAGTTCCGGAGCACGCCTACTGGGGCGCGCAGACCCAACGCTCGCTCATCAACTTTGCCATTGGCAAGGAACGCATGCCGCTCCCGGTGCTGCACGCCCTGGCGCTGATCAAAAAAGCCGCAGCACGGGTCAACGACCGCAATGGCGACCTGCCAGCCGACATCGCCCGCTTGATCGAGCAGGCTGCCGACGAAGTGCTCCACGGCGAGCACGACGACCAATTCCCGCTGGTGGTGTGGCAGACCGGCAGCGGCACGCAGAGCAACATGAACGTCAACGAGGTGATTGCCGGGCGGGCCAACGAGCTGGCCGGCAAAGGCCGCGGCGGCAAGGCGCCGGTGCACCCCAACGACCATGTCAACCGCTCGCAAAGCTCCAACGACTGCTTCCCCACCGCCATGCACATTGCGGCAGCACAGGCCGTGCACGAGCAACTGCTACCGGCGATCGCCGAACTGTCTTCGGGGCTGGCCGAGCTGTCGGCGCGCCACCATAAACTGGTCAAGACTGGCCGCACGCACATGATGGACGCCACGCCCATCACCTTCGGCCAGGAGGTGTCGGCCTTCGTGGCCCAGCTCGACTACGCCCAGCGCGCCATCCGCGCCACCTTGCCGGCGGTGTGCGAACTGGCCCAGGGCGGCACTGCCGTGGGCACCGGGCTCAATGCCCCGCAGGGTTTCGCCGAAGCCATTGCTGCGGAACTGGCCGCCCTCTCCGGCCTGCCGTTCGTCACCGCGCCGAACAAGTTTGCCGCCCTGGCCGGCCACGAGCCGCTGACCAGCCTGGCGGGGGCGCTGAAGACCTTGGCGGTGGCCTTGATGAAAATCGCCAATGACTTGCGCCTGCTCGGCTCCGGGCCCCGCGCCGGGTTGGCCGAGGTGCGCCTGCCGGCAAACGAGCCGGGCAGCTCGATCATGCCAGGCAAGGTCAACCCGACCCAGTGCGAAGCGCTGTCGATGCTGGCCTGCCAGGTATTGGGCAATGACGCGGCCATCGGTTTTGCCGCCAGCCAGGGGCACCTGCAGTTGAACGTGTTCAAGCCGGTGATCATTCATAACCTGCTGCAGTCGATCACGCTGCTGGCTGATGGCTGCCGCAACTTCCAGCAGCACTGCGTGGCCGGGATAGAGCCGGATACCGACCAGATGGCGGCGCACCTGGAGCGCGGGCTGATGCTGGTGACCGCGCTCAACCCGCATATCGGCTATGACAAAGCGGCGGAGATTGCCAAGAAGGCCTACAGCGAGGGCAAGACCCTGCGCGAGGCGGCGCTGGAATTGAAGTACCTGACCAATGAGCAGTTCGATGAGTGGGTGCGGCCGGAGAACATGCTGGCACCAGGTGGCAAGGGCTGATTGATTGGCTGGTACTTATGGCCCTATCGCCGGCAAGCCGGCTCCTACAAGGGTTTTGTGGGAGCCGGCTTGCCGGCGATAGGGCCGGAACAGGCTCTCAACCAACCTGAGCCAGGCGCGCCCTCCTCGCCCGCCACCCGGCCACCAGCGATGGCCCCAAGGCCACCAGGGTCGACCCCAGCACCACGGTCACCGCGCCTACATAGCCCAGGGCATTGATGTCTTCAGCCTGCACATACGCCGGCCACATCCAGGCCGCCACTGCCACCGCCACAAAGGTCACCAGAGGTGTCAGCGCCAGCGTGGCGCTCACCCGTGATGCCTCCCAGTGCGCCAGTGCCTCGGCAAAAGCACCATAGGCCACCAGCGTGTTCAGGCAGCAGGCCAGCAGCAGCCAGCCTTGCAGGGGCGTCAACTGCAACGCCTCCAGCGGGTGCACCCAGGGTGTCAGCAGCGCGGCGCAGCTCAGGTAGATCACCATCATCACCTGCTGCGAATGCCACACCGTCAGCAGCTGCTTCTGGCTCAGGGCATAGAACACCCAGATGCTGGTGGCCAGCAGGATGGTCAGCACGCCCGTGGTGTAGGTGCCCAGCGAGGTCAGCAGCTCTTCAAGGCGCTGGTTGAAGAACAGGCCGAAGCCGGCAAGCAGCACCAGCAACCCCAGGCCTTGGCCCAGGCTGAAGCGCTCCTTGAACACGAACACGCTGGCCACCAGCAGCAGTACCGGGCCGATCTGCACCACCAATTGCGCAGTACCGGGGCTCAGCAGGTTCAGGCCGATCAGGTACAGCACGTAATTGCCCATCAGGCCGCACACGGCCACAGCCACCAGGCCTTTGCCTTTGGTGCCGAGCTTGCCGAACGACGGCAAACGGCGCTTGGCTGCCAGCCAGGCGAACAGCAGGCCGCCGGCCACCAGCAGGCGGAACCAGGTGACGGTCACCGGGTCGACCACCTGCAGCACTTGCTTGAGTTTGATTGGCAGGATGCCCCACAGCAGTGCGGTCAGAAGCGCCAGGGCCAGTCCATAGCTCCGGCGTCCGGATGTGATGTGCATAAAGTCCTCGGTCGAGCCCGTTGTAGGGTGCCTCGATTCTAAAGGCTTGCTACCTGCCAACGGGGAAAAAAGGCGGGAAAAGAATTCATCAGGTCATTCCCCTGCGGCATGGCGGCTGACTATTTCTTGTGTTTGGCAAACGCCGCTTCCAGGGCTTCATTGATGGTGCGCAACACCTTCACCCGCGCCCAACGCTTGTCATTGGCCTCGACCAAGGTCCATGGCGCGATCTCGGTGCTGGTGCGGTCGACCATGTCCCCCACTGCATCCACATACAGGTCCCACTTGTCGCGGTTGCGCCAGTCGTCCTCGGTGATCTTGTAGCGCTTGAACGGGATCTGCTCGCGCTCTTCAAAACGCTCCAGCTGGGTTTGCTGGTCGATCGCCAGCCAGAACTTGACCACTACCGCGCCGGCGTTCACCAACTGTTCCTCGAAATCATTGATCTCGCCGTAGGCACGCATCCAGTCGGCCGGGGTGCAGAAGCCTTCGATGCGTTCCACCAGCACCCGGCCGTACCAGGAGCGGTCGAAGATGGTGAACTTGCCGCGTGCCGGAATGTGCCGCCAGAACCGCCACAGGTACGGCTGCGCACGCTCATCTTCGCTAGGGGCGGCGATCGGCACGATACGGTACTGGCGCGGGTCCAGCGCTGCCGCCACACGGCGAATCGCCCCGCCCTTGCCTGCAGCATCATTGCCCTCGAACACGGCCACCAGCGAGTGCCGGCGCATGTGCTTGTGGCGCAACAGGCCAGCCAGGCGAGCCTGCTCGGTCACCAGTTGCTCCTGGTAGTCCTGCTTGTCCAGGTGCAGGGTCATGTCCAGGGCGCCGACCAGGCTGCGCTGATCGATGCTGCGCCCCAGCGGCGCAATGTTGCCCTGGTGCTTGCCTTTGGGGTTGACGGCCAGTGCGGCCTGCAGGCTTTCCAGCAAGATGCGCCCAACGGCCAGGCTGCGGTAGTTGGGGTCGACCCCTTCAACTACATGCCACGGTGCATAGTCACGGCTGGTACGGCGCAACACCCGCTCGCCAAAACGCACGAAACGGTCGTAGGTCTGCGACTGCTGCCAGTCCAGCGGGCTGATGCGCCAGCTGTGCAAGGGGTCGTCCTTGAGCGACTTGAGCCGCGCTTTCATCTGTTTCTTGGACAGGTGGAACCAGAACTTGATGATCAGCGCACCTTCGTCGCAAAGCATCTGCTCCAGGCGCTCGGCGCCGGTGATGGCCTGGTCGAGCACCGCATCCTTGAACTGCCCATGCACCCTGCCCTGCAGCATCTGGCTGTACCAGTTGCCGAAAAACACGCCCATGCGCCCCTTTGGCGGCAGCGCCCGCCAGTAGCGCCAGGCGGGGGGCCGGGCCAGTTCCTCGTCGGTCTGCTGGTCGAAGGTGAGCACGTCGATCATGCGCGGGTCCATCCACTCGTTGAGCAGCTTGACCGTCTCGCCCTTGCCGGCGCCTTCGATGCCATTGATCAGCACGATCACCGGGAAGCGCGCCTGCTGCTTGAGTTCGTACTGGGCTTCGAGCAAAGCCTCGCGCAGCGCGGGCACTTCTGCCTCAAAGGTATCGTCGTCGATGCTGTGGCCAATTTCGGCGGATTCGAACATGCACTGGCTCCTTCAATGGATAAGCAAGATTAGCGGAATCCTGGCGGCAAGCGGCACGCTTCAAGCTGCAAGAAAACGCAGGCCGTGCCACCATCTGCTTTTTCTTCCAGCTTGCAGCTTGCCGCTTGCAGCTCCCCACCTCCAGCGAAACCAGCCATGCCCGCATCCACCCTCCTTCAGCATGCCCAGATCGACTGGGACGACCAGGGCCGCCCCCATTCGCGGCAATACGGCGATGTGTACTTCGCCATCAACGAGGGCATTGCCGAAACCCAGCATGTGTTCCTCGAACAAACCCGCCTGCGCCAGCGCTTCGCCAACCTGGCGCCCCACGCCTGCCTGGTGATCGGCGAAACCGGCTTTGGCACCGGCATGAATTTTTTCTGCGCCTGGCAGCTGTTCGCCGAAACAGCCCACGCCGACGCGCGCCTGCATTTCGTCAGCGTCGAGAAGTACCCCCTGGGCCATGCCGACATGGCCCGGGCTATGCGCCTGTGGCCGGAGCTGGCGGCGTTCACCGAACCCTTTTTGCGCCAGTACGTCGCGGTGCACCAAGGCTTCCAGCAGTTCACCTTCGACCAGGGCCGAATCACCCTCACCCTGCTGATCGGCGATGTGCTCGAGCAACTGCCGCAGCTGGACGCACGCATCGACGTGTGGTTCCTCGACGGTTTTGCCCCGGCGAAGAACCCCGACATGTGGACACCCGAGCTGTTCACGCAACTGGCCAGGTTGTCCCATGCCGGCACCGCACTGGGCACCTTCACCACCACCGGCTGGGTTCGCCGCAGCTTGATCGAGGCCGGCTTCACCATGAAGAAGGTGCCTGGCATCGGCAAGAAGTGGGAGGTGATGAGCGGTGAGTACACCGGCACGCCCAACGCGCCCATGTCGGCGCCCTGGTACGCCCGGCCAACTGCCCCAGAAGGCCCGCGCGAGGCCCTGGTGATCGGCGCAGGGCTCGCTGGCAGCGCCAGCGCTGCCAGCCTGGCCGCACGCGGCTGGCAGGTAACGGTACTGGAGCGTCACGACGCAGCGGCCCGCGAAGCCTCAGGCAACCCCCAGGGCGTGCTGTACCTCAAGCTGTCCGCGCACGGCACGGCTTTGTCGCAGATGATCCTGGCCGGCTTCGGCTATACACGGCGCCAGCTTGAACTACTGCAGCGCGGCCAGGACTGGGATGCGTGCGGGGTTTTGCAACTGGCCTTCGACAGCAAGGAAGCCGAACGCCAGGGCAAGCTCGCCGACGCCTTCGAGGGCAGCTTGCTGCGTGCCGTGCAGCGCAGTGAAGCCGAAGCGATTGCCGGGGTCGCGCTGCCTGCCGGCGGGTTGTTCTACCCCGAAGGCGGCTGGGTGCACCCACCGGCACTGTGCAACGCTCAACTGCAGCACCGGAACATTCGCCTGCTGGCCCATCACGATGTGCTCGCACTGCGCAAGGCCGATGGCCTGTGGCAAGCCTGGGCCGGCGACCGGCTGCTGGCCAGCGCGCCAGTGGTAGTGCTGGCCGGGGCGGCTGACGTGAAGCGTTTCGGGCCCTGTACGCAGTTGCCGCTCAAGCGCATCCGCGGGCAGATCACCCGCCTGCCGGTGACCGACGCCAGCCGGGCGCTGGCTACCGTGGTTTGCGCCGAGGGCTATGTGGCACCGCCCAGGGGTGAGGAGCACACGCTGGGGGCCAGCTTCGACTTCCATAGCGATGACCTGGCGCCGACCGTGGCCGAGCACCAGGGCAACCTGGCCATGCTGGATGAAATCTCCAGCGACCTGGCCCGGCGCCTGGGTGTCGCAGCGCTTGCCCCTGAGCAGTTGCAGGGGCGCGCGGCATTTCGCTGCACCAGCCCGGATTACTTGCCGATCGTGGGGCCGGTTGCCGACCCTGCAGCCTTCGCCGAAGCCTATGCCGTCCTGGCCAAGGACGCGCGGCAGGTGCCCGAGGTGCCCTGCCCCTGGCTGGAAGGGCTGTATGTGAACAGCGGGCATGGGTCCCGGGGGCTGATCACGGCGCCGCTTTCGGGCGAGCTGATTGCGGCCTGGGTCAGTGGCGAGCCATTGCCGCTGCCGCGGTCGGTGGCTGAGGCATGCCATCCGAACCGGTTTGGCTTGCGCAAGTTGATTCGGGGTAAATGAAGGGGCTGCTGTGCAGCCCAATCGCCGGCAAGCCGGCTGCCTCGATACGCAGCGCTGCTGAGCCCTGTGGCAGCCGGCTTGCCGGCGATTGGCCGCATTACAAAGTGCTGCTTATAACGGATTGGTCTAAAACTCTCGCAAATCCCCCAGGTCAGTTCCTTACAGGCGCCCTAATCCGGGGCGCTGATTCCCCAACGGAAAAACCGGTAAGGACCTATGTGCGGATTAGCAGGAGAGTTGCGTTTCACCCCCATCGACCAAGCCCCTCGCCCGGCGGACCTCGCCGCGGTAGAGCGCATGACCCATCACCTGGCGCCCCGTGGCCCCGACGCCTGGGGCTTCCATAGCCTGGGCCCGATTGCCCTGGGCCATCGCCGGCTGAAAATCATGGACCTGTCCGACGGCTCGGCTCAGCCCATGGTCGACAACACCCTGGGCCTGTCTTTGGCCTTCAACGGTGCCATCTACAACTTCCCCGAACTGCGCCAGGAGCTGCAGGACCTGGGCTACACCTTCTGGTCCGACGGCGACACCGAGGTGCTGCTCAAAGGCTACCACGCCTGGGGCGCGGCCTTGCTGCCCAAGCTCAACGGCATGTTCGCCCTGGCCATCTGGGAGCGCGACAACCAGCGCCTGTTCCTGGCCCGCGACCGCTTGGGCGTCAAGCCGCTGTACCTGTCGCGCAACGGCGAGCGCCTGCGCTTTGCCTCGACCCTGCCAGCGCTGCTCAAAGGTGGCGACATCGACCCGATGATCGACCCGGTAGCGCTCAACCACTACCTCAACTTCCACGCCGTGGTGCCGGCGCCACGCACCTTGCTGGCCAATGTGCAAAAGCTCGAACCCGGCACCTGGATGCGCGTCGACCGCCACGGTGAAGTCGAACGCCAGACCTGGTGGCAGCTGCATTACGGCCCCAACCCGGACGAGCGCGACCTCGACCTGGAAGGCTGGACCACCCGTGTGCTCGATGCCACCCGTGATGCCGTCGGCATCCGCCAGCGCGCCGCCGTGGACGTAGGCGTACTGCTGTCCGGCGGCGTCGACTCCAGCCTGTTGGTCGGCTTGCTGCGCGAAGTGGGCGTTGATGACCTGTCGACCTTCTCCATCGGCTTCGAGGATGCCGGCGGCGAGCGCGGTGACGAGTTCCAGTACTCCGACCTGATCGCCAAGCACTACGGCACCCGCCACCACAAGCTGCGCATCGCCGAAAGCGAAATCATCGAGCAATTGCCGGCCGCGTTCCGCGCCATGAGCGAACCGATGGTCAGCCACGACTGCATCGCCTTCTACCTGCTGTCACGCGAAGTGGCCAAGCACTGCAAGGGCGTGCAGAGCGGCCAGGGTGCCGACGAGCTGTTCGCCGGCTACCACTGGTACCCGCAGGTGGACGGCGCCAAGGATGCCTTTGGCGCCTACCGCGATGCATTCTTCGACCGCAGCCATGCCGAGTACCGCGACACCGTGCAAGCGCCGTGGCTGTTGGAAACCGACGTGGCCGGCGACTTCGTGCGCGAACACTTCGCCCGCCCGGGCGCGGCCGAGGCAGTAGACAAGGCGCTGCGCCTGGACAGCACGGTGATGCTGGTCGACGACCCGGTCAAACGGGTCGACAACATGACCATGGCCTGGGGCCTGGAAGCCCGTACACCGTTCCTGGACTACCGCCTGGTCGAGCTGTCGGCACGCATCCCGGCGCGCTTCAAATTGCCCGATGGCGGCAAGCAAGTGCTCAAGCAAGCCGCACGCCGGGTGATCCCCCATGAGGTGATCGACCGCAAGAAAGGCTACTTCCCGGTACCCGGCCTCAAGCACCTGCAAGGCGCCACCCTGGACTGGGTACGCGAACTGCTCACCGACCCCAGCCAGGACCGCGGGCTGTTCAACCCGGCCATGGTAGACCGCCTGCTGAGCAACCCGCATGGCCAGCTTACCCCGCTGCGCGGCTCCAAGCTGTGGCAGCTGGCGGCGCTGAACCTGTGGCTCAGCGAACAAGGAATCTGACCGATGAAAGCCCATGAAACCGCCTACGGTCAGCGCCTGCTGCGTGGCCAGGCGCCGTCCTACGAGCGCCTGCAGGCGCGCCTGGCCGGCGATGGCAGCGAGCCCCACAGCCAGCCGCGTGCGCTGCACTGCGGCTGGGGCCGGCTGCTGATAGGCCACACCTACCCGGACCCGGCCAGCCTGGCCGAGGCGCTGCAGCAGGAACGTCCCGGCGAGCGCGACATCGCGCTGTATGTGGCGGCCCCGCAACAGCTGCTGGCGCAGGCACCGCAGCAGCTGTTCCTCGACCCGTCCGACACGCTGCGGCTGTGGTTCACCGACTACCGCCAGGCGCAACGGGTGTTTCGCGGTTTCCGTATCCGCCGCGCACAAAGCGCCAGCGACTGGCAGGCCATCAACACCCTGTACCAGGCACGCGGCATGCTCCCGGTGCAGCCCGAGCTGCTGACGCCGCGCCACCAGGGCGGGCCGGTGTACTGGCTGGCCGAGGACGAAGACAGCGGCGCGGTGATCGGCAGCGTCATGGGCCTGAACCACAGCAAGGCGTTCGATGACCCCGAGCACGGCAGCAGCCTGTGGTGCCTGGCCGTGGACCCGCATTGCACCCGCCCTGGCGTGGGTGAGGTGCTGGTGCGCCACCTGGTCGAGCACTTCATGAGCCGCGGTCTGGCCTACCTGGACCTGTCGGTGCTGCACGACAACCGCCAGGCCAAGCGGCTGTACGAGAAGCTCGGTTTCCGCAACCTGCCGACCTTTGCGGTCAAACGCAAGAACGGCATCAACCAGCAATTGTTTCTGGGCCCCGGCCCTGAAGCGGGGCTGAACCCGTATGCACGGATCATCGTCGATGAGGCCTACCGCCGTGGCATCGAGGTGCAGGTGGACGACGCCGCAGGCGGGCTGTTCACCCTCAGCCTGGGCGGGCGTCGGGTGCGTTGCCGCGAGTCGCTGAGCGACCTGACCAGTGCGGTCAGCATGACCCTCTGCCAGGACAAGCGCCTGACCCAGCAAACCTTGCACAACGCCGGCCTGCTGGTGCCGGTGCAGCAACTGGCCGGCAATGCGGACGACAACCTGGCGTTTCTCGACGAGCACGGCGCGGTGGTGGTCAAGCCGGTGGATGGCGAGCAGGGCCAAGGGGTGGCGGTGAACCTGACCACTTACGAGGAAGTCAGCCAAGCCATAGAACACGCCCGCCGTTTCGACAGCCGCGTGCTGCTGGAGAGCTTCCACCCGGGCCATGACCTGCGCATCGTGGTGATCGGTTTCGAGGTGGTTGCGGCGGCGATTCGGCACCCGGCCCAGGTGGTCGGCGACGGTAAACACAGCATCCTTGAGCTGATCGAGGCCCAAAGCCGCCGCCGTCAGGCCGCTACCGGTGGCGAAAGCCGCATTCCGCTGGACGACGAAACCGAGCGCACCCTGCGTGATGCCGGCTTCGACTACACCAGCGTATTGCCTGCAGGCCAGCGCCTGGCCGTGCGCCGCACCGCCAACCTGCACACCGGCGGCACGCTGGAGGATGTTACCGAGCGCCTGCACCCTGTGTTGGCCGACGCGGCCGTGCGCGCGGCGCGGGCGCTGGAAATTCCAGTGGTGGGCCTGGACCTGATGGTGCGTGATGCCGAACAGCCGGACTACGTGATCATCGAGGCCAATGAACGCGCCGGGTTGGCCAACCATGAACCGCAGCCAACGGCAGAGCGCTTTGTCGACCTGCTGTTCCCGCATAGCCGGGCGTTGGCGTGAATCCATGACGGCCCTATCGCCGGCAAGCCGGCTCCTACAAGGCTCATCACGGTCCATGTGGGAGTCGGCTTGCCGGCGATAGGGCCCGCCAGAGCACAGCTTTACCCGAGGAGTACCCATGTCTGAACGATACCCCGAGCCGGACCTTGACTACCTCAAGCGCGTCCTGCTGGAGATGCTCGCCATCCCCAGCCCGACCGGCTTCACCGACACCATCGTGCGCTATGTCGCCGAACGCCTGGACGAACTGGGCATTCCCTTCGAGCTGACCCGCCGCGGCACCATCCGCGCCACCCTCAAGGGCCGGCAAAGCTCCCCAGACCGCGCCGTCTCGGCCCACCTGGACACCATCGGCGCCAGCGTGCGCCAATTGCAGGACAACGGCCGCCTGGCCCTGGCCCCGGTGGGCTGCTGGTCGAGCCGTTTCGCCGAGGGCAGCCGGGTCAGTGTATTCACCGACACCGGCGTGTTCCGGGGCAGCGTGCTGCCGCTGATGGCCAGCGGGCATGCTTTCAATACCGCCATCGACCAGATGCCCGTCAGCTGGGAGCACGTAGAAGTGCGCCTGGACGCCTACTGCACCACCCGCGCCGACTGCGAGTCGTTGGGCATTGCCATTGGCGACTTCGTGGCATTCGACCCGCTGCCGGAGTTCACCGACAGCGGCCATATCAGCGCCCGCCATCTGGACGACAAAGCCGGCGTGGCCGCGCTGCTGGCTGCCCTCAAGGCAGTCGTGGAAAGCGGCCGCCAGCCGATGATCGACTGCCACCCGCTGTTCACCATCACCGAAGAAACCGGTTCAGGCTCTGCCGCTGCCCTGCCCTGGGACGTCAGCGAGTTCGTCGGCATCGACATTGCCCCGGTGGCACCCGGCCAGGCGTCGAGCGAACACGCCGTCAGCGTGGCCATGCAGGACTCGTCGGGGCCCTATGACTACCACCTGTCACGCCACTTGCTGAAACTGGCCGGCGACCAGGAGCTGCCGGTGCGCCGTGACGTGTTCCGCTATTACTTCAGCGATGCCCATTCGGCGGTCACCGCCGGGCACGATATCCGCACGGCGCTGGTGGCGTTCGGTTGCGATGCCACCCATGGTTACGAGCGCACCCACATCGACAGCCTGGCCGCGCTCAGCCGCCTGTTGTCGGGCTACCTGCTCAGCCCGCCAGTGTTCGCAAGCGATTCCAACCCGGCCAATGCCTCACTGGAGCGCTTCAGCCACCAGTTGGAGCACGATGCGCAGATGGAGAGCGATACCCGGGTGCCTGCCGTCGACAGCCTGGTGGGGAACAAGGAGTGAGCCGTAGCGGCCCGGTTTGGCGTAGCATGGGCGCATTCTTTTACCAAGCTGAATGCCGCCCATGCTGATCCCCTACGAACACTTGCAAGCCGAAACCCTGACGCGCCTGATCGAGGATTTCGTCACCCGCGACGGCACCGACAATGGTGATGACACGCCGCTGGAAACCCGTGTGCTGCGGGTGCGCCAGGCGCTGGCCAAGGGCCAGGCGTTCATCCTGTTCGACCCGGAAAGCCAACAGTGCCAGCTGTTGGCCAAGCATGATGTGCCGCGCGAACTGCTCGACTGACCGGTACCGGCCGCTTCGCGGAGCAAACCCGCGAAGCGGCCGGTGAGGTCAACCTCAAGCCGAATTGCCCTTGCGCTTCTCCCCCGCCTTGATCCGCTTGTACACCTCAGCCCGGTGCACCGACACTTCACGCGGCGCACTCACGCCAAAACGCACCATGCCATTGCGTGTTTCCACCACCTTGATCTGAATATCGTCACCAATGTTGATGACTTCGCCGACTACGCGTCCAATGACCAACATGTTCCGGTCCTCCGGCAACAGGGAAAACCGGAGAGTGCATGGGGATATTCGGTGACTCAACGCCTTCGCAGCAATTCAGAACAAGGCTACATCGGCAGGTAATTCGCCCTACAGACGGAACTACAATCCGCGCGCCTGGGCCTTGCCACGCATTTTCACCGCCATCTCTGCCATCTCGTCATACAGCCGCTGTGGCGCCTGTTGCTTGAGCTGCCAGGCCTGGCGCCCGGCCTCGTGGGGCAGGATCAGGAATTCACCGGCCTCCACCTGCTGGTGGATGTAGTCGGCAATGTCCGCCGCACTGATCGGCGAGCCCTCCAGCAGTTTGCCCACCTGGGCCTTCATGGCCGGGTTCGGGCCGCGGAAAGAGTCGAGCAGGTTGGTCTGGAAGAACGACGGGCACACCACGTGCACAGCCACTTCCAGCTGGCGCAGCTCTACCAGCAGGCTCTCCGACAACGCCAGCACACCGGCCTTGGCAACGTTGTAGTTGCTCATGCCCGGCCCCTGCATCAGGGCCGCCATCGACGCCACATTGATGATGCGCCCCTTGCTGCGTTCGAGCAGCGGCAGGAAGGCCTTGCAGCCCTTGACCACACCCATCAGGTTGACCGCGATCTGCCAGTCCCAGTCTTCCAGCGACAGCTCGGCGAAGAAGCCGCCCGAGGCGACTCCGGCGTTGTTGACGATCACATCGATACCGCCGAACTTCTCTTCGCAGGCCTGGGCCAGGGCGGTCAGCTGGCTGTAGTCGCGCACGTCGCAGCGCTGGACGAAACCCTCGCCGCCGGCACCGCGCACAAGCTCCAGGGTTTCGCGCAGGCCTGGCTCGTTGACGTCGGCCAACGCCAGGCGCCAGCCCTCGCGCGCCCAGCGCAGGGCAATCTCGCGGCCGAGGCCGGAACCGGCGCCAGTGATCATGATGCGTTTGTGCATGGTGGCAGGCCTTGTACTGATGGGTGGTCAGCCCAGTCTAATCAAGGCGTTGGCGCCAGAGAGGGTTCATCAGGGTAGTGAATGGGCGGGCATGACCAAACGGTCAGTACCAGGCAAATGGAATCTTTGCCAAGCGGCGCCGGTCCGAATTAACAAGAGGCCAGCTGTACGAGGCTCTTGACCCCTAACCACGCAAGGACTCCGTCATGACCACGATCCTCATCATCATCCTGATCCTGCTGTTGATTGGTGGCTTACCGGTCTTCCCACACTCGCGCAGCTGGGGCTATGGCCCATCCGGCATCATTGGCGTGGTGCTGGTGATTCTGCTGGTGTTGTTGTTGCTCGGCATGATTTGAACCAGGGGCGTGCAAGGCCAGTTGCTGTTCAAGCTGCAGCATGGCCTCGCGCAGCGCCCCCACATCCTGCTCGATATCGCCCGGTGCGGGCGGTTTGGCTTGGCATCTGCGCTCCAACCGCTCGCACAGGTCGACTATCACTCTTGCCCGAGCGATCCGGGCGCCTCCCTTTATCCGATGGGCCAGCATGGCCAGCGCCTCAGCATTGGCCGGCACCTGCGCAAGTAGCTGCAGGTCCTGCAGGTTGCTGGCACGAAGGTCGGCCAACAACGCTCGCAGTGCAGCCTCGTCGCCAGCCACCAGCCGCCTGATGTGCTCGAGGTCCAGCAGTGCAGGACTGGCACGGGCCAAGGCTTGAACCAGGCCGTCCAGCCCCAGAGGCTTGAACAGGCAAGCGTCCATGCCTGCTGCACGGCAGCGCCGGCGTTCAACCTGTGTGGCACTGGCAGTCAAACCGATCACCTGGCACCTGGGCCTGCCGCTGCGCCGCTCGTGCTCGCGAATGGCGCGGGCCAGCGCGTAGCCGTTGAGCCGAGGCATGTTGCAGTCACTGATCACCCCGTCGAAGTGCTCGCCCAACCACAAGCGCAAGGCCTGGGTACCGTCCTGGGCAACGCACGCCTGATGCCCGAGGTATTCGAGCTGTTGCACCAGCAACAGGCGATTGGCCGGATAGTCGTCGACCACCAGCAGGCGCAGCGGCTGGGGCGGGTGACGAGTGTCACCGGTAGCGGCCGCCGGCCGTTGCTGGGCAGCACTCAACTGCGGCAGGCTCAGGCGCACGTTCACTTCGGTGCCCTGCCCCAGCACGCTGTGCAGGTGCAGGCTGCCGCCCATCATCTCGCACAGGCTGCGGCTGATGCCAAGGCCCAGGCCGGCGCTGCAGCGCGGTGACTGGCATTGGTTGCTGGCCTGACGGAACGGTTGCCCCAGGTGCGCAAGCTCGCTTGCGGCAATGCCGACACCGGTATCGCGCACCGTCAGCTCCACCGCCAGGTAGCCGTCCACCGCTGTTGCCGACAGGTTCACCGTCACCTCGCCGTGTTCGGTGAACTTGATGGCATTGCTCAGCAGGTTGGCCAGCACCTGCTTGAAGCGCAGCGGGTCGAGCATGACCTGGGCATCCACCTGGCCTTGGGTAACCAGGCGCAACGCCAGGCCTTTGCTGCGCGCCTGCTGCTCGAACAACTGCAGCACCCGCCCCACGTGTTCGCGCAGGCACACCCGCTGGGCAGCAAACTGCAAGTGCCCGGACTCGATACGGGTGATGTCCAGGATGTCTCCGATCAGTTCCAGCAGGCCACGCGCCGCTTCGTCGGCCACCTCCAGTGCCAGGTGGTCGAACTCGCCTCGCTCGGCCTTGCGCCGTGCCAGTTCAAGCATGCCCTGCACGGCATGCAAGGGCGTGCGAAGCTCGTGGCTCATGGTGGTCAGGAACTGGGTCTTGGCCTGGTTTGCGGCATCGGCCTCACGCTTGGCACGGCGCAATTGCACCTGCAGGCGCCGCAGGTAGCGGATCCACAGCAAGGCCAGGCTGAGCAACAGCAGGGCCGTGGCAAAACCCAGCAGGATACGGCCGCGGTAACGTTGCCACACACCGTCAGCGACGATCATCGGGTTGCGCCAGCGACGCACCAGGCCGTCAATCTCGTGCGGTGACAGGCTGAGCAGGGCTTTGTCGAGTATGCCCTGCAGTTCAACCGCCCCGCGGGCGCTGGCCAGGGCGAAATGCGCGGGCGGCAGCGGCAGGCTGGCGCTGATCTTGAGCTGGCCCGGGTAGCCACGCGCGATCAGTGCTCGCGCGTCATCGAGGGTCAGCACGGCGGCGGCCGCCTTGCCGCGAGCCACGGCGCGCAAGGCTTCAACGGGGCTGGCCACGGCCATTGGCACAACCTGCGGATAATGCTGGCCAAGCATTTCATGCAGGGCACTGCCCCACACCAGTGCCAGCGGTCGCCCGGCCAGTTGCTCGAGGTTGCCAGGAGCCTGCGGTGCATCGCGCGTCACCAGTACCCGCGAGGCACTGAGGTAAGCACGGCTGAAGGACACCTGGCGCTCCAGGGCTGGGCTGCGCGGCAGGCCGGCAATCAGTTGCACCTCGCCCTCGCGCAGTTGTTCGAGCATGCCTTGCAGCGTGCCGCCAGCCTGCACCTCGAAACGCAGCCCGGTGCGCCGGCTGATCAGTTGCAGCACATCCAGGCTCAGGCCCCGCCATTGGCCCTTGCCATCGCGAAAGCTCAGCGGCAACAGCTGCTCGTCCATCGCCACCTGCACACTTGGATTGTCGAGCAACCAGCGCTGCTCGGCCTCGCTCAACTGCAGCGGCACTGGCCGCTGCGCGGCGGCGCCCAGTGGGCTCCAGCGTTCGCGAATGCGCTGGTGCTGGCGCTCGGTGAGGTTGCCAAGGGCGGCATCGACCAGCCCCGGCAAGGGCGTATCGCCATTGAGCATGGCAAAACCGATGCCCTGCCGGGGCAGCCCGGCGTGGCCGACTTCCTCGACACCGGCAAGTTGGCCGCGGCCCAACGCGTAGCGGGCCGCCAAGGCATTGCCCAAGTACAGGTCGGCATGCCCGAGTGCCAACGTCGCCAGGGCATCGAACGGAGAAAGGTGGGTTTGCACACGTGCCTGAGGGTAGCGTTCGCGGACCTGCTCCAGGCTGCGATAGCCCTGGACCATCACCAGGTCGAGGCCGTGCGTGTCATCGACCCGTTCACGGCCGCGCGCCTCACGCGCCAGCAGCAAGGGGCAATCCTCGGCGTAAGGCCGTGACAGCCGCAACCCCGCGTCCAGCGCCTGGCGGCTGGTGACCGAGCCGAGCAGGTCGACCTCGCCTGCACGCAATGCCGCATGCGCCTCGGCGAACGCTTCGAAAACCTGCACCTGCACCTGCAGGTTCAACTGTTCGCCCAGCAGCCCGGCGTAATCAGCGGTAATGCCTTCATAGGCGCTGCCGGTGCCGAGGATGTCGAGGGGCGGATTGTCCTGGGCCAGCACGCCCAAACGCAGCGAGCGGCGCGCCCACAACCAGCGTATGCCTGCTTCATTGGGCTCGTGGCGGGGCCCGTCCAGGGTGGCCCGCGCGTGCAACTGCGGCCTGGCCAGCGCTGGCAGTGTCAGCACGAAACAGAGCAACGCCAGGAGCAAGGCACGTAAGGGCACGCGGGGCGAAATTCAGATCAGCTGATTGCGGCGAGCGAAATCCGCCAGGTCAATCAGCGAGTTGAGCCTGAGCTTTTCCAGCAGGCGCGTCTTGTAGGTGCTGATGGTCTTGTTGCTCAGCAGCATGGCCTCGCCGATGGCTTTGTTGCTCAGGCCGCGGGCCAGGTACTGCAACACCATCAGCTCACGGTCGGACAGGCTGGCGATACACTGCGGCTCGGTGGCCTGCAGGTCCTGTTTGTGCACCGAGCTCAAGGCCACTGCGGGGAAGTAGGTAAAACCCGACAGCGCAGCACGTACCGCCTTGCCCAGTTCATCCAGGTCATCGGTCTTGGCCACGTAGCCGGCTGCCCCCGCCTGCAGGCAGCGCAACGAGTAGGCCACGGCCAACTGTGAAGTCAGCACCACGACCTTGCTCGGACGGCTGCAGGCCTGGATGCGGCTGATGACCTCCAGCCCGTCCAGGCCAGGCATGGCGATGTCGAGGATCACCAGATCCGGCGCCAGCTCGCGCACCAGGCGCACCGCATCGATGCCGTTGTCGGCCTGGCCAACCACTTCGACCTGCTGCTGGCGCAGCAACTGGCAGACCGTGGCACGGATAAATGGGTGGTCGTCGACCACCAGCGCTGTGGGCATGATGCACTCCTTTGTAATTCTGCTCGCTGCCTACAACTCGGCATCGAACACCACGGTGGCCAGCCCGGTATAGGTACTGCCGGTATTAGGTAACATACGACGCACATCCTCCTTGGCTATTTCAAAGTGCATCTGGCCAGGGCGGTTGAGGGTGGGCTGCACTGCTTCGAACTGCAGCGCTTGAGCACGCCCCGTCGGTAGCGCAAGCCTTTCGACCATCTGACCTCGGTGCTGGATGCCGGCGGGCAAGCTCAGGGACAGCAGGACAGGTACTTGATCGCCCTTGTCGTTGGTGATTGCGCACCGGGCGTCGATATCGTACTGGCACAGCTTGTAAACCTTGAACGGGCCAGAGGATGACAGCCTGAATGGCAAGTCTCTATACAGACGCTGCGGCACACTGCCCCCCGCAAGCCAGTGCTGCCAGCCATCGCGAGGCTCCAGCACGGCGCGGTCAGTACCCGGCGGAAACTCGAAAAAGAAGGCATGCTGGACGTCGAGCACGAGGTTGATTGTGACGCTGTTGGTATTGAGTGCAGTAACGCCATCACCAAAGTCGAAGTCGCCGCCAGGGCCAACGCTGTATTTGATGCTTCCTCGATAGAGCCCGGTTTTCATGCGAAATGGGGCAGGCATCCGGAGGTTGTAAGACACGCCCATGTCAGTCACGTCGATGAACCCGTGATAATCAGGCCCATTCCGGGAATTCAATGAGTGACAGCCGGCAGGCGCTGTCGGGTTGGTAATGTCCCAGAGGAAGAATACCCAGGGTGGATTGCCAATGGACGCTACACGGGTGCAACCACCCTGCACGACAGCGTTGTACGTAGGACTCTCATACCAGGGCACGCCCCCCGTTTTCTGGCTGACCCCTGTGAACTCGAACGACACTGTGTGCGGCTCACCGGTAACTTCGTGGAAGACATCGACCTGGCGCCGGCCCGGCATCTGGATGAAAAACTTTGCCCGTGGTGAGACGGTAGTCACCTCTTTTGTGTAGGTCAGGGGCAGATCGACCACGTCATTGTTGGTACAGCGATAGGCAAACCTGCGGCAGAACAATGCAGGAGGCGTCGTGTTTTCGAATTGCCCCGACCCTTTGCCCAGATACTGCGCCGACACCGTGACATCAAGTGCCTGGGCACTTGGGGCCAGCAGCATGAACCACGCCGTTACCACCCATGCCAGGCAAAATCGCATCAGATGAACCATCACGTTTACCCCTTCACCACCATGACTTTATGATCACGTCCTTCGTGAAGCTCGAACTGGTGCACCTTTTGCGAGTGCCCCTCGAACTGCCGGCTACGGCCTGGCAGCAGGTGATGCTTGGTCGCGGGCTCACACTGTTCCCCTGCCATCAGGCATTGACGGAAGCGGTCCAGAACCACGGTGGAGTTACCTTCATTGACCACAGTCAGTTGCCCGTTTTCACGCCGCACCGGCGTGTTGAAGCGTGCCTGCGCAGGCCGTACGAACAGCAGCGAGCCATAGCCGGCCAGCAGGTTTACCCCCGCCCTGAGGCCGTCGCGGTACTGCGCCGCCTCCTGTTCGTCCACGGCAAAACCGTCACCCAATTCCGGCAGCACTGGCATGAAGCGCAGGCGGAAGTAACGCTCCTGGTCCCGCGGGCCACGGTACAACAGGCGCACGGCCTGCATGCCGTGGGCCGGCACGATCAACCGCGCCGGGCTGGCGACCAGGCCGCGCTGCTCCAGGGCCAGGCCGTCGGTATCGATTTCGTGGGCCACCCCGGCATCGTCATAGACCAGCTCGGCGACGCTGACCTTGACGAACGCCGTGCTGTCGCCGCTGTTGCGCACACGCTTGAGCAGGGTGCTCCTGTCACCGTCGAGGTAATCGTACAATCCGCCAACGTTCAGTTCGGGGGTGGCCACGGCAGCCAGTGGCATGGCCAGCAGGACGAAGGCCGATAGAGAAAGCATTTTCATGTGGCGAAGCTCCCTGGTGATTTGATTAAGGGTATTGCCGTGCGCAACCCGTCGGCCACGGCTAAAGCAGTAGGAAAATTCCGAAACTCACGAAGATCGCGATGCAATCTCGGGCTGGCACTGTTGGTCGCCGGCCAGCAGCACGTCGCCTTCACGCGTCAGGCCTTCCAGGTCCAGGCGTACGAGACAGAGCGGTTGCCCGCGCTGGCGAATTTCCAGGGTCGGTGCCGCTTCGCTCATTTCCACCGCGAAAAAGCCATCGGCCTCGCTGACACTGCGGCTGGCATGGTTGATCACCTGGGCGCCACGCAACGGCAGGCCCTGGCCATCGAGCAGGCGCCCCAGCACGGTGACGGTGCGCAGTACACGAACCTGGCGGTAGTCGATGCCCCCGCGGTTGAGGTGGTAGTCAACGCTCGATGGCTGTATCACGGCGGCGGTCGCCTCGCTCCCGTCGAAATCGAACTGCACATGCCCGGGCTTGTAGGCGGTGACCGGGATGATGTTGCGCCCGGCATGCAGGTTGACGCCCATGGCATCGTCGGCACGCAACCTGAGGCCGTCGATGTCGGTGTCCACATCGACGATCAACGCGGCCTGGTGCCCCAGGGGCTGGCCGCTCACTGCCGCCTTGCCGGCACCCACGGCCAGCAGGCTTTGCAGGTTCAGGCCACCGGTGAATTCGCCGTTGTAGGAGGAGCGCTGCAGGTAAGCGTCACCTTGCATGAACGGGTTCTCGAACTGGGTATCGGCCCCCAGCCCCGTGCCGTAGCGGTCGGCGCTGAGGGTGGCGCCAATGCTGCGCAATGGGCCGATCTCTACATCCTGCCGATAGCCCAGCGAGGTATTGAGGTCACGCCCGCCGTCACGCGAGGTGCGGCTGCCGATGCTGGCGGACAAACGTCGGCCGCCGTCGCCCAGGCTCATGCTCAGGCTCAGGTTGATGCCACGGTTGCGCGCATCACCGGTACCGCTGTTGCCCGGGCGATCGAACAGCGACAAGCGCCAGTTGGCGTCAGAGCCAAACAAACGCCCGTAATAGGCCCACCCCAGATCGATGCCGATGCCGGCATCACTGCCACTGCTGTGCGACACACGCACACTGGCGGTATTGCGAGGGTCCAGGCGATGGTTCAAGGACAGCGATGATTGCGTCTGGCGCCGGGTGAATGGCCGTGCAGGTGCATTGCCAAGGTAGTCCCTGCCGGGCTGCGCCAGCCAGGTGCGGCTGTGGCTTGCGACCAGCGAGCCGCTCGCGTAGGCATGGATCAGTTGCAGGTCGAAGCCGTTGCCATGGCCCTGGGCCTGGAACAGGTTGCCATAGAGTTTGAGCCGGTCGCGCACATCCCAGTCCAGTGAGGTGCCGTATTGCATGGCATCGTCGAGCCGCTGAGCGGACACACCGACGATTGCCCTTGGGTGCAGCAGGTAGTTGGCCAGCACGCCCGCCGCCAGGGTGTCGTCATGCACGGCCTGCCAATTGCTGAGCTCACTGCTCTGGCGCCCGACATACAGGTTGTAACGCCAAGGTGCGTCGGTACTGCGCCAGTTGCCGGGCTTGTAGACGAATGCCTGGCTGCGCGAACTGACCTGGCCGTCCTCGACCAGACGTACTTCGACCTCGTAGATGCCGCCGGGCAGCACCTTGGTATCGAGGGTCTGCAACCCTGGCTGCACCGGCTGGCTGTTGATCAGCACACCGTTGCGGTAGATCTGCGCCACGGCCGGGCGGCTGGGTGTGACATGGATGGGCGTGGCACTGGGCGCGGCGCTGTCGATGAGCAGGCTGTCGCTGCTCCCGAACATCAGGCCCAGGGTCGTGTCAGGGCTGGCGCCCATCAGCCTGGGTTGGCGGGTCAGGCCCTGGGCGCTGGGGGTGAAGTACCCCAGGCGGTAGAAATGGTCCTCGACCAGGCGCTCGCCATACAGCTGGTCGACCCGGTAGCGGGTGCCCTCGCGGCTGTCGCTGCCGCGGTCGAGCTGGCCGTCGGCCAGGGCTGTCCACTGGCCGACACTGGCCTGGCCCTGCAAGGCGTAGCGGCCACTGGTGGCGACGCCATCATTGACCAGGTTGAGCTGGTTGCGCAGCAACAGGCCGTGGCTGCCCTGCTCCGGCAGGCGATGAAAACGTTCGGCAGTAGCGGCCACTTCGGCACGGTCGGTCAGCAGCGACAGCTGCGAATTGGCCAGGCTGTAATGAATCGCACGCAAGCCTTCCGGGCAGTCTGCCTGGCAGTCGCCCAGGGGCCTGCCATCGGCCAGGCGCTCGCGCCAGCATCGTCGCAGGCTCTCGGGCTCGCGGCTGTCGAAGGTTTCGGTGAATTCCAGCAACTGCACCCGCTGGTCGCGGCTGAGCACCACCATGGCATCACCGAGGTAACGGCCGTCCAGGTCGACCCGTACGGCCAACGGCACATCGAAGAAATGCGCCTCGAACTCGCGCGGCAGGCCTGCGACCGGCCCCAGGGCACTGGCCGCGCCATGACTCATGCCGGCCCACAAGGCCATGCTGGCAGCCAGTGGCAGCCAGCAGCGCAAGACGGCGGAGGAGGAATGTCGGGACATGGGTATCGCTTACAGGCATGACCTGCCCGCCCCTCGCCGTTGGCGAGGGCCCGGGCAGGCACTGGAGGTGAACGGAGCCTTAAGGGGCGGCGGTTTCGAAGATCATGCTGACCAGGCCCTGGTAGCTGCCTGGCTCATAACCGGTGCCTGGCGCCGGCTGGGCCTCGACCTGGAAACCGATGACCGCGCCCGGTGCCGCCTGGGTGGCACTGACCACTTCGGCCGGGGTGGTTTGCAACACGGTGTCACCGACCGTGACGTCCAGGCCAATGTTGTTGCTGCCGTTGGCGATCACTGCAGGCGATACCAGGTAGGCGCTGATCGGGCCGATGGTGCTCTTGACCTGCAGTTGCTTGCGAATCGGGTCGAGCTTGCCTTGAAAGGAATTCCAGGCCATTTCCTGCGGGTCGTTCATCCAGTTGCCACCCACGGGCTCGACGTAGAACGCGTCGGTGGGCACCTGGGCGACGATTTGCACCTGCTTCTCGATCGGGTCGACGGCATGGGCGGCGCCTGCGAACATCAGGGCCAGGGGAAGGGCGAGTAACGTGCGTTTCACGAATGGTTTCTCCTTGAAGGTAACAGGCCTGCCGGGTTGGCCCGGCGGGTGAGGAGAAGTATTCGGGAAGCATGGGGCGGGATAATCAGGAAGCTTCCGAGGGAGCTTCGGAAATTTCCGAGCGAAGGCAAAATGACACTGCACAATGCACAACGCCCCGACTGGCGGGGCGTTGTGTTTTTTGCGCTCTATGTCAGTGCGAAACCGCCCCGCTGGCCCCCAGGCCAGTTTGCGAGCGGACGAACTGCGGGAAGAACAGTGCGCGTTCGTTTTCAGCCGCCTTGGACTTGTCGGTGACCGAGAAGAACCAGATACCGACGAAGGCAATCAGCATCGAGAACAGCGCCGGGTACTCGTACGGGTAGATCGGCTTCTCGTGGCCGAGGATCTGCACCCAGATGGTCGGGCCAAGGATCATCAGTGTCACTGCACTCACCAGGCCCAGCCAGCCGCCGATCATGGCGCCGCGGGTGGTCAGCTTCTTCCAGTACATCGAAAGCAGCAGTACCGGGAAGTTGCAGCTGGCGGCAATGGAGAACGCCAGGCCGACCATGAAGGCGATGTTCTGCTTCTCGAACAGAATACCCAGGCCGATCGCCAGCACGCCAAGGGCGATGGTGGTGATCTTCGAGACGCGGATCTCGTCCTTGTCGTTGGCCTTGCCCTTGCGCCATACGCTGGCGTACAGGTCGTGGGACACCGCCGAGGCACCGGCCAGGGTCAGGCCGGCAACCACCGCCAGGATGGTGGCGAACGCCACCGCCGAGATGAAGCCGAGGAAGATGCTGCCACCCACGGCATCGGCCAGGTGCACCGCAGCCATGTTGTTGCCGCCCAGCAGGGCGCCGGCGGCGTCCTTGAAGTCCGGGTTGGTGCTGACCAGCAGGATCGCGCCGAAGCCGATGATGAAGGTCAGGATGTAGAAGTAGCCGATGAAGCCGGTGGCGTAGAGCACGCTCTTGCGCGCTTCCTTGGCGTCGCTGACGGTGAAGAAGCGCATCAGGATATGCGGCAGGCCGGCGGTACCGAACATCAGCGCCAGGCCCAGCGAGAAGGCCGAGATCGGGTCCTTGACCAGGCCGCCCGGGCTCATGATCGCCTCACCCTTGCTGTGCACCTTGATCGCTTCGGAGAACAGGGTGTTGAAGTCGAAGCCCACGTGCTTCATGACCATCAGTGCCATGAAGCTGGCACCGGACAGCAGCAGTACGGCCTTGATGATCTGTACCCAGGTGGTGGCCAGCATGCCGCCGAACAGCACGTACAGGCACATCAGGATACCTACCAGGATCACCGCCACATGGTAGTCCAGGCCGAACAGCAGCTCGATCAGCTTGCCGGCGCCGACCATCTGCGCGATCAGGTAGAACGCCACCACCACCAGCGAACCGGAGGCCGACAGGGTACGGATTTCCTTTTGCCCCAGGCGGTAGGAGGCCACGTCGGCAAAGGTGTATTTGCCCAGGTTGCGCAGGCGTTCGGCGATCAGGAACAGAATGATCGGCCAGCCGACCAGAAAGCCGATCGAGTAGATCAGGCCGTCGTAGCCAGAGGTGAACACCAGCGCGGAAATACCCAGGAACGACGCTGCCGACATGTAGTCGCCGGCAATCGCCAGGCCGTTCTGAAAGCCGGTGATCTTGCCGCCGGCAGCGTAGTAGTCGGCTGCCGACTTATTGCGTTTGGAGGCCCAGTAGGTGATGCCCAAGGTGAAGGCGACGAAGGCCACGAACATGGCGATCGCTGCAACGTTCAGCGGCTGTTTCTGCACCTCGCCGGTCAGGGCATCGGCTGCCCACACGGCGGGTGCGAAAACGCCGCAGGCCAGTACGGCCAAGGCTTTGGTGTGACGAATCATTGTTGCGCCTCCTTGAGGATGGCCTTGTTCAGCTCATCGAACTCGCCGTTGGCGCGGCGCACGTAGATGGCGGTCAGGACGAATGCCGAAATGATCAGGCCGACGCCCAGGGGGATGCCCCAGGTAATCGACGACTCAGGGCTGAGCTTGGCGCCCAGCAGATGAGGACCGTAGGCGATCAGGAGGATGAAGGCGCAGTACAGGCCGAGCATGATCGCCGAGAGAATCCAGGCGAACCGTTCGCGTTTGGTCACCAGCTCCTTGAAGCGGGGGCTGTTTTGTATCGAGAGGTAAATGCTGTCGTTCATTGTTTTTGTCCTAGCAGCACAGATAGGGGATGGAACCCACACCGTCACTTTATGCTGCCTTTGAACGCCAACCAGACGACCTTAGTCTTAGATGCAACGGTGTTTTACAGAATAAGTAACAAAGCAGGGCCGCTGTGCGGCCCTTTCGCGACACAAGGCCGCTCCTACAGCGCATAACGCCTGTAGGAGCGGCCTTGTGTCGCGAAGGGCTGCACAGCAGCCCCGCTTCAAAAAGTTTGATTCGTTACTTGCCAGTCCATTCCTTGACTCGGTCCGGATGCTTGGCCACCCAATCCTTCGCCGCCGCTTCAGGCTTGGCGCCTTCCTGAATCGCCAGCATCACCTCGCCAATTTCGTCCTTGGACTGCCAGCTGAACTTCTTCAGGAACTCGGCCACTTCCGGCGCTTTGGTCGCCAGTTCCTTGCTGCCGATGCTGTTGACCGTCTCGGCGGCACCATAAACGCCTTTGGGGTCTTCGAGGAACTTCAGCTTCCACTTGGCGAACATCCAGTGCGGCACCCAGCCGGTCACTGCAATGGACTGCTGCTTGCCGTAGGCGCGGCCCAGTTCGGCGGTCATCGCTGCGCCGGAGCTTGCCTGCAGCTTGTAGCCGGTAAGGCCGTAGTCCTTGATGGCCTGGTCGGTCTTGAGCATCACCCCGGAGCCTGCGTCGATGCCGACGATCTTCTGCTTGAAGCTTTCGTCGGTCTTGAGGTCGGTAATGCTGTTGGCCTTGACGTACTCCGGCACGATCAGGCCGATCTTGGCATCCTTGAAGTTGGCGCCGTAATCGACCACGTTGTCCTTGTTCTTGGTCCAGTACTCACCGTGGGTCACCGGCAGCCAGGCCGAGAGCATGGCGTCGAGTTTGCCGGTGGCCACACCCTGCCACATGATGCCGGTGGCCACGGCCTGCAGTTTGACGTCGTAGCCGAGCTTCTGCTTGATCACTTCGGCGGCCACGTTGGTGGTCGCCACGCTGTCGGCCCAGCCATCCACGTAACCGATGCTCACTTCTTTGGCCATCGCCTGCGCAGCGCTCATGGCCAGTACCAGGGCGGTGCCCGCCCCCAAGAGTCGTCGCATTTTTTTCAAAGTTGCCATCAAAGCATCCCCTCGTCAGGTCTCGGAGATTGCATGATGTTCCTGCAACAAAGCGTGACCTGCTCCCACTGCGACCTGTACCCGATGCCTTTGCGACAGCACTGTGCCATTAGCGGCGTCTGCCTGCACCATTCTGCGCGATCCTTGCATGCCAAAGGATTGGCGCCGGGCTACTATCTAACGTTTTGCGCCTGACGATGGACCGCCTGATGCCCAGCCCTGCCCGCCTGTTGCTGCCGCTGTACCTGTTCGCCTGCCTGCTTGCCCTTGCAGGGCTTGGGGCGCTCTGGTACTCGCTCGGCAAGCCGATCCTGCTGCCGGACGCCGCCAGCCCCACGCACAAATTGCAGTGCGCCTCCTATACCCCGTTCGACAAGGACCAGTCGCCTTTCGACCAGCCTTTTCGCTTGCGCCCGGCGCGCATGGACGCCGACCTGGCGCTGTTGGCCGAACGATTTCAGTGCATCCGCACCTATTCCATGACCGGGCTTGAAGCGATTCCGGCACTGGCGCGCAAGCATGGCCTGAAGGTGATGCTCGGGGCTTGGGTCAATGCCAACCCGGCCGATACCGACAAGGAAGTGGACTTGCTGATCGCCGCCGCCAACGCCAACCCGGACGTGGTCAGTGCAGTGATCGTGGGCAACGAGGCGCTGCTGCGCAAGGAAGTGACGGGCGAGCGCCTGGCCGCGCTGATCGGCAAAGTGAAAAGCCAGGTCAAGGTGCCGGTGACCTATGCCGATGTCTGGGAGTTCTGGCTGCAGCACCCGCAGGTGGCGCCAGCGGTGGACTTCCTGACCATTCACCTGTTGCCCTACTGGGAGGATGACCCGCGCGGTATCGAAGATGCCCTGGCGCATGTCGCTGATGTGCGTCGGGTGTTCGGCACGCGCTTTGCGCCCAAAGATATCTTCATCGGCGAGACCGGCTGGCCCAGCGAAGGCCGCCAGCGCGAGACCGCTGTGCCCAGCCGGGCCAACGAGGCGCGGTTCATCCGCGGTTTCGTCGCCATGGCCGAGGCCAATGGCTGGCACTACAACCTGATCGAAGCCTTCGACCAGCCTTGGAAGCGCGTCAGCGAAGGCGCGGTGGGCGGCTACTGGGGCCTGTACGATGCCGACCGGCAGGACAAAGGCGTACTCGAGGGCCCGGTGAGCAACCTGCACCACTGGCCCCAGTGGTTGCTGGCAAGCGCGGTGTTGATGGCAGTGATGCTGGTGTTCGCAGGGCGCCCTGGCACCGCGACCGGGGCGTTGCTGTTGCCGTTGCTGGCGGCGTTTGGCGCTGGCTGCCTGGGGCTGTGGGGCGAATTGATGCGGACCCACGCAAGGTTTGCCGGGGAATGGCTGTGGGCGGCGTTGCTGGCGGGGTTGAACCTGATGGTACTGGCCCATGCGGTACTTGCGTTGGCGCGCCGGGCTGGCTGGCGGGAGCGTGTGTTTGCCTGGCTCGAGGCGCGCGCAGGGTGGCTATTGCTGGCGGCAGGCTTTGCCGCGGCAGTGAGCATGCTGGCGATGGTGTTCGACCCGCGTTATCGCAGTTTCCCTACCGCGGCGTTGGCGTTGCCGGCGCTGGTTTACCTGCTGCGCCCGGTGGTAGCAGCACGGGCGGAGGTGGCGTTGCTGGCGTTTATCGTCGGGGCTGGCGTGATGCCGCAGCTGTACAAGGAAGGGCTGGAGAATCAGCAGGCCTGGGGGTGGGCGGTGGTCAGTGTGCTGATGGCTGCGGCGTTGTGGCGGAGTTTGCGGGTGCGCAAGGCTTGATACCCAGGTGCCTGCATCGCCGGCAAGCCGGCTCCCACTGGTAAAGCGCCGCCCTCAAGTACGGTGCAACTCCTGTGGGAGCCGGCTTGCCGGCGAATGGGCTGCACGGCAGCCCCTGTCAGGCGCGACGCGCTTGCCGTACCAGCCGTAACCCCGCCAGCACCACCACAAATACAGCAATGCTGGCGGTATACAGCACCAGCGCCGGGATGCCGAACACCAGCGCCAACACCGCCAGCCACCAACCGCTGCGCCCGCCAAGCACCTGCGCCAGCAACGCCAGCGCAAGCCCAGCCCAGGCCATCACCTGAAAGTGAATGCCCAGCCCCAGCATCGAGCGCACCTGGCACTGCCAGTGCTCACCCGGCACGGCGCACAGGCCGACCCACTGCGCATCTTCCATCAACCCGTAGCGCACGCCGTAACTTGCAGCCAGCCACAAGGCGAGAAACAGCAAGAGCAGCGCAGCCGGCAAGGTACGAGACATCCCGTTCTCCAATAGCAGTAATCGAAACGATCCATGATCGCCCAAGGCCCGTTGTAAGGCAAAATCACAATCTGCAGCTATGTTGCAGATAACAAGCACACCAAAGGCCACCGCACTTGGCAACTTTGCCAAGGCACTTGTGGTCCTAGCCTGCGTAGCGCAGTACCTTGCTCGCGTTCTTTCTGGGGGATTACATGCTTCGATATTGGCGCCTAGCCGCCCTTCTTGGCGGCCTGCTCATGGCTGTGGCCGCTTCTGCGCGCGACATCGACGCCGCAACCTACGGCTTCCCCTTGACCAACCCGTTCGAGGCGACGATCGCCACGACGCCGCCCGATCAGCGCCCGACGCTGCCCAGCGACGACGAGATCGACCAGAGCGACTACAGCCTCAATTTGCGCCCGGAGCGTGAATTCACCCTGCCCGACAACTTCTGGGCAGTGAAAAAGCTCAAGTACCGCCTGGCTCGCCAGGACCATGAAGCGCCGCTGATCTTCATCATCGCCGGCACCGGCGCGCCGTATTCGAGCACCATCAACGAATACCTGAAAAAACTGTTCTACCAGGCCGGTTACCATGTGGTTCAGCTGTCGTCGCCGACCAGCTACGACTTCATGAGCGCCGCCTCGCGCTTCGCCACCCCGGGCATCAGCCGGGAAGACGCCGAAGACATGTACCGGGTGATGCAAGCCGTACGTGCCCAGCACCCGCGCCTGCCGATCAGCGAGTACTACCTCACCGGCTACAGCCTGGGCGCGCTGGACGCGGCGTTCGTCAGCCACCTGGATGAAACCCGCCGCAGCTTCAACTTCAAGCGTGTGCTGCTGCTCAACCCGCCGGTCAACCTGTACACCTCGATCAACAACCTCGACAAACTGGTGCAGACCCAGGTCAAAGGCATCGACCGCAGCACCACGTTCTATGAGCTGATGCTGGAAAAGCTCACCCGCTATTTCCAGGACAAGGGCTACATCGACCTCAACGAGGCGCTGCTGTATGACTTCCAGCAGTCGCGCCAGCACCTGTCCAACGAACAGATGGCGATGCTGATCGGCACCTCGTTCCGCTTCTCGGCGGCCGACATCGCCTTCACGTCGGACCTGATCAACCGCCGTGGCCTGATCATCCCGCCGAAGTACCCGATCACCGAGGGCAGCAGCCTTACGCCGTTCTTCAAGCGTGCCCTGCAGTGCGACTTCGACTGTTACATGACCGAGCAGGTGATCCCGATGTGGCGCGCCCGCACCGACGGCAACAGCATCCTGCAACTGGTCAACCAGGTGAGCCTGTACGCGCTGGAGGACTACCTGCGCGACAGCCCGAAAATCGCCGTGATGCACAATGCCGATGATGTCATCCTCGGCCCTGGCGATATCGGCTTCCTGCGCAAGGTGTTCGGCGAGCGCCTGACCCTGTACCCCCATGGCGGCCATTGCGGCAACCTCAACTACCGCGTCAACAGCGACGCCATGCTGGAGTTCTTCCGTGGTTAACAAATTCCTCTTCGCCACCGCCCTGCTGGTTGCCGGCAATGCCCTGGCCGCGGAAACCGCGCCGCGCACCAGCGTGATCGAGTCCGATCCTCAAGTAACCGCCGAACCCTTGGCCCCCGAAGCCGACGGCTTCACCGACCCGCTGCGCGAGCTGAAATTCAACCCAGGCCTGGACCAGCGCGAATTCGAGCGCTCCACCCTGGCGGCGCTCAACATATACGACCCGCTGGAGTCGCTGAACCGGCGCATCTACCACTTCAACTACCGCCTGGACCAGTGGGTGCTGCTGCCGCTGGTGGATGGCTACCAGTACGTGACGCCCAGGTTCGTGCGTACCGGGGTGAGCAATTTCTTCAATAACCTGGGCGATGTGCCGAACCTGTTCAACAGCGTGCTGCAGCTCAAGGCCAAGCGTTCGGCAGAGATCACCGCACGGCTGATGTTCAATACCATCATCGGTGTGGGTGGGCTGTGGGACCCGGCGACCAAGATGGGCCTGCCGCGCCAGAGCGAGGATTTTGGCCAGACGTTGGGGTTCTATGGCGTGCCTGATGGGCCATACATCATGCTGCCGGTGCTTGGGCCGTCCAACCTGCGCGATACCACCGGGGTGGTGGTGGATTACGCTGGCGAACAGGCGATCAATTACCTGAACATGGCCGAGGTCAGCACCGATCATCCGGAAATCTTCCTGCTGCGCGCGGTGGACAAGCGCTACACCACCAAATTCCGCTACGGCCAGCTCAACTCGCCGTTCGAGTACGAGAAGGTTCGGTATGTGTACACCCAGTCGCGCAAGTTGCAGATTGCCGAGTAACGTGCTGCTTGCACAACCGCTGTAGGAGCGGCCTCGTGTCGCGAAAGGGCCGCACAGCGGCCCCAGGTTTTCAGCGGCGCTGCAACTATCGATGGGGCCGCTTTGCGGCCCTTTCGCGACACAAGGCCGCTCCTACGCGCCGCGTAGGTTCGATTACACCCCCAGAAACTGCTCCAGCTCCCGCCGCTTGGCCAGCGCATCCCGCCGCCCCAGCTCGATCAGCTCGCTGCAATAGCTGGCTTCGAACAGCAAGTAGCTCAACACCCCCGCCCCGCTGGTCCGCGTCGCTCCCGGCCCACGCAGGAACAAGCGCAGCGCCGCCGGCAGCTCGCGCCGATGCCGTGCGGCAATTTCGTCCAGCGGCTGGCTGGGCGCCACCACCAGCACCTCGATCGGCGCCAGGCCCAGGCGTCGCGCATCCAGGTGGGCCGGCAGCAGGCGGCTGAGGTGGTTCAAACGCTGCAACAGCTCGATATCGCCTTCCAGGCTGTCGATGAACGTGCTGTTGAGCATGTGCCCAGCGATCTGCGCCAGGCTTGGCTGATGGCCACTGAACACGCGCTGGGTCGGCAGCGGCGGCGCTGGCCGCTGCGGGTTGCCGCTGACGCCGACCACCAGCACGCGGCTGGCACCCAGGTGCAGGGCCGGGCTGATCGGCGCCGACTGGCGCACCGCGCCGTCGCCGTAATACTCGTCGCCGAGCCGCACCGGGGCGAACAGCAGCGGGATGGCCGAGCTGGCCAGCAGGTGGTCAACGGTCAAGGGCGTGGGCACACCAAGGCGGCGGTGGCGCAGCCAGGCGTCGATGGTGCCGCGGCCCTGGTAGAAGGTCACCGCCTGGCCAGACTCGTAGCCGAATGCGGTTACCGCCACCGCGCGCAGCTGCTCGCTGGCCAGGGCATGGGTAATGCCATCGAGGTCGATGTGCGACTGCAACAGGCCACGCAGCGGGCTGCTGTCGAGCAGGGCAACCGGTGCCTGGCCACCCAGCCCCAGCAGGTTGTGGCCGACAAAGCGGCTGGCCTGGCGGATTACACCGGGCCAGTCGCTGCGCAACACCAGGTGGCTGCCCAGGTTCTGCCAGAAGGCGGTGAGCCTTTGCACTGCCTCGCTGAAGCGCATTGCGCCACTGGCCAGGGTCACAGCATTGATGGCGCCGGCCGAGGTACCGACGATCACCGGGAAGGGGTTGGCTGCGCCGGCAGGCAGCAGCTCGGCGATGCCGGCCAGAACGCCGACCTGGTAGGCGGCGCGGGCGCCGCCGCCAGAGAGGATCAGGCCGGTAGTCGGGGGTGGGGCCATGTCTTGCTCCCTGGATCTCTTACCGCCAGTGCTGGCCGCATCGCCGGCAGGCCGGCGCCCACATGATCAGCGCTTTTTCTTGTCATACAGCCGCGGCGCACCTTCAGGCCGCGACTTGAAGCGCCGGTGCGCCCACAGGTACTGCTCCGGGCACTCGCGCAACACGCCTTCGATCCACTGGTTGATGCGCAGGCAATCGGCCTCTTCGCTTTCACCGGGGAAGCCTTCCAGCGGCGGGTGGATCACCAGGCGATAGCCACTGCCATCCTCCAGGCGCTTCTGGGTGAAGGGAATGACCTGCGCCTTGCCCAGGCGGGCGAACTTGGTGGTGGCGGTAACCGTCGCCGCCTGGATGCCGAACAACGGCACGAACAGGCTTTGCTTGGCGCCGTAGTCCTGGTCGGGCGCATACCAGATGGCGCGGCCGGCACGCAGCAGTTTGAGCATGCCGCGCACGTCTTCACGCTCCACCGCCAGCGAATCGAGGTTGTGGCGCTCACGGCCGCTGCGCTGGATGAAGTCGAACAGCGGGTTGCCATGCTCGCGGTACATGCCGTCGATGGTGTGCACCTGGCCCAGCAACGCGGCGCCGATCTCCAGGGTGGTGAAATGCACGGCCATGAGGATCGCGCCCTGCCCGGCCTGCTGCGCGGCTTGCAGGTGCTCGAGGCCCTCGATGTGCGCCAGGCGCGCCAGCCTGGCCTTGGGCCACCACCAGCTCATGGCCATTTCGAAGAAGGCGATGCCGGTGGAGGCGAAATTCGCCTTCAACAAACGGCGCCGTTCGTCGACGGACATCTCGGGGAAACACAGTTCCAGGTTGCGTGCAGCGATGCGTCGGCGCTCACCGGCCACCCGGTACATCAGCGCGCCCAGGGCAGCGCCAAGCCACAACAGGGCGCGGTAGGGCAACTGCACCACCAGCCACAGCAGGCCCAGGCCCAGCCACAGGCCCCAGAACCTGGGGTGAAGGAAATAGGGACGAAAACGCGGGCGTTCCATTGAAGCTTCCGGTAAGTCAAAGGCCGAGCATTCTACATCGGATCGGCGCCGGTTGCGGCCAACCGGTCTTATCGTTATAAGTCAGGGCACTTTTTCCGCAACAAGCCGTCTATGCAGACCATGAGCCCAAACCACACACCCGACACCGCCTCCGTGTTCCAGCTCAAGGGCAGCATGCTCGCCATCACTGTGCTGGAGCTGGGGCGCAACGACCTTGAAGCCCTCGACCGCCAGCTGGCGGCGAAAGTGGCCCAAGCCCCCAATTTTTTCAGCAACACACCGTTGGTGCTGGCGCTGGACAAGCTGCCGGCCGACGAAGGGGCGATCGACCTGCCCGGGCTGATGCGCATCTGCCGTCACCACGGCCTGCGAACCCTGGCGATCCGTGCCAACCGCATCGAGGACATCGCTGCCGCGATCGCCATCGACCTGCCGGTATTGCCGCCCTCCGGCGCCCGTGAGCGGCCGCTGGAGCCGGAGCCGGAAGTGAAAAAGCCCGAGCCGGCGCCGGCGCCCGCTGCAGAGCCGGAAATCCGCCCGACCCGGATCATCACTTCGCCTGTACGTGGCGGCCAGCAGATCTATGCTCAGGGTGGCGACCTGGTGGTCACAGGGTCTGTGAGCCCGGGTGCGGAACTTCTGGCCGATGGCAACATCCATGTGTACGGCGCCATGCGCGGCCGCGCCCTGGCCGGCATCAAAGGCAACACCAAGGCCCGTATCTTCTGCCAGCAGATGACCGCCGAAATGGTCTCCATCGCTGGCCAGTACAAGGTCTGCGAGGACCTGCGCCGCGACCCGCTGTGGGGCGGCGGCGTGCAAGTCAGCCTGTCCGGTGACGTGTTGAACATCACCCGTCTTTAACGGATACTTGCCGTCATTTTTAGAGCAACTTTTTTACCTGTTGCCGTTTTTTTGCATTTTGCTGGGACGCCTGTCCCGACTTATTTAGGGGTGAAACACCTTGGCCAAGATTCTCGTCGTTACTTCCGGCAAGGGGGGTGTGGGCAAGACCACCACCAGCGCCGCCATCGGCACCGGCCTCGCACTGCGCGGCCACAAGACGGTCATCGTCGACTTTGACGTGGGCCTGCGTAACCTCGACCTGATCATGGGCTGCGAGCGCCGCGTGGTTTACGACTTCGTCAACGTGGTCAACGGCGAAGCCAACCTGCAGCAGGCCCTGATCAAGGACAAGCGCCTTGAGAACCTGTACGTACTTGCCGCCAGCCAGACCCGCGACAAGGACGCACTGACCCAGGAAGGCGTCGAAAAGGTACTGATGGACCTCAAAGCACAGTTCGAGTACGTCATCTGCGACTCGCCGGCGGGTATCGAGAAAGGCGCGCACCTGGCCATGTACTTCGCCGACGAAGCCATCGTCGTGACCAACCCTGAAGTGTCTTCGGTACGTGACTCCGACCGTATGCTGGGCATCCTGTCGAGCAAGTCGCGCCGCTCTGAAAACGGCGAAGAGCCGATCAAGGAGCACCTGCTGATCACCCGTTACCACCCCGAGCGTGTCGTCAAGGGCGAAATGCTGAGCGTGGCCGACGTGGAAGAGATCCTGTCGATCAAGCTCAAGGGTGTGATCCCGGAGTCGCAGGCGGTACTCAAGGCGTCCAACCAAGGTATCCCGGTCATTCTCGATGATCAGAGCGATGCTGGCCAGGCCTACAGCGACGCGGTCGACCGCCTGCTGGGCAAAGAGAAGCCGATGCGCTTCATCGATGTACAGAAGAAGGGATTCTTCGAGCGCATTTTCGGGAGCAAATAAACCATGAACCTTTTTGACTTCTTTCGTGGCAGACAGAAACAGAGCAGCGCGTCGGTGGCGAAAGAGCGTCTACAGATCATCGTGGCGCATGAGCGCGGCCAGCGCAGCGAACCGGACTACCTGCCGGCCCTGCAAAAAGAGCTGCTCGAGGTGATCCGCAAGTATGTGAACATCGGCAGCGATGATGTGCACATCGAACTGGAAAACCAGGGCAGTTGCTCGATTCTGGAGCTGAACATCACCTTGCCCGATCGCTGATACAGCGAACGGGCTTGATCATTGGGGCTGCTTTGCAGCCCGTTCGCGACACAAGGCCGCTCCTACAGAGAGCGGCCTTGTGTCGCGAACGGGCCGCAACGCGGCCCCAATGGTTTTCCCCGATTTGACCGAGAACCCGCAATGCCGCTGTCGAACGTCCAGATCCTTCATGAAGACGCCGCCATCCTGGTGGTCAACAAGCCGACCCTGCTGCTGTCGGTGCCAGGCCGCGCCGATGACAACAAGGACTGCCTGATCACCCGCCTGCAGGAAAACGGCTACCCGGATGCGCTGATCGTCCACCGCCTGGACTGGGAAACCTCCGGCATCATCCTGCTGGCCCGCGATGCCGACAGCCACCGCGAGCTGTCGCGCCAGTTCCACGACCGCGAGACCGAGAAGGCCTACACCGCACTGTGCTGGGGCCAACCGGCGCTGGACAGCGGCAGCATCGATTTGCCCCTGCGCTACGACCCGCCCACCAAGCCCCGCCATGTGGTGGACCATGAGCAAGGCAAACACGCCCTGACCTTCTGGCGCATCCTCGAGCGTTGCGGCGACCACTGCCGGGTGGAGCTGACGCCGATCACCGGCCGTTCGCACCAGTTGCGCGTGCACATGCTGTCGATCGGGCACCCGCTGCTCGGTGACCGTTTGTATGCCAACCCCGAGGCGCTGGCGGCACATGAGCGGTTGTGCCTGCATGCGGCCATGTTGAGCTTCACCCACCCGGTTTCCGGTGAGCGGCTGAAGTTCGAGTGCCCTGCACCTTTTTAAGCTGCAAGCTTCAAGCGACAAGCTGCAAGAAAAGCCAGAACAGATCGCGTTGCAGCTTGCTCCGCGGCCTGCTCTTGCTTGAAGCTTGCAGCTTGCGGCTTGAAGCTCGAATTGGAGTGAGTTATGCGCGAAGCACTGAACACCGGCCTGATCGATTTTCTCAAGGCCTCCCCTACGCCCTTCCACGCCACCGCCAGCCTGGCCCTGCGCCTGGAGGCGGCCGGCTACCAGCGCCTGGACGAGCGTGACAGTTGGGCCACGGTGCCTGGCGGCCGCTACTACGTCACCCGCAACGATTCTTCGATCATCGCCATCAACCTGGGCAAGCAAGCGCCGCTGCTGGGTGGCATTCGCATGGTCGGTGCGCACACCGACAGCCCGTGCCTGCGGGTCAAGCCGCAGCCTGAGCTGCAGCGCCAAGGGTTCCTGCAGTTGGGTGTGGAAGTGTACGGCGGCGCCCTGCTGGCGCCGTGGTTCGACCGTGACCTGTCGCTGGCCGGCCGCGTGACCTTCCGGCGTGATGGCAAGGTCGAAAGCCAGCTGATCGACTTCAAGCTGCCGATCGCCATCATTCCCAACCTGGCGATCCACCTCAACCGCACTGCCAACGAAGGCTGGCAGATCAACCCGCAGAACGAACTGCCACCAATCCTGGCCCAGGTGGCCGGCGACGAGCGCATCGACTTCCGCGCCCTGCTCACCGAGCAGCTTGCCCGTGAACACCAGCTCAACGCCGACGTGGTGCTGGACTACGAGCTGAGCTTCTACGATACCCAGGACGCCGCACTGATCGGCCTGAACGGTGACTTCATCGCCGGGGCGCGCCTGGACAACCTGCTGTCGTGCTACGCCGGCCTGCAGGCGCTGCTGGCCGCTGACAGTGACGAAACCTGCGTGCTGGTGTGCAACGACCACGAAGAAGTCGGCAGCTGCTCGGCCTGCGGCGCCGACGGCCCGATGCTCGAGCAGACCCTGCAGCGCCTGCTGCCGGACGGCGACACTTACGTGCGGACCATCCAGCGCTCGCTCATGGTCTCGGCCGACAATGCCCACGGCGTGCACCCCAACTACGCCGACAAGCATGACGGCAACCACGGGCCCAAGCTCAATGCAGGGCCGGTGATCAAGGTCAACAACAACCAGCGCTACGCTACCAACAGCGAAACTGCCGGCTTCTTCCGCCACCTGTGCATGGCCGAAGAAGTGCCGGTGCAGAGCTTCGTGGTGCGCAGCGACATGGGCTGCGGCTCGACCATCGGCCCGATCACTGCCAGCCACCTGGGCGTGCGCACGGTCGATATCGGCCTGCCGACCTTTGCCATGCACTCGATACGTGAACTGTGCGGCAGCCAGGATCTGGCGCACCTGGTGAAGGTGTTGACCGCGTTCTACCGCAGCCGCGAACTGCCCTGACCGCCGGCAGTGCCCGCCCCTTCAGTGGGGGCGGGCGTTGCCGACTAAGGCGCGGGGTTCAGCAGCGCTTCGAGGTCGAGGCGGCCTTCAGGGGCCCAGTTCATGTATTGCCAGAGGGAGAAGCCTTCGGGGAGGCTGCCAGATTCGCTTTGCGCACGAGCTAAAAGACCGGCTACCCGTTCACGTTCATCGGCTGGAAAATTGAGGCGTTCGACGTCGGTCAAGTTATCCAGATACTCAAGATATCCCTTGAACACGGGTCTTAGGTCGCCTGTGTTATAGGCATGGTCGCTGAGACGTGTGAAGAAAATATTGTCCAATGCTGTTTTTGCTCTAGCTGCCGCATAACGTTCCACTTCGGTATAACTGTTTTCATCCTGCTCGATTGCCACTAGATGAGCGCGGTCCAACCCCCAAAACGGGTTTTCCTCAAACTGAGACTCCACCCCTGAGAGTTTTTCGATACCTACCAGATAATCCAGGGCTTGCCGGTGGCGTTCAGCCTGTTCAGGCGTGTAATTTTCTGGAGGCGGTTCATTCTTGAATTTTTCTTCTCCCCGTGTTCGATAGCTATAACTGATTCGATCCCCGAGCGACGGTGTTCCATAGATCCGTGCATGAAGTGCTCGAACCTCGTCCTTGTTTCTGGCGTCGTTAAGGGCCTCATCAGACAAACTCACCTTGCACCCTGGTTGTGCAGTACCCTCCTCCGACTTTGTGAGCGGTAGCAGAACGTTTTCCTGGCGTACGACAGGCGTGGCATTAACGCTGAAAATTTTCATGGGCGTTCCTCGGTGCTCATCGAGGGGCACCTTCACTGGCGCCCCGCGAGGTTCATTGAATAGTGAACCTCACCGTGTAGTGATAAGGCATTTGCAAATTGAATCAGCAAAGCTTGTAACTAAAAACACTCTGTTCTGGCGGGCATTCACTTCACCCATGACCGGCTGTGACGTACCTGACATGTGCTCATAGGTGTAACTGGCTGCGGCACTTGTTTTATTATCGACAATCACCGTTGCCAAGTTATTCTCGGCATGGGCAGTAATGCTCAACCCTGCCACCGCCAACAACGATAAACTGTTGCGTACTGATTTTGCACTCATCGTCGAACCTTCTAAAAATCCCCACACACCGTGGTGAATCTTATATCGGCCAAGGGATGCATTCCTGTGTAGGAAACTGGTCTGATAGATGCGTAGGAAATATGAACCTTTAACCCCACCGATTAAACATTATGTGATACAAGTCATTCCGCTTCGCCAGCTAGCCACTATGCTTAAAGCATCCCCCCCGCACGTGCAGAAGGATCGCCCGTCATGTCCCCTTTCCTGTCCCTGTTCGTCCCCGTGTTCGGTTTCCTGATGCTGCTGACCATCGGCTTCAGCCTGCGTGAGCGCGACGTCGGTGTGCTGATGATGTGGATCGGCACCTTGGGCATCTTCGGCCTCACCTGCTGGAAGATCCTGGAGAAACTCCCCACATAAACCTCTACACTCGGCCAATCGTTTGACCTGAGGTAGATTTCCCGGTGCCAGCCCTCCTGCGTTGCCTTGCCCTGCTGCTGTTTCTGTTCATCTCCCCGGTACAGGCCGCCGGCCTGCCTGGCCTGCTTGGCTCCAGTGCGCCGGCCCAGCCAGAAGCCACCGAGCCTTTGGGCAAATCGCTGGACGAGGTGATCAAGAACCTGGAGAACGACCAGCAACGCGCCAAGCTGCTGGCCGACCTGAAGAAGCTGCGCGATGCCACCAAGCAGTCGCAACCCACCGTAGAGCAGGGCGTGCTGGGCCTGATCGGCGGTGCGCTGCATGATTTCGAGAAGCAGTTCAGCGGCGACGCCAGCCCGTTCCAGCGGTGGGCGCTGGAAATCGACCAGGCCCAGGCGGAGCTGGCTGAACTGGTGGTGCCCGTGCACCAGTGGCCGGCGATCCTGTTCGGCTTTGCCGCGATCATCGCCGTGTGGAGCCTGCTGGCCTATGCATTCAACTGGATCGGCCACCGGGTGCGTGTGCGCTTCGGCCTGACCGAGGAGTTGCCACAGCACCCGCGCACCTGGGACCTGGTGCGCTTCGCTCTGCGCAAGCTGGGGCCGTGGCTGGTGGCGCTGGTGTTCACGGTGTACCTGAGCTTTGCCCTGCCCTCCTCGCTCGGCAAGTCCATGGCCATGGTGTTGGCCTATGCGCTGGTGGTAGGCACCTGCTTTTCGGCCATCTGCGTGATCGCCTTCTCGCTGCTCGACGGCCCGCACCGCCACCGCGCGCTGCACATCCTGCGCCACCAGGCATTTCGGCCGCTGTGGCTGATCGGCAGCTTCGCCGCCTTTGGCGAAGCGATGAGCGACCCGCGCCTGACCGTCGCCCTTGGTACACACCTGGCGCACGCCCTGGCCACCCTGGCCAATGTGATCGCCGCGCTGTGCACGGGGCTGTTCATCCTGCGCTTCCGCCGCCCGATCGCCCACCTGATCCGCAACCAGCCACTGTCGCGGCGCCTGACCCGGCGCACCCTGAGCGACACCATCGAAATCCTTGGCAGCTTCTGGTACATACCGGCGATGATCCTGGTGGCGATCTCGCTGTTCGCCACCTTCGTGTCGGCCGGCGACACCAGCACCGCGCTGCGCCAGTCACTGATGTGCACGGTGCTGGTGGTGGTGTGCATGGTGCTCAATGGCCTGGTGCGCCGCCACGCCGCCAACCCCAAGCGCGCCAACAAGCGGCAAGCGGTATACACAGAGCGCCTGCGCAACTTCGGTTATGTGCTGGTGCACCTGTTCATCTGGCTGGTGTTCATCGAGCTGGGGCTGCGCGTTTGGGGCCAGTCGATGATCAGCTTCGCCGAAGGTGAGGGGCATGAAGTCAGCCTGCGCCTGCTGGGCCTGGCCGGCACGCTGATTGTCGCCTGGCTGGTGTGGATACTGGCCGACACGGCCGTGCACCACGCCCTGGTGCGTTCACGCCGGGGCCTGGCCAACGCCCGCGCGCAAACCATGATGCCGCTGATCCGCAACGTGATGTTCGTGGTGATTTTCATCATTGCGCTGATCGTCGCCCTGGCCAACATGGGCATGAACGTCACGCCGCTGCTGGCCGGTGCCGGGGTGATCGGCCTGGCCATCGGTTTTGGCGCGCAGTCGCTGGTGGCCGACCTGATCACGGGCCTGTTCATCATCATCGAAGACTCCCTGGCCATCGACGACTATGTCGATGTGGGTGGCCACCTGGGCACCGTTGAAGGCCTGACCATCCGCACCGTGCGCCTGCGCGACATCGATGGCATCGTGCACACCATCCCGTTCAGCGAGATCAAGAGCATCAAGAACTACTCGCGCGAGTTCGGCTATGCGATCTTCCGTGTGGCCATCCCGCACAGCATGAACATCGACCAGGCCATCACGCTGATCCGCGAAGTGGGGCAGAAACTGCGCAACGATCCACTGATGCGCCGCAATATCTGGTCACCCCTTGAGCTGCAAGGGGTAGAAAGTTTCGAGTCTGGTTCGGCGATTCTGCGGGCACGCTTCAAGACCGCACCCATCAAGCAATGGGAAGTGTCGCGGGCGTTCAACCTGGCCTTGAAGCGCCAGCTGGATGCAGCCGGGCTGGACCTGGCGATGCCACGCTTGTCGGTACAGGTGGTGACGGCGGGTGGCGGCGCGATGGCAGAGGCCGGCGGGACCACCGATTAGGCCCATCGCCAGCAGCCGCTATCCGGCCTGGGCGCGGATGCGGATCGCATCATGGCGCCAATACTCAAGGTCACAGTCGATCAGGTGCCCATGCTGGTCACTGTTGACCCGGGTGATATGCAGCCCCGGGCTGCCGGTGGAAACCTTCAAGGCTGCGGCCGCAGCCACGGGTAACGCCGTGGGCAGGATTTCAAAGCACACCTGCCCGTAGCGGATGCCGTAGACCCGCCCATAAATCTCGGTCAGCGACTGCGCCAGGTCATGTTCGAGGATGTCGGGGAAGTAACGCGGGTTGAGGTAATGCTCGGCATACAGCACCGCCCGCCCATCGATACGCCGCAACCGGCAGATGCGTATCACGCTGGACAGCGCCGGCAGGTGCAGACGCGCGCAAATGGCCGCCGATGCCGGCTGCAACCGGGCCGAAAGCAGTTCGGTACTGGCCTCCCGCCCCTGGTCCCGCACCATCGCGTGAAAGTGGCTACGCTCGATCAGGTCGTAGGTCAGCCGCTCGGGGGCAACGAACCAGCCGCGCCGCTCTTCGCGGTAGATCAGCCCTTGGGCTTCCAGCTGCACCAGCGCCTCGCGCAGGGTGATACGCGTGGTATCGAACACCTCGCTGAGTTTGCGCTCGGCCGGCAGCTTGCCGCCCGGCGCCAGCAGGCCGTGCTCGATCTGCTCCTGCAAGGCATGGCAGATGGCTGTTACCGCACGCGGTGGCGTCGACTGCATCAAGGGTTACCTATCTGGACTAGTCCAGCCCCAGAACAGGGCACTTGGAGAATAGTGCAAGCCTAGGCAGGGCTGATGAACATGCTGTGACAAAGCAGCTGTACACACTTCATCAGAGCACTGCCAGATTCGGGCCAGGCCTTGGGAATCGGGGCTTGCGATCTGGTCTACGCTGTATTCGCAGGAGATGGCAGCACCTGCTTCAACCCTTCCCTTACATCAAATTGTCACGCAACCGGCCTACCTTGGCGCAAGGTTTGCTGACCTAGACCAAAGGTTCGCCAAGCAAGGCTTCACTCATAACAACGATCGCGCAAGGCACCCACCCAAAGGAGCTTCGGATGAAAAAGTTGTTCATGGCGTCACTGCTCGGCTCGGCCATGGCCCTGTGTACCTCGGCCATGGCCGCCGGCACCGACCTCAAGGCCCTGGAAGACGCTGCCCGCAAAGAAGGCACGATCAACAGCGTGGGCATGCCCGATGCCTGGGCCAACTGGAAAGGTACCTGGGAAGACCTGGCCAGCAAGTACGGCCTCAAGCACACCGACACCGACATGAGCTCGGCCCAAGAAATCGCCAAGTTCGATGCCGAGAAGGACAACGCCAGCGCCGATATCGGTGACGTCGGTGCCGCCTTCGGCCCGATTGCCGTGGCCAAGGGCGTGAGCCAGCCGTACAAACCGAGCACCTGGGACCAGGTACCGGGCTGGGCCAAGGACAAGGATGGTCACTGGGCGCTGGCCTATACCGGTACCATCGCCTTCATCATCAACAAGGACCTGGTGAAGGAAGAGGAACGCCCTAAAACCTGGCACGACCTGGAAAAAGGCAAGTACAAGGTCGCCATCGGCGATGTCAGTACTGCCGCCCAGGCCGCCAACGGCGTGCTGGCCGCAGCCATCGCCTACAAGGGCGATGAGAGCAACGTCGCCCCGGGCCTTCAGCTGTTCACCAAGCTGGCCCAGCAGAAGCGCCTGTCGCTGGCCAACCCGACCATACAGACCCTGGAGAAAGGCGAGGTCGAAGTGGGCGTGGTGTGGGACTTCAACGGCCTGAGCTACCGCGACCAGATCGACCCGAAACGCTTCGAAGTGCTGATCCCCTCGGACGGGTCGGTCATCTCCGGCTACACCACCATCATCAACAAGTACGCCAAAAACCCCAATGCAGCCAAGCTTGCGCGTGAGTACATCTTCAGCGATGCCGGGCAGATCAACCTGGCCAAGGGGCATGCCCGGCCGATCCGCGCCGAGCACCTGAAACTGCCCGCGGACGTGCAGGCCAAGCTGCTGCCTAACGAGCAGTACGGCGCTGCGCAGCCGATCAAGAAACCCGAAGTGTGGGAAGCGACCTCGAAAAAGCTGCCGCAGATGTGGCAGGAGCAAGTCATCATCGAGATGGAATGAAGAAGCTTCAAGCTGCAAGCTGCAAGCTACAAGTGCAAGCAGGTGATCGACATGCCGGCTCGTTCTTGCAGCTTGTAGCTTGAAGCTTGCAGCTCCACTGGGAGCCACCATGCAACACAATGTCATCCTGGTCCTGCTCGACGGCCTCAACCACCAGGTGGCCCATCACGCCATGGGCCACCTGCACGCTTACGTCGAAGCCGACCGTGCCGCGCTGTACCGCGTGGAATGCGAGCTGCCGTCGCTGTCCCGGCCGCTGTACGAGTGCATCCTCACCGGCGTGGCGCCGATCGACAGCGGCATCGTGCACAACAACGTCAACCGCCTGTCCAACCAGCGCAGCGTGTTCCACTACGCCCGCGAGGCCAACCTGGGCACTGCGGCGGCGGCTTATCACTGGATGAGCGAGCTGTACAACCGCTCGCCCTTCGACCCGCAGCGCGACCGCCATACCCACGCGCCGAAGCTGCCGATCCAGCATGGCCTGTTCTATTGGGACGACCGCTACCCCGACTCGCACCTGCTGGCCGACGCCGAGTACCTGCGCCGCCGCCATGCGCCGAACTTTTTGCTGGTGCACCCGATGAGCATCGACGACACCGGCCACCGCCACGGCCTGGACAGCAGCCAGTACCGCAACGCTGCGCGCAGCGCCGACATCCTCTTGGCCGACTACCTGCCGCACTGGCTCGAAGAGGGCTACCAGGTACTGGTCACCGCCGACCACGGCATGAACAACGACCGCTCGCACAACGGCCTGCTGGCCGAAGAGCGCGAAGTGCCGCTGTTCGTGTTTGGCGACGCCTTCAGCCTCGACCCGGCCGCCAAGCCGCTGCAAACCGAGCTGTGTGGCACCATCTGCGAGTTGCTGGGCGTTGCCCACGACAAGACCGTCTGCCGGGAGCTGCTCAAGTGAATGCCGGCGCCCGCGGGCGCTACCTGGCCCTGCTCTGCCTGCTGCCGTTCGCTGTGTTCTTCGTCATCTTCCAGATCGCCCCGCTGGCCTGGGTGGCCATCAACAGCGTGCAGTCGGAAGCGGGCTGGGGGCTGGCCAACTTCAGCAAGGTGTTCGCCTCGAAGTTCTACCTGCAGGCACTGCAACGCAGCCTGGAAATCAGCTTCTGGTCGAGCCTGTTCGGCATCATCATCGCCACCCTCGGTGCTTACTCGCTGCGCCAGGTGGATTCGCGCCTGCGCGACTTCGTCAGCGCTTTCGCCAACATGACCAGCAATTTCGCCGGCGTGCCGCTGGCCTTCGCGTTCATCATCCTGCTTGGTTTCAACGGGGCGCTGACCCTGCTGCTCAAGCAGGTTGGCCTGCTGGAAGACTTCAGCATCTACTCCAAAAGCGGCCTGATCCTGGTCTACACCTACTTCCAGATCCCCCTGGGCGTATTGCTGCTCTACCCGGCCTTCGATGCCCTGCGCGAAGACTGGCGCGAATCGGCCGCGTTGCTGGGCGCCAGCCACTGGCAATACTGGCGGCACATCGGCCTGCCAGTGCTGACCCCGGCCCTGCTCGGTACCTTCGTCATTCTGCTGGCCAATGCCCTGGGCGCGTATGCCACGGTGTATGCGCTGACCACCGGCAACTTCAACGTGCTGCCAATCCGCATCGCCGGCCTGGTGGCCGGTGACATCAGCCTGGACCCCAACCTGGCCAGCGCGCTGGCCATGGTGCTGGTGGGCTTGATGACGGTGGTCACGGTCGTCCATCAATGGCTGCTGAAACGGAGCTACCATGCACGCTAACCGCTCAACCAGGCCCAGCGCCGGCAGCCTCTACCACCGCGCTGTGGTGTACCTGCTGTTTCTCATTCTGCTGCTACCACTGGCCGGCACCCTGCTCTACTCGCTGGCCACCAGCTGGTCAGCCAGCCTGCTGCCCAGCGGCCTGACCTTCAAGTGGTACGTGGCGCTGTGGGGCGAGCCGCGCTTTCTGGCGGCCTTCGGCCAGTCGCTGCTGGTGTGTGTGGGCGCGCTGCTGCTGTCGGTGGTGCTGATCCTGCCACTGCTGTTCGTGGTGCACTACCACTTCCCCAGGCTCGACGCACTGATGAACATCCTCATCCTGCTACCGTTCGCGGTACCGCCGGTGGTGTCCTCGGTGGGCCTGCTGCAGCTGTACGGCAGCGGGCCGATGGCCATGGTCGGCACGCCGTGGATCCTGATCGGCTGCTACTTCACCATCGCCCTGCCGTTCATGTACCGGGCGATCACCAACAACTTGCAGGCGATCAACCTGCGCGACCTGATGGACGCCGCCCAACTGCTCGGCGCCAGCACCTGGCAGGCGGCGTTCCTGGTGGTGCTGCCCAACCTGCGCAAAGGCCTGATGGTGGCGCTGCTGCTGTCGTTCTCGTTCCTGTTCGGCGAATTCGTGTTCGCCAACCTGCTGGTCGGCACGCGCTACGAGACCCTGCAGGTGTACCTGAACAACATGCGCAACAGCAGCGGCCACTTCAACAGCGCGCTGGTGATCTCGTACTTCGCCTTCGTGCTGGTACTGACCTGGGTCGCCAACCGCCTGAACAAGGACAAGACCTGACATGAGCTTCGTCAGCGTACAGAAACTGCACAAACGCTATGGCGGCACCCCGGTGTTCGAAAACATCGACTGCCAGATCGAACGCGGCGAGTTCGTCACCCTGCTCGGCCCTTCCGGCTGCGGCAAGTCCACCTTGCTGCGCTGCATCGCCGGGCTGACCCCGGTGGACAGCGGGCAGATCCTGCTCGACGGCCAGGACATCGTGCCGCTGAGCCCGCAAAAGCGCGGCATCGGCATGGTATTCCAGAGCTATGCGCTGTTCCCCAACATGACCGTGGAGCAGAATGTCGCCTTTGGCCTGCGCATGCAGAAGGTCAAGGCCAGTGACACTCAGGTACGTGTGCGCGAGGCGCTGGAACTGGTGGAACTGGGCAGTTTTGCCGGGCGCTACCCGCACCAGCTGTCCGGTGGCCAGTGCCAGCGGGTGGCCCTGGCCCGCTCGCTGGTCACCCGGCCACGCCTGCTGCTGCTCGACGAGCCGCTGTCGGCGCTGGATGCGCGTATTCGCAAGCACCTGCGCGAGCAGATCCGCGCCATCCAGCGCGAACTGGGGCTGACCACCATCTTCGTTACCCATGACCAGGAAGAGGCGCTGACGATGTCTGATCGCATCTTCCTGATGAACCAGGGGCGCATCGTGCAGAGCGGCGACGCCGAAACCCTGTACACGGCCCCGGTGGACCTGTTTGCCGCCGGCTTCATCGGCAACTACAACCTGCTCGACCCGGACAGTGCCAGCCGCCTGCTGCAACGCCCGGTAGCCAGCCGCCTGGCGATTCGCCCCGAGTCGATCACCTTGAGCCGCGATGGCGAACTGGACGGCGAAGTGCGCAGCCACAGCCTGCTGGGCAATGTGATCCGCTACCGGGTACGGGTTCGTGACGTGGAGCTGGTGGTGGATGTGCTCAATCGCTCATCGGCCGACCTGCACGCGGACGGCCAGCGGGTATCCTTGTCGATCGACCCCACGGCGCTACGGGAAGTGGCCTAAGGAGATTCAACGCATGGCACTGGCAATTTTCGATCTGGACGAAACCCTGATCCATGGCGACTGCGCGTCGCTGTGGAGCGAGCAAATGGCGCGGCTGGGCTGGGTCGACGGCAAGGAGTTCCTGCGCCGCGACCATGCCCTGATGGAGGCCTACGGCAAAGGCCACCTGCAGATGGAAGAGTACATGGCCTTCAGCCTGGAGCCGATTGCCGGGCGTACGCTGGAAGAGGTCGAGCACCTGGTGGAACCATGGGTGGAGGATGTCATCGAGCCGATCATTTTCGGTGATGCCTGCCGCTGCATCGCCGAGCATCGCAAGCGTGGCGACCGCATCCTGATCATTTCCGCCTCGGGCACTCACCTGGTCGGGCCGATTGCGGCGCGGTTAGGGGTGGACGAGTACCTGGCAATCGAGCTGGAGGCTGTGAACGGGGTGTATACCGGGAGGACTCATGGGGTGCTGACTTACCGTGAGGGCAAGATCACCCGCTTACTGGAGTGGCTGGACCAGGAGCAGGAGAACCTGGAGGGGGCGAGCTTCTATTCCGATTCGCGCAACGACCTGCCGTTGTTGCTGAAGGTGGATCATCCGCATGTGGTGAACCCGGATGCGGTGTTGCGCGAGCATGCCGAGAAGAATGGCTGGCCGATACTGAGCTGGTCTTGAGGGCCATGGGGGCGCTTTGCGCCCCTTTCGCGACACAAGGCCGCTCCTACGGTAGGAGCGGCCTTGTGTTGCGATGGGCTGCAAGGCAGCCCCGGCAATCTCACGCCAGGCTAGCGTCGATCACCATCACCAGCTTGCCCGACACCTGATTGCTCTCAAGCTCGGCATACGCTGCCTGGGCGAATTCGACGGGGTAGGTGTCCACCAGCTGTGGCGACAAGCGCTTTTCGGTGAACAGCGGCCACACCTGCTGCTGCAGCTCACGCAGCAGCTCGGCCTTGAACCCGTCATCACGGTTGCGCAAGGTGGAACCGGTGATTTCCAGGCGCTTGCCCAGCACCTGCGCCAGGTCCAGTTCAACCATGCGCCCGCCCATCAGGCCGATGATCACCCAGCGCCCATCGCGTGCCAGCAACTTGAGGTTGAGCTGCCCGTAACTGGCACCCACCGGGTCGAGAATCACGTCGAACGGGCCCATGCCCTCCAGCGCTTCCAGGTTTTCGTTGCGCACCACTCCGCCCGTCGCGCCCAGGGCCTGGCAGTACGCCAGGCGGTCCTGCGAGCCAACGCTGACGTACACCGGGTTGCCGAACGCCTTGCACAACTGAATGGCTGCGGAGCCGACACCGCTGGCACCGGCGTGTACCAGTACCTTCTCGCCGGCCTTCACCGCACCGAGCTGGAAAATGTTCAACCACGCGGTGGCGTAGACCTCGGGCAGCGCTGCTGCCTCGTGCAGGCTCAGGCCCTCGGGCACCGGCAGCACATGGCGGGCATCGACCACCACTTCCTCGGCCATGGCCCCGCTGGCCAGCAGCGCGCACACCCGGTCGCCTACCCGCCAGTCGGCGCCTGGCCCCACTTCTTCCACTACCCCGGCGCATTCCAGGCCCATGTACGGGCTGGCACCGGGTGGTGGCGGATAAAGGCCCTTCATCTGCAACAGATCGGCCCGGTTCAGGCCCGCCGCAGCCACGCGGATGCGTACCTGGCCGGCATCCAGGGCCGGGCGCTCGGCCTCGACCCACTCCACATGTCCGTCTTCGCCTTGCAATGCCTTCACAGTGCCTCCATAGTTGATTGACATGACTGAGCCTGGGGTATCCACGCCCCTGGCTTTTTGCAGTATTTGTCCGGCTCCATGGAACCGGCAACGGAAAAGACGGCCTACTATGCGTGATCAATTGCCTCCACGTCGAATCAGCATGAAGCATTTCCTCCCAAGCACCGCCCTGGCCCTGATGATCGGCCTGGGCAGCCTCACGCTCGGCGGCAATGCGGCGGCCGCCAACAAATGGGACAGCCTGCAGCCGGACCGTGACGAAATCGTCGCCAGCCTCAACGTGGTTGAGTTGCTCAAACGCCACCATTACAGCAAGCCGCCGCTCGATGACGCCCGCTCGGTGATCATCTACGACAGCTATATCAAGCTGCTCGACCCTGCGCGCAGCTACTTCACTGCGGCCGACATCGCCGAGTTCGACAAGTGGAAGAGGCAGTTCGACGACTTCCTCAAAAGCGGCAACCTCGACCCGGGCTTCACCATCTACAAGCGCTACCTGGACCGCGTCAAGCAACGCCTGGACTTCGCCCTGGCCGAGCTGAACAAGGGCGTCGACAAGATGGACTTCACCGCCAAGGAAACCTTGCTGATCGACCGCAAGGACGCCCCGTGGCTGAAGAACCAGGCCGAGCTGGACGACCTGTGGCGCAAGCGCGTCAAGGACGAGGTGCTGCGCCAGAAGATCGCCGGCAAAGAGCCCAAGCAGATCCAGGAAACCCTGACCAAGCGTTACAAGAACCAGCTGTCGCGCCTGGACCAGACCCGTGCCGAAGACATCTTCCAGGCCTACATCAATACCTTCGCCCAGTCCTACGACCCGCACACCAACTACCTGTCGCCGGACAACGCCGAAAACTTCGACATCAACATGAGCCTGTCGCTCGAAGGCATCGGCGCGGTGCTGCAGAGCGACAATGACCAGGTCAAGATCGTGCGCCTGGTACCTGCCGGCCCTGCGGCCAAGACCAAGCAGGTGGCCCCGGCCGACAAGATCATCGGCGTCGCCCAGGGCAACAAGGAAATGGTCGACGTGGTCGGCTGGCGCCTGGACGAAGTGGTCAAGCTGATCCGTGGCCCGAAAGGCTCGGTTGTGCGCCTGGAAATCATCCCGGCCAGCAATGCCCCGAGCGACCAGACCAGCAAAGTGGTGTCGATCACCCGCGAGGCGGTCAAGCTTGAAGAGCAGGCGGCCAAGAAGTCGGTGCTCAAGCTCAAGCAGGCTGGCCGTGACTACAAGCTGGGCATCATTGAAATCCCGGCCTTCTACCTGGACTTCAAGGCTTACCGAGCCGGGGACCCGGAGTACAAGAGCACCACGCGCGACGTGAAAAAGCTGCTCACCGAACTGCAAAAGGAAAAAGTCGACGGCGTGGTCATCGACCTGCGCAACAACGGCGGCGGTTCCCTGCAAGAAGCCACCGAGCTGACCAGCCTGTTCATCGAGAAAGGCCCCACGGTGCTGGTTCGCAACAGCGATGGCCGGGTTGACGTGCTAGAAGACGAAAACCCAGGCGCCTTCTACAAAGGCCCCTTGGTGCTGCTGGTCAACCGCCTCTCGGCCTCGGCCTCGGAAATCTTCGCCGGCGCCATGCAGGATTACCACCGCGCCCTGATCATAGGCGGCCAGACCTTCGGCAAAGGCACCGTACAGACCATCCAGCCGCTCAACCATGGCGAGCTGAAACTGACCCTGGCCAAGTTCTACCGGGTGTCCGGGCAGAGCACCCAGCATCAGGGCGTGCTGCCAGACATCGACTACCCGTCGATCATCGACACCAAGGAAATCGGTGAAAGCGCCCTGCCCGAGGCCATGCCGTGGGACACCATCCGCCCGGTGGTCAAGCCGGCGGCCGACCCGTTCAAGCCCTTCCTGGCGCAGCTCAAGGCCCAGCATGAAGCGCGCAGCGACAAGGACGCGGAGTTCACCTATATCCGTGACCGCCTGGCACTGACCCAGAAGCTGATGAACGAGAAGACCGTCAGCCTCAACGAGCAGGACCGCCGTGCCCGCCACGATGAGATCGAGGCCAAACAGCTGGCGCTGGAAAACATCCGCCGCAAGGCCAAGGGTGAAGAGCCGCTGAAGGAACTGAAGAAAGAGGACGAGGACGCCCTGCCGACCGAGGATGAAAACACCAAGCCCGAAGACGACGCTTACCTGTCCGAGACCGGTCGCATCCTGATCGACTACCTGAGTGCCAGCACCAAGGTGGCCAAGCAGTAATCAGTCAGCGCTGATGTGAAACACAAGGGGCCGGGCACGTAAGTGCCCGGCCCCTTGTGTTTTCGAAGTGTGGCGTTGGTGGAAGCTTGGCGGGGCAGGTCTATCGGCCTGTCAGGCAATCTCCGGGTAGGCGTACTCGAATACCCGCACAACTTCCGAAGCATGCCACGACGCTGCCTCCATGCCGTCGACCGGCCCGGAGAAGCGCCCAAGGCGCTCCACACATTCGAAGAAGCCGGTACGCGGCAGGCGGCTGGCGCCCTGGCTGATCACCAGCGAGCTGCGCAGCGGCTGCTCGGCACGGGCATCGAGCACCGCCAGGTATTCAAGCGCTGCAGTCAGCGTCTGCATGGCCGGGCTGGGCAATTGCAAACGCTCGATCAGCGCGCGGTAAGTCAGCAAATGCCGTTGACGGCGGGCCAGGTCAAGCTCATCCAGCAAGCTTTGCCAATGCTGACGGCTGATCCTGACCTGGCTCATGACGGCTCGCTCCAGCCCGCCACACCCAAGTGCCAGGCCAGGGCACGGCGGATCGCCGCATCCGGCTGGCGTTCACCCGACTCGATCATCGCCAGGTAGGCTGGGCTTACCCCCACATTTCGCGCCAATTGTTCTGGCGCAATGCCTTTGGCCTCACGCAGCTGCGCCACTTCGCTGAAGGCGGGCAAACTGGCGCTTGCCGCACTGTGATCGCTGGTTTCGCCAACCGCCTCGGCAGGCGCCTGGCCGGCCGCCTTGAGCAACGCCTGATACTGCTCCCAGGGAACGACTGCGTACTCGGGCTGACCGTCCCGGCTAATGACCTGAATACCCATTACAACCCCCTTACGTAGGATTACCGCATGTAATCCGTAGGCATAACCCTTATGCCAATTATATTACCAAGCCCGGGGGTCTGTGGGGATCTGCTCGATTTCAGTGCGTTTTACGCTCCAGGCGCAAAGCTTCAGGGGTGTCGGGCAAGCGCTCGACCACGCGCAGTCGCTCGGGTGCCTGGCTGTCGCGCCAGGCCTTGAAACGCGCCAGCTCATCGGAGACGGTCTTCAGCACCCAGCCGAGCACGGCGATATCATCGAGAAAGCCTACGCCCAGCAGCCAGTCGGGGATGGCATCGATGGGGCTGACGAAGTACAGCAGGCCGGCGACGATGGTCACCAGTGCCTTGGGGCTGATCGCCCGGTACTCGCCACGCCACCAGGCAAGGCACAGCGACTGCAACAGCTTGATGTCTTCACGCAACTGGCCCAGGCGTGGCCCTTTGCGGGCCACGGCGAACAGCAAAGCCGGCAAGCGGCCACGGCTAAGCAGGCGCTCGGCCAAGGGCAGGAAGCGGGCGAAATTCCAGGGTGCGCTCATGTAGCCTCCAGCAGGGAGAGGTTATCCACATTTATTGTGGATAACCTTGTGAACAGGGCGAAGTTTCTGACGGCAGGTGCCTGTAAAGCAAGGGCCCCGGTCAGATCGGGCGTTTTTTACACAGTCGTTTCAGAACCGCAAACGATTTGCGTCAGAAGCCTCCTGCTTCTTCACACTGCCCTTTCTCGGACAATCTCCTGGCCACGAGGTTCGGCCCAATGCCTGATGCACAAACGACAACGCCCCGGCGAGCGGGGCGTTGTGCACTACCAGCCAGTATTACTTGGCAGGTGCTTCAGCCGGAGCTTCGGCAGGTGCCTGAGCTTCAGGCGCGTCGCCCTGCAGCTGGGCCGGGTCTTTGATGGCGATCAGTTCCAGGTCGAACACCAGGACCGAGTTGGCCGGGATCAGCGGGCTTGGGCTCTGTGCGCCATAGGCCAGCTCAGCCGGGATGAACAGTTTGTACTTCTCGCCAACGTGCATCAGTTGCAGGCCTTCGACCCAGCCTGGGATGACACCGCTGACCGGCAGGTCGATCGGGCTGCCACGCTCTACCGAGCTGTCGAACACCTTGCCATCGATCAGCTTGCCTTCGTAGTGGACAGTGACCACATCGGTCGGCTTGGGCTGCGGGCCGTCGGCCTTCTTGACCACTTCGTACTGCAGGCCCGAGGCGGTGGTGACCACACCTGGCTTCTTGGCATTTTCTTCGAGGAACTTCTTGCCGGCGGAGGCGGCTTCTTCGCTGGCCTTGGCCAGACGCTCCTCGGCGCGCTTCTGCAGCGAGGTGAAGGCTTCTACCAGCTCTTCGTCCTTGATGCGCTGTTCTTTCTTGCCTACGGCGTCTTCGATGCCGAGGGCGACGGCTTTGGAATCAAGGTCTTCCATGCCTTCCTGAGCCAGGCTCTTGCCCATGTTCAGGCCGATACCGTAGGAGGCTTTCTGTGCCGGAGTTTTCAGCTCGGGGCTGCTGGCCTGTTGATCACAGCCAGCCAGTACCAGGCCTACCAGGGCAACCGCAGCCGCCAAACGATGCTGTTTCATGCTATTTCCTTGTTCATGCGCCATGTGGGCAATCAGGGTAAAGCCGCGAGCTTATCAGGCGGCCATTACCAATGGCTACCGGCATAAGAGCGGGTTTCATGGAGTAAGTTCACTCGACAACGCGCTTGCACACAACCTTACGGGCGTTTGGCCAGTATTGACCATATGCACAGCGGGCGCCCCTGCAAAACTGGCTCTTCCAGCGACCAGCCCCGCCCTGGCATTTCTGCCAGTAGCGCCGGATTCGAGCCTGGCCTCCAATGGCCCTGCAACGCATCCAGCCGCATCTGAGTGAGCCGCGATGGCTGATAACGGCGTGAAGCCTTGATGCCCAGCGGTCACTCATCACCAAGGAAAAGTCATGAACACTTCACGAAAGCCTGCCCGCTCAACCCGCGTGCCCCCAACCTTGGCCCAAGCATCCATGCAGTTGCCACAAGCTCCCATCGATGGTGCTTATGGCATCGATGGGATTGCCTACATCCTTGAAAAAAGCGCCGGGTCTCGTGCCGACAGCACTGCAATCATCAACAGCATGGTCACCGATGGACGCAGTTATGTAATCGGTGAAAGCTTCAACCCGAACACTGAGGACGCCAGGGTCTTTGTGGCTAGCCTGAAACAAAACGGAAAGCTGGATGGCAGCTTCAATGGCGATGGAATTTTCGATTTCAACAAGACCGCAAGCGCAGCCTATGAGGCACCCGAGAGCATCGCAGAAGATGATGCAGGTAATTTACTGATCGTTGTCCCGGTGCAGGGGGAGTCAGCCAGTCACCTTTGGAAACTGAATGCCGAAGGGCAACCGGATCTGACGTTTGGTGAGGGCAAGGGGTACGTTGCTACCCATGCATTGGTCAAGGAGGAACTGCTGCTGGAGCACCTGGCTTTGGCGAAAGACCATATTTTCGTCACAGGCTTGCGTCGCGGCCCACAGAAATTCGAACCGGTGGTGATCGGGCTGGACCGTGACGGCGCATTGCGCTTGGATTTTGGCGCTGATGGCATCCTCGATGTCAGCAAGCTGATTCCCGATACCCACTCACACATCATCGACGGCATTGCCAGTTTCACCCCCCCCTCAGGTTCGCAGCACCTTGTATTGGCCTTGTATCTGATGCAGGGGGAAGACGCGTATGGCGTCACCACAGCCTTGACCACCGACGGGAAAGTGGACAATGCCTTTGGCAACAATGGCCAGCACTGGTCCGCGCCATGGATCATCAATAACGGTTTTTCCGTAGACCCCGTCGCGGAACGAATCACTTTCTACGGGGAACTGTACGACCTCGATGAAGATATCAGCCACCCGACTGTTTACCGAATCGACTATTCGGGCATGCCGGCCAGAGAGTTCAACGGCGGCGAAGCGCTGGTGTTTGACCAACCGGGCGGTTGGTATGCGGGAGTAGAGACAGGCGATGGCCTGGTCGGCTACGGTAGTTTCTACACTTATACGCTTGCCTTTAGCTTGACCTCGGATGGCACGTTTGACACCCGCTTCGTCCCTCCCTTCGGTTATGGCCAGGTCGGCGCTCAAGTGCCAGAGGACGGCTTCTATGCATCGGGATCGACGGTCACGCTCGATCCAGGCAACAAGCGCTTGTTGATCAATGGCCGTGACGAAGAGGCGCGAGGTTCCACTGTTCCTTGTGTGGTCGCGGTGTCTTTGCGAACCGCTTGATAACAGTTGGGACGTACACCACACGAGCGTTTCTGGGCCAGGAACGCTCGGCTACAACGAAGCTTACGGGTACAACCGCTCGCGATATTGCCCCGCCACTTCCCGCAATACATCGCACACCCACTGCCCCGGCAGGCTCAGCGCCAAGGCGGCATTGCGGCAGATGCCCACCGACCCGCCTGGCTCCCGCACCCCCAGATCGAGCTCGGCCAACTCACCGCGGCGCAGGTCAAGCAACACTGCATCACGCGGCGCCACCCACACGGCATCACTGCCCAGCAGGTAGCGGCGGCTCAAGGCCAGCGAAAGGGTCTCCAGGCGCTGCGCCGGCAGTTGAATGCCGCATTGCACGAACAGGCTGTCGGCGTGCTGGCGAATGGTAGTGCCCGGTGGTGGGAGCACCAGTGGATAACGGCCAACGCGTGATCGGTCTACCTGCATACTGGCCAGCAAGGGGTGCCCGGGGCGCACGACCAGGGCCATCGACTCGCTGTACAGGTGTTCGAACGACAACCCCTGGATCTGTGGGCTGTCGGTCATGCGCCCGACCACCAGTTCCAGTTCGCCCAGGCGCAACTGGCCGAGCAACTGTGCACTGGCGCCGGTCACCACGCTGATCAGCAACGCTTCATGGCGTTGATGCAGGCGGCACAGCACCTCGGGCATCAGCAGGCCTTCGACCGTGGACAGCACGCCGATGCGCACCTGCGACGGCGCCCGCGCTTCACCGCGCAAGCTGCTCACGCCATCGCGCAGGGCCTGTACGCTGGGCCCGGCGTAATGCATGAAGCGGGTGCCGGCCGGGGTCAGCTCGACGCCCTGGCGGCTGCGCTCGAACAGGCGCGTCTCGAGCAGGTCTTCAAGCTCCTTGAGGGTCTTGGAAATTGCCGGCTGGCTGATCGCCAGAATGTCGGCGGCCCTGGCCAGGCTGCCCTGCCGGGCAATCTCCAGGAAGCACAGCAGGTGGCGGTACTTGATGCGGGTGTCGAGGTTCATGCGCCAAGCTTACCGCATCGCCACCTGTGGCGTATCCGGGTCGCGCTGCTGGCGGCTGGCGGCTGGCGGCTTGCGGCTTGCGGCTTGCGGCTTTCAGATCGGGTGAATATCCATTCGCCATGGAGGCGCTGATTCACCTTTGCGCCCTTACGGCGGGTTACTTTGGTCGTGGCCAAAGTAACCAAAACCGTCGGCTCCCATCATCCGGCCCCTACGCTGCGCTCCGGGGTTCCCTCGCTCCGGCCTTGCTCCCGGGAGGACCGCGCTGACGGCCCATCCATGGGCCGCAGCGCTTGACGGGCATCCATGCCCGTCACCTCCCTTCGCAAGACCTGCGCTCGGCCTCCTGAAGTCGCAATCGGCGGCGCCTGAGCTATCGCGCGCTTAGAAGCAAAAGCAAAAGCAAAGCAAAGCAAGAGCAAGCGCAAGAGACAGGCAAGAGCCGGGATCAGGCCACTGCCACTTCCACCGCCTCCCCGTTCATTCGTACCGGCCACACACGTAACCGCTGGCCGGGATCTTCCAGGCACGCACCGCTGTGCAGGCTGAAGTGCTGTTTGTACAGGGGTGCTGCCACCACCAGCTCGCCTTGCAGGCTGCCCACCAGCCCGCGGCCAATGATGTTGGCTCCGGAGCGTGGGTCGCGGTTGTCCACCGCGTACAGGCTCTGCGCCTGCCCGGGCAGGTAGAACAAGGCGACCTGGGTGCCATCGAGCCACACCACCACACCGGAGTCGGCGACCAGGTCATCGGTGTTGCACACCGCTTGCCAGTTGGGTTGCTTTGCCACAGCAGCATTGGACAGGTTCATCACACAGCCTCCTCGACGGTAGGGATCAGGTGCAGGGGTGCAGCGGGGCGACGCTGTTCACGCTCGCGGACAAAATGCACGTCCGGGTCGGCGCGTCGATCGTTGACGAACGTACGGAAGCGCTTGAGCTTTTCCGGGTCGTTGAGGGCGTTGGCCCATTCGCATTCGTACTGCTCGACCACATGCTGCATCTGCGCTTCCAGCTCGGCAGCCAGGCCCAGGCTGTCGTCGAGGATCACCTGCTTGAGGTAGTCCAGGCCGCCGTCCAGGCTTTCGCGCCATACCGACGTGCGCTGCAGCTTGTCGGCGGTGCGGATGTAGAACATCAGCACGCGGTCGATCAGGCGCACCAGGGTCTCGTCGTCCAGGTCGGTGGCGAACAGTTCGGCATGCCGTGGGCGCATGCCGCCATTGCCACAGACGTAGAGGTTCCAGCCCTTGTCGGTGGCGATCACACCGATGTCCTTGCTTTGCGCCTCGGCACATTCGCGCGTACAGCCAGAGACCGCGAACTTGAGCTTGTGCGGGCTGCGCAGGCCCTTGTAGCGGTCCTCCAGGCGCAGCGCCATGGCGACGCTGTCCTGCACACCGTAGCGGCACCAGGTGCTGCCTACGCAGGACTTCACCGTGCGGGTCGATTTGCCGTAGGCGTGGCCAGTCTCGAAGCCGGCCTCGATCAGCTCGCCCCAGATCAGCGGCAGCTCGTGCAACTGGGCGCCGAACAGGTCGATGCGCTGGCCGCCGGTGATCTTGGTGTAAAGGTCGTACTTCTTGGCCACCTGACCGATCACAATCAGTTTGTCCGGGGTGATTTCGCCGCCGGGAATGCGCGGCACCACCGAGTAGGTACCGTTTTTCTGCATGTTGGCCATGAAGGTGTCGTTGGTGTCCTGCAGTGGCACCAGCGCAGGGTCCATGATCGGCTGGTTCCAGCACGAAGCGAGGATGTTGCCCACCGCCGGCTTGCAGATGTCGCAGCCGACATGGCCCTTGCCATGGCGCGCCAGCAAGTCGTTGAAGGTGCGTATGCCACCCACCCGCACCAGCCCGTACAGCTCCTGGCGGGTGTAGGCGAAGTGCTCGCACAGGCTCTTGTCCACGGTCACGCCACGGGCGGTGAGTTCATGCTCGAACACTTGCTTGAGCAACGCCGCGCAGCCGCCACAGCCGGTAGCCGCTTTGGTGCAGCCTTTGACCGCGGCAAGGTCGGCGCAACCACTGTCGATCGCTGCGCACACTGCGCCCTTGCTGACGTTGTGGCAGGAGCAGATGGTCGCGCTGTCAGGCAGCGCATCGGCGCCCAGGGCCGGTGCGCCACCGCTTTGCGGCAGGATCAGCGCCGCCGGGTCGGCAGGCAGGGCGATGCCGTTCTGAGCGTATTGCAGCAGTGTGTCGTAGTAGCTGTTGTCGCCCACCAGCACCGCACCGAGCACATGCTTGCCACTGGCATCGACCACCAGCCGGCGATAGGCGGCGTTGGCCTCGTCGATGAAGCGGTAGCTGCGCGAGCCGGGCGTGGCGCCATGGGCGTCGCCGATGGAGCCGACATCGACGCCCAGCAGCTTGAGCTTGGTCGACATGTCGGCCCCGGTGAATTCCCCGGCCGCCTCGCCCAACAGCAGCGCCGCCAGGTTGCGCGCCATGCTGTAGCCCGGAGCAACCAGGCCGAACACGCTGCCGTTCCACGAGGCGCATTCACCGATGGCGAAGATGCGTGGGTCGCTGGAGCGGCAGTGATTGTCGATCACCACCCCGCCGCGCGCGGCGATCTCCAGGCCGCAGGCACGGCCCAGGGCGTCCTGCGGGCGGATGCCGGCAGAGAACACGACCAGGTCGGTTTCCAAGTGTTCGCCACCGTCGAAATTCATCCGGTAGCGGTAGGCCTCACCATCGCTGATCGACTGGGTAGCGCGCGACAGGTGCACGCCGACGCCCAGGGCTTCGATCTGCGCCTTGAGCGCGGCGCCGCCTTCAGCATCCAGTTGCACCGGCATCAGCCGCGGGGCGAACTCCACCACATGCGCTTGAAGGCCCAGGGACTTAAGGGCGTTAGCTGCCTCGAGGCCCAGCAGGCCGCCGCCAACCACCACGCCACGGGTGGCATCAACGGCAGCGGCGCGTATCGCGTCGAGGTCGTCGAGGGTGCGATAGACCAGGCGCGCGTTGCCGCTGGAGCCCTCGATCGGGGGCACGAAGGGGTAGGAACCGGTGGCCAGGATCAGCTGGTCATACCCATAGCGGCCTTCGGCGGTAACCACTTCACAGCGCTCGCGGTCGATTTGCAGCACCGCTTCACCCAGGTGCAGGTGCACACCGTTGACGCCATAGAAGCCCTGCTCGCACAGCGCCAGGGTTTCGGCACAGCTGCCGCCGAAGTATTCAGACAGGTGCACGCGGTCGTAGGCGCGCTGGCGCTCCTCGCCGAACACACGCAGCTCGAAGCGCGCCAGCGCGCCGCGTTCGACCAGTTGCTCGACGCAATGGTGGCCCACCATGCCGTTGCCGACGATGACCAGTCGCTCTCGTTGCCCGCTGCTCGCTGTTGCCTTCATAAGCCGATCCTCGATCAAAAAAAAAGCGCCTGGAGCCGAAGCTCCAGGCGCCTTTGCCTGTATTCATCACGGTGTGCCCCCGGTTGATCGCCGTTGATCAGTGGGGCTTGTTGTGTTGGAGATAAAGCATGGAATGTGCCAGTTATGTTGCCTGGCCCGGCCCTATCGCCGGCAAGCCGGCGCCCACAGCTGCAGCACAGGGCTTGAGAGCAGCGGAGCCCGTGCAGGAGCCGGCTTGCCGGCGATAGCGCCAGCCCAAACCATGCACATTCAAGGTGCGTTGCTCCCCATCCTGGAGCATTTCAGTACACATCCCGCCGATACCGCTTGGCCTTGCTCAAACCTTCCACATAGGCATCGGCATTCACACCCCCATGCTCGGCAATGATCTCGCGCAGCACCGCATCCACATCCTTGGCCATGCGCTGAGCATCACCACAGACATAGAAGTACGCCCCCGCCTCCAGCCACTGCCATACCTGCGCACCCTGCTCACGCATCCGCTGCTGCACATAGATTTTCTCTGCCTGGTCGCGGGAAAACGCCGTATCCAGGCGCAGGTGTCCGCTCGCCTGCCAGGCCTGCAACTGCGCGTGGTAATAAAAGTCGGTGGCTGCATATTGCTCGCCGAAGAACAGCCAGTTTTCCCCTTTTGCACCCCGCGCCTCGCGCTCTTCGAGGAACGCACGAAACGGTGCGATGCCTGTACCGGGGCCAATCATGATCAGCGGTACATCATCGTCATCAGGCAGGCGGAAATGCCTGGACGCCTGGGGGAAGATCGCCACCTTCGCAGCCTGCCCCCGGTCAGCGAGGAAGCTTGAGCACACCCCTTTTCGCTGGCCATAACGTACGGTAGAGACGGTCAGATGCACCTCGCCGGGGTGGGCCAATGGGCTTGAGCTGATCGAGTAAAGCCGCGGTTGCAGGGGTTTGAGCAGGTCGAGCCAGGTTGCCAGCGGCAGGTCCTGTGCAAACGCGCGCAGCACGTCGACCAACTGCCGGCCCCACAGCCAATCCTGCAGTGCGGCCTTGCGTTCAGGCTGCAACAGGTGCCGCAGGTCGTCAGCCTGCTGGCTGAACACCTGCAATTGCTGTGGGGTGACCCTGGCAATTTCCAGGTGCGACTCCAGTGCCTGGGCCAACGGCATGGGCGGCTGGCCCTTGAGTTGGACCTGGGTCTTGCCGTCCTGCTGCATCAGCGCCAGCAATTCCTCCACCAGCGCCGGGCAGTTGCGGGGCCACACGCCCAGCGCATCGCCCGCTGCGTAGGTGAAGCCGCTGCCTTGAATATCGAACACCAACTGGCGGGTTTCCTTGCTCGAGCCGGGGCCACTGAGCAGGTTGTTTTCCAGCAGGGTAGCCGCCCACGGCCGTTGCTTGCTGCAGGGCGCAGCCAGTGCGGGCTCGTTGACCGGTAGCGCTACGCCAGCGCTGCCCAGCTCGGGCAACAGCGCGTCGAGCCAGGTGGCAAAGGCCTCATCGAAATCCGGTTCACAATCGACGCGCGGCAGCAGGCGGCGCCCGCCCAGTTCGGCCAGGCGCTGGTCGAGCTTGCGACCAAACCCACAGAACTGGGCGTAACTGGAGTCGCCAAGGGCCAGCACGGCATAAGGCAGCTCGGCGCAGTGGGCGCCCTCCTCGCCCTGCAGCGCCCGCCAAAACGCGGTGGCGCTGTCGGGCGCATCACCATCGCCGAAGGTGCTGGCAATCAGCAGCACACTGGCCGCACCCTGCAGCTGGCTTGGGCTGACCGCCTCCATGCAACTGAGCTGTACCTGCAGCCCTGCGCCGTGCAAACGCTCTGCGCAGCGCTCGGCCAGCGCCTCGCCATTGCCGGTCTGCGAGGCCCACAACACCTGATGTCGGGGCGGGCCGGGGGGCATGGCCAGCAGCACGCGGGCAGGCTCCGGGGCAAGGGTGGTGGTGCCAAGGTCGAGGGCATCGATGCGCTCGCCGGCAACCCGCTCAAGGGCCACGGCGCAGTGCTTGAGGGCAGGCTGCAGCGACAGCGGGTCGACCGCATCGCAGGTCACGGCATTGATTGCCAGGTGCTCGCCGATCACATCGTTCCAGTGGAACGGCGCGAAGCAATCGCCCGGCATGACCCGGTCGCTGACACGCGCCGGCAGCACGGCCCGGCCACGGCGCGAGCGGATCGCCACCTGGTCCTTGTCCTGGATACCCAGCCGCGCGGCATCCTCGGGGTGGAGTTCGACAAAGGGGCCGGGCTCCAGCCTGTTCAGCGCCGGTACCTTGCCGGTCTTGGTCAGGGTGTGCCACTGGTGTTGCACGCGGCCGGTATTGAGCACCAGCGGGTAATCGGCGTCCGGCAACTCCGACGCGGGCAGCCAGGGCCGGGCGAAGAAGCGGGCCTTGCCACTGGCTGTGGGGAACACAAGGGACGAGGGTGCGCCTTCTTCGATGTAACGCACGGGGCTGCGGTCGTCCACGCGGCCCGGCGCGCAAGGCCACTGGTGCGGCTTGTCACGCAGTTGCGGGTAGCCGACCCCACGCAGGTCGTAACCGGTGAGCGGGTTGTGGAAGCGGCGGATTTCGTCATACACCGCTTCGGCGTCGGGGTAATCGAAGGCCTCGGCATAACCCATGGCACAGGCGACCCGGGCGATGATCTGCCAGTCCGGCAAGCTCTGGCCTGGTGCAGCCACGGCGCGAGGCATCAGTGTGAGGTTGCGTTCGCTGTTGATCATCACGCCCTCACCTTCAGCCCAGAGGGCGGCGGGCAGGAGAATGTCGGCGTAAGGGTTGGTTTCGGTGTCGAGAAAGGCATCCTGGGTGATCACAAGCTGCGCCTGGCGCAGGCCATCGATCACCTGCTGGCGGTTGGCGACGCTGGCCACCGGGTTGCTGCAGATGATCCAGCAGGCCTTCACTTCACCCGTTTTCATCTGCTCGAACAGCGCTACCGTGCCCTCGCCGCTTTCTGCACGCAGGCTGCCGGGTGCCAGGCCCCATTGCGCTTCGACAAAGCTGCGGTCGGCGTCGATCAGCGCCGAACGTTGGCCCGGCAGTCCCGGCCCCATGTAGCCCATCTCACGGCCACCCATGGCATTGGGCTGGCCGGTCAGCGAGAACGGCCCACTGCCGGGGCGGCAGATGGCGCCAGTGGCCAGGTGCAGGTTGCACAGCGCATTGGTATGCCAGGTGCCGTGCACGCTCTGGTTCAGGCCCATGGTCCAGCAGCTCATCCATTCACCCGCGCTGCCGATCAACGCGGCAGCCTGGCGGATGTCATCTTCTGCAAGGCCAGTGATGGCCGCGACGCGTTCAGGCGTGTAGTCCTCGAGGAAGGCTGGCAGCGCTTCCCAGCCCTCGGTGTGGCGGGCAATGAAGGCGCGGTTTGTCTGGCCATTGCGGTGCAGCAGGTGCAGCAGGCCGTTGAGCAGGGCCAGGTCGCTGCCGGGGCGCACTTGCAGGAACAGGTCGGCCTTGTCGGCGGTGGCGGTGCGCCGCGGGTCGACAACGATCAGTTTCGCTCCAGCCTTTACACGGTCGAGCAGGCGCAGGAAGAGAATGGGGTGGCAGTCGGCCATGTTGGCACCGATCACCAGGAACACCTCGGCACGCTCGAAGTCCTGGTAACTGCCGGGCGGGCCATCGGCCCCCAGCGAGAGTTTGTAGCCACTGCCGGCGCTGGCCATGCACAGCCGTGAATTGGACTCGATGTGGCGCGTGCGGATAAAGCCCTTGGCCAGTTTGTTGGCCAGGTACTGGGCCTCCAGTGACATCTGCCCGGAGACGTAAAGCGCTACGGCGTCCGGGCCATGCTGGTCGATGATGCCGCGCAGGCGCTCGGCAGCCTGGGTGATGGCCTGGTCCATGCTGCTGCGCGCCGGTTCATGGTCGCGTTGCTGGCGCACAAAGGCACTTTCCATGCGCCCGGCAGCGGTCAGGGGCAGGTGCGCGGTAAGGCCTTTGGTGCAGAGGCGGCCGAAGTTGCTCGGGTGCTGCTTGTCACCGCTGATCTTGTTGACCTTGCCGTCGGCCACGCTCATGACTATGCCGCAGCCTACGCCGCAATAGGGGCAGACGCTGCGTACTTCGGTGCTGGCCATGGGGCGGGTCTCCTGGTGCAAACGCAAAAGGCGCCGGCTGCCCCGGCTTGCTTGGCAAGCGAGGGCAACACGGCGCCTTTGTCGTGAAGGGTTGAAGGCGGTCGACGTTGACGGCCTTGATGGAGGTCTTTCAGCAATTGTTGGGCCAGCTGTGCCCTGGGGCCGCTTTGCGGCCCTTTCGCGGCACAAGGCCGCTCCTACATGCGGGGGCTACGTGCCGCGAACGGCGGCACAGCAGCCCCAAAACGGTGATCGACGCACCATCAGGTGGCAGCCGGGCGCCCCATGGCGCTATGCTGAAAGCTTTCCGCCTCAGAGCTACTTTGCACCCACATGTCCCAGGTGATCCTCAAGACCCCCGCCCAACTCGACCTGATGCGCAACGCCGGCCGTTTACTGGCCCAGGTCTTCGCCAACCTCGATACCTTCATCCGCCCCGGCGTGACCACCATGCAGATCAACGACCGCGCCGAGGCCTTCATCGTCGGCACCCTCAAGGCGCGCCCGGCGAGCAAGAGCCAGTACGGTTTCCCCTACGCGCTCAATACCTCGGTGGACCACGTGGTCTGCCACGGCATGCCCAAGGCCGATGAGGTGTTGAGTGAAGGGTCGATCATCAACGTCGACATCACGCTGGAACAAGGCGGCTATATCGCCGACTCGTCGAAAATGTATTGCCTGGGCCCGGTCAGCGATGAGGCACGGCGCCTGGTCGACACCACCTATGAGGCCTTGTGGAAGGGGATTGAGCAGGTGCGCCCGGGGGCGACGCTTGGCGACATCGGCCACGCCGTCCAGGCCCATGCCGAGGCGGCGGGCTACAACGTGGTGCGCGAGTACTGCGGCCATGGCATTGGCCAGCAAATGCATGAAGGGCCAGAGGTGCTGCATTACGGCCAGCGCGGCATGGGCATGAAGCTCAAGCCGGGCATGGTGTTTACCATCGAGCCGATGATCAACCAGGGCGGGCGTGGCACGCGGACCTTGAAGGACGGGTGGACGGTGATTACCCGTGACCACACGCTGTCGGCGCAGTGGGAACATACCGTCGCGGTGACCGAGGATGGGGTCGAGGTGCTGACGCTACGCAAGGAAGAGCACGTGGGCTGAGCGCACGGCGCAGACACAAAAAAAGCGACCCTAAGGTCGCTTTTTTTGTTACTTCCGGGTGTTCAGTGGGCCCTGGAAGTGGAATATGGCGCAGCGGACGGGACTCGAACCCGCGACCCCCGGCGTGACAGGCCGGTATTCTAACCGACTGAACTACCGCTGCGCTATACATCGAGTGGTGGGTGATGACGGGATCGAACCGCCGACCCTCTGCTTGTAAGGCAGATGCTCTCCCGGCTGAGCTAATCACCCTTCGTCTCGGTGTGGCGCGCATTCTACGGAGGGAGCGCCACCCTGGCAAGCACATTTTTCAACTTTTCTAAAAAAAATTCTCAGGCCTTTCAAAGACCTAGCGCCGTCTACGGTTTCTTTCCTCTATATGGCTGCTGGCCCGATGACAGGGCTGGCCTGGAACGGCTGCACGGAGAATAATGCCCCCCTTATGCATTAAGGAGAGACTCACCCTCATGTGGTTCAAGAACCTGCTGACCTACCGCCTGACCCAGGATGTCCCGTTCGAGGCTGAAGCACTGGAGGCCGCCCTGGCCAGCAAGCCGGCCCGCCCCTGCGCCAGCCAGGAGCTGACCACTTATGGTTTCGTCGCGCCGTTCGGCAAAGGCGAAGACGCTCCCCTGGTGCACGTCAGCGGCGAGTTCCTGCTGATTGCCGCGCGCAAGGAAGAACGCATCCTGCCAAGCAGCGTCGTAAACGATGCTGTCAAAGAGAAGGTCGAAGAGATCGAGACCGAGCAGATGCGCAAGGTCTATAAAAAGGAACGCGACCAGATCAAGGACGAGATCATCCAGGCCTTCCTGCCGCGCGCGTTCATCCGCCGCTCGATGATCTTCGCCGCCATCGCCCCGCGCCTGGGCATGATCCTGGTCAACTCGGCCAGCGCCAAGCGCGCCGAAGACCTGCTGTCGACCCTGCGTGAGGTGATGGGCTCGCTGCCGGTGCGCCCTGCCACGGTCAAGATCGCACCGGCCGCGACCATGACCGACTGGGTCAAGTCGCAGCAGGCTGCCGAAGGTTTCTATGTGCTGGACGAATGCGAGTTGCGCGACACCGCCGAAGATGGCGGCATCGTGCGCTGCAAGCGCCAGGACCTGACCGGCGAGGAAATCCAGCTGCACCTGAGCACTGGCAAGGTGGTCACCCAGCTGGCCCTGGCCTGGCAGGACAAGCTGTCGTTCGTGCTCGACGACAAGATGGTGATCAAGCGCCTGAAGTTCGAGGAGTTGCTGCAGGAGCAGGCCGAACAGGATGGCGGCGATGAAGCGGCGCAGCAGTTCGATGCCAGCTTCCTGCTGATGATGATGACCTTCAGCGAATTCCTGCCGGTGCTGTTCGAAGCGCTGGGCGGCGAAGAGATTCCGCAAGGGGTCTGACGCGGCTTGGAGCTGCAAGCTGCAAGAAAAATCAAAAGCGGTACCGCGGCGCCCAATACGACGCCGTACTGCTTGCAGCTTGCAGCTTGCAGCTTGCAGCTGCACTATCATGCCCACGGTGAGGACGACCTCACGACGCACCGCGTGACCATTACGGGGACGGCCCCATCATTCAAACGATGGAGACTCACTCATGTCCTGGATCATCCTGTTCTTCGCCGGCCTGTTCGAAGTCGGCTGGGCTGTCGGCCTCAAATACACCGACGGTTTCACCCGCCCGCTTCCCACCGTGCTAACCGTCGGCGCCATGGTCATCAGCCTGGGCCTGCTGGGCCTGGCCATGAAAGAGCTGCCGCTGGGCACCGCCTATGCCATCTGGACCGGCGTGGGTGCCGTCGGCACAGTGATCGCCGGGATCATCCTGTTCGGTGAATCCATGGCCCTGGTGCGGCTGGTCAGTGTGGCGCTGATCGTTACCGGCCTGATCGGCCTGAAAGTCAGCGCCAGCTGACGGCTTATGCCTAACGCAGGTCGCCGCGCAAGCGGCTGACCTGCTCACGCAGCAACTCAGGCTGCGCCACCTCCACCGGGATGGACGCTCCGGCGACGATGGTCACCCGCGACCACAAGCGCTTGAAGAACCCCTTGCCCGGATCGCGGCTGAAGAAACTGCCCCACAGCCCCTGCAGCGCCAGTGGAATCACCGGCACCGGCGTTTCTTCGAGAATGCGGCCGACACCACCGCGGAACACATCGATCTCGCCATCGCCGGTCAACTTGCCTTCCGGGAAAATGCACACCACCTCCCCCGCCGCCAGGTACTCGGCGATACGGGCGAACGCGCGTTCGTAAGTGGCCTGGTCTTCATTGCGCCCGGCAATCGGGATGGCACCTGCGGTGCGGAACACGAAATTGAGCACCGGCAGGTTGTAGATCTTGTAGTACATCACGAACCGGATCGGGCGGCGGATCGCCCCGCCGAGCAGCAGCGCGTCCACGAATGACACATGGTTGCACACCAGCAGCGCTGCGCCTTCGTCGGGGATGCGCTCGAGGCCGCGATGCTCCACGCGGTACATCGAGTGGCTCAACAGCCAGATCAAAAAGCGCATGGTGAACTCGGGCACGATCCTGAAGATGTAAGCGTTGACCAGGATATTGAGCAGCGACACCACCAGGAACAGCTGCGGGATGCTCAGGTCCGCAAGGCCCAGCAGGACGATGGTGAGGATGGCCGACACCACCATGAACAAGGCATTGAGAATATTGTTGGCGGCGATGACTCGCGCGCGCTGGCCCTCGGCGGTGCGCGCCTGGATCAGCGCGTACAGCGGCACGATATAGAAGCCGCCGAATACCCCAAGGCCGACGATCGACACCAGGATCCACCAGGCCTGGCTCATGCCCAGCAGTGCCAGCCAGTCGTGCGGCGCTGCGCCGGCCGGCACATCACCGGAGTGCCACCACCAGAGCAGCCCGAACAGCGTCAGGCCAAACGAGCCGAAAGGCACCAGGCCGATCTCGACCTTGCGCCCACTGAGCCGCTCACACAATAACGAGCCCAAGGCGATACCCACCGAGAACAGGGTCAGCACCAAGGTCACCACCGTGCCGTCACCATGCAGCCAGTCCTTGGCGTAGGCCGGGATCTGGGTCAGGTAGATGGCGCCGACGAACCAGAACCACGAGTTGCCGACGATCGAACGCGACACCGCGGGCGGTTGCCCCAACCCCATGCGCAGGATCACCCACGACTGCTTGAAGATGTTCCAGTCCAGTGGCATTTGCGGTGATACGGCCGCCGCACGCGGGACCCAGCGGCTGGCCAGGTAGCCCAGCACTGCGGTGCCCACCACCCCGCCCGCCACCACCGTGGCGTAGCTGTCGCTGGCCATCATCACCCCGGCGCCAATGGTGCCGGCGAGAATGGCGAGGAAGGTGCCCATCTCCACCAGGCCGTTGCCACCCACCAACTCTTCTTCACGCAGCGCCTGGGGCAGGATCGAATACTTCACCGGGCCGAACAGCGCCGACTGGGTGCCCATGCAGAACAGCGCCACCAGCATCAGCAGCAGGTTATCGCTGACAAAACCGAGCGCACCGATGGCCATGATGGCAATTTCGGCCAGCTTGATCGCGCGGATCAAGGCGTCCTTGGCGAACTTCTCGCCAAACTGCCCGCCCAGTGCCGAAAACAGGAAGAACGGCAGGATGAACAGCAGCGCGCAAAGGTTGACCCAGATCGAGCGGTCCCCGTCGCCAAGGCTGAGCTTGAACAGGATCGCCAGGATCAGCGACTGCTTGAACAGGTTGTCGTTGAAGGCACCCAGCGACTGGGTGACGAAAAACGGCAGGAAGCGCCGCTTGCCGAGCAAGGTGAATTGCGAGGAATGACTCATCGTCCTTGTTCCCTGAGGGGCTTTTGTCATTTGAGGCACGCAGGCCGCGATAAGCCACAAATTTGCACGCGAACGCCTGCTGCTGGCAAGCCAGGCACGTCGGGCACAGCGCCCGCGGCGCCGCATGATGGCATTTTGACGCCAATCTTCTTGATATCAGTGTTCAGATTTTGTTACATCTGCCGATTAAACATATAGATGACTGTATCTACCAGAAGGAACGGACCTCCGGTCTCCTCCAACGCACAAGAAAAGGAGCTCAGCAGCATGCTTACCTGGATAGGCGACCTCAGGATCGCCCACAAACTCTTCCTCGGTTTCGGCCTGGTGCTGGGCCTGACCTTGCTCCAGTCGCTGATCAGCTGGGAAGGCATGGGCAGCCTGGTACGCCGCAGCGAGGTGGTCAGTGAGGTGTCGCGCCTCAACGATGCCTTGGGCGACCTGCGTGAGGCGCGCCTGCGCCACGCCATCGCCAATGGCGCAGAAAACGAAGGCAAGGCGTTGCAGGGCGCGCTTGAAGCGTTCCAGACGCCGCTGGCGAAACTGCGTGGGACCTTGGTCAAGCCACAGAGCCTGGCGCTGATCGACAAGGCCGAGCAGACCCTTCGCGGGTATGCCGCCAACCAGGCGCAGAGCTTCCAGTCGTACCAGAAAATGCGCGCGGCACAAAAGGAAATGGGCGCCCTTGCCACCCGTTCGTTCGCCAGCATCGAGACCATTCGCACCCAGGTACGCGCCCTGCCCGATGCCGAGCAACGTGTAGTACGCAGCGAAGCGATCAACCAGATCCGCGAGAACCTGATCCTGCTCCGCTACCACGTACGCGGCTACACCGGTAACACCAACGCCGACACCGAAAAACTGATGAACGCACAGATCGCCACCACGGTGAACGAGTTGCCAGGCCTGGTGGCGCGCTTCAATGGCAGCTTCGACGCACAGTTCAGCGCCTTGAACCAGCAGGTTCGCGCCTATGCCGAAGCGGTCGAAGCTTTCCGTGGTGAAGTGAGCAGGCTGGTCGAGTGCCGCAACGCCATGGCCAGCGACATAAACACACTCACAGGCCTGATCGGTGAACTGCTCGACGCCCAGGCAGTGTCGGTGGTCAGCGACAGCCAGTTCGCCAAGAACCTGCAGATCTTCACCACGCTGCTGGCGCTGCTCATGGGCATCTTTGCCGCGCTCATCATCGCCCGCCAGATCAGCGCGCCGCTGCAGCAGGCCTTGCGTGCCATGCAGCAGGTAGCCGCCGGAGACCTCAGCGAGCAACCGGCCAGCCGCCGCCGCGACGAAGTCGGCCAGTTGCAAAATGCCTTGCAGGGCATGACCGGCAACCTGCGCGACTTGATCGCGCAGGTGCGCGACGGTATTTCGCAGATTGCCAGTGCCACCGAAGAACTGTCGGCCATCACCGAGCAGACCAGCGCCGGCGCCAGCAGCCAGAAAGTGGAAACCGATCAGGTTGCCACGGCCATGCAGGAAATGGCCGCCACCGTGCATGAAGTGGCGCGCAACGCCGGTGAGGCCTCGCAGGCCGCCAGTGCCACGGACGAGGAAGCACGCGAAGGGGAAAGTGTGGCCAACCGCGCCGTCGCGCAGATCGGCCGGCTGGCCAACCAGGTGGACGCCACTGGCCAAGCCATGGGTGCGCTACGCAACGAGAGCCAGCGTATCGGCAAGGTCATGGACGTTATCAAGGCAGTGGCGGAGCAGACCAACCTGCTGGCGCTCAATGCCGCGATCGAAGCAGCCCGCGCTGGCGAGGCTGGCCGTGGCTTTGCCGTGGTGGCCGATGAAGTGCGCAGCCTGGCGCAGCGTACCCAGGCGTCGACCCTGGAGATCGAGTCGGCCATCGGCAGCCTGGAAGAAGGCACCCGCTCAGTGAGCGAACTGATGGACGAAAGCCAGAGCCTGACCCAGAGCAGCGTGGCGCTGGTGCGTGAAGCCGGGGTGGCGCTGGAAGGCATAACCCAACGCGTTTCGGGGATTCAATCGATGAACCAGCAGATTGCTGCGGCTTCCGAGCAGCAGAGCGCGGTGGCCGAAGAGATCAGCCGTAGCGTGGTGACAGTGAGGGATATTTCCGAGCAGACGGCGCAGGCCAGCCAGCAGACGTCCGCTTCCAGTGTCGAGCTGGCGCGCCTGGGTGGGCAGTTGCAGCAGATGATCAGCCGGTTCCGGTTCTAGTCACTGCAACGACAGGCATGAAAAAACCGCAGCCAGGCTGCGGTTTTTTTTCATGCTTTTGAACGTCAGAGCACGAAGGTCAGCAGCACATTGAACGCCAGCGCCGCCACGAAGCCGATGGGCGCCGCCTTGAACAGCAACTGCGGGAACAACGAAGCGCGGCTCTTCTCGTTGCTGCAGGAGCCCAGAATCAGGCTGCCGCCGGAGGAAAACGGCGAGATCGAGGTGGCTTGGGCACCCGCAACGATGGCAATGAACAGGATCATGGGCTCGATACCCATGTTCTGTGCAATCGGCAGCACCATGGGGAACAGCGCCGGCGTCACGACGCCCAAGGTGCTGGAGAAGATGGACATGAATGCCGCCACCGCACCGAATACCACCGGCACCATGATTGGCGGGATGCTGGTGCCGATCCAGGAGGCGAGAATGTCGATGGTGCCGGCCTTGATCGCCACGGAAATCAGCATGCCCACACCACAGATCATGATCAGCGTGCCCCAGGGCACGGTCGCCATGGCCTTGCGTTCGTCACCGAGCTTGAGCAACAGGGCGATCACCGAGAACAGGCTGGCGATCAGGCCGATATCCACCTTGGCGTTGATGAAGGCTACCGTGGCATTGCCCGGCAGGGCGATGCTGGCCACCGGCGCAGCCAGCACCATCAGCATCATCGCCAGGGTCAACCACAACGTGGTTCGCTGCTGGCTGTTGAGCGCCGCTGGCGCCTCGACAGCAATGGCAGACGCCTTCAACGCGCGGCCATGGCCGGTGAGGAAGACGAATACCCCGATCACCAGCAATGGGATGACCAAGGTGCTGACGAAGATACCGGCCGCGTTGATGAAAGCCTGGTTGTCGCTCACGCCGGCATTGGTCATCAGCCCGCGGAAGATGATGCCGCTCTGGCTGGACATGAAGTTGGCCCCGCTGAGCGCGCCATAGTTCACGGCCATGCCGCCGACGATCAGGCTCATGCGGGTACGCTCGCACAGCAGCAGGGTAATCGGCGCCATGAACGCCAGCACGGTGTAGTACCCCGCCCCCATCGCGGCGATCACGGTGGCGGCGAAGAACACGGCGAACGGCAGCAACTGCGGCACTGCCCGGCAGCGGTAGATAAGGTGCTCGGCCAGCTTCTCCAAGGTGCCATTGACCGTGGCGAAGCTGTAGAACAGGCAGACCGAGAAGATCACGAAGAAGATCTTGAGCGGCCACAGGCCGATGACCTCCGAAGGGCTCAGGCCCATGCCGAAACAACCGATCAGATAGGCAAAGGCGATGGCGAAAAGGCCGATGTTGATCTTGGTCTTGTAACCGAGGGCCACGGCGACGACGATGGCCGCGACGACGAGCATGCTCATCATGTTGAAAGTGTCCTGTTGTTATTGTGTAAGTATCAGCGCGAACGGTCGAAGCCGAACAGCTTCGCCGGGTTGAGTCTCAGCACCTGGGCACGCTCGCCCGCATCGGGGAGCAGCGCTTCGAAGAAGGCATACTGATCGGCGTAGCTGGTCTGGCGTTCGAACTGGGTATTGGGCCAGTCGCTCCCCCACAGCAAGCGCTCCAGGCCACCCGCCGCTTGCCGTATCTGCGCCAGAAGTACCTGCGCTTTGGCCAGATCGGTCTGGCTGCGATACCCGGCAGACAGCTTCAGCCACAGCTTCGGTTCGCTGAGCAGGTGAAGGAAAGTGCGGTGGCTGTCCTTTCGCGGGTCGATCCCTTCGCCAGGCAGACCAAAATGATCGACCACCACATCCACGCCACAGGCGAGGATCGCCGGCACGATCAATGCCAGGTCATCGAAACCACGCTGGATTTCCACCTGCCAGCCGCGCGCAGCCAGGCGTTTGAACAATGCGGTCCACTCGGGCCCGGCATAGTCTGCCAGGTGCTTGCCGATCAGGTTCAGGCGGATGCCGACCACGCCAACGTCAGCCAGCGCATCCAGCTGCTGATCGCTGACCGTCGCATCGACGACCGCCACAGCGCGCAGGCGCTCTGGAAAGCGGCGCAGGGCCTGGACCATGAAGCTGTTGTCGGTGCCCAGGAAACTGGGCTGGATCAGTACGCCATGGGACAGGCCATGCTGATCCAGGTGAGCAAGGTACTGCTCGATCAGCGCATCGTAGTCCGGGCTGTAGCGACGGTTGGCCACCATCGGCAGGTCTTGGCGAAAGATATGGGCATGGGTATCGACGCCGGTGATGGCGGGCAGATAGGGGTTGGTCATGAAGCGAACCCTGGTCGATTGTTATGGCAGCTGAAGCGCTGTGTTTTTATACAAACATGCAGTCATATATATGAATATATGACCATATCTTCAGTCGACCGACTCTGTCAATCGAGCCCCGGGTGGTAAAGTAGCGCCAACTCGTCAGCCATGGACCCTTCGCACAATGAGTAACGGGATTCTCGGACAAGACCCCCGCCTACCGCTTTATCAGCAAGTACGGGAAGAAATCCTCGCCAGGATCGCCGCCGGGCAATGGCTACCGGGTGCACCGATACCTACTGAAACGGAGCTGACCCGCCTCTACGGTGTCGCCATCGGCACTGTGCGCAAGGCGGTCGACACCTTGGTCAATGAAGGCCTGCTGTTGCGCAGCCAGGGCCGCGGCACCTTCGTGCGGCGCCCTGACTTCGAGGGTTCACTGTTTCGGTTTTTCCGACAGGTGGATTCGACCGGCCAGCGCCTGGTGCCGATCAGCCGCATACTGGACAAGCAGTTGCGCGAGCCGCCGGCTGAAGTCAGCAAAGCCCTTGGGCTGGGCGACGCAGAACAGGTCATCTGGCTCGAGCGCCTGCGCCTGGTAGATGGCCGCCCGCTGTTTCATGAGCAGATCTGGCTACCGGCTGCGCGTTTCATGGCCCTGCTGGATATCGATGCAGAGGCCTTCGGCGACCTGCTCTACCCTTTCTACGAGTCCCACTGTGGCCAGTGCGTAGCCTCGGCCAAGGAAACACTGACAGTCGGTACTGCCGATGCCGCCAGTGCCCGCCACCTGGCAATCGAGGAAGGTGCGCCCGTGGTGATAATCCAGCGCACGGCCCTGGGTTACGACCGCAACCCGCTGGAGTACCGCGTGTCCCAGGCAGCAGCAGAAGGCTTCCGCTACCAGATCGACATTTCCTGAGGCGATGGCGGGCATTGCCGGGCACCGGCACAGGCTGATGTGCCCGGCCCTGCGACGACACGCCACTGCGACCATCGTCGGCGCTGACGAACCTGTGCCTGCGTGCCAGACTGACTGATCGGGACCGCGTTACTTTTTTTGCTCCGGAGTCTTCATGTCGTTGTCCAGCGGGCTGATCGCCCTGGTCGCCCTGGCCTACATGGCCGTCATGTTCGCCATCGCCTTCTACGGCGACCGCCGCAGCACACCATTGCCGCCGCGGCTGCGCGCCTGGGTGTACAGCCTGTCACTGGCGGTGTACTGCACCAGCTGGACTTTCTTCGGTGCGGTCGGCCAGGCGGCCGAGCAGCTTTGGGCGTTCCTGCCGATCTACCTGGGCCCGATCCTGCTGCTGATCTTCGCACCCTGGGTGCTGCAGAAGATGGTGCTGATCAGCAAGCAGCAGAACATCACCTCGATCGCCGACTTCATCGCTGCGCGCTACGGCAAGTCGCAGACCCTGGCCGTAGTGGTGGCGCTGATCTGCCTGGTCGGGGTGCTGCCCTACATCGCCTTGCAGCTCAAAGGCATCGTGCTCGGTGTCAACCTGCTGATCGGCGCGAATGCCGACGCCACCGGCACCCGTGTGCAGGACACCGCGCTGGTGGTGTCGCTGGTACTGGCGCTGTTCGCCATCGTTTTTGGCACGCGCAGCCTTGACGTGACCGAACACCACCGCGGCATGGTCCTGGCCATCGCGTTCGAGTCGCTGATCAAGCTGCTGGCCTTTCTCGCCGTCGGCGTGTTCGTGGTGTTCAACCTGTACGACGGGTTTGACGACCTGTTCACCCAGGCACGCCAGTCGGTGCTGCTGGACAGCTACTGGCAGGAGACGATCAACTGGCCATCGATGGTGGTGCAGACCGCCGTGGCGATGATGGCGATCATCTGCCTGCCCCGGCAGTTCCACGTGACCGTGGTGGAGAACATCGAGCCACAGGACATGCGCCTGGCGCGCTGGGTGTTCCCGATGTACCTGGCCCTGGCCGCACTGTTCGTGGTGCCCATTGCCTTGGCCGGGCAAATGCTGCTGCCAAGTACGGTGATTTCCGATTCCTTCGTGATCAGCCTGCCGTTGGCCGAAGCGCACCCGAGCCTGGCCTTGCTGGCCTTCATCGGCGGTGCCTCGGCCGCCACCGGCATGGTCATCGTCGAGGCCGTGGCGTTGTCGACCATGGTCTCCAACGACATGCTGCTGCCGTGGCTATTGCGCCGCAATAACGCAGAGCGGCCTTTCGAGGTGTTCCGCCACTGGATGCTGTCGGTGCGCCGGGTGACCATCGTGGTCATCCTGCTGCTGGCCTATGTCAGCTATCGCCTGCTTGGCTCTACCGCAAGCCTTGCAACCATCGGCCAGATTGCCTTCGCCGCGGTGACCCAACTCACTCCAGCCATGCTCGGTGCGCTGTACTGGAAGCAAGCCAACCGCCGTGGCGTGTTCGCCGGCCTCGCTGCGGGTATCTTCCTGTGGTTCTACACCTTGGTGCTGCCGATCGCCGCCCACAGCCTGGGCTGGTCGCTGCAGCTGTTCCCTGGCCTGGCGTGGCTGCACGGCAACCCGCTGGGCCTGCCGATCACGCCGCTCACCCAGGGCGTGGTGCTGTCACTGGCGGGCAACTTCACGTTGTTCGCCTGGGTCTCGATGCTGTCACGCACGCGCGTGTCGGAGCACTGGCAGGCCGGGCGCTTCATCGGCCAGCAGACCAGTGCCCGCCCCAACGGCAAACCGCTGCTGGCGGTGCAGATCGATGACCTGCTGACGCTGGCCTCACGCTTTGTCGGTGAGGAACGTGCCCGGCAAAGCTTCATCCGCTTTGCCTATCGCCAGGGCAAAGGCTTCAACCCCAACCAGAACGCTGACGGCGACTGGATCGAACACACCGAGCGCCTGCTCGCCGGGGTGCTCGGCAGCTCCTCGACCCGCGCAGTGGTCAAAGCGGCCATCGAAGGCCGGGACATGCAGCTTGAAGACGTCGTGCGAATCGCCGACGAAGCCAGCGAAGTGCTGCAGTTCAACCGCGCGCTGCTGCAAGGCGCCATCGAGAACATCAACCAGGGCATCAGTGTGGTCGACCAGAACCTGCACCTGGTGGCCTGGAACCGCCGCTACCTGGAGCTGTTCAACTACCCCGACGGCTTGATCAGCGTCGGCCGTCCGATCGCCGACATCATCCGTTACAACGCCGAACGCGGCCTGTGCGGCCCGGGCGAGGCACAGGTGCATGTGGCGCGGCGCCTGCACTGGATGCGCCAAGGCCGTGCGCATTCGTCCGAGCGGCTGTTCCCCAATGGCCGGGTGATCGAACTGATCGGCAACCCGATGCCCGGGGGCGGCTTTGTGATGAGCTTCACCGACATCACCCCGTTCCGCGAGGCCGAACAGGCGTTGCGCGATGCCAACGAGCGCCTTGAACAGCGGGTGGCCGAACGCACCCACGAGCTGTCGCAACTCAACCAGGCCCTGTCGGAGGCCAAAAGCCAGGCCGAAGCGGTCAGCAAGTCCAAGACCCGCTTCCTGGCAGCGGTCAGCCATGACCTGATGCAACCGCTCAACGCCGCGCGCCTGTTCTCCGCCGCCTTGTCGCAGCAGGCCGAGGGCATGAACGACGAGGCCCAACAGTTGGTGCAGCACATGGACAGCTCGCTGCGTTCGGCCGAAGAGCTGATCAGCGACCTGCTGGATATCTCGCGCCTGGAAAACGGCAAGATCACCCCCGACATCAAGCCGTTCGCCCTGAATGAGCTGTTCGATACGCTGGGTGCCGAGTTCAAGGTCCTGGCCGCCGAGAAGGGGCTGGAGTTCCGCTTGCGCGGTAGCCGCCTGCGGATCGACAGTGACATGAGGCTGCTACGCCGGGTGCTGCAGAACTTCCTTACCAACGCCCTGCGCTACGGCAAGAGCCCGATCCTGCTGGGCGCCCGGCGCCAGGGCGAACGGCTGTGGCTGGAGGTGTGGGACCGCGGCCCAGGCATCGCCGACGACAAGCTGCAGGTGATCTTCCAGGAATTCAAGCGCCTGGACAGCCACCAGACCCGCGCCGAAAAGGGCCTGGGGCTGGGCCTGGCGATTGCCGATGGCCTGTGCCGGGTGCTCGGCCACACGCTGCAGGTGCGCTCATGGCCGGGCAAAGGCACCGTGTTCCGCGTCAACGTACCGATCGCCCGCCAGGCCGTAGCCGCGCCGAGCGCACCGGTGGAGCAAGCCAGCCAGCCGCTGGCCGGGCTGCAAGTGCTGTGCATCGACAACGAAGACAGCATCCTGATCGGCATGAACAGCCTGCTCAGCCGCTGGGGCTGCCAGGTGTGGACAGCGCGCAACCGCGCCGACTGCGAGGCGTTGCTGGCGCAGGGCATGCGCCCGCACCTGGCGCTGGTGGACTATCACCTGGATGACGGCGAAACCGGAACCGGGCTGATGGGCTGGCTACGCGCCCGCCTGGGCGAGCCGGTGCCTGGGGTGGTGATCAGCGCCGACGGCAGCAAGGAAACCTTGGCCACGGTGCATGCCGCAGGCCTCGATTACCTGGCCAAGCCGGTCAAGCCGGCGGCCTTGCGCGCGCTGCTCAATCGCCATCTGAGCCTGGTTCAGTAACCGCCTCGTCCGGCAACGTTTCATCCGTCAGTGCCCGCTCCAGCAAGTCGGCCGGCAGGCTCTTGCTGGCACGGGCGCCGAGCAGCTTGAGCTGCTCACTGCGGCTGACCAGGTTGCCACGCCCTTCACAGAGTTTGTTGCGCGCAGCGGCATAGGCCTTGTCGACCTGCTGCAGGCGATTGCCCAGCTCGTCAAGGTCCTGGATGAACAGCACGAACTTGTCATACAGCCAACCGGCGCGTTCGGCGATCTCGCGGGCATTCTGCCCCTGGCGTTCTTGCTTCCATAAGCTGTCGATGACCCTCAGGGTAGCGAGCAAAGTGGTCGGGCTGACGATCACGATCTGCCGGTCGAAGGCCTCCTGGAACAGGTTCGGCTCGGCCTGCAGGGCTGCCGAGAACGCGGCCTCGATGGGCACGAACAACAGCACGAAATCCAGGCTGTGCAGGCCTTCCAGGCGGCTGTAGTCCTTGCTCGACAGCCCTTTCACGTGGCTGCGCAGCGACTGTACGTGCTGCTTCAGCGCGCTTTCATCATTGCTGCTGACAAACTGCTGGTAGGCAGTGAGGCTGACCTTGGCATCGACCACCACCTGCTTGTCACCCGGCAACATGATCAATACGTCTGGCTGGAAGCGTTCACCATCGGCGCTCTTGAGGCTGACCTGGGTCTGGTACTCGCGGCCTTTTTCCAGCCCGGCATGCTCCAGCACACGCTCGAGAATCAACTCACCCCAGTTGCCCTGGGTTTTCTGGCCCTTGAGCGCCTGGGTAAGGTTGGTGGCTTCGTCGGACAGGCGCAGGTTGAGTTGCTGCAGGCGTTCCAGTTCCTTGCCCAGGGAAAAACGCTCACGGGCTTCCTGCTGGTAGCTCTCCTCGACACGCTTTTCGAAGGCCTGGATGCGCTCCTTGAGCGGGTCGAGCAACTGGCCCAAGTGCTGCTGGCTGGTCTGTGCGAAACGCTGCTCGCGTTCGTCGAAGATTTTCGTGGCCAGGTCGGCGAACTGCGCACGCAGGGTATCGCGGGCTTCCTGCAGGTCTTCAAGGCGCTGCTGATGGCTGTCCTGCTGCTCACGCAGCTCAGCTTCCAGGCGTGCTGCCTGGGCCTCCAGGCGACGCTGTTCGGCTTCCCGGTTGACGCGTTCGAGGTGCCAGGCGTGGGCAGCGTCTCGGGCATTGTCGCGGTCAATCTGCAGCAGCTCGAGTTCGCGGCCCTGGGCGGCCAGTTGGGCCTGCTTGAGCGTGTTGGCTTCGCTGAGGTCACTGACCTCGTCCCGGCTGGCATCCAGTTGCGCCTGCAGGCCGGCCTGGGCCAGCAGGGCGCCATTGAGGCGTTCTTCGAGCAAGGCCCGCTCGCTTTGGCGGGCAGCCTGACGGCGCTGCACCTGCATGACCCAAACCAGGCAAGGCAAGGCGCCTGCCACCAAGCCCAGCACAATGCTGGTCAGATCCACTGCCATGCTTACCCCGAACAAGTCTGTCGCAAATGAGATGCAGCTTAACAGTCCGTTTGTTCCTGCGCCTGCCCCGGCTCACTGGCCTGGCAGAGCCGCGCGTACTCCAGTTGCGCAAGGCGGTCGCCGGCCCGCGCCGCCTGGCGCAGCAGTTCATGACCGATGCGCCTGTCACGGGAATTGCCGCAGTCGCGGCAGAGCATCTGCCCCAACCGGCTCTGGGCCACTACCACGCCCTCGCGAGCCGGCTGTTTGAGCAGGCGTCCGGCCAAGTGCTTGACCTGCGGCTTTTCGCCCAGGCGCGGGTTGTCCAGCAGCCATAGGGCCACTTTCAGTGAAAAGCGTTTGGACGAAGGGGCTGATGAAGTGACAGCGGGTTCGGTGGGGGATTTACCGCGAAATTTCATGACAAACAGAGAAGGCAATTCGAAAGGCGCGCCACTCTACCCTTTTTTTCATATCGTGACCTGAGGATTTTCTGCGCCCGGAAAAAAATTTCGATGATCTTTTCTTGACGTTTCCAAGTGGATGGCCGGCGGATCTGCAGCTGCCTGATGATTGTCGGACAGTTCTGTAATTTGCTGGCACTCCCGTCCTAGAGCAAGCGCTCGGGACAATCCACAGTTCCTGTGGATAACTCGGTGGACAACCCCCCAAACCACCCCGCAAACCCGCGTGAAACGGGGCTTTCAGTCAAACTGACGATTTTTTCACCAGCTAAAAATAGTGTTTTTTTTCATTGACTTAAGGTAGCAGTCAAGGCATTGGCAGGCTTGGCGGGGGGTGTTGTCGAGCTGTTACAAGTCACGCCTCGAATGTGAACAAGTGCACCGAAAACCTGCATTTGAATGCACGAACTTGGTACATCCAGCCGGTTGTGCGCCATTTGCCCCCTCTTCACACAACGCAAAAGAAACGCCATACTGCTCGGCTTACCTTGAGACCTGTGACAAAGCTTGCAAAGCACCTCAGCTTCCGGTAAGGTGCCCCTCGTTAGTACCAAGCTGAAAGTCAATTCTGGCCAGAAACGTCCTTGCAGGCCTGCTCCCCCCAAGAGCAACACTGCTGAAACCAGGACCGGCCCTTTCGATGATTCACTCACCAGCCTTGCGCTGTTCAGCACGAATCACGTGACAGATTGATCAGGATTCCATACCGATGGCCTAGAACCTTGGCCCCGGCATGCTGCCTGCCCTCTGAAGTACCTACCAGTCAGCCCAAGCGCCCACCTTATGATTGCGCCCCCTCTGGCTGCCCTGTTCCAGTCAGGTTCGTTCGTCCCTTAATAAAGGCGTCACTGGAACGTTTCTATCATGCACGGATCATAATCCCCGTGTTTAAAGCAGGAACATCCAACAATATGCAAACTCATCATCAAATTCAGGCTGCCATTGGCACCCTTTCCCAGGCCTTCTCGCCGTTGAAGTGCCTTATCACTGCCCCACGCAAGGGCAACTTCAGCTTCACCCTGGTGGACGAGCACGGCGTTGCCTGCCACACCGAACGCCTGTACCCAGAACAGTACAGCCGCTCGGAACCGCTGCAGGCCGTCATTGCCCGGACGCGCCAGTCGCTCACTGCGTGAGCGGCGAATACCGTAGCATTCAGCTGTTGAATGCAGTAAACGGTAAGCTACCTGATCGTTCTTGGCCTAATTGCCGCAGGGCATATAGCGCCGAACGTCAGGCAGCAATCGATTTAAAAACAGCCCTTTACACCACGATTATCACACTACACTTCAACTCGAGCGGTCCTTGCCGCTTCCGGCGGGCCTGATCACTCACCAGCTGCCAAGCTCCCACGCCCGTCGGCCCCTTACTGCTCGAGGGCATCATGGGTATTGCGGCGAATGAATTGTGTCAGTATGTGATTCGACCAACCTTGGTCTACCTCAATCGTCATTGCGCCAGTGCCGAAGCCCTTTTGCTGGGCATCGCGGCCAGCCAGTCGGCACTCGGTTCGGCGTTGCATGATCGCCGCGGCCACGGCCTGTACCGTATTGGCGAGCATCGCCATCGGGCGGTCTGGGACGATTTTCTCGCCCGTGACCCTGAGCTGGCCAGCCTGGTTCGCGGCCTGGCGAGCCAGCATGCCTTCCTGGGCGGCCCGCACCTGGAACTGGCAGTCAACCTGCGCTACTCCACCGCCATTGCCTGGATGCTCATCGAAGCACAAGCAACGCCCCTGCCTGCCGTTGACGACCTGCTAGGCCAGGCGCGAATCTGGCGCCAGATTTTTCACCCCCAAGGTCGTCTGCGCGACTTCACCCAGGCCTGGCATCTGTGTATTGCTCAGAAATTGCCACAGGCATCTTAAGAAACGTCCTACAGCATTGCCGGAAAAAATGGAATTTTGGTCGGATTGTCCTACAAAACCGCTCTATCTCCTGCGATACAGGCTATGGCGCGGCGCGTGAATTGTTGGTAGCTTTTCGCCCCGGAGATCCCAAGGAGTTTCTAATAATGAAAAAAGTAATGCTCAAAACCTCCCTCGGCTTGGCCGTGGCTTTCGCTTCCAGCCATCTGTTCGCTGCCGGCTTCGCCCTCAACGAACAGAGCATCAGCAGCATGGGGACAGGTTTCGCGGGACGTTCTTCTTCTGCCGAAGATGCCAGTACCGTGTTTGGCAACCCGGCAGGCATGTCACGCCTCAAGCGCGAACAATTCACCGTGGGCGGCGCAGCCGTCATCGCCAAAACCGATATCTCGGGCCCTGGAAGCAACCTCGGGGGGGAAACCGATGGTGACATGGTGCCTGTGGTCGGCGTGCCGATGGGTTACTACGTCAAACCTATCGATGATCACTGGAGCGTCGGTTTCGGCGTTTATGTACCTTTTGGCCTGGTAACCGACTACGGTAGCGACGATGCCGCGCGCTATTGGGGTAAAAAGAGCCACGTCGAAGTCATCACCTTCCAGCCCACCGTCAGCTACGCCTTCAACGATAAAGTCTCGATTGGTTTCGGCCCGACCATCAACCGCATCAAGGGCGAACTGGGCTCGAGCTTGATCAACCCGTTCACCCCGGGCAGCAACGACGGTGAAGTGAAGATCAAGGGCGACGATACCGCCATCGGTTACAACATCGGTATCCTGGTGCAGGCCACCGACCGTACCCGCGTAGGCCTGACCTATCACTCCATGGTCGACTACAAGCTCGAAGGCAAGACCCGTGTCAGCACACCACTGATCGGCCCCTTCAACGGCGACAAGTTCGACGCCAGCCTGAAGATCAAGACACCGGAATCGGTCGACCTTTCGGTCACCCATGAGCTCGACGACCAATGGACCCTCTACGCGGGCAGCACCTGGACCCGCTGGAGCCGTCTGGAAGACATCACCGTGCAGAACGATGTTCCGGCACCGCTGGCAGGTTCGGCGTTCGAGACCATCAGCGAAGAGCAGAACTGGCATGACACCTGGGCCCACGCCATTGGCGCGTCCTACAAGGTGAACAAGGAGTGGGTGCTGCGCACCGGCTTTACCGTCGACCAGTCGCCAACCAACAACCACGACCGTTCACCGCGCATCCCGACCGGCGACCGCAAGGTGTTCAGCCTGGGTGCGGGCTGGAGCCCGAACGACGACATGACCATCGATGTTGCCTACTCCTACCTGTGGGAGGAAGACACCAAGGTCAACCAGGTCAGCGCCAGCAAAGGCAGCTACCAGGCCAAGTACGAGAACAGCGCTCACGGTGTGGGTGCCTCCCTCACCTACCGCTTCTGATACGTACGGCTGTGTGAACGCCGCCCTTGTGGCTGATGCCAGTCAGTTAGCTTTATCAGGGCTGCTACGCAGCCCATCGCCGGCAAGCCAGCTCCCACAGGGGCCGCGCAGCTCTTGAGGCCTGCGCGGTACCTGTGGGAGCTGGCTTGCCGGCCATGGCTGCAAATCACAAGGACAGCAAAAACAAGAGCGCGGGGTTATGGCTGCGATGCAATCGCCTTTTCGATCGCCGCCTTGAACTCAGGATCATCCGGCTTGGTCAGGCTGGAGAAGTTGGCAATCACCTTGCCCTTGCGATCAACCACGTACTTGTAGAAATTCCACTTCGGAGCACTGCTCTGCTCCGCCAGCCCCACGAACAGCGGGATCGCATCTTTGCCCCGTACCGACTGGGTCTTGGTCATGGTGAACGTCACGCCATAATTGGCATAACAGACCTTGGCCGTCTTCTCGCTGTCGGCGTCTTCCTGCTTGAAATCGTTGGATGGCACACCGAGCATTTCCAACCCCTGCTCGTTGTACTCCTTGTAGGTACTCTCGAGCCCCTCGAACTGCGGCGCAAACCCGCAATAACTGGCCGTGTTGATCACCACCAACGGCTTGCCGCCAAAACGCTGGCAAAGGTCGACCTGACCCTTGCCACGCAACTCCGGCAGGCTGCCCTGCAGCAATGCCGGGCAATCCGCCGCCCCGGCAGAACCGGCAGCGAACATAGCCAGCAACGGCATCATCAACCCATATGCACGCATCAAAAGACTCCCCTGCAAAACGATCCTCGAACTTGCAGAGTAGCGCTTAACAAACGCCCATGCCCAGTTGCATGAGGGCCATGCCGCCCCGATGCCAGCCCCACCACGCCAGCACCAGCAGCAGTGCGGCCCCCAAGGCCAGCAACCCGCAAGCCAGGTAGCGGTTCATGCCGCCTGAGCCTGCAGACGGGCGACCGGGCGTTCACTCACCGGCCAGTTGAGCGCCGCAGCCAGCAGACTGAGCAGAATCGAGATCTGCCAGACCAGGTCGTAGTTGCCGGTACGGTCATACACCACACCACCCAGCCAGCCGCCGAGGAAGGCACCCAACTGATGGAACAGGAAGACGATGCCACCCAGCATCGACAGGTTACGCACACCGAACACAGTGGCCACGGTGCCGTTGGTCAACGGTACGGTCGATAGCCACAGCAAGCCCATGGCAATGCCGAACAGATAGGCGCTGAACTGGGTCACCGGTGCCCAGAGGAACAGCACGATCACCACCGCGCGCAACAGGTACAGCGCCGTGAGCAGGCGCGGCTTGGACATGCGCCCACCCAGCCAGCCCGCCGTGTAGGTGCCTACGATGTTGAACAGCCCGACCAGCGCCAGCACGGTAGTACCGGTGGTTGCCGCCAGGTGCTGGTCGACCAGATAGGCCGGCAAGTGAACGCCGATGAACACCACCTGGAAGCCGCAGACGAAAAAGCCCAGCGCCAGCAGCCAGAAACCCGAGTGCGAGCAGGCTTCATGCAACGCCTGGCCAAGCGTCTGTTCGCCACCGTAGGCAGGCAACGGGCGGTCACGCAGCAGCCCGACAAAGGGCACGATCAATGCCACCAGCAGGCCAAGCACCAGCAGCGCTGCAGACCAGCCCAGCCACTCGATGAGGCCCAGCGTGCCGGGCAGCATGGCAAATTGACCGAACGAGCCTGCTGCGCTGGCAATGCCCATGGCCATGCTGCGTTTTTCAGCCGGTACCGCCCGGCCGACCACGCCCAGAATGACCGAGAACGAGGTGCCGGACAGGCCGATACCAATCAGCAGGCCGGCACTGAGTGACAGCGACCAGGCCGAGTCGGCCGTACTCATCAGCAGCAAACCGGCGGCATACAAAATGCCGCCGATGATGACCACCCGCGCCGCGCCCAAGCGGTCGGCCAACGCGCCGGCAAACGGCTGCGCCAAGCCCCAGATCAGGTTCTGCAGGGCGATGGCGAATGCGAAAACCTCACGGCCCCAACCAAAATCGGCGCTCATCGGCGCCAGGAACAAGCCGAAGCCGTGCCGGACACCAAGGGACAACGCCAAGATCAACGCCGCCCCCGCCAGTACCCACCCGCTGGTTCGCCAAACCGAAGTCATTGTCGTTATCTCCAGCACATCGCAAGGTTATGCGGGTATATACCCGCTTATGATCGTATGAATCAGGCCAGTTGGCCCAGCAAACGCACCAATTCGTCACGCTGCCCTTCGCCCAGTTGATCCACCAGCAGCCGCTGCGCGTGTTCCCAGGCAGGGTATGCCGCTTGCAAGCGCTCAGCACCCGCCGCAGTCAATAACACCACGCGGTTGCGCTGGTCGTCACCGTCGGCCAAGGCCACCAAGCCTTCGGCCTCCAACACTCGCACGTTGCGGCCCAGGGTGCTGCGCTCCAGGCCCATGGCTTCAGCCAAGGCAGTGATACTAGGACGGTCGAGGCGCTGCAGATGGCGCAGCAGGGAAAACTGGGCGACATTAATGCCAAAACCAACGAGGGCTTCGTCGTAATGCCGGCTCACCCCGCGGGCGGCACGACGCAGGTGCGTGCAGATGCATTCACTGGTCAACATGATTACGTGTATATACCCGCACTATGGATGTTGCAAGAAGTTTCAATTGTGCCAAGCAGCCACTCAAGTCGCTAACGCCAGCCCCAACACCACGGTGAGCTCCAGCAACTCCAGCATCGCCCCGGCAGTATCGCCGGTTGTCCCGCCTAACCGCTGACACATCAATCGTCGCAACCACCAGAACACGCCAAGCGCCAGCGCCATCGGCCAGATCGCGCTCCAGCCGCCCAACACCAGGCACAGCAGCAGACTGCCCAGCAGCACCCAGCCAGCAGCCTGGCGCGGCAGGTGCTCGGCCAGCGCCTGCCCAAGCCCGCCTGGGCGCACGTACGGCGTGCGCAGGAACAGCCCCAGCATCGCAGCCCGCCCGATCACAGGTGCCAGCACCAGCAGCGCACCGGCGCCGCGCTCGACAAGTACCCAAAGCGCACAGAACTTCAGCAACAACACCAGCACCAGGGTGACCACGGCAATCGGCCCGCTGTGCGGATCCTTCATGATCTTGAGCGTGCGCTCGCGATCGCCGAACCCACCCAGCCACGCGTCAGCACTGTCTGCCAGGCCGTCCAGGTGCAGCGCACCGCTGAGCAATATCCACAGCGTCAACAGCAACGCCGCGTGCAAAGGCGCCGGCGCGCCTTGCAACAGATGGCTGGCAAGCCACAGCAGCAGACCGAACAGCAAACCGACCAGCGGATAGCACAGCAGCGAGCGCCCCACCTCACGTGGTTCGGGCATACCGGGCAAGCTTACCGGCAGGCTGCTGAGAAACTGCAGGGCAATCCATAAAGGCAGCATCTCAGTGCACCTCGGCCAGTTGGCCGTCTTCGCCCAGGCTCAGACGTACAAGCGCGCCGTGGCCCACCTCCACCTGCAGCAACTGCTCCTTGGGCAAACCGCGCGCACGCGCCAGCAGCAGGCGCATGACGCCACCGTGGGTGACCAGTAACACCCGCTTGCCGGCATGCTGCTGGTGCAGGCGGGCGACAGCACCCAGCACCCGCTCAGCGAAAGCACTGACGGCCTCACCGGCGGGCGGCGTGTAACTGTAAGGATCGGCCCAGAAACCCCCGAGCTCATCCGCTTGCGTCTGCATGATCTGCAAGGCGCTGCGCCCTTCCCACTCACCGAAATGCAACTCTTGCAGATCGGCCTCGCGCTGCACCGTCAAACCCAGCCGTTCACCCAGCTCATCGGCAAACCGCGCACAGCGCTGCAAGGGTGAGCTGACCAATACGTCCCAAGGGGCGCACTCACCCACGGCACTGCGCATCTGCGCCCAGCCCAGCTCGGTGAGGGCATCGTCCAGGCTGCCGCGCAAGCCGCCACCCTGCTCGGTTTCACCGTGGCGCAGCAGGTCGAGGATCATGCCGGGCGGTCCGCCACGGCTGCTTCGGCAAAGGTCGCCATCTGCCCGTGCAGCACGCAGGCCAGGCGCAACAGTGGCACCGCCAGCGCCGCACCGCTGCCCTCGCCCAGGCGCAGGCCCAGGGCCAGCAGCGGCTCGGCCTGCAAGGCATCGAGCAACGCCTTGTGCCCTGGTTCGGCACCTTGGTGGGCAAACAGCAACCAAGCCCGGCATTGCGGGTTGAGGCGCACGGCTACCAGCGCGGCGACGCTGCAGATGAAACCGTCCACCAGCACCGCAATGCCCTGCTGTGCACAGGCCAGGTACGCGCCGGCCAGGGCGGCGATCTCAAAACCACCCACACAGGCCAGCGCCTGCAGCGGGTCGTCGGCACGCAGACCGTGCAGCACCAGGGCCCGCTCGATCACTTCAGCCTTGTGGCGTACGCCTGCGGTGTCCAGGCCAGTGCCCGGGCCACTCAGTTCGCGCGCCGGGCAGCCCAGCAGGGTGCTGGCCAGCGCCGCAGCAGCGGTGGTATTGCCGATGCCCATCTCGCCACCGATGAACAACTGCGCGCCGCTCTGGGCAGCGCGCAGGACGCTGTCACGGCCGGCTTGCAGGGCTGAGCGCAGCTGCACCTCGGTCATCGCCGGCTGGCGGGCGAAGTTGGCGGTACCGCCCCCCAGGCGCAGGTGGCGGACACCCGGCAATTCCAGATGCGGGTCGATGGTGCCGAGGTCGACCACTTCCAGGCTTGCCTGCAGTTGGCGCGCCAGCACGCTGATCGCCGCGCCGCCGCCGACGAAGTTGCGCAACATCTGCCCGGTCACCGCCTGCGGATAGGCCGAAATGCCCTCCTCGACCACGCCATGGTCACCGGCAAAAATAGTGATGGCCACCTGATCCAGGTTCGGCCGCTCAACCCCCTGCAGCCCGGCCAGGTGCACTGCCAGGGCTTCCAGCTGGCCGAGCGACCCGGCAGGTTTGGTCAGCTGCTGCTGACGGGCGCGGGCCTGATCCATGGCGGCGGTGTCGAGAGGTTGGCAGGCGTCACGCCACCAGGTCGGGTTCATAGAGCAGGTCCTTTGAGCATCAGGGGTAGGCCGGCGACGGTGAGTACCACGCGCTGGCAACGTTCGGCGACGGCCTGGTGCAGCCAACCGGCCAGATCGACATAGCGCCGGGTCAGCTCGCCCATGGGCACTACGCCCAGGCCGGTTTCATTGCTGACCAGAATGATCACGCCGGGCAATTGCACCAGGCAGTCGAGCAGTGCATCGCGCTCTTGAGCCAGGCGCTGATCGTCATCGAGCATCAGCAGGTTGGTCAGCCACAGGGTCAGGCAGTCCACCAGCAGGCAGCGCCCTTCGGCAGCTTCGGCGCGCAGCACGGCTGCCAGGGCGAGCGGCTCTTCGATCAGCGCCCAATCGCTTGGCCGGCGCTGGCGGTGCAGGCGTACCCGTTCGTTCATTTCGCCATCCAGGGGTTCGCTGGTGGCGATATAGGTCACCGGCAGGCCGCTGTCGGCTGCCAACTGCTCGGCCAGGCGGCTCTTGCCCGAACGGGCACCGCCGAGGATCAGGTTGCGCATGTCAGGCGACCCCACAAAGTTTTCGCAGCTGCGCGGTGTCCAGGTGCTTTTCCACCAGGTCGGCCAGGCGCTCGATATCCCGCTCGCGCAGGGCCTCATAATCGATCTGCTGCACGTGCGCCAGGCCCGCCCAGCGCAGCAGCGCTGCGCACGACTGGCGGCCTTCGAACAGGCCATGCAGGTACGTGGCGAGGATCTGCCCGTCGGCACTGATGGCGCCGTCGCTGCGGCCATCGGCCAGTTGCACGGCGGGGCGCTGCAGCGCAGGGCCTTGGGTGACGCCGGCATGGATCTCGTAACCGGTCACGGGCGACTGTTCGAGGCTCAAAGCCCCCGCCACGTTGCGCAGTTGCTTCTGGGCCTCAAGCACCGTGGCGTAATCGAGCAGGCCCAGCCCCGGGCTGGACCCGGCAGGCCCCTCGAGGCCGAGCGGATCATGCACCTCACGGCCCAGCATCTGCAGGCCGCCACAGATACCGATGAGCTTGCCGCCGTAGCGCAAGTGCCGGGCGATGGCGGTGTCCCAACCGCGCTCGCGCAGTTGCGCCAGATCGCCACGCACGCTTTTGGAGCCAGGCAGGATGATCAGGTCGGCAGGCGGAATCGGCTGGCCAGGGCCGATGAACTGCAGGTCCACCTGGGGGTGCAGGCGCAACGGGTCGAAGTCGGTGTGGTTGCTGATGCGCGGCAGCACCGGCACGATCACCTTGAGCACGCGCTCATCCTTGGCCGCCTGGCGTACATCGATGCCGTCTTCGGCCTCAAGGTGCAGATCGCTGACATAAGGCAGCACACCCAACACCGGCTTGCCCGTGCGCTGCTCCAGCCAGTCCAGGCCTGGCTGCAGCAGGGCGATGTCGCCACGGAAACGGTTGATGACGAAGCCCTTGACCCGGGCCTGCTCGGTCGGCGACAGCAGCTCCAGGGTACCGACCAGGTGGGCGAAGACGCCGCCGCGATTGATGTCGGCAACCAGAATCACCGGGCAGTCGACCGCTTCGGCAAAACCCATGTTGGCGATGTCACCGGCACGCAGGTTGATCTCGGCAGGCGAGCCCGCACCTTCGACCATCACCACCGGATACGCGCCACTGAGGCGCTGATGGGAGGCCAGCACCGCCTGCATGGCGATAGCCTTGTAGTCGTGATAGGCCACCGCGTTCATGCTGGTGACCGCGCGGCCATGGATGATGACCTGGGCGCCGGTGTCACTGTTGGGCTTGAGCAGCACCGGGTTCATGTCGGTGTGCGGCGCCAGCCGGCAAGCCTGGGCCTGCACCGCCTGGGCGCGACCGATCTCACCGCCATCGGCAGTCACCGCGCTGTTGAGGGCCATGTTCTGCGGTTTGAACGGCACCACGGCCACCCCCTGGCGCAGCAGCCAACGGCACAGGGCGGTAACCAGCGTGCTCTTGCCGGCGTCGGAGGTGGTGCCTTGCACCATGAGGGTGGTCATGCCGTTTCCTTCTGATAATCGGCCAGGGCCTGGGCCAGGCGCTGCTCTTCAGCGGCGCTGGCGGGCAGGCCCAGGCGCACGGCAGGCGGCTGTTCGAACAGGCGCACCAGGATGCCGCGGCGGGCGAGAAAGTCATGCAGGTGCGCTGCGCGCTCGCAGCGTACGTACTGGAACAGGTCGCAACCACCCGCGGGCGCAAGGCCGGTGCTTTTCAGCAGCGTGGCAAGCCGTTGGCTGGCGTGGGCACAGCGCTCGATCTGCAGCGGGTGGGCTACCAGGTCGGCGAAACACGCCTGGGCCAGCACCCGGGTCGGGCCGCTGACGGTCCATGGGCCAAGCAGCTCGGCCAGGCGCTGCAACAACGGCAGTTCGGCCGCCACGCAGCCCAGCCGCACACCGGCCAGGCCGAAGAACTTGCCGAACGAGCGCAGCACAATCAGCCCGGGGCGGTCGGCACAACCGACCACGCTGTGCTCGGGCGTGTTGTCCATGAAGGCTTCATCGACCACCAACCAGCCGCCACGCTCGGCCAAGCGGGCATGCCATGCAAGCAGGCGGTTGGGGGGCACGCGATGACCGGTCGGGTTGTTCGGGTTGACCAGCACCAGCACATCGAGGCTGTCCAGATACGCCTCGACCTGGCTTTCATCCAGCTCGATCAGCTGATGCCCGGCCCGTTGCCAGGCCTGCGGATGCTCGGCATAACACGGCGACAGCACCCCCACGCGACCGCTCGGGCGCAGATGCGGCAGGGCCTGGATCGCTGCTTGCGAGCCCGCTACCGGCAGCAACTGGCCAACACCGTAATACTGGCGGGCCGCCTCTTCGAGGCCGTCTTCGGTCTCGGGCAGTCGCGCCCAGGCGTGCGCCGGGATCGCCGGCACAGGATAAGCCCACGGCGCAATACCGCTGGACAGGTCGAGCCAGGCCTCCCGTGCAATCCCGTATTGCCGTACTGCCCTGAGCAGTCGGCCGCCATGTTCAAGCATTGCAGTAGGCTCCCACGCAGATCACCAGCAACCACAACCACACGCCACGCTGAACCAGGGCCCAGCCGCGCTCGATGGCACCGGCATCGGCCATCGGCCCTTCGCCCAGGCGCGGGCGCTCGTGCAGCTCGCCGTGATACACCGCCGGGCCACCGAGTTCGACACCCAGCGCACCGGCACCGGCCGCCATCACCGGCCCGGCGTTGGGGCTGTCCCACAACGGGCCCTGCTTGCGCCAGCAGGCCAGGGCCAGGCGGGTCTTGCCGAGCAAGGCGTAGGTCAATGCCACCAGCCTTGCGGGAATATAGTTGAGTACATCGTCGATGCGCGCCGCGCACCACCCGAAGCGTTCAAAACGTTCATTGCGGTAGCCCCACATGGCATCCAGCGTATTGCTCAAGCGGTACAGGACCACGCCCGGCGCACCGGCCACGATGAACCAGAACAGCGCGGCGAACACTGCATCGCTGCCGTTCTCCAGCACCGATTCGGTTGCGGCCCTGGCCACGGCCGGCTCATCGAGTTCGCGGGTCTCGCGGCTGACCAGGTAACCGACGCGGCGCCTGGCCTCCTCCAGATCACCCTGGCGCAAGGCACTGGCCACCGGCAGCACATGCTCGCCAAGGCTGCGCAGGCCCAGCGCGCAATACAGCGCCAGCACGTCAACCAGCCAGCCAATGCCGGGCAGCCAGGAGAGGATCAGCGCCACCAGGGTCAAGGGCACCACTGCCAGAAACCAGGCACTCACGCCGTGGCTGCGCCAACCGCGCCCGCCGGCATTCAGGCGCTGCTCCAGGCTCGATGCCAGGTTACCGAAGGCCACCAGCGGATGGCGCCGCTGCGGCTCGCCGAACAACGCATCCAGGGCCACGCCGGCCACGGTCAGCAAGGCGACGCTCATGGGCGCTCCCCCCATTGGTTTTCATACAGCATGTCGCTCAAGGGCCGTTCTTCGGCCCAGTTTTCCATCACCAGCATGGGTGCCGGATAGAATTCGGTGACAGGCCCCAGGCACAGCACCGCCACCGGTTTGGCGCCGGCTGGCATCCCCAGCAGCGCGGCCAGTGCCTGTGGGTCGAACAGCGAGACCCAGCCCAGCCCCAGCCCTTCGGCGCGGGCCGCCAGCCACAGGTTCTGAATGGCGCAGGCGAGCGAGGCGAGGTCCATTTCCGGCAAAGTCCGCCGGCCGAAAATGTGTGGCTCGCGGTTGTCCATCAACGCCGCCACCCACACTTCGGCGCAGTCGCTGATGCCTTCTACCTTGAGCTTCATGAATGCGTCGGTGCGCTCGCCCAAGGCGTGGGCCGTGTGCACCCGCTCCTGCTCCACCAGCGCCTGGATACGCCCGCGCAGCTCACCCTGGGTGATGCGAATGAAACGCCAAGGCTGCATCAGGCCAACGCTGGGGGCCTGGTGCGCGGCAGCGAGCAGGCGGCCGAGCACTTCAGGCGCAACGCTGCCGCCGGCGAAGTGGCGCATGTCGCGGCGCTCGCCGATTGCCCGGTAGACGGCCGCGCGTTCGGCATCACTGAAGGCGTGCTCGCTCATGGCCGCAACAGCGCCGCCGCCGCCTCAGGGTTGGAGGGGAAATAGAAGTGCACATAGGATGCCGTGAGCCGCCCAAGGCGATAGACCGCCTCGTTGCCGCGCCCGCCGTTGGGGCTCTGGCCGCGGGCGATGGGCTGCAGTTCGGTGCTGGTCAGCGAGTGGTGGTAGGTGTGGCCGCGCAGGGTGCCTTCGGGCAGTTCCACAGCCTGCAGGGCCAGCGCCGCCAGGCGTTTCTGCATGGTCGCCTCGCCGGGCAGCAGGCCAAGCAGTGCGGCACGCTCGCCGGCCACATCGGTCAGGGCATCGAGCAGGTAAAGCATGCCACCGCACTCGGCCAGCAACGGCTTGCCTGCGCCGTGGTGCGCACGGATCGCGGCGCACATCGGTGCGTTGGCGGCCAGCGCATGGTGATGCAGCTCAGGGTAGCCGCCCGGCAGGTACAGGCTGTCCACGGCGGGCAGCTCGCGGTCGTGCAGCGGCGAGAAGAACGCCAGCTGTGCGCCCAGGTTGCGCAGCAGGTCGAGGTTGGCGCCGTAGGTGAAGGCAAACGCTTCGTCCCGGGCAATGCCAATGCGCACACCCGCCAGCGTGGCGCTGCACGTCGGTACGTCCGGTGCGGCGAATGCCACCGGCGGCGGCAATGCGGCATCGCAGCTGCTGCCCAGTGCTTGGGCGGCAGCGTCCAGGCGCGCATCCAGGTCATTCAGCTCGCTGGCCTGAACCAACCCCAGGTGGCGGCTGGGCAGCTCGATACCGCGCTCGCGCGACAGCCCGCCGTACCAGCGCAGGCCTTCGGTCAGGCTACCTTCGAGCAACTGCGCGTGGCGCAGGCTGCCGACACGGTTGGCGAGCACGCCAGCGAACGGCAGGTCGGCCTGGTAGCGCGCCAGCCCCAGGGCCAGTGCGCCAAAGGTCTGGGCCATGGCCGTACCATCGATCACGGCAAGAACCGGCACGCCGAAGTGGCGCGCCAGGTCGGCACTGGATGGGGTGCCGTCGAACAGGCCCATGACGCCCTCGATCAGGATGAGGTCGGCCTCACCCGCCGCTTCCCACAGCAGGCGCCGGCTTTCCTGCGCACCGATCATCCACAGGTCGAGCTGGTACACCGGCGCCCCACTGGCACGCTCAAGGATCATCGGGTCGAGAAAATCAGGCCCGCATTTGAACACACGGACCTTGCGCCCCAGGTTGCGGTGCAGGCGGGCCAGGGCCGCAGTCACGGTGGTCTTGCCCTGGCCAGATGCCGGTGCTGCAATCAGAACGGCTGGGCAGTGGCGCGTCTGACTCACAGTTCGACGCCCTTCTGCGCGCGGATACCGGCCTGGAAGGCATGCTTGAGCATACCCATCTCGGTGACGGTGTCGGCCAGCTCGACCATTTCGGGCTTGGCCGCGCGGCCGGTGACGATCACATGCTGCATGGGGGGGCGCGCCTGGATATCGCCAAGCACCTGATCGAGGTCAAGGTAGCCGTGCTTGAGGGCGATGTTCAGCTCGTCGAGCACCACGAACTGGACGCTCGGGTCCTGCAGCAGCTGGCGCGAAACCGCCCAGGCTGCCTCAGCGGCGGCAATGTCGCGCTGGCGGTCCTGGGTTTCCCAGGTAAAGCCTTCGCCCATCACGTGGTAGCGCACCTGCTCGGGGAAGCGCCGGAAGAACAGCTCCTCGCCGGTGCTGTTGCGGCCCTTGATGAACTGCACCACACCACACTGCATGCCGTGGCCCAGGGCGCGTGCGAGCATGCCGAACGCCGAGCTGCTCTTGCCCTTGCCATTGCCGGTCAGCACCAGCAGCAAGCCGCACTCGTTAGGGGAATTGGCGATGCGCTCGTCGATGATCGCCTTCTTGCGCTGCATACGCGCCAGGTGACGTTCGTCGCGTTCGGTGGTTTCGCTCATGGGGGTCTCCGCAGGCTGTCGCCCCGCAAAATACGGTGACAGGTCGATAGGCGGGCAGACGGAGAACGCGCAGGAGCCGTGGCCAGATGCCACGGTGCACCGCGCATCACCCTCCGTGATGCCGTTGGCAGTGACAGGCCGGTCTCCGGGCTCGTGAGCGGGCGTTGGCCCGGGCCTGCGCGCCTTCCCGGATACTGGTATCCAGTGGCCGTGCGCGGCTTTTGACTCACCTACCGTTGCGGGGGCAGCGCCGGACTCGCACCTTGCAGGCGCACACCGGCTTCCCAGTTTCACCCTGCCCAGACGGGCTGGCAGGGCACCTGAAACACGCGCGAAGGTTAGAGTGTTGCACCGGGAGCGTCAATCGAAGGGCGGGGATTTCGCTTGAGGGTTCAGGCGCTCTTGATAGGGAGCGCGGCCCGCGCGGCGCGCATCGGCCACCTTGCGAGTGGCCGGTTTCGCCATCAGGGGTTCTGTGCCAGGTGCCCCTGGGTAATCACCCGTTTTGCCTGCAGGTAGGCTTTGGACCAGTAGCTGTTGGACAGGTAGTCCAGGCGCACGGTGCCACCGGTGGACGGAGCATGCACGAACCGCCCTTCGCCCACGTAGATGCCGGCGTGGCTCACCTGCGAGCCACCGCTGGTAGCGAAGAACACCAGGTCGCCCGATTGCAGTGAGTGAACGTCTACGGTCGGCGCACGCATGACGATCATTTCTCGCGTGGAGCGAGGCAGGCTGATGCCCGCCGCGTCCCGGTAGACGTAGTTGATCAAGCCACTGCAATCGAAACCGGAGTCGGGAGTGTTGCCGCCCCAACGATACGGCGTACCCACCAGGCCGATTGCGCGTATCAGCACGTCGTTGGCAACCGGGGACGCTATGGGTTGGCTGTACGGGACCTGTGGCTGTACCACAGGCGCCGGTGCCGGGGCACGGCCGGAGCAGGCGGCAAGCAATGCCACCAGGGAAAGGAGTGCGAAGCGCGCCATCATCACCATGGCCAGAACATCCTGTCTGAGATCGCTGGGCTGCAACCGAAAAGTGTTGAGAATTTAGATTAGACGCATTCTGTAAATGCGCACGGCGACGAGCTTTTCAAGCTTCGTCGCCGCGGCAGGGTACATCATTTTGATATCAGTTGCGTGCGATATTGCTCGCTGGCGCCATGGCCAAGGCGCGCTTGGCTTCGATGAAGGTCTTGCTCCAGTAGCGATCACCGAGGTTGTCGATGCGCACACCACCGCTGCGGCGGCTGCTGGAATGGATGAACTGGTTGTCGCCCAAGTAGATGCCGGCATGGCTGACACGGCCACGGCCATTGGTGCTGAAGAACAGCAGATCACCTGGCTTGAGCTTGTTGCGGGCAACTTTGGGCGCATCGACCTTGATCATTTCGCGGGTCGAGCGCGGCAGGTTCATGCCGGCCTCTTCGCGGAACAGATAGCCGATGAAACCGCTGCAATCGAAACCGGACGCCTGCGAGGTACCACCGAAGCGGTAACGGGTACCGATCAGGGACATGCCGCGCTCCAGGATGCTGTCGGCCAATACTGGCAACTGATAAGGCTTGCTGTTGCTGGAGAACGCCTGAAGGTCATCTTCAGTGGCCAGCTCTTGCTGCTCGCCGAATACGGACGATACCGAAGCCTTGGCCTCGGGCGCCGACTGGGAGGCGACCGGGGTGTGATCCTGGGGCTGGGAAACAGGGCCTTGGGCCGCGCAGCCAATCAGCAGGGTCACGAGTGCGAGGGGCACGAGGGGTGCGAAGCGCTTGAGCATGGGCACGACCGTGTCTGTAGTCCTTTAGAAGGGGGAAACTATGCCTTCTATCAGGACCATTTGCAAATTTTATCGAAAAAGATGTGACTTTTTCGTTTTGCCGCTCAAAGCCCCGTATTTAAGGGCTTACCAGCCGAGCGTTTCTTTCAGGAACGGGATGGTCAGCTTGCGCTGCGCCTGCAAAGAAGCCTGATCGAGCCGCTCGAGCAGGTCGAACAGCGCACTCATGCTGCGCGTACCACGGGTAAGGATGAAATGGCCGACTTCGTCGGTCAGGTGCAGGCCACGGCGCGAGGCGCGCAATTGCAGGGCGCGCAGCTTGTCTTCATCAGACAGGCCGCGCATCTGGAATACCAGCGCAAGGGTCAGGCGGGACTTGAGGTCGGGCAGCTTGATCGGCAGTTCGCGCGGCGAGGCCGAGGCCGCCAGCAGCAGGCGCCGGCCGCTGTCGCGCAGGCGGTTGAACAGATGGAACATCGCCTCTTCCCACTCCGCCTTGCCGGCAATCACATGCAAGTCATCGATGCACACCAGCTCGTACTGCGCCAGGTAATCGAGCAACCCGATGCCCCGGTCGAGCAACTGCGCCAGCGGCAGGTACACAGCGGCCTCGCCACGCTGCTGGAAGCGGTGTGTGGCAGCCTGCAACAGATGGCTACGGCCGACACCCTGCTTGCCCCACAGGTAGATGAGGCTCTCGGTCCAGCCGGCGTCGGCTTCGCACAGCCGCTCGACGTAGCCCAATGCCGCTGCATTGGCGCCCGGATAGTAGTTGATGAAGGTGGCGTCATCGCGCAGGCGCACACCCAGGGGCAACTGGATCGGTGGTTTCATGCTCGCGGGCGGTCGGGGGACCACAGGGGGCCTAGGGTGATCGGTGTGCAAAGTCTATACCCGCAATGCGGGAGGCACAATCGCGAAGGCACGTAGCACAAGCAAAATCAAAGAGTTGCAAGGCAGTCTGGCTTATAGATCGGGGTCGACCTCCCCCGCGTACATGTCCGATTCCTTGTACAGGTCATGCACATGGCGCAGCAGCACCATGACCACTGCCGCCACCGGCAAGGCCAGCAGCACGCCGGTAAAGCCGAACAGTTCGCCCCCGGCCAGGATGGCGAAGATCACCGCCACCGGATGCAGGCCGATACGGTCACCCACCAGCAACGGTGTCAGCACCATGCCTTCCAGCGCCTGGCCGACCATGAACACTGCAACGATACCCAGCATCGGGTACAGATCACCGCCAAACTGGAACAGCCCGGCCACCAGCGCCGCACCGATGCCAATGATGAAGCCCATGTAGGGCACGATGGCCGCCAGGCCGGCCAGCATGCCGATCAGCAGCCCCAGCTCCAGCCCCACCAGCATCAGCCCGGCGGAATAGATCACGCCGAGCGCCAGCATGACCATCAACTGGCCACGCACGAACGCCCCCAGCACCTCATGGCATTCTGCGGCCAGCCCGACCACCTGCGCCTCGCGCTGGCGCGGCAGCAGGCTGCGCAACTTGGCCATCATCAGGTCCCAGTCGCGCAACAGATAGAAGCCCACCACCGGGATCAGCACGAAGTTGGCCAGCCAGGCCAGCAGCGCCAGGCTCGACGCAGTGGCCTGGGACAGCAGCATGCCGACGATGTCGGTGGTCTGGCCCATGTGTTCACTGACGGCGGCCTTGATCTTGTCGAACTTCCAGAACCCGTCGGCCAGGCCCAGGCGGCTCTGTACCCAGGGCAGCGCCACATGTTGCAACCAGTCGAGCATCTGCGGCGTCAGTTCGTACAGGCGCACCAGCTGTTTGGCCAGCATCGGGATCAGGATGAGCAGCAGAACCAGCAGGATCAAGGTAAACAGGCTGAATACCACCACCACGCCCCAGGTCCGCGACAGCCCCATGCGTTCCAGGCGATCGACCAGCGGGTCGGCCAGATAAGCCAGCAAGATACCCACCAAAAAGGGTGAGAGGATGTTGTGCAGGCCATAAAGAAGCAGGGCAATCAGCAGGGCTGCGCCCAGCCAGATCCAACGGCGCATATCAGTCATGGTCGCTCTTCCTTACCAGCGAAAACGCAGGCCGTCGAACGGTTTGGGGGCTACGGCAGCCGTTGCAGGTTGCCCTGCCGCAGCCTCGGTTGCGGGTGCAGGCGTTGCCGGGGACGGGACGGGAGGCGCCTGCTCAGCCGGGACTTCCTGCAACTTGGCCAGGCCCAGCTGCGCGCGCAACTGCTCAGCGTTGGCAGTGACGCCGTAGGTCAACGTCTTGCCGTCGGCCATTTGCAGGCGCGGGCCGTAAGGTTCGAGAACGCGGTTCAGCTCAGCGTAACGCTGCAGGTTCGCGCCTTGCACCTGCACTTGCAACTGGCTGCTGGCACCTGGCCGGGTCACGTAACGTGGCGCCAGGCGGTTGCTGACGGCGAGCATCACGGCATCGGCCAATGCGGCCTGGTCAGCGCCTTCGGCGCTACCTTGCTCGCGCTTGTCGCCCAGCCACAACTGCCATTTGCCCTGCCACTTGCCATCGGTTTCAAGCGCGTGCACTGCCAACAGGGCGTCGGCGCCATAACGCTCGGAAGCTTCGCGCAGTGGCGCCGGATCGCTGCCTTCGAGCTGCTTGGCGTTGGCCACCAGTTGTTCCTGCAGGTCGGCCAGCGGCAGGCGCAATGGCAGGCCGCGGTGCTGGGCGGCACGGCGCAGGGACTGGGCGCTGGCCTGGCCATCGCCAACCAGGCTGCTGCCCTCGACACTGTCGTTGAGCCACCAGCCGAGGATCGACGGCCGGTTGCTGCCCCACAGCGCCAGCCCGGCCTTGCGCAAGGCCCGTTCGGTGCTGCCCGGGTCGAACTCGACCATCACCGACTCAGGCGGGCCGGCCTCGGTACCGACCTGGTTGATGACCTGTTGCGGGTCCTTGCGCAGTTCGGCCAGCGCCGGGTTTTGCGGCGCCTTGGGGTCGCCGGTCAGGCGCAGCACCAATGTATCGAGCGCCTTGGTGGTGGCTGCGGCGCGGGCTTCAGCGCCCTGCCCTTCGAGCGGTTCGCGCACCTGATAGAGCCCGGCAACGTTTTCGGCCTGGGCGGCAATACTGACCAAGGCAAGGCAGCCAGCAGACAGATAATTGAGAAGACGCATTGAGGATTCCTGTCCAGTCGAGCTTCAAGCTGCAAGCTTCAAGCTGTAAGAAAAAGCAGTCAGAACCCCAACGCTTTCGCTTGCGGCTTGGGGCTCACTGCTTGCAGCTTATACAGAAGGAACTGCATCAACCACCCGCGAGCCTTTTTCAGCAATTTACTGCCCTGCCCGTCGGCCTGAGGATGGCCGCTGCACGGCAACCCTGATAAAATCGCGCGCCTTCACAGACCTCTGACGTTTCAGGCAGCCGCCGCTCCCCAGCCGGCCTTGGCCGTCACGGTCGTTTTTACGAATCCCTCCCTCTTAAAGGCCTGGATCAATGAGCAAGCAACCCTCCCTGAGCTACAAGGACGCCGGTGTAGACATCGACGCCGGCGAAGCACTGGTCGAACGCATCAAGGGCGTGGCAAAACGCACCGCACGCCCTGAAGTCATGGGTGGCCTGGGTGGCTTCGGCGCCCTCTGCGAGATCCCGGCCGGCTACAAGCAGCCGGTGCTGGTCTCCGGCACCGACGGCGTCGGCACCAAGCTGCGCCTGGCGCTGAACCTGAACAAGCACGACAGCATCGGCCAGGACCTGGTCGCCATGTGCGTCAACGACCTGGTGGTCTGCGGCGCCGAGCCGCTGTTCTTCCTCGACTATTACGCCACCGGCAAGCTCAACGTCGACGTCGCTGCGACCGTGGTCACCGGCATCGGCGCCGGCTGTGAACTGGCCGGCTGCTCCCTGGTTGGCGGCGAAACTGCCGAAATGCCGGGCATGTACGAAGGCGAAGACTACGACCTGGCCGGTTTCTGCGTCGGCGTGGTGGAAAAGGCCGAGATCATCGACGGCTCCAAGGTCGCTACCGGCGACGCGCTGATCGCCCTGCCGTCTTCGGGCCCGCACTCCAACGGCTACTCGCTGATCCGCAAGATCCTCGAAGTGTCGGCAACCGACATCGAGAACACCCAGCTCGACGGCAAGCCGCTGACCGACCTGCTGATGGCGCCGACCCGCATCTACGTCAAGCCACTGCTGCAACTGATCAAGCAGACCGGCGCCGTCAAGGCCATGGCCCACATCACCGGTGGCGGCCTGCTGGACAACATCCCGCGCGTTCTGCCGAAAAACGCCCAGGCCGTGGTTGACGTGGCCAGCTGGCAGCGCCCTGCGGTATTCGACTTCCTGCAGGAAAAAGGCAACGTCGATGAGCACGAGATGCACCGCGTACTGAACTGCGGCGTGGGCATGGTCATCTGCGTGGCGCAGGACCAGGTCGAAGCAGCACTGAATGTTCTGCGCGCAGAAGGCGAGCAGCCTTGGGTCATCGGCCGCATCGAACAAGCCGCTGAAGGCGCTGCCCAGGTCGAGCTGCAGAACCTCAAGGCACACTGATGCCGAGCAAGCCCTGTAATGTTGTGGTACTGCTGTCGGGTTCGGGCAGCAACCTGCAAGCCTTGATCGACAGCAGCCGTGGTGAACACAGCCCGGTACGCATCGCTGCGGTGATTTCCAACCGCGCCGACGCCTACGGCCTGCAACGCGCGGCGGCGGCGGGTATCGCCACCGCCGTACTGGACCACACCGGCTTCGACGGCCGTGAAGCCTTCGATGCGGCACTGATGGCGCGCATCGACGGCTTCGCGCCCGACCTGGTGGTGCTGGCCGGCTTCATGCGTATCCTCAGTGGCGGCTTCGTGCGCCACTACCAGGGCCGCCTGCTCAACATCCACCCGTCGCTGCTGCCCAAATACAAGGGCCTGCATACTCACCGACGGGCCCTGGAGGCAGGCGACGCCGAGCACGGCTGCAGCGTACACTTCGTCACCGAGGAACTCGATGGCGGCCCTCTGGTCGTACAGGCTGTGGTACCGGTAGTGTCAGGCGATAGCGCCGAAAGCCTGGCCCAGCGGGTACACCAACAGGAACACCAGATCTACCCGCTGGCAGTGCACTGGTTTGCCGAGGGGCGCTTGCGCCTGGGCGAACAGGGTGCATTACTGGACGGCCAGCCACTGCCGGCCAGTGGCCATTTGATCCGACCCTAGGAGAATTTATGCGTCGCGCCCTGCTCTTGGCTCTCGCCGTGCTCGCCCTGCCCCTCCAGGCAGCCGACTTGAAACCCTTCTCGGCCAGCTACACCGCCGACTGGAAGCAACTCCCCATGAGCGGCACTGCCGAGCGCAGCCTGGTCAAGAATGCCAACGGTACCTGGGACCTTAATTTCAAGGCTTCCATGATGATCGCCAGCCTGACCGAGCAAAGCACCCTGCGCATGGACAACGACACCCTGCTGCCGCAGAAGTATCACTTCGAGCGTGGCGGCCTGGGCAAAGCCAAGAAAGTCGACCTCACCTTCGACTGGAACGGCAAGAAAGTCACCGGCAGCGATCGGGGCGATGCCGTCAGCCTGCCGCTCAACCGCGGCGTGCTGGACAAGTCCTCCTATCAGCTGGCGCTGCAGCATGATGTGGCCGCCGGCAAGAAAAGCATGACCTACCAGGTGGTCGATGGTGACGAGATCGACACCTACGATTTCCGCGTGCTGGGTACCGAAAAGGTCACCACCAAGACTGGCCAGGTCGAGGCGGTCAAGGTCGAGCGCGTGCGCGACCCGAGCCAGAGCAAGCGCATCACCGAGCTGTGGTTCGCCAAGGACTGGGACTACCTGCTGGTACAACTGCGCCAGGTCGAGACCGATGGCAAGGAGTATGTGATCGTGCTGCAGGATGGTACGGTCGACGGCAAGTCGGTCAAAGGCAACTAAGCCGCAGCCCGCAAGATCCGTAGCCCCGCCCTGTGCGGGGCTTCTTTTTGCCTGGGCCACATGAAACTTGTTTCATGGTCATTTTATTTACTTAGGCAGCTAACAAACTCTATAAAAGAAGTGCGCGACATTATGTCGCAACCAACTGAGCAGTGGAGTTTAACGATGACAGTCCAAGTAACCGAACGCGACGAATCGAAAATGTCCCACGAAGGCCTGGCCGCAGGTGTGCGGATCTGGGATGTGCACCAGCAAGGTGAATTGGTCGGGATGTTCCATAACGAACACGAAGCCCACCAATACCGGGCAGAGCTTGAAGTGCTGGAAAACCAGCGCGCTACGCAATGACCCACACAGTCTTTTGATTTGGGGCCGCTTTGCGGCCCATCGCCGGCAAGCCAGCTCCTACAGGTACCGCGCAGGCCTCAAGTACTGCGAAATTCCTGTGGAGCTGGCTTGCCGGCGATGGGGCTGCGAAGCAGCCCCAATAGGCGTTACCGCTTAGGCGGGGGTTTTCATGCTTACCACATCAAGTCATCAGGGATCTTGTACGCAGCGTACGGATCGTCCTCATCCGCTTCCTCGACATGGGTGTTGAGCAGCAGGATGCGATGGGGGTCGCGCTCCTGGATCTTCACCGCTGCCTCGCGAGGGATGACTTCGTACCCCCCACCAAACGACACGATCGCCAGCGCGCCATTGCTCAGCTTGCTGCGCATCAGGGCGTTCACCGCAATGCGTTTGACCTTCTTGTCGTCGACGAAGTTGTAGTAGTCCTCGGTGGTGAGCTTGGGCAGGCGAGTCGCCTCGATCAACTGCTTGATCTGCGCGGCACGGGCCTTCTGTTCGGCCTTTTCCTGCTGCTGACGGTTCAGTTCCTGGTCACGCTTGGCCTTCTCGGCCATGGCTTCCTTGGCCAGGCGCTGCTGGGTATCGTCGACTTCGACCTGGCCCTTGTGCTCCAGGCGTTTCTGTTTCTTTTGGGCCTTGTTGGCCTGAGAGACCTGCTTCTGGTTGACCAGACCGGCCTTGAGCAATTGATCGCGAAGGGAAAGACTCATGGATGTTCACTCACTTATTCAGCCACTCAGCCGCAGCTGGGCAGGTTCTTTTCCTGACGTTTGGCTTCCCCCCAAAGGGCGTCCAGTTCGTCAAGGTTACACGATTCGATGGGGCGACCGCTGTCGCGCAATGCCTGTTCGATAAAGCGAAAACGCCGTTCGAACTTGCGGTTGGCGCGACGCAGTGCGTTTTCCGGGTCTTGCTTGAGATGGCGGGCCAGGTTGACGGCGGCGAACAGCAGGTCGCCGACTTCATCCTCGAGGGCCTCGGCATCACCGTCGGCCATGGCCTGCAGCACTTCGTCGAGCTCCTCGCGGACCTTGTCCAGCACCGGCAAGGCGTCTGGCCAGTCGAAACCGACGGTGGCGGCACGTTTTTGCAGTTTGGCCGCCCGCGACAGGGCAGGCAGTGCAGCCGGCACATCATCGAGCAGCGACAGCTGTTCGGGCTCGCTTTTCTCGGCGCGCTCCTGGGCCTTGATTTCTTCCCAGCGTGACTTGACCTGGGCCTCGCTCAGGCTGGGCGTGTCCAGCGGTGCGTACAACTCACCGGTGGGAAATACATGGGGGTGACGGCGGATCAGCTTGCGGGTAATGGCATCGACCACACCGTCGAACTCGAAACGCCCCTCCTCCCGGGCCAGCTGGCTGTAGTAGACCACCTGGAACAGCAGATCACCGAGTTCGCCCTGCAGGTGCTCGAAATCCCCGCGCTCGATGGTGTCGGCAACCTCATAGGCCTCTTCGATGGTGTGCGCCACGATGCTGGCGTAGTTCTGCTTGAGGTCCCACGGGCAACCGTACTGCGGGTCGCGCAGCCGGGCCATGAGGTGCAGCAGGTCTTCGAGGGAATAGGTCATGTAAGCAGGTCCTTCGGCGGTGACTTCGTCGCGGGCGAGCCCACAAAGAAGCCACCGCAGTTTCAAGGGGTACGATTACGCCGCGTCTCGATGATGTTCGGCAACTGCGAAATCCTGCCCAGCAGACGCCCCAGCGCATCCAGGCCCGGGATCTCGATGGTCAGCGACATCAGCGCGGTGTTGTCTTCCTTGTTCGAGCGGGTGTTGACCGCCAGCACGTTGATCTTCTCGTTGAGCAGCACCTGCGACACGTCACGCAGCAAACCTGGGCGGTCGTAGGCACGGATAACAATATCGACCGGGTAGGTCTGCACCGGTATCGGCCCCCAACTGACCTGGATCATGCGCTCCGGCTCACGCCCTGCCAACTGCAGCACCGAGGCACAGTCCTGGCGGTGAATGCTCACGCCGCGGCCCTGGGTGATGTAGCCGACGATGGCATCGCCCGGCAGCGGCTGGCAGCAGCCGGCCATCTGCGTGAGCAGGTTGCCGACGCCTTGGATCTGAATGTCGCCACGCTTGCCAGTGCGCGGGCCGGTAGGCTTGCGCGGTACCAGCTCGATCTGCTCGATACGCTCGGGTTCGAGCAACTGCTGGGCAGCGTTGACCAAATGCGCCAGGCGCAGGTCACCGGCACCGAGCGAGGCGAACATGTCCTCGGCGGTCTTGACGTTGGTCTTCTCGGCCAGGCGTTCGAAGTCTACCTGCGGCAGGCCCAGGCGGCTGAGCTCGCGCTCGAGCAACGTCTTGCCGGCGGCGACGTTCTGATCGCGGGCCTGCAGCTTGAACCAGTGGACGATCTTGGCCCGGGCCCGCGAAGTGGTGACGTACCCCAGGTTGGAGTTCAGCCAGTCACGGCTCGGGTTGCCGTGCTTGCTGGTGATGATCTCCACCTGCTCGCCGGTCTGCAGGCTGTAGTTGAGCGGCACGATGCGCCCGTTGATCTTGGCGCCACGGCAGTTGTGGCCGATCTCGGTGTGCACGCGGTAGGCGAAGTCCAGCGGCGTGGCGCCCTTGGGCAGGTCGATGGCATGGCCGTCGGGGGTGAATACATAGACCCGGTCCGGCTCGATATCGACCCGCAACTGCTCGGCCAGGCCACCGATGTCGCCCAGTTCCTCATGCCATTCGAGCACCTGACGCAGCCAGGAGATCTTTTCTTCGTAGTGGTTGGAGCTGGGCTTGACGTCGGTGCCCTTGTAGCGCCAGTGGGCGCAGACGCCAAGTTCGGCCTCTTCGTGCATGCCGTGGGTACGGATCTGCACTTCCAGTACCTTGCCCTCGGGGCCGATCACGGCGGTGTGAAGCGAGCGGTAGCCGTTCTCCTTGGGGTTGGCGATGTAGTCGTCGAACTCTTTGGGAATGTGCCGCCACAAGGTGTGGACGATACCCAGCGCGGTATAGCAGTCGCGCACTTCCGGTACCAGTACGCGCACCGCACGTACGTCGTAGATCTGGCTGAACTCCAGGCCTTTGCGCTGCATCTTGCGCCAGATCGAATAGATGTGTTTCGCCCGCCCACTGATGTCGGCGTTGACCCCGGTGGCCAGCAGTTCGTTTTGCAACTGGTTCATCACATCACTGATGAAGCGCTCACGGTCCAGCCGGCGCTCGTGCAAAAGCTTGGCGATCTGCTTGTACTGATCGGGTTCCAGGTAGCGGAAGGACAGGTCTTCCAGCTCCCACTTGATGTGGCCGATGCCCAGACGATGGGCCAGCGGCGCATAGATGTCGAACACCTCACGCGCCACACGCAGACGCTTCTCGTCATCGGCGGACTTCACCGCACGGATCGCGCAGGTACGCTCGGCGAGCTTGATCAGCGCCACGCGCACATCGTCGACCATCGCCACCAGCATCTTGCGCAGGTTCTCGACCTGCGCCTGCGAGCCCAGCACCAGTGACTGGCGCGGGCTGAGGCTGGCACTGATGGCAGCCATGCGCAGCACGCCGTCGATCAGCTTGGACACTACCGGGCCAAAACGCTGCCCGACCTCGGCCAGGGTCACCTTGCCCTCGCGCACGGAGCGGTAGATCACCGCCGCCACCAGCGAATCCTGGTCGAGCTTGAGGTCGGCGAGGATTTCGGCAATTTCCAGGCCGGCCTGGAAACTGGAGGTACCATCGGCCCAGGAATGCTTGGCCGGGTTGCCCTTTTTCTCGATTTCCTGGGTGAACTCGCAGGCCTCTTCGAGTGCCGCGCGATCCAGTGCCGAATCGACGCTCACCACATGATCCAGCCATGCTTCGAGATTGATACTGCCGTCCGTATTGACCGGCTGGTGCACTCTCACCTGTACCATCTTTGTTTTACCTTTCCATACAGCGCACCACTCGGAGCGCTGGCTATCACCGTACGGCTCCCAGTCCATGGGAACCGCACCAAGGGGCCAGCCTGCTAGCCCGCTTCGAATAACGCCATGGCCTCGACATGCGCCGTCTGAGGAAACATGTCGAGAATCCCGGCCCTTTTTAACCGGTACCCTTGGCCGACCAGCACCTGGGCGTCTCGCGCCAGCGTGGCCGGGTTGCATGATACATAAACCAGCCGCTTGGCCTTGAGGCGTGCGATGCCTTGCACCACCTCGAAAGCTCCATCGCGCGGTGGATCCAAGAGTACCGCAGAAAAGCCCTCGGCGGCCCATCCGGCGCCTGCCAAAGGCTGGGATAAATCGGCCTGAAAAAACCGTGCGTTATGCACATTGTTGTCTCGGGCATTGGCCGCAGCCCGATCGACCATGGCCTGCACACCTTCGACCGCCACCACTTCCCGCGCCTGGCGGGCCAGCGGCAGGGCGAAATTGCCCAGGCCACAGAACAGGTCGAGCACTCGCTCGTCGGCCTGCGGAGCGAGCCAGGCCAGAGCCTGCTCGATCATTGCGGTATTGACCTGCGCGTTGACCTGAACGAAATCACCCGGGCGCCAGGCCAGCTCCAACTGCCAAGGTTGCAAGGTGAAGCCCAGCTTCGCGCCAGCATCCACCGGCACCGGTTCACCTTCACCCTGCAGCCACAGCTGCGCCTTGGCCTCGCTGCAGAATGCCTGCAGACGCGCCAGGTCATCGGCCGGCAGCGGCGCCACGTGGCGTACCAGCAGCGCTTCGGCCGTGCCGCTGAACAGCTCGACGTGGCCGATGGCCTGGGGCTTGCCCAACGAACGCAGCACGGTCGGCAGATGCCGCAGAATCGACTGCAAAGGCTGTACCAGCACAGCGCAGTCGTCGATGGCGACGATGTCCTGGCTGGCCTCGGCACGGAACCCTACCTCCAGCTGACGCGCTTTGACATCCCAGCGCACCGCCACGCGCGCCCGCCGCCGATAGCCGAATTCCGGCCCGCTCAATGGCGCCGCCCATTCTTGCGGTTGCACACCGGCAACCCGTTGCAGCTGCTCGGCCAAGGTACGCTGCTTGAGCGCCAGCTGCGCCTCATGCGGCAGGTGCTGCAAGTTGCAGCCGCCACACCGCTCGTAATGGCGGCACGGCGCCTGGCGGCGCTCGGGGCTGGCCTGCAGCACACGCTCCAGGCGCGCCTCGACTACCTTGCCACGGGCATTGAGCACGCGTGCCTCGACCGCTTCACCGGCCAGGGCGCCGCTGACGAACCAGGTGCGCCCGTCGTAAAAAGCGATGCCACGGCCGTCACCGGCCAGGCGCTCGATCTCCAGGCGCTGCTTTTTGCCCACGGGGACCTGGGGCGTGCGGTTACCGCCGGCCGGCTGGAAGCGCAGGCCGCTGTTGGTTTTCTTTCTGGACATTTAGCTCGGGTCGAACAGGCCGGTGGACAGGTAACGGTCGCCACGGTCGCAAATGATCGCGACCATTACCGCGTTTTCCACTTCACAGGACAGGCGCAGCATGGCTGCGACCGCACCACCGGAAGACACGCCGCAGAAAATGCCCTCTTCACGGGCAAGGCGGCGCATGGTGTCCTCAGCTTCGTGCTGGGACATGTCCATGACGCGGTCAACGCGGGTGGCATCGAAGATCTTCGGCAGGTACTGCTCGGGCCAGCGGCGGATGCCGGGAATGGCCGAGCCTTCCATCGGTTGCAGGCCAACGATCTGCACCGCCGGGTTCTGCTCCTTGAGGTACTGCGAGCAGCCCATGATGGTGCCGGTGGTGCCCATGGAACTGACGAAATGGGTGATGGTGCCCTGGGTCTGCTGCCAGATTTCCGGGCCGGTGCTGTTGTAGTGGGCAATCGGGTTGTCGCCGTTGGCGAACTGGTCCAGAACCAGGCCGCGGCCTTCGGCCTGCAGCTTCTCGGCCAGGTCGCGGGCGCCTTCCATCCCCTCTTCCTTGGTCACAAGGATCAACTCGGCACCGTAGGCGGTCATCGCTGCCTTGCGCTCTGCGGTGGAGTTGTCGGGCATGATCAGGATCATCTTGTAGCCCTTGATCGCTGCCGCCATGGCCAGGGCAATACCGGTATTGCCGGAGGTGGCTTCGATCAGGGTGTCGCCGGGCTTGATCTGGCCGCGCAGTTCGGCGCGGGCGATCATCGACAGGGCCGGGCGGTCCTTCACGGAGCCTGCCGGATTGTTACCTTCGAGCTTGAGCAGGAGGGTATTGCTGGTTTCTCCAGCGATGCGCTGCAGGCGAACCAGGGGCGTATTGCCGACGCAATCGGCGATGGTTGGGTACTGCAAGGTCATGGTGTATTTCACAATCCGGACGGCAGGGGCGCCTATCATACCGGCAAACCGTTCGCGGCCATATCACGCAATCTGTGGTGGGTATAGCTACAAGCTATAAGCGGCAAACTTCAAGCTTCAAGCTGTAGGTAGCGCCTGTGGCTGCGGGGGTTCCCGCGAGGGGGCGGGCAGGTGTAGCGGCAAGCGCATGCAGAGCTTCAAGCCGCGTTTGCTGTTCTCTGCCCACAGGGTTCCGCCCTGGCGCTGAATCGCACTGCGGGCGATGCTCAGGCCCAGGCCGAAACCGCCGTCACCAGGGCGCGAGCCATCGAGCCGGGTGAAGGGGGCAAAGATTCGCTCCAGATCCTCGTTAGCCACTCCACCGCCTTGATCTTCCAGCCACAGGTGCCAATAGCCACCTTCACGCTGCCCGGCCAAGTACACCAGGCCGTTTTCCGGGGAGTGGCGGATGGCGTTGCGCAGCATGTTTTCCAGGGCCTGGGCCAGATAATTCAGATTGCCCTGCACCCAGCAGTCGACTGGCAGCTCGCAGCGCAAACGCTCGGGCGACCAGCCGCTTTCGTAACTGGCATCCTCTGCCAGCAGGTCCCACAGGGCCTGCACCTGGATCGGCTCAAGGTTCATCGGCGCACGCTCGGCATCCTGCCAGGCAAGCTGCAAGGTGTCCTCGACCAACTGCTGCATGCAATCCACCTCGCGCCCCAGCCGCTCGCGCAGGCGCTGCAGGTCGGTTTCACCGTCGCAGGCCACGCGCAACCGGCTCAACGGTGTGCGCATTTCATGGGACAGATCACGCAGCAACTGCTGTTGCATCGCCACCGTGCCCTGCAGCCGTTCGGCCATCTGGTCGAAGGCACGGGCCAGCTCGCCCAGTTCGTCATGCCGGGCGATGGTGCGCGAATCCAGCCGTGCCGAGAGCTGGTCGGCACGCCAGGCATTGGCCTGCTCGCGCAACTGGTTGAGCGGCACGATCAGCATGCGGTACAGGCCGACGCACAGCAGCAAGGTGAACAACCCTGGAATGACACCGTTGGTCAACACCCGCCACAGCACCCGGTACTGGCCAGGGTTGAAACGCTCGGGCAGCTCCATCACCAGCATGCCATGCTCCGGCGCCCCCGGGAACGGTATGCGCAGCCAGGGCTGGTCGGTACTGCGCCGGCTCATGGGCCAGTCGACACCGCGCAGGCGCGTGAGCCGGTGCATGACATCGGGGCCGAGCGTGGCGCTGGCGAGCGGTTGCAGATTGATGTCGAGCACGCCTATCCAGCCACGTTCACGCTGGTGCATGGCCGCAACCCATTGGTCCAGCCCGCTGCGGCCACCGCTGCGCCACGCCTGCTCGGCCTCGCCGGCATAGCTGCGCAGCACTTGCCGGGCAGGCTCATCGAGAAAGGCATTCTGGGTTTCCATATGGCGGCCCCAGGTGTAACTCAGGCCGATCATCAGCAGGCAGAAGCCCACCAGCAGGATGGCCAGCTTCCAGAACAGCGAGTGGCGGTCCAGCATGGCCTACTCCGCTTCGCCGGCACTGAGCACGTAGCCCTTGCCCCACACGGTGCGGATCTGCCGGTCCTGGTAGCCGATGCCCTTGAGCTTGCGGCGGATCTGGCTGACATGCATGTCCAGGCTGCGGTCATGCCGCGAATAACCCCGTTGCAGCACCTGCTGGTAGAGAAAAGGCTTGCTCAGCACCTCGTCGACGTTGCGGTTGAGGATTTCGAACAGGCGATACTCGCTAGGGGTAAGGCCTGCCTGGCGGCCGCCGAAGCTGACATCGCAAAGGGTCTCGTCGAACCACAGCTCGCCACAGGCAACACCCGATGGCGGCTGGTGACGACGCTCGAGGGCAACGCGGCGCAGGATGGCCTCGATGCGCACCTGCAGCTCGACCATGCTGAAAGGCTTGGGCAGGTAGTCGTCGGCACCGCGCTGGAAGCCATTGATACGGTCGGCCTCAGCACCCAACGCCGACATCAGGATAACCGGCGTGGCGCTGCGTCGACGCAACTGGGCCAGGGCATCCAGGCCGTTGAGCCCAGGCAGCAGGATATCCATCAGGACCACGTCGAAGGCTTGGCGACCAGCGGTTTCCAAACCTTCCAGGCCGTTGCGGCACCAGGTCACCTCAAAGCCGCCTCGCTGCAGTTCTTCGTGCAGATAGGCACCCAACACCGGATCATCCTCGATGGCGAGGATGCTGGAAGCATTAATAGTTACGGGATTCATTGGCAACTGCCACATATTCTCAATTGCGCGATTATTGAGCATGCGTACGCCATAGGCAACCGTCCTGCGATCAACGCCCGCCGGCTGGGTGAAAACAGCCATATAAAGGGTGCATTAGGCAGGCAGGCGGAGTAACTTTCCGCTTTGGTCCGTTACCCCGGTAACGGCGTCCAGGCACATCACAGGAGGCGAGTGTGCTCGATCGTTTGGGAATCAGAAGCCGGGTACTGCTGCTGGCCGTGCTGCCTGCCAGCTTGATGGCTCTGGTGCTGGGCAGCTATTTCACGTGGCTGCAGCAAGACCAGTTGCGCACTCAACTGCTGCAACGCGGCAAGATGATTGCCGAACAACTGGCCCCCCTGGCCGCGCCCGCCATGGCCCGGCAGACGCCTGCGCAGCTGGAGCGGATTGCCGCGCAAACCCTTGAGCAAGCCGACGTCCGTGCAGTGGCCTTCCTCGCCCCGGACCGCTCCCGCCTGGCCCACGCCGGCCCCACCATGATCAACCGGCCACCCAGCGGCGGCACGGGCACTCAACTGTTGGAGCGCAGCGGCAACGATGCCACACGCTACCTGATGCCGGTGTTCGGCCACCACCGCGACCTGGCCACCGAGGCCGTCCCGGCCGAAGCCGAGCGCCTGCTGGGTTGGGTCGAGATCGAGCTGTCGCACGACGGCATGTTGCTGCGCGGCTACCGCAACCTGTTCACCAGCATGCTGCTGATACTCGCTTGCCTGGTGCTCAGCGGCCTGTTGGCGATGCGCATGAGCCGCACCATCAATGACCCGATCGCGCGCATCAAGCATGCAGTCAACCAGCTCAAGGACGGCCACCTCGAAGAACGTCTGCCGGCCATGGGCAGCCACGAGCTGGACGAACTGGCCCGGGGCATCAACCGCATGGCAGAAACCCTGCACAGTGCCCATGAAGAGCTGCAGCACAGTATCGATCAGGCCACCGAGGATGTCCGCCAGAACCTGGAAACCATCGAGATCCAGAACATCGAGCTGGACATGGCGCGCAAGGAGGCCCTGGAGGCGAGCCGCATCAAGTCTGAATTCCTGGCCAACATGAGCCACGAGATCCGCACCCCGCTCAACGGTATCCTCGGCTTCACCCACCTGCTGCAGAAAAGCGAGCTGACCCCGCGCCAGCTGGACTACCTGGGCACCATCGAAAAATCGGCCGACAACCTGTTGGGGATCATCAACGAGATCCTCGACTTTTCCAAGATCGAGGCCGGCAAGCTGGTGCTCGACAGCATTCCGTTCAACCTGCGCGACCTGGTCCAGGACACCCTCACCATCCTGGCGCCCGCCGCCCACGCCAAGCAGCTGGAACTGCTCAGCCTGATCTACCGCGACACCCCGTCATCGCTGGTTGGCGACCCGCTGCGGCTTAAGCAGATCCTCACCAACCTGGTGAGCAATGCCATCAAGTTCACCCGCGAGGGCACCATCGTCGTGCGGGCGATGCTCGAGGACGAGCAGCAAGACAGCGCGCAGCTGCGCATCAGCGTGCAGGACACCGGTATTGGCCTGTCGCCTCAGGATGTGCGCACGTTGTTCCAGGCGTTCAGCCAGGCCGACAATTCGCTGGCCCGCCAGCCGGGCGGCACCGGCCTGGGGCTGGTGATCTCCAAGCGCCTGATCGAGCAGATGGGCGGCGAGATCGGGGTCGACAGCACACCGGGCGAGGGTTCGCAGTTCTGGATCAGCCTGAGCCTGCCCAAGGCCCACGACGACAGCGAGGCGCAGTCGTCGCAGCCGCTGCTGGGGCGGCGCGCGGCGATCGTCGACGGGCATGACCTGGCACGCCAGGCCCTGGAGCACCAGTTGCAGGATTGCGGCCTGAGCGTCAGCCTGTTCGCGTCCTATGAGCAATTGCTGCAGGGTGTACAGGCTGGCTTGCAGGCTGGGATGCCCTTCGATTTCGCGGTGCTGGGTGCCAACCTGGGCAATCTCACGCCCGAACAGCTGGGCCAGTACCACCAGCAACTGGAGCGCTACCACTGCCATTGCGTGGTACTTTGCCCGACTACCGAGCAAGCGCTGTACCACCCTCACCTGCCTAACGGCCACGGCCAACTGCTGTCCAAACCGACCTGCACGCGCAAGCTGCGCCGCCTGCTGCTGGAGCTGCTGCAACCGCGCCGCACGCGGGGCGAACCGGCCCCGCCAACGCGCGGCCAGCGCCAGCCGAAAATCCTCTGCGTCGACGACAATGCGGCCAACCTGCTGCTGGTACAGACCCTGCTGGAAGATCTCGGCGCCGATGTGCTGGCGCTCGACAACGGCCATGCTGCGGTGCAGGCGGTGCAGAGCGAACACTTCGACCTGGTGCTGATGGACGTGCAGATGCCAGGCATGGATGGCCGTGCCTGCACCGAGCAGATCCGCTTGTGGGAAAACACCCAGAGCGGCAGCCCGCTGCCGATCGTCGCCCTTACCGCTCACGCCATGGCCAACGAGAAACGTGCACTGCTGCACAGCGGCATGGACGACTACCTGACCAAACCGATCAGCGAGCGCCAGCTGGCCCAGGTGGTGATGAAATGGACCGGCCTGAGCCTGGGTGTCGGGCCACTGGAGCGCCTGGACGAACAGCAGGCCGAGGGCCAGGATCTACCGGTGCTCGACCCTGAGGAAGGCTTGCGCCTGGCGGCAGGCAAGCCGGATCTGGCGGCAGACATGCTGACCATGCTGCTGGCATCGCTGGCATCGGACCGTGAAGCCATTCGTGCTGCACGGGAGGGCGACGATCACGGCGCACTGATCGAGCAGGTGCATCGGCTCAACGGTGCCTCGCGCTATTGCGGCGTGCCGCAGTTGCGTGCAGCCTGCCAGCGCAGCGAGACCTTGCTTAAACAGGAGCATCCGCAAGCCCAGCAGGCGCTCGACGAGCTGGATGGCGCAATTGTCCGGCTGGCGGAGCAGGCACGCCAGAACGCCTGACCTTCAGGGCCTCATCGCCGGCAAGCCGGCTCCCACAGGGTTCAGCAGCGCTGCGAATTGGGAGCCGGCAAGCCTCGATGAGGCCGGTGCAGATCAACTTCCCTGCACGCCCGGGTGGCTACAATCCCCCAACCACGATAAAGGAAGCCCGACCATGCGCGCCCTGTTGTTCAGCAGCCAGCACTATGACCAGGAAAGCTTCACGCGGGCCACTTGCGATAGCGCTCTGGAGCTGCATTTCCAGCCCGCCCGCCTGACCCTCGACACCGCAGCCCTGGCTCAAGGTTTCGAGGTGGTCTGCGCGTTCATCAACGATGAGCTCGACGCGCAGGTACTGCAACGCCTGGCCGCTGGCGGGACGCGCCTGATCGCCCTGCGTTCGGCCGGCTACAACCATGTGGACCTGGCCGCCGCCCAAGCCCTGGGCCTGGCAGTGGTGCGCGTGCCCGCGTATTCACCGCATGCCGTGGCCGAACATGCCGTGGCGCTGATCCTGGCGCTCAACCGGCGCCTGCACCGGGCCTACAACCGTACCCGCGAAGGTGACTTCACCCTGCATGGCCTGACCGGCTTCGACCTGCACGGCAAGACCGTCGGCGTGGTCGGTACCGGCCAGATCGGCGCCGCCTTCGCCCGGATCATGGCTGGCTTCGGTTGCCAGTTGCTGGCTTACGACCCCTACCCCAACCCTGAGCTGCTGGCGCTGGGTGCGCGTTATGTGGAGCTGCCCGAACTGCTGCGTGAGGCGCGGATCATCAGCCTGCATTGCCCGCTCACCGAGCACACCCGGCACTTGATCAACCCGCAAAGCCTGGCCCAGTTGCAGCCCGGCGCCATGCTGATCAACACCGGTCGTGGTGCGCTGGTCGACACTCCGGCACTGATCGACGCCTTGAAAAGCGGCCAGCTCGGGTACCTGGGCCTGGACGTTTATGAAGAAGAAGCCCAACTGTTCTTCGAGGACCGTTCCGACCTGCCGTTGCAGGATGATGTGCTGGCGCGGCTGCTGACGTTCCCCAACGTGATCGTCACTGCGCACCAGGCGTTCCTGACCCGCGAAGCGCTGGACGCCATTGCCGCGACCACGCTGGACAACATCAACCGCTGGGCGGCGGGTAATGCGCAGAATCTGGTCACAGGTTGATGCTAGGATACGCGGCATTTCTGGAGGACCCATGGTCGAGCACGATTTCCGCTACACCCTTTTCAACCCGCAACACACCTTGATCGAGTGCCGCGCCCTGGTACCGGGCCGCTACCAGGTGACCGGCAACGGTGGCTCGATGCACAAGGGCGACACCCTGCTGGTCACCCTCAAGGGCAGCAAGGATTTGTCCATGCGCCTGACCGTCGAGAGCGTGCGCCACCTGATCAACCCGCGTGGCCAGTGGGTGGCCGTGGCCAGCGGCCCGCTGTTCAACGAGCTGGAAATCCTTAACTGGCAGGCTGAATGCGACAGCTGCGATGCCGTGCTGGACTTCGAGTTCGCCGTGGACGCAAAGCTTGGCAAGAAAGCCCGCCAGCCGGCTGCTACTGCGCGCATCGCCGAGCTGGGCTGGGCCAGCCGTGGCGACAAGCACGTGTGCCCGCGTTGCCAGGAGAGCGCCGAGTGAAGAATCTGCTGACCGGCGCCCTGATTGCCACCGGCCTGCTCGGTTGCGCTGCCGAACCCTCGAAGCTGCAACTGGAACGCAGCTATGTGCTGGAGTGGATCGGCGAGCGGCCGCTGATCGACTACAGCCACCTGACACTGACGCTGGCCAGCGATGGCCGGGCCTATGGCAATGCGGGCTGCAACCATTGGTTTGCACCGTACACGCTGGACGGTGAGCACCTGAGCTTCGGCAAGGTCGGCAAAACCCGCAAGCTGTGCGCGCCGGCGTTGATGGAGCAGGAAAAGCGCTTCCTGCAGGCGCTGGAGACGGTGCAGCGCTGGGATGTATCGCCCATCGAGCAGATGCGCTTCTGGCCGGCCGAGGGCAAGCCGCTGCGGTTCTGGCCTGAGGAGGGCTAGCTTCAAGCCGCAAGCTGCAAGAAAAGGCGGAACGGTGCACGGCCAGCTTTTTCTTGTGGCTTGCAGCTTGCAGCCTTCAAGCCCCCTTGAGCGCCTTGATCTTGGCTTGCAGCCCTTCCAGGGTCTGCTCACCCAGCAGCTGCTCGCGCACCTTGCCCTTGTCATCGATGATGTAGGTCACCGGCAACGCTTCGCTGCGTGGCAGGTCATAGCGCTCGGCCGGATCTTGCGCCAGCACGGTAAAGCCGATGCCCAAGGTATCGGCCGCCTGCTTCAGCTCCTGCCCCTGCAGGCCATCGAAGTTCACCCCCACCACCTTGATGCCATCGGCCGCCCACTGCTTGGCCGCAGTGTTCAGTTCAGGCACCTCGGTACGGCAAGGGCCGCACCATTCAGCCCAATAGTTGAGCACCAGCCAGTGCCCGTCGATCTGCTCGGCCTTCACCGTGTTGCCGTGCTGGTCCACGCCGTAGTCGGCACCGCAGCCACCTAGCAAAAGGCCTGCGGTAATGGCCAATGCTGCTGCCAAACGCCTTGCCATGGGTCAATCCTTCTCGAAGTTTCAAGCGAATGGGTCAGTTCCTGCGGTTAGAATAGCCGCCACACCCAGCTGGATGCGACCCGACATGACTGACTTGACGCTCTATCATAACCCGCGCTGCTCGAAATCCCGCGGCGCACTGGAACTGCTCGAACAGCGCGGCCTGGCACCGACCATCGTGCGCTACCTCGAAACCCCGCCCGACGCTGCCACCCTCAAGGCTCTGCTCGGCAAGCTGGGCATCGGCCCGCGCCAACTGCTGCGCACCGGTGAAGACGAGTACAAGGCACTCGCGCTGGCCAACCCGGCCTTGAGCGATGCGCAACTGATCGACGCCATGGCGCAGCACCCTAAGCTCATCGAGCGCCCGATCCTGGTTGCCGGTGACAAGGCGGTGATTGGCCGGCCACCTGAGAAAGTGCTGGAGATCCTGCCGTGAGCGCGCCCTATATCCTGGTGCTGTATTACAGCCGCCATGGCTCGACCAGCGAAATGGCCCGGCATATCGCCCGCGGCATCGAGCTGGCCGGCATGGAAGCGCGCCTGCGCACGGTGCCGGCGATTTCCACCGAGTGCGAAGCCGTGGCGCCGGACATTCCGGCCAGCGGCGCGCTGTACGCCACCCTGGACGACTTGCGCCACTGCGCAGGCCTGGTGCTGGGCAGCCCGACCCGCTTCGGCAACATGGCCGCACCGCTCAAGTACTTCCTCGATGGCACCAGCAGTTTGTGGCTGGGTGGTGAACTGGTCGGCAAGCCGGCTGGCGTGTTCACCTCCACCGCCAGCCTGCACGGTGGCCAGGAAACCACCCTGCTGTCGATGATGCTGCCGCTGATGCACCACGGCATGCTGGTGATGGGCCTGCCCTACAGCGAATCGGCGCTGCTCGAAACCTGCGGCGGCGGCACGCCTTACGGCGCCAGCCACCATGCCGGCGCAGACGGCAAGCGCGAGCTGGATCAACACGAGATCACCCTGTGCCGCGCCCTGGGCCAACGCCTGGCAACCACGGCCAAGGCCCTGGAGGCCTCGCGTGGCTAAAAAGCCGAAGGTGTTGCCACAACTGGAGTGGCTGGCACCGCGCCTGCGCCTCACACGCGCCCTGAGCCTGGCGTTCTTTTTTGGCCTGATCGCATTGCTGGTGGTGAACAACCTGTGGTTCGCCAACCTGCACGGGGCGCGGGTCGAAGTGATCCTGGCGATCGAGCTTGTGCCACTGCTTTTGCTGCTGCCAGGCATGTTGCTGGGCAGCGCCCGGGCGCATGCCTGGACCTGCTTTGTGGTGAATATCTATTTCATCAAAGGGGTGCTGGCAGCGTTCGACCCGGCGCGGGCAGTGTTCGGCTGGGTTGAGGTGCTGCTGAGCCTTGGGCTGTTCGTCAGCGGGCTGCTGTTCGTGCGCTGGAAATTCCAGCATGAACGGCGCATGGCGGGCGAAGGGCTTTGATTCCGGGGGCTGCTATCGCAGCCCCGGGCTTTTCAATGGTTGACGGTATGCGCCAGCATCACCGACAACTGGCACAGCGGCCGCCCGCTCTCGGCATGCCACTGGTTGAACGCCTGCTGTACCAGCGCCAGGTCGCGCTGGCTGGTCGGCTGCTTGTCGATCACCTTCTGGGCAATCAGTGCAGCGGCCATGTCATCGGTGGGGATGAACGTGTCCTTGCCAACCATGCGCAAAAAACGTGGTGCAGATAGCCCGCCCAGCTGGTTGCCATGCTTGGCCAGGTATTTCCACAACCCGACGATATCGGTCACCGGCCAATCGGCGATGAACGCACCAAAGCTGCCCTTCTCCTTCGCCACATCCAGGATCATCTGCGCATTGCGCGGCACGCTCTTGAGCTTGCCCAGGTGGCGGATGATGCGCTCGTCCTGCATCAACCGCTCCAGGTGCTCTGCGCCCATCAGTACGACCTTTTCCGGGTCGAAGCCGAAGAACACCTGCTCGAACGCCGGCCATTTGGCATCTACCAGGCTGTGCTTGAGCCCGGCGCGGAACACGCGCAAGGCCAGGGTCGACAGGTAGCGGTCGTTGCGGATGTCGCGCAGCTGCGCCGGCGTGCGCGGCTGCGGCAGGAAGGCCTCCAGGGCCTGGGCCGAGCCGAAGCGGTTCAGGCAGTACTCATGCAACCACTGGTAATCGCGCATGGGCTCAGATGTTCAGTACATCGAGAAAACGCGGGGTGGCGCTTTCGTCGATCTTGAGGCTGGTGAAGTCGAACAGGTTGCGGTCGGCCAACTGCGACGGGGCAACGTTCTGCAGGGCGCGGAAGATGCTCTCGGTACGGCCTGGGTGCTTGCGCTCCCACTCCACCAGCATGTCCTTGACCACCTGGCGCTGCAGGTTCTCCTGCGAACCGCACAAGTTGCACGGGATGATCGGGAATTCCTTCATGTCCGAGTAGGCCTGGATGTCCTTCTCGTTGCAGTACGCCAGCGGGCGGATCACCACGTTACGGCCGTCGTCGGCGCGCAGCTTGGGCGGCATGCCCTTGAGCGAGCCGTTGAAGAACATGTTGAGGAAGAAGGTCTCGACGATATCGTCGCGATGGTGCCCAAGGGCCATCTTGGTCGCGCCGATTTCGTCAGCGAAGGTGTACAGGGTGCCACGGCGCAGGCGCGAGCACAGCGAGCAGGTGGTCTTGCCCTCGGGCACCAGCTCCTTGACCACCGAGTAGGTGTCCTTCTCGACGATGTGGTACTCGACGCCCAGCTCTTTCAGGTAGGCCGGCAGCACATGCTCGGGGAAGCCCGGCTGCTTCTGGTCCATGTTCACCGCGACGATCTGGAACTTGATCGGTGCCACCTTCTGCAGGTGCAACAGAACGTCGAGCATGGTGTAGCTGTCCTTGCCGCCGGACAGGCAGACCATGACCTTGTCGCCATCCTCGATCATGTTGTAGTCGGTGATGGCTTCGCCGGCGAGACGACGCAGGCGTTTTTGCAGTTTGTTCTGGTTGACCGAGAGGGTGCCCATAGCGCTTGGATCCGCGAGGTGTGACAAAAGCCGACTATTTTACGCACAAACCACGCGCACCTGTAGGGATTCCGATAAAGACTTCAAGGGAATCAGCAGCCCGCCTTACAGCGCAATTTGCTCTAAAAAGCACAGTTTGTGCAGGTAACGGCTTCCTATACTGCGACATAAGGCCACATTACCGCTTGCATCGGTGCCCTGGCCTCGGGCCGCTTGCGCTCCATCTGGGGGGCGATTGGCAACAACGAGAGGAGTGACCGGCATGATTCATCACGTTGTGGGGCTGTTTACCCACCCTGACCAGGAATGGCGGGAGATACGCGGGGAAGACGAAAGCATCAGCCACATGTACCTGACGCACACGTTGATCCTGGCGGCGATACCCGCCGTTTCGGCGTTCATTGGCACTACCCAGGTCGGCTGGGTGATCGGCGACCGGCCAGCGGTAATGTTGACGATGGAAAGCGCACTATGGATGAGCATCATGTCCTACCTGGCGATGCTCGCCGGGGTCGCGGTAATGGGCGCTTTCATTCACTGGATGGCACGCACCTACGACGCCAACCCGTCCATGGCGCAATGCATCGCCTTTGCCACCTACACCGCCACCCCGCTGTTCCTCGGCGGCCTGGCAGCGCTTTACCCGCACCTGTGGCTGGGCATGCTGGTGGGGACTGCGGCCATTTGCTACACCGTTTACCTGCTGTACGTCGGTTTGCCGACATTCATGAACATACCGACCGATGAAGGCTTCCTGTTCTCCAGCTCGGTGCTGGCAGTGGGCCTGGTGGTACTGGTAGCGATCATGGCTGCGACCGTGATCATCTGGGGACTGGGCGTGGGGCCCGTCTATACCAACTAGCTTGGAAAACACCTAGATCCAACACTGGGGCATCAAACCGGAGGCCGCCGCAAGGCGGCTTTTGGCTGTGTGCTGACCGGTGGGCTCGGCAGCCTGCCGGTGCTTGCGGCATAATGCCCGGTCAGGAGAATTACCCCGCCATGCCCGAGCTGCTCAAACAACGCGTCGAAACCTGTTACCAGCAAGCCGAAACCTTTTTCAAGCGCCCCTTCCCGCGCCCGGAAGTCAGCTTCAAGCTGCGCGGGCAGAAGGCGGGCGTCGCCCACCTGCACGAGAACCTGCTGCGCTTCAACCTGCAGCTGTACCGCGAAAACCAGGAAGACTTCCTGCGCCAGACCGTGGCCCATGAAGTGGCGCACCTGGTGGCTCACCAACTGTTCGGGGACCGCATCCAGGCCCATGGCGAAGAGTGGCAGTTGATCATGCGCGGGGTGTATGAACTGCCGCCCAATCGCTGCCACAACTATGAAGTGCAGCGGCGGGTCGCGACCCGGTACATCTATCGCTGCCCATGCCCACAGGGTGAGTTTGCGTTTACCGCGCAGCGGCACAAGCTGGTGAGGCAGGGGCGCCGGTATCTGTGCAAGCGGTGCAGGGAGACGCTGGTGTACAGCGGTGAGACTCGGGTCGAATGACAGCCAGCGCACTGATAGACCAGGCACAAAAAAGGCGACCCGAAGGTCGCCTTTCGCTTTACTGCAGCAGGCTCAACGAGCCACGCCTTCAGCCACGCCCAGGTCGTCGGTCGGGCGGGTGTCAGCCAGCGGCGCACCACCGGAGGCCAGCTCCGACGCCAGCTTGTCGTTGTCCATCTCCTTGACCCACTTGGCCACCACCACGGTAGCAACGGCGTTGCCCACCAGGTTGGTCAGGGCGCGGGCTTCGGACATGAAGCGGTCGATACCCAGGATCAGCGCCAGGCCGGCAACCGGCAGGTGGCCGACAGCCGACAGGGTGGCGGCGAGGACGATGAAGCCCGAACCGGTAACGCCGGCAGCACCTTTGGAAGCCACCAGCAACACCAGCAGCAGGGTGATCTGGTGGGTGATGTCCATGGTGGTGTCGGTGGCCTGGGCGATGAACACCGCGGCCATGGTCAGGTAGATCGAGGTACCGTCCAGGTTGAACGAGTAACCGGTCGGGATCACCAGGCCAACCACCGACTTCTTGGCACCCAGGCGCTCCATCTTGGCCAGCATGCGTGGCAGCGCAGATTCCGAGGACGAGGTACCCAGTACGATCAGCAGCTCTTCACGGATGTAGCGGATCAGCTTGAGCACGCTGAAGCCGTGGGCGCGGCAGATACCGCCCAGCACCACCAGCACGAACAGCAGGCAGGTGATATAGAAGCAGGCCATCAGGTAGCCCAGCTGTACCAGCGAGCCAACGCCGTACTGGCCGATGGTGAAGGCCATCGCACCGAAGGCACCGACGGGGGCCAGCTTCATGATCATGTTGATGATGTTGAACATGACATGGGCAAAGCGATCGATCAGGTCCAGCAATGGCTTGCCGTAGCTGCCCAGGCGATGCAGGGCGAAGCCGAAGACCACCGAGAACATCAGTACCTGCAGGATGTCGCCATTGGCGAAGGCACCTACCACAGTATTGGGGATGATGTTGAGCAGGAAGCCGATGGTGGTCTGCTGCGCACCTGCGGCGGCGTAAGCGGCCACGCTGCTGGCGTTCAGGGTGCTGACGTCGATGTGCATGCCAGCGCCCGGCTTGACCACGTTGACGACGACAAGGCCGATGATCAGGGCGATGGTGGAAACGATTTCGAAGTACAGAAGCGCGTAGCCGCCGGTCTTGCCGACCGACTTCATGCTCTGCATGCCGGCAATGCCGCTGACCACGGTACAGAAGATGATGGGCGCGATGACCATCTTGATCAGTTTGACGAAACCATCACCCAAGGGTTTGAGGGCGACGCCGGTTTCTGGATAGAAGTGGCCGAGCAGGATGCCGATGGTGATGGCAACGATCACCTGGACATACAGGGACTTGTACAGCGGCTGACGTGTCGTCATGGCTAATTTTTCCTCAAGTGTGCCGGCTTCACCCTTCCCAGGATGTCGGGGCACCTGAATCGCTAACCCTCCTGCACCCGGAGGGATTTGTCGTTGTGTTCGAGCTGCCTGGGCAGGCCTCTGCCAAGTCAGATAGCAAGGGCGATGCCAAAACGCCCATGAAGGGTGCAAAGGCCGTATTTGCTGGAGGAAAATGCCCAACGACAGGGCGAATTGCCTGAGAAAGGATGGCGGATTTCCGCCCGATGGCGGGATTTGTACAGGCACCTTGGCGGGAATCCGCCCTGCTTGTTGCGAGCGATGAGGCAGCGGCTGCCTGAACATCAATCAAGGTAAAAGGTGATCCGGAATGCCGCCCCGCCCAGCGGCGAATCACCCAGGCTCAGTTCAGCGTCATAGCTGTCGACGATATCTTTGACCACCGCAAGGCCAATCCCCTGCCCCGGATGCTGGCGGTCCAGGCGCTCGCCCCGTTCGAGAATCCGCTCACGCTGATCCGCCGGCACACCCGGCCCGTCATCTTCGATGCACAACGTCTGCCGCCCGGGCGCTTCCTGCAAGCTCACCCGCACCAGCCCCAGGCTCAGCCGGAAGGCGTTTTCCAGGAGGTTGCCCAGCAACTCGAGCAGCGCGCTCTGCTCCATCGGCACTTGTGCCTGCGCCGGCACCTCAAGCAGCACTTCGACGCGCTTGTCGCGGTACACCTTGGCCAGGGTGCTGCACAGGCTGTCCAGCACCGCAAGCAACTGTACGCTGTGGCGCACCAGGCCGCTCTTGCGCAGGCTGGCGCGCTGCAACTGGTAGTCGATCTGCTGGCTCATGCGCTCGATCTGGCTCTGCAGTACCCGCGCCTGCTCGCGCTCGGTGACGCGCTGCTGCATGCTCTCCCCCACGCCTTGCAGCACCGCCAACGGCGTCTTGAGGCTGTGTGCCAGGTCACCCAGCGAGTCACGGTAACGCTGGCGCTGTTCCCGCTCGCTGCGCAGCAGGCGGTTGAGCGAGCCAGTCAGGCGTAACAGCTCACGCGGGTGCTCGGCACTTAGCCCATCGCGCGCGCCGGCCTCCACCTCGTCCAGCTCGCGGCTCAGCCGGCGCAACGAACGCAGGCCCCAGGTCAGGCCGGCCCAGAGCAATGCCAGCAACGCCAGCAGGGCCGCACCAAAACCTAAGTAGAGCTTTTCACGCAGGCCATCGAGGGTTTGCTGGTACTCGCGCACCGGCTGCAGGGCAACGATGCTGTAGGCGGCGCTCTGGCCACCCAACAGCTTGATTTCGACGTCATAAACGAAGAATTCCTCGCCGTCATCCTGGTGCATGCGGGCGAATTCATTGCCGCGCCCATCGTAGCGCGGCTGGTAGTTGATGTGCTGGTCGGCGGTGGCGCGGGAGCGCCAGACCAGCTTACCTTCGCGGTCGAAGATGTAACCGAGCAAACCGGTATAAGGCAGGTTGTAACGCTCGTCCGGCAGCAGTGCGGGCATCTGCAACTGGCCATGCTCGATGCGCGCCGAAGAAATCAGCGAGGTCACGTCCGAAGCCAGGCGCTGTTCGATCGATTCCTGCAAGGCCAGGCTGAAGGCCTTCTGCAGGGCGGGCAGCAGCGCCAGCATGAACAGCACTGCCAGCACCGCTGCCGCGAGCATCAAGCGCACCCGCAGCGAACGAATCATCGGCAGCGCTCGGTGAACAGGTAGCCGAGCCCACGCACAGTGTCGATCGGCTTGAACCCGCGCTCACCTTCGAGCTTGCGACGCAGACGGCCGACCAGCACCTCGATGACGTTGGGGTCACGCTCCTCATCGCCCGGATACAACTGTTCCATCAGGCGCTCCTTGGCCACCACCTGCTGGTGATGACGCATCAGATACTCAAGGATGCGGTACTCGTAGGCGGTCAGCGCCAGCGGCTGCTCATCGAGGGTCGCCTGCTTGCGGTTGAGGTCCAGCACCAAAGGGCCTGCGGCGATGGTCGACTGGGTGAAGCCGCTGGAGCGGCGCAGCAGGGCATTGAGGCGTGCCTCAAGCTCTTCGAACTGGAAGGGCTTGACCAGGTAATCGTCGGCACCGGCGGCCAGGCCTTCGACCTTGTCCTGCCAGTTGCCGCGGGCGGTGAGAATCAGGATGGGAAAGGTCTTGGCCTGGGTACGCAGGCGGCCGATCAGCTCCAGGCCGCTCATGCCGGGCAGGCCGAGGTCGATCACGGCCAGGTCGAAGTGGAATTGTTCGGCCTGGTACAACGCTTCTTCGGCGTCAGCCACAGCCTGGACCACATGGCCGCTTTCGCCCAGGCGTGTATAGAGGTGGTGCCTTAACAGGGCTTCGTCCTCTACCACCAGCAGTTTCATGTGACGCTCCTTTCAATTATTGCCTGGGCCGGCCTCATCGCCGGCAAGCCGGCTCCTACAGGAAGCTCCACACGCCTGAAAGCAGTGGAGAACCCGGGGGAGCCGGCTTGCCGGCGACGAGGCCAGTAAAGGATAACTCGACTCGCGGATCAGAACTTGTAGTTCGCCGACAGGTAAGTCTGAGCACTGCTGGTCAGGCGCAGGGTACCCTCTTTCGGCCCGCCGCTCGCTCCCACCTCGGTCGCTGCGTTGGTGCGCAGATAACGGTAACCCAGCTCAACCGAAGCCCGGTCGGTGATCTCCTGGATGACGCCGGCCTGCAGGCCGACCGCGTAGCCATAGTCGGTATCACGGCTGGCCCCTGGCGAGTCCTGGGTCAGCTTGGTCATGCCCAGGCTGCCACCACCGAACAGTTTGGTGGTATCGCCTACCGGCAGGAACAGGTCGTAGCTGCCCAGCAGGTTCTCCTGGCGCAGCTTCAGGCCGCTGTGGTCGCCCGAGACATTGTCGTAGGTCATGTAGTAGCGACCTTGGTCGTTGATCTTGCCCAGGCGCACGCCCCAGGTGTCATCCTTGCCGATGATGCCGTCGGCGTTCAGGTGGTCGGTGTTGCGTTGCAGCAGCCCGGACTTGCGGACCTTGTCGCTGGTCTGGCCATAGGTGAGGCTGGCGAAGTTGTCGTCGGCGGCCTGGGCGGTGGTGATGCCGGCGGCACAGACGGCCATGGCGGCCAGCAGGGTATTGAAGGTTTTCATGGCGTTGTACTCCAGTTGAATGCGCTGTTTCGGTCTGGAAGCTAGAGTAAGCAGAACGCCCTGAACCGCGGCTGAACCCTGGCTGAACCTGGGCTGAACGATACGTTTGCAAAACAAGGAGTAGTGAACATGCGTGCCCTGCTGGCTTTGACCCTGATGTGCAGCGCCGCTCTTGCCCAGGCGGCAGTAGTGACCCGCGAGATCCCCTACCAGGACGACGATGGCAACCGCCTGGTCGGCTACTACGCCTATGACGATGCGCTGGAGGGCAAACGCCCGGGCATCGTCGTGGTGCATGAATGGTGGGGGCTGAACGACTACGCCAAGCGCCGTGCCCGTGACCTGGCGGCACTGGGCTACAAAACGCTGGCCATCGACATGTACGGCGACGGCAAGCACACCGAGCACCCCCAGAATGCCCAGGCATTCATGGCCCAAGCGCTGAAGGACCCGGCAGCGGCGGCCGCGCGCTTCGACGCGGGCCTTGAACTGCTGAAAAAGCAGCCGAACGTCAACAAGCACAAACTGGGCGCCGTAGGTTACTGCTTCGGCGGCAAGGTGGTACTGGACGCGGCACGGCGCGGCGAGAAGCTGGACGGTGTGGTGAGCTTCCATGGCGCGCTGGCCACCCAGACGCCGGCCAAGCCTGGTGTGGTAAGGGCCGATATCCTGGTGGAGCACGGTGCGGCGGACAGCATGGTCACTGATGAGCAGGTCGCCGCGTTCAAGGCCGAAATGGATGCGGCCAAGGTCAATTATCAGTTCGTCAGCATTGCCGGCGCCAAGCATGGCTTCACCAACCCGGATGCCGACCGTTTGAGCCACGGCGCCCATGGCGGGCCGGATATTGGCTACAACAAGGCCGCGGACGAGCGTTCGTGGGCGGACATGCAGGCGTTCTTCAAGAAAGCGTTCGAATGAAGATTGCCGGGGCCGCTTCGCGGCCCATCTCCCACACAGCCACATCGGCTGGCACAATACCGCCATGAACAGATTGCCTTCCTGCTGCGCCCCGCTCCAGCACCACTGGCCCCTGCCCCGCCCGTTGCCTGGCGCGGTGCTGGTCAGTTGCGCCTTCGACCCCGGCCGCCTGGCCGCCGATGACTTCCAGCGTGCCGGTATCGAACCCAGCCCCAGCCTGCAACGCTCGGTGGCCAAGCGCCAGGCCGAGTATCTGGCCGGCCGGGTGTGCGCGCGCGCCGCGCTGCAACGCCTGGATGGCCGCGACCATGTGCCCGGCACCCATGAGGACCGCTCACCGATCTGGCCCGCTGGCATTCACGGTTCGATCACCCACGGCAAAGGCTGGGCTGCGGCCGTGGTTGCCGCGCAAGACAGCTGCCGCGGCCTGGGGCTGGACCAGGAAGCATTGCTGGACGACGAGCGTGCCGAACGGCTGATGGGCGAAATCCTCACCCAGGCAGAGCTCGAGCGCCTGGACCGCAGCCAGCTGGGGCTGGCGGTTACCCTGACTTTTTCGCTCAAGGAAAGCCTGTTCAAGACCCTCTACCCACTGACCCGCCAGCGCTTCTACTTCGAGCACGCCGAGGTGCTGCAGTGGTCACCTGAAGGCCTGGCACGCCTGCGCCTGCTCATCGACCTGTCGCCAGAATGGCGCCATGGCGTCGAGCTGGAAGGCCAGTTCTGCCTGCAGGACGGCCATCTGCTCAGCCTGGTCAGCGTCTAAGCCTTACAGCGGCGCCTGCTCGCGTGGCCAGTTGAGGCTGAAGCAGGCACCGCCCAGCGCTTCACTGCGCCCTACCGTGGCCCGGCCGGCGTGCCAGTAGATGATCCGCCGCACGATCGACAGGCCCAGGCCATGCCCTCCCGAAGCCCGGGTACGGCTGTCGTCGAGCCGGGTGAAGGGCGTGAAGATACGGTCCCAGTAACCTTCGGGGATGCCCGGCCCGTCATCTTCCACTTCGATGCGGCAGCGCTGCTGGCCCAACTGATAGCTCAACCGTACTTCAGCTCGGGCATGGCGCAGGGCATTGCTGACCAGGTTCTGCAGCGCCCGATGCAGATAGCGCGGCTCGGCCTCGACCCAGGCGTCTTCGCCATCCTGAAGCTGACAGGCACCACGCACCAGCCTGACGCCGGCATTGAGCGGGGCCAGCTCGTCGATCACCCGGTCAAGCAAGGCATCCAGGTCGACGCGCTGGAACTTCAGGGCCGGCGCGCCCTGCTCCAGGCGGGCGTAGGTCAGCATCTCGTCGACCAGCTTGTCCAGGTCCTGGATATCGCCGTCCATGCCCGCCAGGTGCTTGGCCCGGGCCTGTTCGGTCGGCGCGCTTTCAATCATTTCCAGGCCAAAGCGCAAACGCGCCACCGGCGTGCGCAACTCATGGGACACCGCCCGCACCAGCTCGCGCTGCATGTTCAACGAACGCTGCAGGTGTTCGGCCATGCCGTTGAACGCCGCCGCCAGGCGCCCCACCGAATCGGCATCGCCGGCGGGCACACGGGTTTCCAGGCTGCCCTGGGCGATGCGCGTGGCGGCCATTTCCAGGCCCGACACCCGCCGTTCCAGCTGGCGCACCAGCAGATAGACCACCAGGCCAATCAGGCACAGGCCGAGGAACGCGATCAACACCAGCAATTGCGGCGGATAGGGGTTGAGCTGATACAGCGGGCCAATCTCCAGCACCCAGGGCGAACCCGGCAAGCCTGCGAACACGCGGATCGAATCGCCATCCTTGCCCAGCGCCATGACCGTGTCGCCCTCCTCTACCCGGCGCCGCTGGTCATCGTCCAGGCCGACCCGCTCCAGGCGCTGCAGGGCGATACCAAAACCGAACCCCTTGCTCTGCCTGATCTGCGCCAGGCGCTGTTGCTGTTCGGTGACCGGGAAGCGCACCAGTTCATCGGCGAGCAGATAGAGCGTGGCCCGCGCCAGCTGCTCGCTGACCTGCTTGACCTCGGCCACCAGCAGCAGGTCTTCCTGGCCCACCTTGCGCAGCACCTGGGCGGCGTGCGGGCCGGTTTTCTGCACCACCACCAGGGCGCGATTGAGCCGCGCGCGCTGGCCGCCATCAAGGGTGCGCGCCGACAGGGGTTGCAAGTCCAGCGGCACGCCCAGCAAGCGCTCCCACATCAACAACGAGCGTTTGCGTTCGGTTTCATTCTGCTGGGCCAGGTTGTCAGCCATCAGGCTGAAGGTGCCCTGGGCCAGGCGCTCGCGGTGCTGGGCGGCGCGCACCTCGTTGACCAGGTGCAGGCTGAGCACACCAAGCAGGGCCACCAGCACCAGCACCGCGAGCATGCCGCCATAAATACGCAGGAAGATCGAGTTGTTCATGGTGCATCGCCGACGAACAGGTAGCCCTTGCTGCGCAGGGTCTTGATAAGACGGGGGTGGATCGGGTCGTCGCCGATCTTGGGGCGGATCTTGGAAATGCGCACGTCGATGGAGCGGTCCTGGCCGTCGTAACCGACACCGCGCAAGGCGGTGAAGATCTGCTCACGCGACAGTACCCGCCCGGCATTGCTGGCCAGCAGCCAGAGCAGGTCGAACTCGGCTCCGGTAAGCTCGATCAGCTGTTCGCCGAGCCGGGCTTCGCGCAGGCGGTTGTCGATGCGCAGGTCACCAAAGGCCAGCTCCTGGGTTTTGCCTTGTGCCGGCTCGCTGCGCCGCAGCAGGGCCTGGATGCGTGCCAACAGCAGGCGTGGGCGCACCGGCTTGCACACGTAATCGTCAGCACCAAGGTCCAGGCCCTGGACCTGGTCGAGCTCGTCGCTGCGGGCGGTGAGCATGAGGATGGGCCCTGCGTACTGGCCACGTACGCGGCGGCAGATGCTCAGGCCGTCTTCACCGGGCAGCATCAGGTCGAGGATGACCATGTCTGGCTGGCTGTCGACGATACGCCGGGCGGCGCGCGCACCATCGCCCTCCACTGCCACCTCGAAACCGTTGGCCTGCAGGTATTCAGCCGTGAGCTCGGCGAGGCGCTGGTCGTCTTCGACGATCAGGATGCGGGGTACGGGTTGGTCCATGGCGTTTGCCTTGATTGTTGTTTTTGCGTTGCCTGTTCCGGCCCCATCGCCGGCATTGCCACCTTAACCAAAAGGCAACATCCCCTGCCGATACTACGTCCCGCACCCGGCACTGCCAACCTCAGCGGAAACACCCCTGGACTGAACCGTTTTTTGTGCTAGGGTTCGCGCCCTGAAAAATCTGCACCGGGGCAACGAGCCGCAGAAAAATACTGCAAACCACTTGGTACAAGGCCTACAGCGAATACCCACTATTCACTCACAAAGTACGCACAACTTATCCACAGGCGCTCGCCTTGCAAAGCCCCCGATACCGCATTATCTTGTATCCCCAGCGCAGCGAACCACTAGATGTTGGGTTTCACACACCAACGCCAAGCATGAGTCAGCAGACAAATTCAAGCGATTTTTCTGCCTGAACTTATTGTGGTTTCAACAACCAAATCGCTCCAGCGGAGATGGAGAGCAACAGCTTTTGGGCTAGCCCCATAGCCTTTGACTTCGGCCAGGGAGCGGCATGTTCTTTGCCCCTTATTCCTGAGTCTGTCCCGAAGTCGGTACGCCCGAGCGGGCGGATGCGCGCGCATGACGCATCCCCGCCAGGGCCGTCGAACAAGTGGACAGAACGGTGGGCGCCCAAAAGGCGCCTGAACATATAGAAACTGTGGAGACACCCACCCATGCAAACCGACACAACTCGCGAGAACCCGCAGGCTTTGGCGCCGCAGGCCGCCGATTCCAACCAGGATCTGGCCGCGACCGCTCCGGGCCAGCTGCGCGTGATCAAGCGCAACGGCACTGTCGTCCCTTACACCGACGACAAGATCACCGTGGCCATCACCAAGGCGTTCCTCGCAGTTGAAGGCGGCACCGCCGCTGCCTCGTCGCGCATCCACGACACCGTCGCGCGCCTGACCGAGCAGGTCACCGCCACGTTCAAGCGTCGCATGCCATCGGGTGGCACCATCCACATCGAAGAAATCCAGGACCAGGTCGAACTGGCCCTGATGCGTGCCGGCGAGCAGAAAGTCGCCCGTGACTACGTGATCTACCGCGACCAGCGTGCCAAAGAGCGCGCTACCCGCGCCAACACCGACGCCGCGGTCGAGCCGCACCCAAGCATCCGCATCACCCTGGCCGACGGCAGCCTGGCGCCGCTGGACATGGCGCGCCTGAACACCATCATCAGCGAAGCCTGCGAAGGCCTGGCCGAAGTCGATGGCGACCTGATCCAGCGCGAAACCCTGAAGAACCTGTACGACGGCGTGGCCATCAAGGACGTCAACACCGCCCTGGTGATGACCGCACGTACCCTGGTAGAGCGCGAGCCGAACTACTCGTTCGTCACCGCCCGCCTGCTGATGGACACCCTGCGTGCCGAAGGCCTGGGCTTCCTGAACGTTGCCGACAGCGCCACCCACCACGAGATGGCCGACCTGTACGCCAAGGCACTGCCGGCCTACATCGCCAAGGGTGTCGAGTTCGAGCTGCTGAACCCGGCCCTGGCCGCCTTCGACCTGGAAAAACTGGGCAAGGCGATCAACCACGAGCGCGACCAGCAGTTCACCTACCTGGGCCTGCAGACCCTGTACGACCGCTACTTCATCCACAAGGATGGCGTACGCTTCGAGCTGCCGCAGGTGTTCTTCATGCGTGTGGCCATGGGCCTGGCGCTGGAAGAGAAAGACAAGGAAGCCCGTGCGATCGAGTTCTACAACCTGTTGTCGTCCTTCGACTACATGGCCTCGACCCCGACCCTGTTCAACGCCGGTACCCTGCGCCCGCAGCTGTCGAGCTGCTACCTGACCACCGTGCCGGACGACCTGTCGGGCATCTACCACGCGATCCACGACAACGCCATGCTGTCGAAATTCGCCGGTGGCCTGGGCAACGACTGGACTCCTGTGCGCGCACTGGGCTCCTACATCAAAGGCACCAACGGCAAATCCCAGGGCGTCGTACCCTTCCTGAAAGTGGTCAACGACACCGCCGTCGCCGTGAACCAGGGTGGCAAGCGCAAAGGCGCTGTGTGCGCCTACCTGGAAACCTGGCACCTGGACATCGAAGAATTCATCGAGCTGCGCAAGAACACCGGTGATGACCGTCGTCGTACCCACGACATGAACACCGCCAACTGGATCCCTGACCTGTTCATGAAGCGCGTCTTCGATGACGGCAAGTGGACCCTGTTCTCGCCCTCGGAAGTGCCAGACCTGCACGACCTGACCGGCAAGGCCTTCGAAGAGCGCTACGAGTACTACGAAGCCCTGACCGAGTACAACAAGATCAAGGTGTTCAAGACCATCCAGGCCAAAGACCTGTGGCGCAAGATGCTGTCGATGCTGTTCGAAACCGGCCACCCATGGCTGACCTTCAAAGACCCGTGCAACCTGCGCTCGCCGCAGCAGCACGTGGGCGTGGTCCACAGCTCGAACCTGTGCACCGAGATCACCCTGAACACCAACAAGGATGAGATCGCGGTCTGCAACCTGGGCTCGATCAACCTGCCGAACCACATTGTCGACGGCAAGCTGGACACCGCCAAGCTGCAACGCACCGTGAACACCGCCGTGCGCATGCTCGACAACGTGATCGACATCAACTACTACTCGGTGCCGCAAGCGCGTAACTCGAACTTCAAGCACCGCCCGGTCGGCCTGGGCATCATGGGCTTCCAGGACGCGCTGTACCTGCAGCACATCCCGTACGGCTCCGACGCTGCTGTGGAGTTCGCCGACAAGTCGATGGAAGCGGTCAGCTACTTCGCGATCCAGGCGTCCTGCGACCTGGCCGATGAGCGCGGCGCGTACGAGACCTTCCAGGGTTCGCTGTGGTCCAAAGGCATCCTGCCGCTGGATTCGCAACAGATCCTGATCGAGGCCCGTGGCCAGAAGTACATCGACGTCAACCTGGAAGAAACCCTGGACTGGGCGCCGGTACGTGCCCGCGTACAGAAAGGCATCCGTAACTCGAACATCATGGCCATCGCGCCGACCGCGACCATCGCCAACATTACCGGCGTGTCGCAGTCCATCGAGCCGACCTACCAGAACCTGTACGTGAAATCGAACCTGTCGGGCGAGTTCACCGTGATCAACCCGTACCTGGTGCGCGACCTGAAAGCCCGCGGCCTGTGGGACTCGGTCATGATCAACGACCTGAAGTACTACGACGGTTCGGTGCAGCAGATCGAGCGAATTCCGCAGGAGCTCAAAGACCTGTACGCCACCGCGTTCGAAGTCGAGACCAAGTGGATCGTCGATGCCGCCTCCCGTCGTCAGAAGTGGATCGACCAGGCGCAGTCGCTGAACCTGTACATCGCCGGCGCTTCGGGCAAGAAGCTGGACGTGACCTACCGCATGGCCTGGTACCGTGGCCTGAAAACCACCTACTACCTCCGTGCCCTGGCCGCGACCAGCACCGAGAAGTCGACCATCAACACCGGCAAGCTCAACGCCGTGTCCAGCGGCGGCGACAGCGCCCCGGCCCAGGCCGCAGGCCCGGCGCCAGTGCCGAAGGCTTGCGCGATCGACGAGCCGGACTGCGAAGCCTGCCAGTAAGGCCTGCTGATGCCGCAAGGGGTGCCCCAACGGGTGCTCCTGGCGGGCATTTTCTTATCTGCGCAAGCGCAGCTTTTGCAGGAGCGGCCTTGTGTCGCGAAGGGGCTGCAAAGCAGTCCCGGAATCCTTGTGAAAATAGTGGATTCCAGGGGCCGCCTTGCGGCCCTTTCGCGACACAAGGCCGCTCCTACAAAAAACGCGCCAACCCAACATGATGTATCGATAAAATAAAAAACCACAACATGTAGTGCCTCGCGCTATTTGCCGCTAAACTCCCTTCCCGTAAAAGACGACACGAGATACCGTGAACGGACGCGCTTAAAACCGGTCGAAAAATTACCCTCGCCCGCAAGACGCGCACCCCGATCGAAAGCGAATTCCGGTATACTCCGCCCCCTCTGAAAAGGGCACCTATTCAAGTCCCTGGCCCCTCCCCGAGGCCTGGCCAGGCACGAATCCAGATGTAACGAGAGTCAGCCTCTCGAGCTGTCCATTCGCCGTAACGGCCTTGCGTCAGGCATCACATTCTTAAAATCCAACCGGTTGCCTCAGGGCAATCCTCAAGCAGGAGCCAAACCATGCTGAGCTGGGACGAATTCGACAAAGAAGACGGCGAAGTAGCCGCCAAAGGCAACACCCCTGCGCAGGCCAACGCCGCCGCCACCCTCGACAAGCTCGACAGCGCCGGCGGTGCTGCCGCCCTGGAAGCCCGTGCTGCCACCGCTGCCGACTCCGACGCTGTTAAGCGCGCCAAGGCCGCGCTGGACGCCCTGGACATCGCCGAAGGCCTGGCCGAGCTGGAAGGCTCCTCGGCCCGCGTCGCCGTTGACGAAAAGCGCATGATCAACTGCCGCGCCGACCTGAACCAGCTGGTACCGTTCAAGTACGACTGGGCCTGGCAGAAGTACCTCGACGGCTGCGCCAACCACTGGATGCCGCAAGAGGTCAACATGACCGCCGACATCGCCCTGTGGAAGAGCCAGGACGGCCTGACCGAAGACGAGCGCCGCATCGTGATGCGCAACCTCGGCTTCTTCTCCACCGCCGACTCGCTGGTTGCCAACAACCTGGCCCTGGCCGTGTACCGTCTGATCACCAACCCGGAGTGCCGCCAGTACATCCTGCGCCAGGCTTTCGAAGAGGCGATCCACACCCACGCCTACCAGTACTGCATCGAGTCGCTGGGCATGGATGAAGGCGAGATCTTCAACATGTACCACGAGATCCCGTCGGTCGCGAAGAAAGCCGCCTGGGGCCTGAAGTACACCCGCGCCATCTCCGACCCGGAGTTCAACACCGGCACCGTCGAAACCGACAAAGAGCTGCTGCGCAACCTGATCGCCTACTACTGCGTGCTGGAAGGCATCTTCTTCTACTGCGGCTTCACCCAGATCCTGTCCATGGGCCGCCGCAACAAGATGACCGGCGTTGCCGAGCAGTTCCAGTACATCCTGCGTGACGAGTCGATGCACCTGAACTTCGGTATCGACGTGATCAACCAGATCAAGATCGAGAACCCGCACCTGTGGGACGCGGCGATGAAGGAAGAAGCGACCCAGATGATCCTGCAAGGGACCCAGCTGGAGATCGAATACGCCCGTGACACCATGCCACGCGGCGTACTGGGCATGAACGCGGCAATGATGGAGGACTACCTCAAGTTCATCGCCAACCGTCGTTTGACCCAGATTGGTTTGAAGGAAGAGTACCCAGGGACGACCAACCCGTTCCCATGGATGAGCGAGATCATGGACTTGAAGAAAGAGAAGAACTTCTTTGAGACCCGCGTGATCGAGTATCAGACGGGTGGGGCGTTGAGCTGGGACTGATTGTCCGGGCTGATCATCAAGGAGGCTGCCGATTGGCAGCCTTTCCTTTACGCCAGTACTTTCCTGCCAACAGAAATTTAACGCTTCCACCCCCAAACATCCTGCCGAACTTCACTCGACTTTTTCGAGTGCCCGAGAAAACGCCCAGACAAAAAGCTAGAGTCAACAACTTTAAATTGGAAGGCCCGGTTTCAAAGGCTGAGTGCAACACCGGGCTTCATTGAATTAAGGATGAGCCCTCATGATGCCGAGCCATCATCTGCGTCATCATCTCGATTGGGCATTGGTAATCAAAACGCTGGCGCGGCCGAATATTCAGTTCATACGCAATGGCATCCAGCTGCTCCTGGCTATGCCCAGACAAGTCGGTGCCCTTGGTCAGGTACTGCCTAATCAGGCCGTTGATGTTTTCGTTGCTGCCGCGCTGCCAGGGGCTATGCGGGTCGCAGAAGTAAACAGCCACTCCGGTACGCTGGGTGATCTCGGCGTGACGCACCATTTCCCGGCCCTGGTCATAGGTCAACTTTTTACGCGCTGCCAGAGGCATGCGGTTCAAGGCGGCACTGAAACCTTCGACCGCCGAAGTCGCTGTGGCGTCATGCATCTTGATCAGCATCAGGTAACCCGTACTGCGCTCTACCAACGTACCGACCGCAGAAGCATTGGCTTTGCCCTTGATCAAATCGCCCTCCCAGTGGCCGGGCGTCAGACGATCTTCTGCCTCAGGCGGACGAACATGGATGCTGACGAGATCAGGGATTTGGCCACGGCGGTCTACCCCGCCAGTGCGGGGGCGACGACTGGTTTTACCTTGCCGCAAGCAAATGATCAGCTCCTTGCGAAGCTCACCCACCGGCAATGCATAGATGGCGTTGTAGATCGTTTCGCGGCAGACGTAAGCGTCTTCAAGCTTTGGGAATTCCATGCGTCGGAGTTTGCCGGCAATTTGCTGAGGAGAAAAGCGCTGTCGCAGCAGGTAGGCCACCAGATCGAACAGTTCGCCACCTGGTTCAAGCTTGCGCGCAGGTCGGCACGCCTTGGCGGCGCAGGCGCATCTGTTGCTGAGCCTGGCTGTCAGAATAGGGCGAGGTACTGGCGGCGTTACGGCGAAGCTCACGACTAACGGTCGAGGGGCTGCGATCAAGCATCCGGGCGATCGCTCTTTGGCTCAGGCCCTGAAGCTGGCCGAACTGGATCGTGATGCGTTCTTCAATACTGAGTTCTTGGTAAGACATAGGGACACCGTACCGGATTGGTCAGGTGTTGCACTCAGTTTTTGCCGCCGCCATGCTTATAGAGACGTTAAATGCTGAAGTCTTATGGGCTCGCTGCCTACCTCGAATGCTCTGCAGAACCCAGCGCAAGACGTAGCATCCATGATTCGTCTGCCCATACATCGGGTAGGTATCCAGTCACTCGGTTTTTTCAGCAAATATAAGCAGTGCTATAGTGACACTTATCGATGATAAGAACGCTTATAGAAGATCTTAAAATGCTGGTTTTCCCCTTGATGTGTGCCGACCGCCTGACAAAAATCGGGCTTCTGATCAAAACCAGACGGCTAGAACGCCGAGTCCGTCAGAAGGATCTTGCAGCTCAATCCGGCCTATCCATCACCACGCTGAGCAAAATCGAAGCAGGTACGCCTACCGTGGAAATGCGCAGCTATATGACCGCACTGTGGCATCTCGGCCTGCTTGAGGATGTCTTCAAAGAAATCCCAGAGACCTCCCCCGCGCCCTACACCACCGAGCATCGAGTGCGGCTCAAGCGTATCTCAGAGGATGATTTCTAATGCCTTTACTGTACATCTATATCCAGCAACCCGGATCGCTTGAGGTCACCACGCTCGGGCGCCTTACCGTGGAGAAGGGTGTGGGTGAATTCGTCTACAGCCCTCTCTATTACAAGGCAGGGGGCTGGGTGCCTGATCCACTGCACTACCCTCTGCGCGCGGAGCCCTACACCAACATCACCAAGAACGGCGGTCTTCCTGGCTTCATCAGGGATGCAGCACCGGATGGTTGGGGCGAGCGGCTGGTCATCCGCGAGCACGGCGGCGAGCTGGACGCAATCAGTTACCTGCAGAAGTCGCCCAACCATGATCGCGCCGGCAGCCTGATGGTGGGTAGCAGCAAAGTGCCACCTGAAGGTATCGGCCAGGCAGGTCTGGGCACACTCACTCAACTGGATGCGTTCATCCAGTTTGCAGACGGAGTCCAGGGCGGCTTCCCACCTGGCACGGATAGAGCGACCAAGGCTACGTTGCAGCAACGCTCCTCGCTCGGTGGTGCGCGCCCCAAATGTACCTTGGTCGAGGCAGACAGACTTATCCTGGCCAAACCTCGAGATCGCCACGACAACTACGACATCCCTTCGCTTGAGTATGCGTGCATGGTATTCGCCGCCAGCAAAGGCTTGAATGTTGCCAACGTTCGCTTGCACAAAGGGCGGGTCAACACATTGCTGGTCGACCGTTTTGACAGAGCGCCGGCAGCTAACGGCCAATACGCACGCGTTCCGATGCTAAGCGGCTTGACCTTGCTTGACAGCAACTGGCTCGGGCAGGGGGATTGGAAGAAATGGCATTACGGGGTGCTGGTAGACGAAATGAACCGCCGTGGCGTGCCGGAAGCGGACCGCCAGGAGCTGTACAAGCGGATCTGTTTCAACATTCTTGTCGGTAACGATGATGACCATCCAAAGAATGTCGCCGTGCTGTTTACGAACGGCTGCTGGCGACTGTCGCCGATGTATGACGTAGTGCCGACTACCGAGGGAGCCCCGCCTTCACGGCTGGCAATGGCTATCGGGAGTTATGGGCATGAAATTTCACGACGAAACCTGTTGAGCCAAGTTGAACACTATGGGCTCTCCCAGGCGCAGGCCATTGAGGTAATTGATGAAGTGGCAAGCTGGGCACCGGATCTCGAGGAGCATTATCGTAGCAGCCTCGAAGTGCCGGAGCGGGACCTTGCCATAATGGCCATGGGTGCAGGCAACCTGCTTGAATGACCTGCAGGCACAGTATTCGATTGTGGACCGGGGGGGGAAACTGGATAAGGGAGAGGCCTCGCCCACGCCGACAAGGGGCAGAAGTGTGCCCGACATGGAACAAGCCAGTCACGTGGTCGAGGGCGAGGCCGTAGATAAGTATAGGGCCGGTTGGCGGAGACGCCAAACCCTCTCGAAGCGCTTCAATTCAGGCTTAGCTTAATCAGGAGCCGCCAAGCGGCTCCGATACCTAGCGTCAGGCAGTGACGGCGTTGTCCGCCTGCGCTTGCGGTGCGTCTAGCAGGTTGTGCAAGGTATTGAGGAACAGATCAAAGCTCATGATCCCGTTACCGACGGTCGACAGCAGTGTTTGACCGCTCTCGTCCTTGATAACGACCAACTCGGTCCACTGATTGAGATCGACATTGCCCAGGCTGTTCAACGAGACCTTGCGGCCATCGATGTCGAGCGCGTCGCGGGTGAGGGTCAGGGCCTTGGTGGTGACGTTAAAGAAGTCGCCACTGATCCGCTTGCCCCATACCTGTTTGGTGTCGAGATAGTTGAACTGCACCCCGCCACCATTTTGAAGCGTGGCGTATACCACTGGCAGCCGTTCGTTCAGATGCTGGTCGCGCACCTGTTCGATAAAGGCGAACAGGCCCTTGAGGTGCGGATTGACCCGGCGGAAAGGCTCGCTTGCGTTGCGCCGATAAGCCAGGTTGTTGGTGAGGCCTGCGAAGGCTGTCTGGCCAGAGGCGAACAGGTACAAGTCATTCATCTCGCTGAAAGGCACGTAGTCACGTTCGCTGCCGATGATCTGGCAGATGCCTTTTTCGTAGACCTCGTAACGCGCTTTGCGCAGCTTTGTCTGCCACAGGGCCAGGGCAAACATGCTCAGCCCGAGCACAGCCAGCAAGGCGACGGTGAAGTAGAAGATTTGCTTGGGTCCGTTGAATTGCAGGTCGCTGGCGACACTCAGGTAGCCGACGAAAGCGGCCAAGCCGAAGAAGATGCTGCCCAAGATGAGCATGCTGATGATCAGCGCCTTGCCGTAGCCATAGGTGCCCAGCAGGTTACCGGTGGCTATAGGTGGGGTTGATTGCATGATGGAGCCTCCTTGCGTGTGAAATGACATCATGTCGATGATGGCAGTAAGACATGTCCTGTTAGCAATGGTTCACGGGGAAGTGGGGTCCGCTCGGTACGCACGCTTGCAGAGGCGCTCAACAATCTTGCCGGGTCTTAAATCCAACATAACGCGTCTTAAACCCCCTGATCCGGTCCTAATACACAAAATTCCAGGGTTACCAGCCAATCAACGCCCTTCACACCGACTTTAGTCGTAGTATCTCTTTCAAGGCAGGGAGATGCCCGGGCTAGAGCTTCTGTTGATGAAAGGTGCCTCTCAGAAAGGTGCTAAACCAGGCGTTATTCGCCTTAGTAGGCGTTGACATTACCGCCTGCGCTTGCTAAAAAATCGCCACAGTTGTACGACAACACATAACAAAAACAACAATCAGTGGACACTCTCCCATGTCGACCCCCATCGCGCTACACCCCAGCCTCTCGCCGCCCCTCATTCCAGCATGCACGGCCACCTAGTGCCGTAACCCTGTTTCACCCTACCCGGCCTTCACCGGCCCGTACCCACCCGCCCCTGCCGCAGGCCGCTTGCGCGTGCCCGGTGGACGGGCTGCCACACCCTTTTGCGGAGCACAACAATAATGAAAATCTGCCAGACCCTTCCTTTTGCCCTGCTGGGCGCCGGCATGATCGGGAGCTTGCCGGGCACCAGCGTGGCCGCAGGCTTCATCGAGGATTCAAAAGCCACGCTTGGCCTGCGCAACTTCTATATCAACCGCAACTTCACCAACCCCAGCAACCCGCAGAGCAAGGCTGAGGAGTGGACGCAGAGCTTCATCCTCGATGCACGCTCAGGCTTCACCGAGGGGCCGATCGGTTTCGGCGTGGATGTGTTGGGAATGTGGTCGGTGAAGCTCGATGGCGGTGGCGGCACCTATGGCACCGCCCTGCTGCCGCGCCATGACGATGGGCAGCCGGCGGATGACTTCGGGCGCCTGGCGGTGGCGGGCAAGGCGCGGATTTCCAAGACTGAACTGAAGGTCGGCGAGTGGATGCCGGTGCTGCCGATCCTGCGTTCCGACGATGGCCGCTCGCTACCTCAGACCTTCCGCGGTGGGCAGGTCACCTCTAACGAAATCGCCGGGCTGACGCTGTACGGCGGGCAGTTCCGCGGCAACAGCCCGCGCAACGACGCCAGCATGGACGACATGAGCTACGGCGGCGCCCTTTCGGACCGTTTCAACTTCGTCGGTGGCGAATACAAGTTCAACCAGGACCGCACGCTGGTCGGGCTGTGGAACGCAGTGCTCAAGGACGTCTATGAGCAGCAGTACCTGCAACTGAGCCACAGCCAGCCGGTCGGCAGCTGGACCTTCGGCGCCAACCTCGGTTACTTCCACGGTGGCGAAGACGGCTCCGAAAAGGCCGGGCAACTGGACAACAAGACGTATTCGGGGATGTTCTCGGCCAAGTATGGCGGCAACACGTTCTGGGTGGGCCTGCAGAAGGTCGATGGCGATACCTGGATGCGGGTCAACGGCACGAGCGGCGGCACCTTGGCCAACGACAGCTACAACTCCAGTTTCGACAATGCCAACGAGCGCTCCTGGCAGGTGCGTCATGACTTCAACTTCGTCACCGTTGGGGTGCCGGGGCTGACGCTGATGAACCGCTACATCAGCGGGCAGGACGTGCATACCGGGGCGGTGACCGACGGCAAGGAGTGGGTGCGGGAAACAGAGCTGGCCTATGTGATCCAGAGCGGGGCGTTCAAGGATTTGAGCGTCAAATGGCGCAACTCGTCGATTCGGCGCGACTACAGCAACAACGAATTCGATGAGAACCGGTTGATCTTCAATTACCCGCTGTCGCTGTTGTAACCCGGGCTAACGCGTTTCCTGTGGCAACGGCCTTGTGTGGCAATTGCCTTGTGTAGGAGCGGCCTTGTGTCGCGAAAGGGCTGCGCAGCGGCCCCGGCAATGGGGCCGCCTGCGAAGTTTTTGGGGCCGCTGCGCGCCCCTTTCGCGACACAAGGCCGCTCCTACAGTTGACCACCAACCAGGCGAAAGCCGCACACGCCTCATTGACAACTGCCAACCCCACTGCCAATAATCAACACAGTCATACGACAACCTACAACAATTAACAAATAGAGCCGGCCATGACCACTACCCCCCTCAATCGCCTGCTGCTCACCGGAGCCGCAGGCGGCCTGGGCAAGGTCCTTCGCGAACGCCTGCAAGGCTACGCCGAGGTCCTGCGCCTTTCCGATATCAGCCCGATGGCACCTGCCGCGGGTGCGCATGAAGAGGTCGTGACCTGCGACCTGGCCGACAAGGCCGCCGTCCACGCACTGGTAGAAGGCGTAGACGCCATCCTCCATTTCGGCGGCGTATCCACCGAGCACTCCTTCGAGGACATCCTCGGCCCCAACATCTGCGGTGTGTTCCACGTTTACGAGGCGGCGCGCAAGCATGGGGTCAAGCGCATCATCTTCGCCAGCTCCAACCACACCATCGGTTTCTACCGCCAGGACGAGCGCATCGACGCTCACGCTCCACGCCGGCCCGACAGCTACTACGGGTTGTCCAAATGCTACGGCGAGGATATGGCCAGCTTTTACTTCGACCGCTATGGCATCGAGACCGTCAGCATCCGCATTGGCTCGTCCTTCCCCCAGCCACAGAACCCACGCATGTTGTGCACCTGGCTGAGCTACGACGACCTGGTCCAGCTCATCGAACGTGGGCTGAACACCCCCAACGTGGGCCACACCATTGTCTACGGTGCCTCCGACAACCGCACCGTATGGTGGGACAACCGCTATGCCGCGCACCTGGGCTACGAGCCTAAAGACACCTCCGAGGTGTTTCGCGAAGTGGTAGAGGCCCAGCCGGCACCTGCCGCCGATGACCCGAGCATGGTCTATCAGGGCGGCGCCTTCGCCGTAGCCGGACCGTTCAACTGACACCCAGTGCTCCAGGAGGCCCGGCCATGAACTGCGAACTGATCGTCGACGCCCGCAACGGCACCGGCGAAAGCCCCGTGTGGCACCCCACCGAACACGCCCTGTACTGGGTCGACATTCCCGCACGCCAGCTGCATCGCTGGCAGCCCGATGGTGCCCATCAGACCTGGCAAGGCGACGAGATGCTCGCCTGCATCGCGCGCACTGAGCGGGGCTGGATCGCCGGCATGGAAAGCGGCATCTTCCAGCTTGAAACCAGGGCCGATGGCAGCCTTGCCAGCCACTTGCTCAGCGCCGTCGACCATGCACAGAGCGGCATGCGTTTCAACGATGGGCGCTGTGATCGCCAGGGCCGCTTCTGGGCCGGCACCATGTTGATGGACATGCAGCAAGGCGCCACGGTCGGCGCGCTGTACCGGCATGACGGCGAGGGCCAGTTACACCTGCAGCAGGACGGCATGATCGTGCCCAATGGCCTGGCCTTCAGCCCCGACGGCACACGCATGTACCTGTCGGACTCGCACCCCGACGTGCAGAAGATCTGGGTGTTCGACTACGACATCGACAGTGGCATACCCCACAACAAGCGGCTGTTCGTCGACATGCGCGCCTTCCCCGGTCGCCCGGACGGCGCTGCCATCGACCAGGACGGCTGCTACTGGATCTGCGGCAACGATGCCGGTCAGATCCACCGGTTCACGCCGGATGGCCGCCTTGACCGCTCACTCAACGTGCCGGTGAAAAAGCCGGCGATGTGCGCCTTCGGCGGCGCCAACCTGGACACCCTGTTCGTCACCTCGATCCGCCCCGCAGGCATCGACCTCAGCGACCAGCCGCTGGCTGGTGGGGTATTTGCCTTCGAACTCGGCGTCAAAGGCGTGGAGGAACCTGCCTGCCGGGGCTGAACACCCGTACTGCCAACCACACTCGTACGCCCGAAACCGGATAATAAAAACCACGGAGTTTCATCATGACTTTCAAACGCAAGCTGCTTCTTGCTGCACTCCCGTTCGCCTTCAGCCTCTCCCTGCCAGCCCACGCGCTGGACATCAAGTTCGCCGAGATCCACCCGGCCGGCTACCCGACCGTGGTCGCCGAGCAGAACATGGGCAAGAAGATCGAAGCCGCCAGCAATGGCGAGATCACCTTCAAGATGTTCCCCGGCGGCGTCCTGGGCTCGGAAAAGGAAGTCATCGAGCAGGCGCAGATCGGTGCCGTGCAGATGACCCGCGTCAGCCTGGGGATCGTCGGCCCGGTGGTGCCGGACGTGAACGTGTTCAACATGCCGTTCGTGTTCCGCGACCATGACCACATGCGCAAGATCATCGACGGCGATATCGGCCAGGAGATCCTCGACAAGATCACCAATTCCGAATTCAACCTGGTGGCCCTGGCGTGGATGGACGGCGGCTCGCGCAGCATCTATACCAAGAAGCCGGTGCGCAGCCTGGAAGACCTCAAGGGCATGAAGATCCGCGTGCAGGGCAACCCGCTGTTCATCGACATGATGAACGCCATGGGCGGCAACGGCATCGCCATGGACACCGGCGAGATCTTCAGCGCCCTGCAGACCGGCGTGATCGATGGCGCCGAAAACAACCCGCCAACCCTGCTCGAGCACAACCACTACCAGAGCGCCAAGTACTTCACCCTCACTGGCCATCTGATCCTGCCGGAGCCGGTGGTGATGTCCAAGACCACCTGGAACAAGCTCACGCCTGAGCAGCAGGCGCTGGTGAAGAAGGTCGCGCGCGAAGCACAGATGGAAGAGCGCGCGCTGTGGGATGCCAAGACTGCCGCCAGCGAAGAGAAACTCAAGGCCGCGGGCGTGGAGTTCATCAGCGTCGACAAGAAACCGTTCTTCGAGGCTACCGCTTCAGTACGCGAGAAGTACGGTGCGCCGTACGCAGACCTGATGAAGCGTATCGACGCCGTCCAGTAATACCGGCCCCCTTCCAAGTTTGACCGCGGCAGTGCGGCGCCCGCCGCCCTGCCGCTTTGGTGATGCCTATGAAATCGCTTTTCCTGAGCGTGAACGACACGCTCTACCGCAGCTGCATCTGGGTCGCCGGCCTGTCGATCCTGGCCATGTCGCTGATCATTCCCTGGGGCATCTTTGCACGCTACGTGCTGGGTACCGGCTCCAGCTGGCCTGAGCCAGTGTCGATCCTGCTGATGGTGGTGTTCACCTTCGTCGGTGCCGCCGCCAGCTACCGGGCCGGCGCGCACATGGCGGTAGGGATGATCACCGACCGCCTGCCACCGCTGCAGCGCCAGCTGGTTGCACTGCTGGTGCAGGTGCTGATGATCCTGGTGTGCGTGTTCATGACCTACTACGGCATCAAGCTGTGCATCACCACGTGGAACCAGTGGCTGGCCTCTTTGCCTGGGGTACGGGTGGGCATGACCTACGCGCCGATCCCGGTCGGTGGTCTGCTGACCTTGATTTTTGTACTGGAAAAACTCCTGCTGGGCGATCAGAGCAACCGCAAGGTGGTTCGTTACGATCTGGCGGAAGAAAACGAAGGAGCTGCGTAAATGGATGCGTTCATTCTGTTGGGCAGTTTCATCGTGCTCATCCTGATCGGCATGCCGGTGGCCTTCGCCCTGGGCCTGTCGGCGCTGATCGGCGCCTGGTGGATCGACATCCCGCTGCAGGCGATGATGATTCAGATCGCCAGTGGGGTTAACAAGTTTTCACTGCTGGCCATTCCGTTCTTCGTGCTGGCTGGCGCAATCATGGCCGAAGGTGGCATGTCACGGCGGTTGGTGGCCTTCGCCGGAGTGCTGGTGGGCTTCGTACGGGGCGGTTTGTCGCTGGTCAATATCATGGCCTCGACCTTCTTCGGCGCCATTTCCGGCTCGTCGGTGGCTGACACCGCGTCTGTAGGCTCGGTACTGATCCCCGAGATGGAGCGCAAGGGCTACCCGCGCGAGTTCTCCACGGCAGTGACCGTCAGCGGCTCGGTGCAGGCACTGCTCACCCCGCCCAGCCACAACTCGGTGCTGTACTCGCTGGCGGCGGGCGGCACAGTGTCGATCGGCTCGCTGTTCATCGCGGGGATCATGCCCGGCTTGCTGCTGAGCGCGGTGATGATGGGCCTGTGCCTGATCTTCGCCAAGAAGCGCAACTACCCCAAAGGTGAAGTGATCCCGCTGCGCCAGGCACTGAAAATCGCCGGCGAAGCACTGTGGGGCCTGATGGCGATGGTCATCATCCTCGGCGGTATTCTCTCGGGCGTGTTCACCGCCACCGAATCAGCGGCCGTGGCAGTGGTCTGGTCGTTCTTCGTGACCATGTTCATCTACCGCGACTACAAGTGGCGCGACCTGCCCAAGCTGATGCACCGTACGGTGCGGACCATCTCGATCGTGATGATCCTGATCGGCTTTGCCGCAAGCTTCGGCTACGTGATGACGCTGATGCAGATCCCGTCGAAGATCACCACAGTGTTCCTGACCCTGTCGGACAACCGCTACGTGATCCTGATGTGCATCAACTTCATGCTGTTGCTGCTGGGCACGGTGATGGACATGGCGCCGCTGATCCTGATCCTGACGCCGATCCTGCTGCCCGTGATCACCGGCATCGGTGTGGACCCGGTGCACTTCGGCATGATCATGCTGGTGAACCTGGGCATCGGGTTGATCACACCACCGGTGGGTGCGGTGCTGTTCGTCGGTTCGGCCATCGGCAAGGTGAGCATCGAATCGACGGTGAAGGCGCTGCTGCCGTTCTACATTGCGCTGTTCCTGGTGCTCATCGCGGTCACCTATATCCCGGCCATCTCGCTGTGGCTGCCGAGCGTCGTGCTGTAACGGCGCTCATCCGGGGCCGCTGGGCGGCCCATCGCCGGCAAGCCGGCTCCCACTGGGACAACGCCGATCTGAAGGCCAATGCAAAACCCGGGGGAGCTGGCTTGCCAGCGATGGGCTGCGCAACAGCCTCCTGAACACACCTGCAAATGGATCATGCACATGGCTGTCGCTGCTTCTGTCTCCCTTTTCCCGCGCAAGCTGGCGGTCGCGCTACTGGCGCTGCTGGCCTGCTCGTTCGCCGGCAACCACATTGCCGCGCGCATCGCCTTCGATGACGACACCGGCGTGCTGTTGGCCATCCTCTGTCGTTCCGGCATCACCTTCCTGGTGCTGGCCAGCCTGGTGCTGTGGCAGCGCCAACCGCTGAGCCTGCCGGCTGGCACGCGGCACTGGCAACTGCTGTTGGGCCTGTTGATCGCTACCCAGAGCCTGTGCCTGTACTCGGCCGTGGCGCGCATTCCGGTTGCCTTGGCGCTGCTGGTAGGCAACACCTTTCCGATGCTGCTGGCGCTGCTCACCTGGGCGCTGGGCGGCGCTCGCCCGACCGGCCGCACCGTGCTGTTCATGGGGCTGATCCTGTGTGGCCTGGTGCTGGCGCTGGATGTACCTGGGCGCCTGGCCGATAACGGTGAGGCCAACCCGCACTGGCTACTGGGCGTGGGCCTTTCGTTCTGCGCCGCCTGCGTGTTCGCCTGCGCGTTGTGGATCACCGACCACAAACTGGCTGCCGTTCGCGGCCCGGTGCGCAGCTTGCTGACCCTGCTGATCGTGTTCGCCAGCATGCTGGTGGCGGGGGCCAGCGGGGTGATGCCCTCGGGGTTGTCGCTGCCGGCCAGCGCCAGCGGCTGGACGGCCTTGGCCAGCCTGGTGGTGCTGTATGGCGTGGCCTTCACCTTGCTGTTCGTCTGTGTGCCACGGCTGAACATGGCGCAGAACGCGCCAGTGATGAATATCGAGCCCATCGCCACGTTGCTGCTGGGCTGGGCGTTGCTGGATCAGCGCCTGGGCACCTGGCAATTGGTCGGCGCCGCCGTGGTGGTGTGCGGCATCGTGCTGCTGACCTACCGTCGGGCCAGCTGACCCGCTTTGTGAAAGGAGCCGCTGATGGCTGTCACCGAACTGCAGCTGCAAGACCGCCTGACCCGCCTGACCCTGGCGCCCGAGCTGGGCGCCAGCCTGATCAACTGGGAGGTGAAGGCGACCGGGCAGGCGCTGTTGCGCCATACCGATCAGGCAGCGCTGGCCAGCGGTACACCGCGCCAACTGGGGTGCTACCCGTTGGCGCCCTGGTCCAACCGTATTGCCGAGGGTGGTTTTGCAAGGCCCGAGGGTTGGCTGGCCTTGGCGCCCAACACCACACACGACCCGTATCCGATCCATGGCACCGCCTGGCAGCAGGCCTGGCAGGTGGCTCATCACAGTGAGCGAAATGCAAGGCTGACGCTCCAGAGCAGCGTGCCGTTCGCCTACCGGGCGGTACTGGATGTGCATTTGCATGAAGGCCGCCTGAGGCTTGACCTGCAGGTAACGCATCTGGATGAGCCCGCTACCTGGTATGGACTGGGGTTGCATCCTTACTTCCCGCGCTACCCTGACACCCGCCTGCAGGCAGCAGCGCAGCACGTGTGGCTGGCCGAAGAGGGGCGGTTGCCGTCGTACACGGCAGCGGTGCCTCAAGACTGGTGCTTCGATGCACCGGCCTGCCTGCCGGACACCGTGGTCGACCACGCGTTCGGCGGGTGGGCCGGGGACTGCGTGATCGAGCAACCCGGGGCCGGTTATCGACTGGTATGCAGCGCCAGCGGTGCCGAGCATTTCTTGCTGTTCTGCCCCCAGGACAAGCCGTTCTTCTGCTTTGAACCGGTCAGCCATCCAATCAATGCCCATCACCTGCCGGGGCAACCGGGTTTGCGCTTGTTGCGCCAGGGTGAAGAAATGAGCCTGGGGTTCAGCCTGGAGTACCAGGCGATCCAGACGGTTGTCAGCGAGCGACCGCAACCGGGCGAACCGAAGGCAGGATGACTTCAGTCCAGCCCTTGGGCCCGCAGCTCATGCGCCAGCAGGTCGACGAACATGCGCACCTTGGCCGAACCATGCTTGCTTTCGCGGTGCAGCACATGGATCGGCCATGGGGCTTCCTCATAGTCGGCCAGTAGCACCTGTAACTGCCCGCTGGCGATCTCGTCCACCACCTGATAGGACAGCAACCGAGCAATCCCCAGCCCGCCCACCGCCGCTGCGATCGCACCGTCGTTGCTGGTCACGGTGAGCCTGGGCTTGATGCGCACCAGGGTCGGTTCGTCCGTCACGCCGAAGCGCCAACCCGAACGCGGCGAGAGGTTGGTGGTGGCGATCACCGCATGCGCCGGCAAGTCCGAGGGGTGCTGCGGCACACCATGGCGCGCCAGGTATTCAGGCGAGGCGCAGAGCATGCGCCTGACCCTGCCTACGCGCAGGGCCTTGAGGCCGGAGTCGGGCAGCGGACCGATACGCACCGCAACGTCCATGCCCTCCTCGACCATGTTGACGATGCGGTCGAGGAAGTAGGCGGATACGTCCACCTCGGGGTACCGCTGCAGATAACGCACGATGCTCGGCATGACGAATTTCTTGCCGAACAGGATGGGCGCGGTGACGGCCAGTTCGCCTTTGGGCGTGGCGTTGATGCCGGCGGCGGCCTCGTTGGCCTCAGAGATGCTGGCGAGGATGTGGCGGGTGTCCTCCAGATAGCGGCCACCCGCCTGGGTCAGGCGCACGCTGCGCGTGGTACGTAGCAGCAGTTTGACGCCGAGCATGTCCTCAAGCGCGCTGACCGCGCGGGTTACTGCAGCGGGCGAGATGTCCAGACGGCGGGCGGCAGCAGCGAAGCTTTCCAGCTCGCCTACCGCGACGAACACCTTCATCAGGTGGATCTGGTCCATGCCGGCTCCTGAGTATCGTGGGTAGAGATTATCTGCTATCTGCAGGCAGCATCAAATATCCAGTACCAGCGCCTGCCCGCCCTCCTGCGCTTTGCCCGGCACCGCGCAGCAGATCAGCACTGTCCCCGCTTCCGGCATCTGGGCAGGCGGGTTCGGGTAATGCACCTGCCCGCTCACCACCTTGGTCTTGCAGGTGCCGCACGAACCGCCCCGGCAGCTGAAGTCCGGCGACAACCCACGGGCTTCGGCAAGTTCGAGCAAGGTACCACCGCCCGGTGCCCAGCGCGCCTCCTTGGCCGAGCTGGCAAAGTACACCGGCACTGGCTCGCTGGCAGCCGGTGGCTGCTGCAGCGTCGGCTGGTTGTCATCGGTATGACGCCTGAGCGTCGACGGGCCGAAGGCTTCTGCATGAATGCGCTTGTCCGGCACGTGTATGGCGCGTAACCCTTCATACAGGTCCTGGGTAAAGCTGGCGGGCCCACACAGGTAGAAGTCATAGTCATCCAGCGCCAGCTTCGCTTTCACCTGCTCGATCGCCAGGCGCCCGGCATGTTCATAGTCGCGTCCTGGTACTGCGTCGTCCTCCGGCTGGCTTAGGGAGCGATGCACACTCAATAGGCCACCTGCCTGCTCGGACAACGCGGCCAGTTCCTGCTGAAATGGCAAGTCAGCGAGGCGGCGGGCGCCGTGGAACAGGTGAATTCGCCGCGTCTGCTGCCGGGCCAACTGCTCGCGCAACATGGCGATCAGCGGGGTAATACCTACGCCTGCACCAATCAGCACGATGGGCCTTGTACTGTCGCCGTCCAGGGTAAAACTGCCCATGGGCAGCCGCACGTCGAGCAGGTCGCCCACGCCGACCTGTTCGTGCAAATACCGCGAAGCCGCACCCTGGGCCTTGACGCTGATGCGCAGGTGGCCGTCCGATGGCGCGCAGGACAGGCTGTAGGTGCGAATCAACGGCGTGTCGCCACCCAGCGGGAGCCGCACAGGAATGTGCTGGCCTGGAGCAAAGGTTACCGGCACATCGGCCGCCAGGTAGAACGAGCGGATGTCCTGGCTCTCCTGCACCACCCGCTCAACACGCCAGGCCAGCCATTGGCGCTGCCGCTCGCGCTGCTGCCGGCGCTGCTCGACCTCGGCCCAGGTCCCGGTCATCAGGCTGGTCGGTGCGTATTCCTCAAAGGCCCAGCGTAGCGACACGCCAGCCCGGCGCAGCACGATGTGTTCGACCTGAAGCGTCCATAGCCGCTCGGCGCCGGCGAAGTCTTTGATCAGCGGGCTGTCGAGAAAAATCTCGGTACGCCCCGTCACTTGCAGCACGTTGCCGTTGCTGAAATCGACGAACAACAACCCTGCCTGCGGATTTTCCAACAGGTTGCCGAGGGTATTGAAGTGCAAGTTGCCGGCATAGTCGGGGATGGTCAGGCGGTTGCCGTCGACCTTGACGAACCCGGCCCGGCCGCCGCGGTGCGAGACATCCACAGCGCGATGGCCGTCTTGGTGGTCAATGTAGCTGGCGACAAAGAAGGTGTCTGCCTGCTCGATCATCGTCACTGCGTGGGTATCCAGTACGCTGGAGTCCAGCCTGCCCTGCGGCGGCTCATCGACACGCGTGTATGCGCGCAGCTGAATGTACTGGGGACAATTGCCGAAGGCATGCTCCACCATCACCGCCAGCGGGCCACCGCTCCCTTGCTGGATAAGCCCGTTGATGCGGTTGCGCCGGCGGCTGTGCAACTCGATGCCGAGCAGGCCTACAGCACCGCCTGCGCCCAGGCCTGGCGTTGCCGGGTCGTCGCTGGCGAGGTGGGTGTCGATCAGCAATTGCCGTGGGTCGGGCGAGCTGACGAAGCCTTCGGGGCCTTCAAGCAGCGTCGCCCACGGTTTGCCCTGGGCGTCCACGGCGCCTGCGACCAGGAACGGCAGTTGCCGGTAGAACTCGCGGTGCTGGTCGGGCATGTAGTCACGGATGACCTTCTGCCCGAACACCTCCATGCGCTGCGCCACACCGGCCTGCTCCTGCAGCCGTTTTTCGCCAACGTGCCAGGGCGAGGGTCGAGGGTCAGGGGTTTGTTGCATGGCGGCGTTCCTCGGTTGGATTGCGGCTCAGGCGTTGGCTTGCAGGCCTACGGCGGTACGTGGCATGGCGACGAAGCCTGGCAGCGCTTCGATGCGTGCCAGCCAGGCGCGTACGTTGGGGTACGGCTCCAGCGAGACGTTGCCCTCGGGGGCATGGGCGATGTAGGAGTAGTTGGCCACATCAGCGATGGTCGGCTGGTCGCCCACCAGGAATGGCGACTCGGCCAGTTCGCGGTCCATCACCTTGAGCAAGGCGTGGGCGCGACCGATGACTTCGTCGGTGTTGAATGAGGCGCCAAACACGGTAACCAGACGGGCAGCGGCCGGGCCGAAGGCGAGCGGCCCTGCGGCGGTGGACAACCAGCGTTGCACACGGGCGGCGGTGACCGGGTCATGGGGCAGCCAATGGCCGGCTTTGTCGTACGTGCTGGCCAGGTAGACGAGGATGGCGTTGGAGTCGGCAATGACAGTACCGTTGTCATCGATCACCGGCACCTGGCCGAGGGGGTTGAGGGCGAGGAATTCCGGCTGCTTGTGCGCGCCCTTGGCCAGGTCCACGAACACCAGTTCGGTGGGCAGGTCCAGCAGCGACAACATCAGCTCGATACGATGGGCATGGCCGGACTTGGGGAAGTTGTAGAGTTTGATCATGGTCTGGGCTCCAGGGTCGGCACCGGCGTGGTGCTGGTGGAGCACATGCTGCGCTGAATCGCTGAGTTGCAGAATCAGTGCTGGGGGAAGATCATAATTTCGCGATGCGAAATAATCGCTGGGTACCCAAGGCCCGTGGGCGGGGCAGACCCAAAAGGGCCCCGCCCCATCGGGTCAGTGGCGCTGCTGCTTCTGATACCGATACAAGCCCTTCGCCGCTGCGACCACATGTGGCACGCAGGCCTGCAGCTCATCGAAACTCATGGTATCGAGCAGCTCGAAGTTATCCTCCAGCCCGTGCAGCGAAATTGCCTTGAGCAATTGATCCTGCTCGGGCGGAAGGTCGCCCCATTGTGCAATCTGGGTAGCGCGCATGTAGCCAAAGCACCACTCTTCCATGATGATCGCCGGCCCTTCCTCGCTTTCACTTTCTTCGAACACCGGCTCGAAGCCGTCGACGTTCTGCGCAAGCTGTTCCGCCACCTGGTGGGCATAGCGCAGCATCAGTGCCGTATAGGCTTCTTCATGGGCAGGCTTCTTGAACTTCGGCACCTTGCCACCGGCGACCGCAGGCAACCACTGCTCAGGGTTGACCCGCGACGGTGAGCTGGCCAGGCCGGTGAAAAAGCCGTTGAGCTCGGCAAGGTTGAGTACCGAATAGTCGTTGCCGTAGGTGATCAGCAGGTCTTCGAGGCGGTGGAGTTCTTTTTCGCTGAGGGGGGGGAGCATGGTTGCACATCCTGAAAAGCAAAAGTGTGTGCACCCTATCACAGCGACGGGTCAAGGGCTGCCCACAGCCACAGAGCTGCGGGCAGTTACCCTATTGGGGTAGCCAGGTGCACAGCGACGACTGTTGCCCCGTGCCGAGTAGCAGCCACAACAATATTCGACACTTGCGCGGGCAGAGTTGTCCGGCCATGTGTACGCCTTTGGACTGCAAGTCGATCTCGGCCCCCGCAAAACCATAGGTGGCCCGAGCGGTGGTACCACTTCCGGTGCGGGTAGCGACAATCACCGGCAGGTTCGCCGCCAGCTCAGCCAACACATCGGACCAGACGCTGGAAACGTGCCCGGCACCAAACCCGGATATGACCAGCCCCTCGAAGCCAAAGGCCGCAACAGCCTGCAGCAAGGTTGTATCTGCATCCAGGCAAGCTTCCAGCAGCGCAACCCGATGCCCGACGCGTTCGGGGAGCGGTAGCACCCTGCGCGGGCAAGGCGGTTGACGATAAACCGCCAAGCCTTCTACGAGTTCACCAACGGGGCCACTGCCAGGCGACTCGAACGCGGCCATCGACAGGCTGGCAGTCTTGCGTACCCGTGTTGCGCAGTGGATCTGGTCGTTGATCACTACCAGCGCACCTCTTCCCCTGCTAGCGTGAGCCAGAGCTACCTGCGTCGCCGCCAGCAGATTGGCCGGCCCATCGCTCCCCGGCTGGCTGGGCGGGCGCATTGCACCGGTAAGCACCAGCGGTGCGTCGAAAGGCCAGAGCAGGTTGAAGAAGTACGCCGTCTCCTCCAGCGTATCAGTCCCCTGAGTGAGTATCACTGCCTGCGAGCCACCTTCAATTTCAGCGCGAGCCCAGGCCAGCACATCCAGAAGCATCACGAAACTCAGTGAGGCACTAGGGACCAGGCACAGCGTGGCCACTTCAAGGTGCGCCATCTCGCGCAAGTGGGGTAACGAGGCCAATTGCCTCTCACAGTCGAGACTTGGCGTCACCCCCCGCCCTGATGCATCAGCCTGCATGCTGGCTGTTCCTCCCAGGCTGGCAATCGACAAGCGAGGCAAATTTTCAACTTCCGTCATACGCCAACTCCCGTAACAAGCCCGACCAGCGGCACGATACCTAATGTACTGATGGCCATGGATAGAACGTTACCGATATAGCCATGCATATGGCTCGGTAACCGTTGGCTGATGGCCACAGCCAACGGCGGTGCGATCAGCGCGCCCAATACTGCGCTGAGCATGACCACCTGCCAGCTACCGCCATGGGTCAGCACTGCGGCAGGAACAACCGACACAATGGGAATGTAGGTGGGATACCAGCCACGTGCTTGCCACTGGCGACGCCAGATCACTACACCAACCAGTGAAGACAACCCCTGCCCGGCCACCAGCTGAACAACCAGTTGCGAGCCATAGGCGGGTGCAGCGGGCGCTAGCATGTAGGCGGCCAGCACACCCAGCAAGAGCCCCAGACTGGCCAGTTCATTTCCGAAAAATGGCCCTTCGCTGAAATCGGCCAAAACTCGCCTGAGTGACCAGACCACGCCATAGTCCGGGTTTGGCGCAACAGCCTGCAACGTCTCGGGCCTGCGGCCGCGCTCGACCAGCGATGGAAAGCGCCTGCACAGCATGAAAGCCATCACGCTTGCTACAGCCATCCCGCTGACATTGCCGATCACGGCAGGCAACTGCAGGGGGTAGCACAGGTAATTGACCAGCAACAGGCTGGCTGGTGCTACCAGCAGTGCGCCCAACACCGCACCGGTGATCGTCACCTGCCAGCCGCCACCAAACAGCAGAACCATGGCAGCAGGCAGCGAGACGAAGGCGACGAATGTGGGTTGCCAGGCGCCACTGGCCAAGGTCCAGCCCCACAAGGCATGACTGAGCAGCAAGCCAAGCAGCGAGCTGATGAAAACCCAGGGCCACAAGCCACTGCCATAACAGATGGCGAAGCCCTGGCAACGGTAGCCACGGATATAGGCCCAATGCGCCAGGCAAGCGCCGAGCAGCAAGCCGAGGGCGGGTAGTTCATGCTTGTAAAAAGTGACTTCGCTGATGTCTGCGACTATCCAGCGCAGGCGGCTCAGTGGCTGATCAAGTGTCGCGGTCAACTGTGCATAATCCGGCCATTGACCAAGCACCAGGCTGGCAGCCAGCAATACTGTCAGGCTGGCCAGCATCAATGCTGGGATCAATTGCTGAGGCGAAATGAGTTTAACCTTCATTTCCGTCTCCTCAGCGTGGCATCGGTGCATGCATGCGATAGCCGAGCGTGGCGTCGTAAAGATCTGTACGCCGGTCTCGCGGCAAGTCGTTGAGGCTGTTCCAGATTGGCGCCGAACGGGCTGCGCTGAGATCGACATCGGCATAGAGGATGGTTTCGTGATCTGCACTGGCCGTTTCACCGATGGGCCATCCGTTGGTCCCGGCGATCAGCGAACAACCCAGAAAACGGCCTCCCCGCTCGCTACCGATTCGGTTGGCGGCGGCGATATAGACATTGTTGACGTGTGCTGCCGTCATGGTGAGGTATGAAGCCATGCAACGTCCGGCAGCATCGAACAGCGGTGGTGGCGTCCATACCCAGTTGTTCAGGCTGCAGAGGATGTCGGCACCTTGCGCCGCCATCAGGCGTGGGACCTCGGGAAACCAGATATCCCAACAGATCAACAAACCTATACGCCCGATGGGCGTTTCGAAGACTGGGAAGCCCAGGTCGCCGGGGGTGAACCACAGCTTTTCCTGATTCCACAGGTGGGCCTTGCGGTAATGCCCAAGCATCCCCTCAGGCCCGAACAGCACTGCACTGTCATAGAGTTTCAGACCATCGCGTTCCGCGAAGCCTGCGGCCAGATAAACCTGTTGTTCCTGCGCAAAGTCCGCCCACGCCTGGAGGCTGGGCCCGTCCTGTAACGTCTGGGCATGAGCATAGGCTTCGGCACGCGACTGAAAGGTATAACCGGTGTTTGCCAGTTCAGGCAGCACAATCAGGTTGGCACCTTCGCGAGCAGCTCGCCGGGCCAGGGCCAACCCGTGTTTCAGGTTGCCATCGCGATTGTCTAGCCCAACCTGAGGGTCGTACTGAATGACGGCGATTTTTACCGGGCTTATGGGGAGGCATAGTTCGGACATGGCGGCTTCCTTTTTTGGTTGTTGTGGAAGAGCGCCAGTAAAACGGGGTCAGGCTGGGGAGCGACAGTCAGCGCACTCCCACAGACCTGTGGGAAAAGCGAAGACCTCCGGTAAGACTTATCTACCTGATAGCCACGAATTCCATTACCTACAGAATCTGATAATGCGGGTAGTGATCAAAGGTGAAATCGATCATCCAAACAAAAGGTCTGGTGGTTTCGGGAAGCGCAGCCCAAGGTTGCGAGGTTGAAGGAGGCTCAATGGCCAGGTTGGCGGGGTGGTTGTATGACGATCCAATCGTCATGTTCTCGTGTTCTCCATGGGGCTTGAGAACCAGAGTGGTGAATCGTGAGATCTGAGCGGTGGTGAATATATGCGCGCCAACGAGCGCAGGCCCTGCTCTGTAGAGCCTGATCGCCGGCAAACCGCCCCACTTGCCAATCACTGGCCAAAGAGACCAGTGATATTCCCGTGGGAGCCGGCTTGCCGGCGATCGGGCCTTAAGGCTTACACCGCCAGCGCGCGCTCACGCAGCTCGCTGTTGAGGATGCGGTCGTTCTCGCTGTAGTCGACCGGGCAGTCGATCACGTGCACGCCCGGGGTCTTGATGCAGTGCTCGAGCAGCGGCAGCAAACCTTCGGCGCTTTCCACGCGGTGGCCATTGGCACCGTAGGCTTCGGCGTACTTGACGAAGTCCGGGTTGCCGTAGTCCAGGCCGAAATCGGTGAAGCCCATGTTGGCCTGCTTCCAGCGGATCATGCCGTAGCCATCGTCACGCAGGATCACCACGGTAACGTGCATGCCCAGACGGACTGCGGTTTCCAGCTCCTGGCTGTTCATCATGAAACCACCATCGCCACACACCGAGATCACCGGGCGGTCCGGGTACACCAGGTGCGCTGCCATGGCCGACGGCAGGCCGGCGCCCATGGTCGCCAGGGCGTTATCGAGCAGTACGGTGTTGGGCTTGTGGGCCTTGTAGTTGCGCGCGAACCAGATCTTGTAGATGCCGTTGTCCAGGGCGACGATACCTTCGGACGGCAGTACACGACGGATGTCGGCAACCAGGCGCTGAGGATAGACCGGGAAGCGGTCATCGTCGCCGCCTTCGGCGATCTGGGCTTCGTTGGCTTCACGAATCGCCATGAGACGGGTGAAGTCCCAGTGCGAGGTGTCGCCCAGGCCTTCAGCGATCTGCCAGACGGCGTTGGCGATGTCGCCGATCACTTCTACCTGCGGGAAGTACACGGCGTCGACTTCGGCGGAACGGAAGTTGATATGGATGACTTCGGTGCCGCCACGGACCATGAAGAACGGCGGCTTCTCGATCACATCGTGGCCGATGTTAACGATCAGGTCAGCCGCTTCGATCGCACGGTGCACGAAATCACCGGACGACAACGCAGCGTTACCCAGGAAGCGCGGGCTGCGCTCGTCAACCACACCCTTGCCCAGCTGGGTGGTGACGAACGGGATACCGGTCTTATCGACCAGCTGCTTGAGGACCTTGGCGGTCATCTTGCGGTTGGCGCCGGCACCGATCACCAGGATAGGGCTGCGTGCGGTGCGCAGTTTCTCGATGGCAGCCTCGATGGCCACGTGCTCGGCCAGCGGACGGCGGTGCAGGCTGCGCGGGATCGGCATGGCATCGGTCTGCTCGGCGGCGATGTCTTCCGGCAGCTCCAGGTGCACGGCGCCCGGTTTTTCTTCTTCGGCCAGGCGGAACGCTTCACGCATGCGCGAAGGGATGTTGTCGGCCGAGGCGAACTGGTGGGTGTACTTGGTGATGGGGTCCATCATGCCGCACACATCGATGATCTGGAAGCGGCCCTGCTTGGACTTCTTGATCGGCTTCTGGCCGGTAATCATCATCATCGGCATGCCGCCCAGGTAGGCGTACGCACTGGCGGTTACCAGGTTGGTCGCCCCAGGGCCCAGGGTCGACAGGCTGACGCCGGTCTTGCCGGTCAGGCGGCCATAGGTGGCTGCCATGAAGCCCGCAGACTGCTCGTGGCGGGTCAGTACCAGCTTGATCTTCGACTTGCGCAGGGATTCCAGCAGGTCGAGGTTTTCCTCACCAGGAATGCCGAACACATACTCGACACCTTCGTTTTCCAGGCATTGCACAACGACATCGGCGGCCTTGGCCATCTTGCTTGTAACCTCAGTTGTATAGGACGGTGAAGGTCCAGAAATGCGCAGCACGGCACGCTGGCATCGCTATGTTCGGGCGCGAGGATGCCCCGAACCTAAGCCTTGACGCAGCTTGGGCAGGGCAAAGTCACGTAAACGAACAGGAATAATTGTCGCACCCTTCGGCGCGTTTGCGCAGGTGCGAGAGGGACAAAACATCTTTGCCTGGAGAAAGGTGTGCGAATATCGGAAAGACAAAACCCCTACCTGCTTGCGCAGATAGGGGTTTTGCGAAATGAATCTTGACGATGACCTACTCTCACATGGGGAAACCCCACACTACCATCGGCGATGCATCGTTTCACTACTGAGTTCGGGATGGGATCAGGTGGTTCCAATGCTCTATGGTCGTCAAGAAATTCTGTAGCCAGAATGTCCAGATGGACAGCCCAGCGAATTCGGATATGCGATAGTTGTGATGTTGCGAACTTTCGGTTCTTTCGTCTTCACCACCACAATCTGCAGAAGCAAATTGCTTGGGTGTTATATGGTCAAGCCTCACGGGCAATTAGTATTGGTTAGCTCAACGCCTCACAGCGCTTACACACCCAACCTATCAACGTCGTAGTCTTCGACGGCCCTTTAGGGGATTCAAGATCCCAGTGAGATCTCATCTTGAGGCAAGTTTCCCGCTTAGATGCTTTCAGCGGTTATCTCTTCCGAACATAGCTACCCGGCAATGCCACTGGCGTGACAACCGGAACACCAGAGGTTCGTCCACTCCGGTCCTCTCGTACTAGGAGCAGCCCCTCTCAAATCTCAAACGTCCACGGCAGATAGGGACCGAACTGTCTCACGACGTTCTAAACCCAGCTCGCGTACCACTTTAAATGGCGAACAGCCATACCCTTGGGACCGGCTTCAGCCCCAGGATGTGATGAGCCGACATCGAGGTGCCAAACACCGCCGTCGATATGAACTCTTGGGCGGTATCAGCCTGTTATCCCCGGAGTACCTTTTATCCGTTGAGCGATGGCCCTTCCATACAGAACCACCGGATCACTAAGACCTACTTTCGTACCTGCTCGACGTGTTTGTCTCGCAGTCAAGCGCGCTTTTGCCTTTATACTCTACGACCGATTTCCGACCGGTCTGAGCGCACCTTCGTACTCCTCCGTTACTCTTTGGGAGGAGACCGCCCCAGTCAAACTACCCACCATACACTGTCCTCGATCCGGATAACGGACCTGAGTTAGAACCTCAAAGTTGCCAGGGTGGTATTTCAAGGATGGCTCCATGAGAACTGGCGTCCCCACTTCAAAGCCTCCCACCTATCCTACACAAGCAAATTCAAAGTCCAGTGCAAAGCTATAGTAAAGGTTCACGGGGTCTTTCCGTCTAGCCGCGGATACACTGCATCTTCACAGCGATTTCAATTTCACTGAGTCTCGGGTGGAGACAGCGCCGCCATCGTTACGCCATTCGTGCAGGTCGGAACTTACCCGACAAGGAATTTCGCTACCTTAGGACCGTTATAGTTACGGCCGCCGTTTACCGGGGCTTCGATCAAGAGCTTCGCTTGCGCTAACCCCATCAATTAACCTTCCGGCACCGGGCAGGCGTCACACCCTATACGTCCACTTTCGTGTTTGCAGAGTGCTGTGTTTTTAATAAACAGTCGCAGCGGCCTGGTATCTTCGACCGGCATGAGCTTACGGAGCAAGTCCTTCACCCTCACCGGCGCACCTTCTCCCGAAGTTACGGTGCCATTTTGCCTAGTTCCTTCACCCGAGTTCTCTCAAGCGCCTTGGTATTCTCTACCTAACCACCTGTGTCGGTTTGGGGTACGGTTCCCAGTTATCTGAAGCTTAGGAGCTTTTCTTGGAAGCATGGCATCAACCACTTCGTCGCCTAAAGGCAACTCGTCATCAGCTCTCGGCTTTGAGATCCCGGATTTGCCTAAGATCTCAGCCTACCACCTTAAACTTGGACAACCAACGCCAAGCTGGCCTAGCCTTCTCCGTCCCTCCATCGCAATAACTGGAAGTACAGGAATATTAACCTGTTTTCCATCGACTACGCTTTTCAGCCTCGCCTTAGGGACCGACTAACCCTGCGTCGATTAACGTTGCGCAGGAAACCTTGGTCTTTCGGCGTGCGAGTTTTTCACTCGCATTGTCGTTACTCATGTCAGCATTCGCACTTCTGATACCTCCAGCAAGCTTCTCAACTCACCTTCACAGGCTTACAGAACGCTCCTCTACCGCATCACCAAAGGTGATACCCGTAGCTTCGGTGCATGGTTTGAGCCCCGTTACATCTTCCGCGCAGGCCGACTCGACTAGTGAGCTATTACGCTTTCTTTAAAGGGTGGCTGCTTCTAAGCCAACCTCCTAGCTGTCTAAGCCTTCCCACATCGTTTCCCACTTAACCATGACTTTGGGACCTTAGCTGACGGTCTGGGTTGTTTCCCTTTTCACGACGGACGTTAGCACCCGCCGTGTGTCTCCCATGCTCGGCACTTGTAGGTATTCGGAGTTTGCATCGGTTTGGTAAGTCGGGATGACCCCCTAGCCGAAACAGTGCTCTACCCCCTACAGTGATACATGAGGCGCTACCTAAATAGCTTTCGAGGAGAACCAGCTATCTCCGAGCTTGATTAGCCTTTCACTCCGATCCACAGGTCATCCGCTAACTTTTCAACGGTAGTCGGTTCGGTCCTCCAGTCAGTGTTACCTAACCTTCAACCTGCCCATGGATAGATCGCCCGGTTTCGGGTCTATACCCAGCGACTAAACGCCCTATTAAGACTCGCTTTCGCTACGCCTCCCCTATTCGGTTAAGCTCGCCACTGAATATAAGTCGCTGACCCATTATACAAAAGGTACGCAGTCACCTAACAAAGTAGGCTCCCACTGCTTGTACGCATACGGTTTCAGGATCTATTTCACTCCCCTCTCCGGGGTTCTTTTCGCCTTTCCCTCACGGTACTGGTTCACTATCGGTCAGTCAGTAGTATTTAGCCTTGGAGGATGGTCCCCCCATGTTCAGACAAAGTTTCTCGTGCTCCGTCCTACTCGATTTCATTGATAAGAGATTTTCGTGTACGGGGCTATCACCCACTATGGCCGCACTTTCCAGAGCGTTCCACTAATCTCAAACCAACTTAAGGGCTGGTCCCCGTTCGCTCGCCACTACTAAGGGAATCTCGGTTGATTTCTTTTCCTCAGGGTACTTAGATGTTTCAGTTCCCCTGGTTCGCCTCTTGCACCTATGTATTCAGTACAAGATACTCAGCTTATGCTGAGTGGGTTCCCCCATTCAGAGATCTCTGGATCACAGTCTGTTTGCCGACTCCCCAAAGCTTATCGCAGGCTACCACGTCTTTCATCGCCTCTGACTGCCAAGGCATCCACCGTATGCGCTTCTTCACTTGACCATATAACCCCAAGCAATCTGGTTATACTGTGAAGACGACATTCGCCGAAAATTCGCATGTTGCTCTTTCGAGCAGAACTCACAAATTTTACCTTAGCCTGATCCACCAGCAGTGAAACTGGTGTTCAGTCTATTTCTATCACATATCCGAATTTTTAAAGAACGATCTGACAAAAGTCAGAAATCAACATTCAAGCCGAATGTTCATTTCTGAGTTCTGATCAGGAACAGCGCTAGACCCATATTTAGGTCCTGATCGCCTTCGACAATGAATCAAGCAATTCGTGTGGGAGCTCATCAGCAGGCTGATGTCGTCGATTAAGGAGGTGATCCAGCCGCAGGTTCCCCTACGGCTACCTTGTTACGACTTCACCCCAGTCATGAATCACACCGTGGTAACCGTCCTCCCGAAGGTTAGACTAGCTACTTCTGGTGCAACCCACTCCCATGGTGTGACGGGCGGTGTGTACAAGGCCCGGGAACGTATTCACCGCGACATTCTGATTCGCGATTACTAGCGATTCCGACTTCACGCAGTCGAGTTGCAGACTGCGATCCGGACTACGATCGGTTTTGTGAGATTAGCTCCACCTCGCGGCTTGGCAACCCTCTGTACCGACCATTGTAGCACGTGTGTAGCCCAGGCCGTAAGGGCCATGATGACTTGACGTCATCCCCACCTTCCTCCGGTTTGTCACCGGCAGTCTCCTTAGAGTGCCCACCATAACGTGCTGGTAACTAAGGACAAGGGTTGCGCTCGTTACGGGACTTAACCCAACATCTCACGACACGAGCTGACGACAGCCATGCAGCACCTGTGTCAGAGTTCCCGAAGGCACCAATCCATCTCTGGAAAGTTCTCTGCATGTCAAGGCCTGGTAAGGTTCTTCGCGTTGCTTCGAATTAAACCACATGCTCCACCGCTTGTGCGGGCCCCCGTCAATTCATTTGAGTTTTAACCTTGCGGCCGTACTCCCCAGGCGGTCAACTTAATGCGTTAGCTGCGCCACTAAAATCTCAAGGATTCCAACGGCTAGTTGACATCGTTTACGGCGTGGACTACCAGGGTATCTAATCCTGTTTGCTCCCCACGCTTTCGCACCTCAGTGTCAGTATCAGTCCAGGTGGTCGCCTTCGCCACTGGTGTTCCTTCCTATATCTACGCATTTCACCGCTACACAGGAAATTCCACCACCCTCTACCGTACTCTAGCTTGCCAGTTTTGGATGCAGTTCCCAGGTTGAGCCCGGGGCTTTCACATCCAACTTAACAAACCACCTACGCGCGCTTTACGCCCAGTAATTCCGATTAACGCTTGCACCCTCTGTATTACCGCGGCTGCTGGCACAGAGTTAGCCGGTGCTTATTCTGTCGGTAACGTCAAAACACTAACGTATTAGGTTAATGCCCTTCCTCCCAACTTAAAGTGCTTTACAATCCGAAGACCTTCTTCACACACGCGGCATGGCTGGATCAGGCTTTCGCCCATTGTCCAATATTCCCCACTGCTGCCTCCCGTAGGAGTCTGGACCGTGTCTCAGTTCCAGTGTGACTGATCATCCTCTCAGACCAGTTACGGATCGTCGCCTTGGTGAGCCATTACCCCACCAACTAGCTAATCCGACCTAGGCTCATCTGATAGCGCAAGGCCCGAAGGTCCCCTGCTTTCTCCCGTAGGACGTATGCGGTATTAGCGTTCCTTTCGAAACGTTGTCCCCCACTACCAGGCAGATTCCTAGGCATTACTCACCCGTCCGCCGCTGAATCAAGGAGCAAGCTCCCGTCATCCGCTCGACTTGCATGTGTTAGGCCTGCCGCCAGCGTTCAATCTGAGCCATGATCAAACTCTTCAGTTCAATACTGCTTGGGTTTTTAAGAAACCCTAAACTTGGCTCAGCAATCTCAAATGACTATGTGATTTCTCGCATGGTCACTTGTGATGCTGATAATCTTTCTGACTATCAGTCCGTACTCACAAGCACCCACACGAATTGCTTGATTCGATTTGTTAAAGAGCGTTTGGTTAAGAGCTTTTCGTCTCAACCGAGGCGCGCATTCTACGCTTTCCTCATTTGCTGTCAAGCGTTTGTTTTGAAGTTTTTTTGAATCTGCTTTCTTTCAAAAGCCTTGAACTTCAACAACTTACCGCCTGCCTCGTTGCGTTCAACGCTGCGAGGAGGCGAATAATACGCGGTTTGAAATTTGAGTCAACACCTTGATCTAAAAAACTTCAAGATGCATTTTGCAGCCGCCCGGCAACTAAATGCATGAACCATCGCTCTGTAGATAAACACTCCGTGGAGGGCAATGGCATGAGCGATGCGCAGAGCGAGAAGACCCCTGGCCTGTCGGCTGATGAAGAGAAGGAAGTCAGCCATAACCAACCCCCGAGGGCGGCGGTTCTGCACGAGATCATTCGCTACCAGGGCGACCAGGAACTGGAGCGCACCCTCGCGGCGCTGTGGTGGTCGGCCCTGGCAGCAGGCCTGACCATGGGCCTTTCATTCATGGCCATGGGGCTGTTCTACGCTCGCCTGCCGGAGGGTGAGAGTGCCCAGGTTGTCGCCAGCATTGGCTACAGCGCAGGCTTTCTTGCGGTGATCCTGGCGCGTCAGCAACTGTTTACTGAAAACACCATCACAGCGGTGCTGCCGATCATGACAACGCCGACCTTCGCCAACCTCGGGCGCCTTTTGCGGCTGTGGGGCGTAGTGCTGGTCGGCAACCTGGCAGGCACCTTGCTGGTCGCCTGGGTCATGCTCGAACTACCCATTTTCGACAGCAAGACGGATGTCGCCTTCCTCGAGATCGGCCGCAAGGTGATGGAGAACGATATCAGCCAGATGTTCGCCAAGGGCATTGTATCGGGCTGGATGATAGCGACCATGGTGTGGATGATCCCGTCCATGGAGCACGCCAAGATCTGGATCATCCTGATGATCACCTACCTGATGGCCCTGGGCGACTTCACTCACATCGTCGTAGGCTCGGTCGAGGTGTCCTATCTGGTCTGGGCCGGAGACGAATCCTGGCGCAGCTTCTGGCTTGAGTTTGCCCTGCCGACCCTGGCCGGGAACATCATTGGTGGCAGCTTCATTTTCGCGCTGATCAGCCACGCGCAGGTGCGCAGCGACAGCGGCAAGCCACCTTCGCAGCTATTAAAGGATGAAAAAAAGTCTTCATTCGGCAAGCAGGACAACAAGCAATGACCTTCAGCGCACCGCCGCAGCAGGTTCAGGCCCGCCAATGGAATCCGCCATGAGCATCATGAGTGGCAAGCCCCCAGGCACAAAAAAACACGCAGCCCCCCATAGGGGCCGCATCAACCGTGAAATGGCTTGCAAGGTCATTTTTCGTCAATGGCAGACTGTTGAACACTATTGACGTGAGTTGTGCGATAAACGGCGACTCAGCAGAAGAACGACCACCATCATGGACAACCGCAGCGGCAAGGGACTTTCTTTCGTCAGGCGTATCTACCTGCCGCGCATGATCGGCCTGGGCATTGGCCTGTTCAGCGTCGCTGCAGCGGTCGCGCCACTTTCGCCCCCCACCTGGGCATGGTTGCTGCTGCTCTTCAACGGCTTGCTCTGGCCCCATGTGGCCTACCAGTGGGCACGGCGGTCGATTGCACCGTACCAGGCGGAACAGCGCAACCTGCTGCTGGATTCACTGATGGGTGGTTTCTGGACCGCAGCCATGCATTTCAACCCCCTGCCCTGCGTCACTGTGCTCTCGATGATGACCATGAACAATGTGGCCGCTGGCGGCAAGCGCTTGGTCATGCGAGGGCTAGTGGCGCAACTGGTCGGCATGCTGCTGGCCAGCGCACTGCTGGGCACAGGGCTGCAGCTCAACGCCACACCACTGCAGATCTTTGCCTGCCTGCCAATGCTGACACTCTATCCACTGGCCCTGGGCTGGGTGTGTTACCGCCTGGCGATCAAGCTCGCCGAGCACAAGCGCCGCCTTCGCGACCTGAGCCTGACCGACAGTCTGACCGGGCTGCTCAATCACGGTGCCTGGAAGGACCTGCTCCTGCTGCGCTTCCAGGCTTGCCAGAACTTGCAGATGCCATCAGTGATTGCCCTGATCGATATCGACCATTTCAAGACCATCAATGACACGTTCGGCCACGTGGTCGGCGATTGCGTGCTGCGAAAGATGAGCGATGAGCTCAGACGCAACCTGCGGGCGGGCGACCTGGCGGGGCGCTATGGTGGCGACGAATTTTGCGTGATTCTGCCCGATACCAGTGAGAGTGAGGCCAGGCAGGCCATGGAGCGTCTGCGCGAGCGCATCGTTTGCTACCGTGACCCACAACTGCCGCATTTGAAAATCAGCCTGAGTATCGGCATGTCAGCCTTCCGGGCAGACCTCCAATCCCCCGAACACTGGCTGGAAAAGGCCGACAAGGCACTCTATTGCGCCAAGCGACGCGGTCGCGATCAGGTCAATTTCGAACATGACGAGACCACGGCGCTTCAGCCGGTATCCCAGGCAGAATATCCTCGCTGACCGCCGTTGCGCTGTCAGCAGCGCAACGAGCGCTGCGCCAGAATTTCCGGCAGGTCAGTGCGCCGCAGATACTGGCGCAACGGTTCGCCAATATTCAGCCGATCGTCCACATGCTGCTCCAGCAGCAGCGCCAGGCGCTGCCGACACAGCGCCATGCGCGCGTCCTGTTCCGGCCGCCAGACGAATTCACTGCACGGGATGATGCTCTCGTCAGCCACGTCCATACCGAACGCGTCTTCGGAGAAACGCACGATATGGACGCCGCGTTTGCCATGAAAGCCGACAAAGCCTTTGAGCTGGTCGGCAGCACTGCAGATGTCCTGGGATGTGATGGCCATGTCGAAACCTCGCAAATGATTGGAAGTGACACACGCCAGGCGGGCAACGGTCGCCTCTACAGGGCGACGCGCCAGGCCAGCCTAGCTCAATCGCAGGCCGTTTTGCCAAGGTTTTTCGCCACTGGCCCAACCGCCCCGCTAGACTGATGCGCTACCCTATTCCGTCGCCAATTTTGGGACCGTTCATGACCAACGCCATCAGCGCCGATATCGCCACCATCGGACGCATCAGTGCCGTGCCCGCCATCCTTCAGGTCATCTGCGAATCCAGCGGCATGCGTTTCGCCGCCGTGGCACGGGTTACCGAATGCAACTGGACTGCCTGCGCCGTACTCGACAACCTGGGCTTTGGCCTTGAGGTGGGCGGCGAGCTCGAGGTGGCAACCACGTTGTGCCACGAGATTCGCAGCTCTCACCAGACCATCGTGATCGACAAGGCCAGCGAGGATGAACGCTACTGCCGGCACCAAACGCCGCAGCGCTATCGCTTCGAAAGCTACATATCCGTGCCGGTGTTCCGCACAGATGGCCGCTTCTTCGGCACCATTTGCGCCCTGGACCCGAATCCGGCCTCGCTCAAAGGCCAATCAATCCAGCCCATGATGGAGTCGTTCGCACGCTTGCTGGCCATCCAGATCGAGAGTGAGGAGAGTGCCCAGCACACCGAGAGCGCCCTGCGCGAGGAACGGGCGATGGCCGAAGTGCGCGAACAGTTCATCGCGGTGCTAGGCCATGATCTGCGCAATCCGCTGTTTGCCATCACCGCAGGCGCCGAACTGCTAACTCAGCGCCTGGACGAGGACAAGAACCGCGCGATCGCCCGCCACATTCACACTTGCGGGCAGCGGGCTTCACAGCTTGTGCGCGACGTGCTGGATTTCGCCCGAGGCCGGCTCGGCAGCGGCATCCCATTGAACCTGCAGCCCTGCCCGGACCTGTCCGAAGGCCTCATGCATGTCGCTGCAGAACTGCAGCACGTACACCCACAGCGGCAGATCGTCCTGCAGGTCGGTGATATCGGCGGCCTGTACTGTGACCGCGAACGGGTGACCCAGCTACTCTCCAACCTTATCGCCAACGCGCTGACCCATGGTGCGCCTGACGGGCCGGTGACGGTCAGGGCGGCGATTGCCGATGAGGAGTTCGTGCTTAGCGTGCACAACAACGGGCACCCCATCGCCCCACAAACCCTGAACCAATTGTTCCAGCCCTTCACCAGGCCTCTGTCTGCGGCGCCAAGACAGGGGCTTGGCCTTGGCCTTTATATAGCCAATCAGATTGCCCTGGCCCATGGCGGACGCATGGAGGTCATCTCCGATGAGCAACGCGGCACGCTATTCAGCTTTCACTTGCCGGCCAATGCCTGAGGCAGATGCCGGGGCCGTCGACAATCAGCCTGTCATGCATTGCCCATGATCACTCGGGCGAATCCTCGTGAACCTGCACACTGGCCGTCATCCCCGCACTGAGGTTCATGCCTTCGGGAATGTCGTCCAGCCTGATGCGCACAGGTATCCGCTGGGCCAGCCTTACCCAGTTGAAGGTTGGCTCAACCTCCGGCAACAACTGGCTGTCCGGGTTACTGTTACTGTCGGTGATACCCCGGCTGATGCTTTCCACATGCCCCTGCATGGCCTCTCCTGCCCCCATCAGCCAGACCTTCACCGAATCGCCCACACGTATGCGCGGCAATTTGGTTTCCTCGAAATAGGCCTGGATAAAAAAGGTCGAGTCATCCACCAGGGCCATTACCGACTGGCCGGCATTCACATAGTTGCCCTGAGCAAGGCGCAAATTTGTGATGTGCCCACTGCGGGGGGCTCGCACCTCGCTGCGCGCAAGGTTGATTTTCGCCACCTGCAACTGAGCTTGCGCTTCATGCAACTCACCACGGGCAATGGCGGCATTGATTTGCGCGTTTTCGCGCAGCTCGGCGCTGATCGCCCCGGGCCCCAGAGCCGTGCGCCGCGCAGCTTCGCGCTCGCGCAGGTGCAACTGCTGGGTACGCGTTTCTGCCACCGCGCTGGCCTGATCGAATGCAGCCTGAAAGCGCTCACGATCTATGCTCATCAACAGGTCGCCAGCCTTGACCCGCTGGTTGTCCTGCACCTTGAGCTCACGCACCCAGCCGGACACGTCGGGCGCGATGACCACTACGTCGGCCCGCACCCGTGCATCACGCGTCCATGGGGTGAGCATGTAGTACTGCCAGAGCTTATAGCCGGCCAGAACGGCGATGGCGACCACGCAGAGGGTCACCAGGGTACGGACGACAGCACGCATCGAATCACTCCTTACAAAGGCCCCAGCAGGCGGACTACCAGGTAGAGCACACAAACGAACAGCGCTGTGTCGAACAGCGCTTCATGCCAGATCCAGCGCCCCAATGGCGTTGCTTGCACGACAAAGCGCAACAAACCGGTAAGCACCAGAGCCATCAACACGTAGATCAGAAAAGGGCTGAGCAGCACGCCGCCCAATGCCCACTCACGCAACCCCATGGGCTTCCTCCTGCCAGCGGCACCATTTGCTCCAGCTTTTCTGCAGCTGCAACACTGCCCCTTCGGCCAGGCGTAACGGATCACTGGACGGCAGGCGTTGCAGCGCCGCGATAAATCGCTCGCTGGCGGCATCCAGGCGCTGCCCTCGTCCGGCTGCAGGCCCGCTGGCCAGGACTGTTTCCAGTTGCTGCAGATATTCACGTTCGGCATCACCCAGCGGCGCCTGGGCGACTGCCAGGCACATGCGCAAATGCACCAGTTCGTCGCCGATGTCCAGGCCATGCAGGCCGTCGTCCCAACGCTTGCGTTCAGCCTCGCGCAGCTCGCCGGCGTGCCGTGCCAGTTGCATAAGACGGTCGGCCATGCGCCCGCCAAACCAGCTGTCGGCACCCCGCAGGTCACGCCGGGTCAGGCGCACCAGGTCGCTTTGGGTCGCCGCGCGCAGGCGCCGTCCAAGCCAGGCCGGATGGCGGAACACCAGCAAGCGAAACGCCATGACCGCCGCAGCTACACCCACCAGCATGGCCAGGGCACTGTTGAGCATGCTCGCCACGCCGAACTGCATGGCATTGAGCGGCGACACCAGTACGATGAAGTGCAGGCAATAAGAAGTCGCCGTTGCCCCGGTGCGCGGGTGGGCCATACCCAGAGCACCAAAGAACAGAGGTACTCCCATGCCCAGGCAAAGCATGGCAAAACTGCTCCACTGCGGCAGGATGATCTGCCCCACCAGCAATGCCGTCGGGATCGCCAGCAGGATGCCACGCAAGAAGCTGAGCCCGATCTGCGCACCGTTTTCACGGCTGGCGAACAGGCTGCAGACCACACACGTCAACACCAGGCCACCGGGCGCAGAGGGCCAGGCAGTGGCGAGCCAGAAACCACTCATCACCAAAAATGCCAGCGCACTGCGTGAACCGAACAGCAAGGCCAGCGACCAGTCGCGGTGGGCAGCCAGCCCCTGCGCCACATCCTTCGGCGCCCTGCCCACTTCGACATCATCGAGTGCCTGGGTGGCAGCCATGGCGTAGTCCAGTAGCAGGGTCATGCGCGCCAGGCAAAAATGCTCGGCAGAGCTGATCTGCTCATCATGCGCGGCGTCCCAGATGCGCTGACGCAACAACAACAGGCTCGGCTGATCGGGCTTGGCCAACAGGGCGCGCACTTCTTCCAGCCATGGGCCAAGACGCAGGGTTTGCTGTTCATCCAGTTGCCGCCACTGGCGACGCACCGAGCGTGAGATCCGCAGCAGCACCATCAGTTTCTGGCTCAGGCCACGAATGGCCCTTGCCCGCTGGCGCCCACGCGGGCCCTCGAACCAGGCATGTTCGCGCTGGGTATCGATGGCAACGATACGCCCCAGGATCTCCAGCAGGCCTTCGCGCGCTTGGTCTTCACCGCCAAGCATGGCACTGGCCGTCTGGAAACCGCTGTGCCAGGCCTGGCGCGCCTGCCCGGCAAGTTGCTGCTCCACGCGCATCGGCCAAAGCAACGCGCTGGTGGCCGTTGCACAGAAGATCCCCAGGCAGATCTCGGTACAGCGCGCCACCGCCTGATCGAACACTTGCAGGGGCTTGTCGATCGCGGGCAAGGCAATGATCGCTGCGGTGTAGCCGGCCAGCACAAAGGCATAAGCCCAGGCGCTTCGCAGTTGGGTCGAAGCCGCGGTACACAGGGCCAGCCACAACGCCAGTGTGATGAGAAAAAGCCATGGCGTCTGCGCGAACAGGCCGATGAACAGCACTGACATGAAGGTGCCGACCAAGGTCCCGGCCAAGCGAGCAAGGCCCTTCTGTATCACCATGCCAGACAGGGGTTGGGCCACGATGAACGCGGTCATCAGCGCCCAGGCCGGCTGCTCCAGCCCCCAGCGCATGGCCAGCCACAGGGCAAGGCCGCCGCCAAGCAGGGTTTTGATGGCGAATTTGATGGCGAGGCTGCTGGGTGCGAACAGGGCCTGGAAGGTGATGGGCACGAAACGGACCTTGCGGGGGATGATCTGGTAAACGATAGACAATGAAGGGAAGGATAATGCTGAAACAAATAATTAGCTAGCTAATCATCTTTAGGCGCTGTCATATCAACCGATCAAGGCAAAAAAAATGGGCGACCGAAGTCGCCCTAAATGCCTTGCGTGCCCGTGAACCTGGAAGGTCAGCGCGGCTTGCGCTTGTTCGAGTCCTTCCAGATGAAAATGCCAAGACCGGCAAAGAACGCGAACATCAACCCGACCGTTACCACACCAGCGATAACCACATTGTCGAAGAACATGTTGGCCTCCCGATTCGTTTGCCGTTGTCCGATGGATGCAAGGTAACGAATACGGGGGGCGGGGAAATTGATCGAGGTCAATGGTGCCCGGAGCCGGGCACGCGAGGCGGGTGCAGGGTTGACCTGCGTCAAGTTTCAGCGCTTCTTGGGCTTGTTCTTGGGCTTCTTTTTCTTCGCCTTGCCCAGCGGCATGGCTTGCTCGAACGCCTGACGCACTTCGTTCAGGCGCTTTTCCTTGAGGTCGTGCACGCGCTTGGCACGTTCGGCATCGAAGTCGATGAGGTTGTCTTGGCTCATGGGCGGGCTCGAGGATCAACAGAGACTTGCATGATGCCGCCAGGCGTTGGCCATGACCAGCCCTGCGGCACAGGGCGCCTAGACTTCGATATCGACCAGCAGGCCCTGGCGCGGCTGCTCGCCCATGAGCGGGGCCACCGGTACGGTGTTGTCGCCGTTGACTTCTTCACCCGGCAAGGCACTGTAGCGCTCGTCGCCACCCTGTTTATTACGCCGCTGCTGCCGGCGCTGCTCCTCACGCAGCAGCAAGACCTGCTCCTGCGGGTCGCGTTGCTGCTTGAGGTCAATGGCGCTCTCCCCTGAGGCAGGCTGCGTGGGGACCACGGGCTTGATGTCCGGGGTCGGCTTGACCGGGTCCTGTTGCGAGGTCACTGGGGCGGCACTGAGCGGAATGATCGGCGGCAGCATGAGAATTCTCCTGTGCCCAGTGTATCGGCCGGTTGTCAGCCGCCTTGAGGGCCGGCGAATAGGGTAATGCGGCCGAAACCGGCCACGTCATGCCAGTATAGACAGCGGCTATGGAGCTTCGTTGTCAGGGTCGTCATCACTTGGCGGGCTGGCCTCGCTCCAAGGGCGCTTGAAGACCTGCTGCCAGACGGCGTTCATGTGCTCGCGCAGCACTGGCGCCGCGTTCTTCAGCGAGGCACTGTCCTCGCGCTCACCGCCGATCGGGTCTTCGCCTGCCGGGGTGATCAGCGACTGCCCAGTGATGGTGTAACTGGCCTGGCCCTCACGCATCTCGATGGCAATGTCATGCGGGTCGATGCCGCCGCCACAGAACGAATGGCTGGCCACCGTCACCTCGGCGATGCCGTCCTTGTTCAGGTCACCCACATCGCTGACATCGTTGTAGAAGTCGACATCGAGGTCCAGGCCAGGGCAGGTGGTTTCCTGCTCGATCTGCCAGCGCGGCTTGAACCCGTCGCCCTCGGTGGCTCGCCCGTACAGCGTGGCCTTGAGCTCTACCTTGTCCACTTCCTGCTCGGACTCGGCATCGACCGCCTGGCCATCGCTGCGGCTGAGCACCAGCAGGCCTTCACCGTCACGGTCACGGAAATGCACGCTCTTGATCGGTGTCTGCACACCCAGCACCTCGAGTTGCTCCACCGGGATCGCCGGCAGGCTTTCGAAGTTTTTCTGCTCGCAAGCGGCCAGCAGCGCGAGGCTGCCCACGGCCAGAGAGGCGTTCAACCAGCGGTGCTTGAGCGGCATGGCGTGCGTAGCCCTCATCGGCAAGACGGTGTTCTGCGATGAAACAGCTAGACTCTTGGACTTCAACTCTATGGTCCGCCGGGCCTATCCGTTAACATAGCCGGCTTTTCATCGCGGGAGTTCAGGCAGTATGGCGCAGCAGTATCAACCGGGGCAACGCTGGATCAGTGACAGCGAAGCGGAGCTCGGCCTGGGGACCATCCTGGCCCAGGATGGCCGCTTGCTGACCGTGCTCTACCCGGCCACTGGCGACACCCGCCAGTATTCCCTGCGCAATGCGCCGCTGACCCGCGTGCGCTTCTCGCCAGGTGACCAGATCACCCACTTCGAAGGCTGGAAGCTGACGGTACGCGAAGTCGAGGACATCGACGGGCTGATGGTCTACCACGGCCTCGACGGCCAGAACCAGCCGCGCACCCTGCCGGAAACCCAGCTGTCGAATTTCATCCAGTTCCGCCTGGCCAGCGACCGTCTGTTCGCCGGTCAGATCGACCCGCTGTCCTGGTTCAGCCTGCGCTACAACACGCTGCAGCACACCAGCAAGCAGGTCCAGTCGTCGCTGTGGGGCCTGGGAGGCTGCCGCGCGCAGCCGATCGCCCACCAGTTGCACATCGCCCGCGAAGTGGCGGACCGCAGCGCACCTCGCGTACTGCTGGCCGACGAAGTGGGCCTGGGCAAAACCATCGAAGCCGGCCTGGTGATCCACCGCCAGTTGCTGACCGGGCGTGCCAACCGCGTGCTGATCCTGGTACCGGAAAACCTCCAGCACCAATGGCTGGTGGAAATGCGTCGGCGCTTCAACCTGCAGGTGGCACTGTTCGACGCCGAACGTTTCATTGAAAGCGACGCCAGCAACCCGTTCGAGGACGCCCAGTTGGCATTGGTCGCCCTGGAGTGGCTGGTCGAGGACGAAAAGGCTCAGGACGCGCTGTTCGCCGCAGGCTGGGACCTGATGGTGGTCGATGAAGCCCACCACCTGGTATGGCACGAAGACAAGGCCAGCACCGAATACAGCCTGGTCGAGCAACTGGCCCAGGTCATCCCGGGCGTACTGTTGCTCACCGCCACCCCCGAGCAGCTTGGTCAGGACAGTCACTTCGCCCGCCTGCGCCTGCTCGACCCCAATCGCTTCCATGACCTGGCAGCCTTCCGTGCCGAAAGCGAGCACTATCGCCCGGTGGCTGAAGCCGTACAGGAACTGCTCGACGAAGGCCGCCTGTCACCCAAGGCCCACGCCACCATCCAGGGTTTCCTGGGTGCCGAGGGCGAAGCCCTGCTGGCTGCAGTCAGCGATGGCGACAGCCAGGCCAGCGCCCGCCTGATCCGCGAGCTGCTCGACCGCCATGGCACTGGCCGCGTCCTGTTCCGCAACACCCGTGCGGCCATCCAGGGTTTCCCGGAGCGCGAACTGCACCCTTACCCGCTGCCAATGCCGGAACAGTACCGCGACCTGCCAGCCGGCGAGCACGCCGAGCTGTACCCGGAAGTCGCGTTCCAGGCACAAGGTGAAGTCAGCGACGAAGAGCGCTGGTGGCGTTTCGACCCTCGCGTCGACTGGCTGATCGACACCCTGAAGATGCTCAAGCGCACCAAGGTTCTGGTGATCTGCGCCCACGCCGAAACCGCCATGGACCTGGAAGACGCGCTGCGCGTGCGCTCCGGCATTCCGGCCTCGGTGTTCCATGAAGGCATGAGCATCCTTGAGCGCGACCGCGCCGCAGCCTATTTCGCCGACGAAGAGTTCGGCGCCCAGGTGCTGATCTGCTCCGAGATCGGCAGCGAAGGGCGCAACTTCCAGTTCGCCCACCACCTGGTGATGTTCGACCTGCCGGCCCACCCGGACCTGCTCGAGCAGCGCATCGGCCGCCTTGACCGGATCGGTCAGAAGCACGTCATTCAGTTGCACATCCCCTACCTGCAGGAAGGCCCGCAAGAGCGCCTGTTCCAGTGGTACCACGAAGCACTCAGCGCCTTCCTCAACACCTGCCCGACCGGCAACGCCCTGCAGCACCAGTTCGGCCCGCGCCTGCTGCCGATGCTCGAAGGCGGGGACAGCAAGGCCTGGGATGCCCTGGTAGCCGAAGCCAAAGGTGAGCGTGAACGCCTGGAAGCAGAACTGCACAGCGGCCGCGACCGCCTGCTGGAGCTCAACTCCGGCGGTGCCGGCGAAGGCCAGGCGCTGGTCGAGGACATCCTTGAGCAGGACGACCAGTTCGCTCTGCCGATCTACATGGAAACCCTGTTCGACGCCTTTGGCATCGACAGCGAAGACCACTCGGAAAACGCCCTCATCCTCAAGCCGAGCGAGAAGATGCTCGACGCCAGCTTCCCGCTGGGCGATGACGAAGGCGTCACCATCACCTACGACCGTGGCCAGGCGCTGTCGCGCGAAGACATGCAGTTCCTCACCTGGGAACACCCGATGGTGCAGGGCGGCATGGACCTGGTACTGTCCGGTTCGATGGGCAACACCGCCGTCGCGCTGATCAAGAACAAGGCGCTCAAGCCTGGCACCGTGCTGCTTGAACTGCTGTTCGTCAGCGAGGTGGTGGCGCCGCGCAGCCTGCAACTGGGCCGCTACCTGCCGCCTGCGGCGCTGCGCTGCCTGCTCGATGCCAACGGCAACGACCTGGCCTCGCGCGTGGCCTTCGAAACGCTCAACGAGCAGCTCGAAAGCGTGCCTCGGGCCAGCGCCAACAAGTTCGTACAGGCCCAGCGTGACGTGCTGGCCAAGCGCATCAGTGGCGGTGAAGCCAAGATCATGCCGACCCACGTCGAGCGTGTGGCAGAGGCGCAACGCCGCTTGGCCGCCGAAGCCGACGAAGAACTGGCGCGCCTGACCGCTCTGAAAGCCGTCAACCCAAGCGTACGCGACAGCGAAATCGACGCCCTGCGCAAGCAGCGCGAAGATGGCCTGGCAATGCTCGAAAAGGCCGCACTGCGCCTGGAGGCGATCCGCGTGCTGGTGGCTGGCTAAGACTGGATTGCAGCCATTGGGGAGGTGCCCATGCACCTCCCCTCTCCTTTATACCCGCGCGTTATCACCCCAATAACCAAATCGTTGCAATCAAAGAGCCATTACCCCGGAAGGTTTAAACACCCGTTCCTATACTCCTTTCTGGATAGTCTCCTTGGGGGTGATTGGAGACCAGTGCGAACTCGACCATGGGGCAAGCAATGGAATGGCTGGGACTGCAACTGTTCTCCGATGTGCCGGCTAGCGGTAGCATCGTCATCGACTGCCGTCATGAACCACTACTGATCCTGATCGCCTTCGCTGTGGCCAGCGCTGCCTGCTTTGCCACCCTGGACATGGCCGAGCGCCAATCCCACAGCGAACAACCGTCTGCCCAGAGGCAATGGCGCATGCTGGGTGCTTGCTGCCTGGCCGGAGGGATCTGGGCGATGCATTTCATCAGCATGCTGGCGTTCAGGGCACCGCTGGAAATGCACTACGACGCCTCGCTGAGCGGCCTTTCGCTGCTGATTGCACTGGGTGTGGCCTGGATGGCGATGACCAGCCTCGATCGCGAGCGCATGGGGCCGCAGCATTACCTGCAAAGCGCCATGCTGATCGGCCTGGGTATCATCCTCATGCATTTTGTCGGCATGGCGGCGTTGCAGACCGGGGCCAAGCAGTACTACCAGACCGAACTGTTGCTGGCCAGCACGGCCATCGCCCTGCTGACCAGCCTGGCCGCACTGCTGATGGCCCGCTACTTCCGCAACGGCAGCGGCACTGTGCATCAAGCCCTGAAATATGGCGCGAGCCTGCTCATGGCCGGCGGCATCGTTGCCACCCATTTCACCGCAATGGCCGCGATGACGCTGGTCATTCCTGCCGACACCGCCCTGCGCTTGCCGTCCGCCGACAACAGCCTGCAACTGGGCCTGACCGTTGCCTTCATCACCCTGCTGATCAGCGCAAGCAGCATCAGCGCTGCCCTGGCCGACAAAAAGCTGCAGAGCAAGGAACACGACCTGCGCAGGGTGAACATGCTGCTCAGCCAACTGGACCAGGCCCGCGCTTCTTTGCAGCAAGCCGCGCACTACGATGCACTGACCAGCCTGGTCAACCGTCGGGGCTTCAACCAGGTGTTCGCCGAACGCCTGGCCGAACAGAACCCCGAAGTGCACCGCCTGGCGGTGATGTTTCTCGACATCGACCATTTCAAACGGATCAACGACAGCCTCGGCCATGACGCCGGTGACCAACTGCTCAAGGTGATCGCCAGCCATATCAAAGCGGCCACACGCAGCCACGACCTGGTGGCACGCTTCGGCGGCGACGAGTTCTGCGTGGTTACCAGCCTCAATGGGCCTGACGAAGCTCGCCATCTGGCGCAGCGCATCATGCAGCGCATGAAGGACCCCATCGACCTGGGCGGGCGGCGCATGGTCATGACCACCAGCATCGGCGTCAGTATTTACCCCGACGACGGCCTCACCGCTGAAGAGCTGCTCAAGCACGCCGACCTTGCCCTTTATCAATCCAAGGGCAGCGGGCGCAACAGCCTGCATTTTTTCAACAGCAGCCTGAAAAACCGCGCCACCCTTGAACTGCAACTGGAAGAAGAGCTGCGCATCGCCTTGCTTGAAGAACGTGGGCTGCGCGTGCATTACCAGCCCATCTATGACTTGGGTAGCGGCCAGGTAGCCAAGCTTGAAGCCCTGGTACGCTGGCAGCATCCGCAGCATGGGCTGCTGAGCCCGGACCGGTTCATCGGCATTGCCGAAGCCAACGGCCTGATCGTCGACCTGGACCTGTGGGTGTTGCGCCACGCCTGTGATGACCTGGCGCAGTTGCATCGCCATGGCTTCGCCGACCTCAAGCTCACGGTCAACTGCTCAGCGGTGACGCTGGGCCATGACGGGTTGCCCAAAGAAGTGGAAATGGCACTGTTCCAAGCGGGCCTGGCACCTCGACACCTGGAACTTGAGGTCACCGAGAATGCCCTGATGGGTGACATCCAGCGCACGCTCAGCCTGCTCAAGCGAATTCGTGGCCAAGGTGTCAGCCTTTCGATCGATGACTTCGGCACAGGGTACTCGTCACTGGCTTACCTCAAGCGCCTGCCTCTGGACGTCCTCAAGATCGACCGTAGCTTTCTTCAGGACGTGCCTGCCAGCCTGAAGGACCGTGAAATCGTCCAGGCGATCATCGCAATGGCCCATACCCTGCATCTTCAGGTGGTCAGCGAGGGTGTAGAAACTGTCGAGCAGCATGAGTTTCTGGCCGCCAACGGCTGCGACTACCTGCAGGGCTACCTGCTCAGCCGGCCGGTACCGCTGGCGGACCTGCGGCCGATCCTGGAGCGGCTCGACCGCCAGGAAGAAGCCTTCAGCGCTTGTTGCGATACAGCTCTACCAGGGTCGCCGGATCTTTTTGCAGATAACCCTGGCTACCGTGCAGGCGCATCAATTGCGCGGCGAGGCCACTGAGGGGGGTCGCCGTGCCCTGTTCGCGGGAGAACTTGACCGCACCGTCGAGGTCCTTGAGCAGCGTGCGCACATGCCATTTCACCGGTTCGAAACGGCTTTCGGCCATCTGCGGTGCCAGGATCTGCAGCGGCCTGGAGTCGGCAAAACCACCGGCCAGGGCTTGGGCGATGAGCGTTGCGTCCACACCTGACTGCTCGGCCAACGCCACGACTTCAGCAACCACCAAGGCATTGCAGGCCACGATCATCTGATTGCAGGCCTTGGTCACCTGCCCCGCCCCCACCCCGCCCATGTGCGTGACCCGCTGGCCAAGGGTAAGCAATACCGGGCGCGCTCGTTCCAGGTCGGCAGCCTCGCCGCCGACCATGATCGCCAGGCTGCCGGCCTCGGCGCCCGGCGTGCCACCGGAGACGGGCGCATCCAGCCACGCCATGCCACACAGGGCGGCCAGTTCGGCAGCCATCTCGCGGGTAGCGGTCGGCTCAAGGCTGGACAAGTCGACCAGCAGTTGCCCGCTACGCCCACGCTGGGCGATACCCTGCTCGCCGAAAACCACCTCGCGTACCACCTCCGTATCGGCCAGGCACAGCAGCACCATGTCGCTGCCCCGGCACAACCCGGCAGGGTCGGCAGCCAGCTGCGCGCCAGCCGCGACCAGCTCGGCACACTTTTCCGGGCTGCGGTTCCAGACGGTCAGCGGGTAACCTGCGGCCAGCAGGCGCCGACACATCGGCAGCCCCATCAGACCAATCCCGGCGAATCCAAGCGAAGGCAGTTCAGTGCTCATAACGACTCCTGGCAAATCCGATAGTTATCCGGGCCGTACCACGGCCCCATTACGCATCCCGTAAACTGTTACCGCCACGCCGAATTGTTACCTACCTCCACCCCACCTGAACGCCATCGAGCACCAGAATGGGGCGGCTGCGCATTTTCGCGCACCAAAATCATCCGGCGGATTTGGCGCTCTTCACCTGAATCACGATGAACGGCGAAACCACGACCGCCCATATCTCTGGATCGCGGGTTTGCAGGTCGAGCGCCTGTTCGGCCGTGACAGGGCCCACGGTGCCATCATCACGCCACTTGGCGAACATCTCGCTGCGATTCTGCGCCATCACTTCGGCAACCGCTATCAGGTCCAGGCTGGGGTCGACCCAAATCAGGTCACCCTTTGCCCAAAAACGCTCCAATGCCTTCCACTCGATAGTTGCCGTCTCGCCGAGCAATTTGGCATAGAGGGTGCTTGTTTGATCAGTCATGGGTTTTTACCGCAAATATCGGCCAATAAAAAAGGCCGGCATTTTTGCAGAAAAACCCGGTTTCAAATATGTAATTTGGTCGATTGGCCCAGAACTTGTGGGGTAGGGCCGAAGATGCAGGCGATGTAATGGCGCCTTTCTGTATCTTTGTGTCGATCATGCGACAACCCGCGAAACAGGCGCTTTTCGCCCGCTTTTCAAGCGCTCGGGCAGCGCTCTACACTGTACCGGTACAGTTCCGGGACATGTTCCGGGGGAAGGTGGGCATGCAGTGTGGCGTGGCCATACCGCAAATCCCGCCCGGTCTGTAGCCCTGGCCGCCAGGACTATAAGAATTACAACAGAATGAGTGGAGCACTATGATCAAGATTTCCAAGCTGTTCGCCGCAATGGTACTGGCCGGGGTAGCCAGCCATTCGTTTGCCGCCGATACCATCAAGATCGGCATCGCCGGTCCGAAAACCGGTCCTGTGACCCAGTACGGCGACATGCAGTTCATCGGCGCAAAACAGGCCATCAAGGACATCAACGCCAAGGGCGGCGTCGATGGCAAAATGCTTGAAGCCAAGGAATACGACGACGCGTGCGACCCTAAACAGGCCGTGGCAGTCGCCAACAAAGTGGTCAACGACGGCGTCAAGTTCGTCATCGGCCACCTGTGCTCCAGCTCCACCCAGCCAGCGTCCGACATCTACGAAGACGAAGGCGTGATCATGATCACCCCGGCCGCCACCAGCCCGGAAATCACCGCCCGTGGTTACAAGCTGATCTTCCGCACCATCGGCCTGGACAGCGCCCAAGGCCCTGCGGCCGGCAACTACATCGCCGACCACGTCAAGCCGAAGGTCGTTGCAGTGCTGCACGACAAGCAGCAGTACGGTGAAGGCATCGCCACCGCCGTCAAGCAGACCCTGGAAGGCAAAGGCGCCAAGGTTGCCGTCTTCGAAGGCCTGAACGCCGGTGACAAGGACTTCTCCTCGATCATCCAGAAGCTCAAGCAGAACAACGTCGACTTCGTCTACTACGGCGGCTACCACCCAGAGCTGGGCCTGATCCTGCGCCAGGCTCAGGAAAAAGGCCTGAAAGCCAAGTTCATGGGGCCAGAAGGCGTAGGCAACGACTCGATCTCGCAGATCGCCCAGAACGCCTCCGAAGGCCTGCTGGTCACCCTGCCGAAGTCGTTCGACGCCGACCCTGAGAACAAGGCCATCGTCGATGCCATCAAGGCTGACGGCAAGGACCCGAGCGGTCCGTTCGTGTTCCCGGCCTACTCCGCCGTGGAGCTGATCGCCAAAGGCATCGAGGCTGCCAAGTCCGAAGACACCGACAAGGTGGCAGCCGCCATCCACGCCGGCTCGTTCAAGACCCCGACCGGCACGCTGTCGTACGACGAAAAAGGCGACCTCAAAGACTTCAAGTTCGTGGTCTACGAATGGCACTTCGGCAAGCCGAAGACCGAAGTCTCCCCTCAGTAACTGCGTGACTGAATAGCTGACCGTAAAAGCCCACTGTGCGAGCAGTGGGCTTTGTTTTACGAGGTTCATGGACCTGATTCCCGCGATCCGGGGGCCGGTTCACCTGAAAATCTTAAAACCGTCACTCGCGGTTTCCTGGCCTACCCCCGCCAGCGAAATGCAAATCAGGTTTTTAGGAGCGCTGTAATGCCTGAGATCTACCATTTCTTCCAACAACTGGTTAATGGATTGACCATCGGCAGCACCTATGCCTTGATCGCCATCGGTTACACGATGGTGTACGGCATCATTGGCATGATCAACTTCGCCCATGGCGAGGTGTACATGATCGGTTCCTATGTGGCCTTCATCGCCCTCGCAGGGCTGGCCATGATGGGTATCCATTCGCTGCCGATCCTGATGACCGTTGCCTTCGTCGCGACGATCTTCGTCACCAGCGCCTATGGCTACAGCATCGAACGGGTTGCCTACCGCCCCCTGCGCAACAGCAACCGTCTGATCCCGCTGATTTCCGCCATCGGCATGTCGATTTTCCTGCAGAACACCGTGCTGCTGTCGCAGGATTCCAAGGACAAATCCATCCCTAACCTGATCCCCGGGAGCTTCTCCTTCGGGCCAGGCGGTGCTGAAGAAGTCCTGATCAGCTACATGCAGATCCTGGTGTTCGTGGTCACCCTGGTGGCCATGACCCTGCTGACCCTGTTCATCTCCCGCTCTCGCCTGGGGCGCGCCTGCCGCGCCTGCGCCGAGGACATCAAGATGGCCAACCTGCTGGGCATCAACACCAACAACATCATCGCCCTGACCTTCGTCATCGGTGCCGCGCTGGCGGCGGTGGCGGCTGTGCTGCTGAGCATGCAGTACGGCGTGATCAACCCCAACGCCGGTTTCCTGGTGGGCCTGAAGGCCTTCACGGCGGCGGTACTGGGTGGCATCGGCAGCATTCCGGGCGCGATGCTCGGTGGCCTGGTGCTGGGCGTGGCCGAAGCCTTTGGCGCTGACATCTTCGGCGACCAGTACAAGGACGTGGTGGCATTCGGCTTGTTGGTTCTTGTCCTGCTGTTCCGGCCGACCGGCATCCTCGGCCGCCCGGAGGTTGAAAAAGTATGAACAGAAATCTCAAACAAGCGTTCTTCAGCGCCTTGCTGGTGTGGGCCGTGGCCTTCCCGGTGCTGGGCCTGAAACTGAGCATCGATGGCATCAGCCTGGTGGTGCACAGCCAGGGCTCGTTCACCATCGGCATCATCGCCGCATGCTCGGTGCTGATGTTCCTGCGCGTGCTGTTCGACAGGCAGTGGAGCTCGGTGATGGGCCGCCGCTCGGATCGCAAGCTGATCTCGCCCGCGGTAAGCAATTACCTGACCCTGCCCAAGACACAGCGCTGGATCATCATCGGGCTGATCGCGGTGGCGCTGGTCTGGCCGTTCTTCGGCTCGCGCGGCGCCGTCGACATCGCCACGCTGATCCTGATCTACGTGTTGCTGGGCCTGGGCCTGAACATCGTGGTCGGCCTGGCGGGCCTGCTGGACCTGGGTTACGTCGGCTTCTACGCTGTCGGCGCCTACAGCTATGCGATGCTGTCGCACTACCTGGGCTGGAGCTTCTGGGTATGCTTGCCGATCGCCGGCCTGATGGCCGCGACCTTCGGCTTCCTGCTCGGCTTCCCGGTGCTGCGCCTGCGCGGTGACTACCTGGCGATCGTGACCCTGGGCTTCGGCGAGATCATCCGCCTGTTCCTGCGAAACCTGACCGACTGGACCGGCGGCCCCAACGGCATCAGCAACATCCCCAAACCGGAGCTCTTCGGCCTCACCTTCGAGCGGCGTGCTGCCGAGGGGATGCAGACCTTCCACGAGTACTTCGGGTTGCCGTACAACTCGATCAACAAGGTCATCTTCCTCTACCTGGTGGCACTGTTGCTGGCACTGCTGGCGCTGTTCGTCATCAATCGCCTGCTGCGCATGCCCATCGGGCGCGCCTGGGAGGCGCTGCGTGAAGATGAGATCGCCTGCCGCGCGCTAGGCCTGAACCCGACTGTGATCAAGCTCTCGGCATTCACCCTGGGCGCCTGCTTCGCCGGTTTCGCCGGCAGCTTCTTCGCCGCCCGTCAAGGGTTGGTGACACCCGAGTCGTTCACCTTCATCGAGTCGGCGATCATCCTCGCCATCGTCGTGCTTGGCGGCATGGGCTCACAACTGGGCGTGATCCTCGCGGCCATCGTGATGATCCTGCTACCTGAGCTGATGCGTGAGTTCAGCGAATACCGGATGTTGATGTTCGGTGCGCTGATGGTGTTGATGATGATCTGGCGTCCGCAAGGCTTGCTGCCTATGCAACGTCCACACATGGAGCTGCGTCGATGAGCCGCGAAATTCTGCAAGTCAGCGGCCTGAGCATGCGCTTCGGCGGCTTGTTGGCGGTCAACGGCGTGGCCCTGACCGTCAAGGAAAAACAGGTAGTGGCGCTGATCGGCCCGAACGGCGCCGGCAAGACCACCGTGTTCAACTGCCTCACCGGCTTCTACAAGCCCAGCGGCGGCACCATCCTGCTCGACGGCCAGCCGATCCAGGGCCTGGCCGGCCACCAGATCGCCCGCAAGGGCGTGGTGCGGACCTTCCAGAACGTGCGCCTGTTCAAAGAGATGACCGCGCTGGAAAACCTGCTGATCGCCCAGCACCGCCACCTCAACACCAACTTCTTCGCCGGCCTGTTCAAGACCCCAAGCTTCCGCCGCAGCGAGAAAGAGGCCTTGGAGCGCGCGCAGTACTGGCTGGAGAAGGTCAACCTGACCGAGTTCGCCAACCGCACCGCCGGCACCCTCGCCTACGGCCAGCAACGCCGCCTGGAAATCGCCCGCTGCATGATGACCCAGCCGCGGATCATCATGCTGGACGAGCCGGCAGCGGGCCTGAACCCCAAGGAAACCGAGGACCTCAAGGCGTTGATCGCCTATCTGCGTGAGTCGCACAACGTCACCGTGCTGCTGATCGAACACGACATGAAGCTGGTGATGAGCATTTCCGACCATATCGTCGTCATCAACCAGGGCACGCCCCTGGCAAACGGCACACCGGAGGAAATTCGCGACAACCCTGACGTGATCAAAGCCTACCTGGGGGAAGCGTAAATGCTGAAGTTCGAGAACGTCTCCACCTTCTACGGCAAGATCCAGGCGTTGCACAGCGTCAACGTCGAGATCAATCAGGGTGAGATCGTCACCCTGATTGGTGCCAACGGTGCGGGCAAGTCAACCTTGCTGATGACCCTGTGCGGCTCGCCGCAGGCGCACAGCGGCAGCATCAAGTACCTGGGTGAAGAGCTGGTCGGCCAGCCTTCTTCGCACATCATGCGCAAGAGCATCGCCGTGGTCCCGGAGGGCCGCCGTGTGTTCGCCCGCCTGACCGTCGAGGAAAACCTCGCCATGGGCGGCTTCTTCACCGACAAAGGCGACTATCAGGAGCAACTGGACAAAGTCCTGCAACTGTTCCCGAGGCTGAAAGAGCGTTATCTCCAGCGCGGCGGCACCATGTCCGGCGGCGAGCAGCAGATGCTGGCCATCGGCAGGGCGCTGATGAGCAAGCCCAAGCTGCTGCTGCTCGACGAGCCCTCGTTGGGCCTGGCGCCTATCATCATCCAGCAGATCTTCGACATCATCGAACAGTTGCGCCGCGATGGCGTGACGGTGTTCCTGGTGGAACAGAACGCCAACCAGGCGTTGAAGGTCGCCGATCGGGCCTATGTGCTGGAGAATGGCCGGGTTGTAATGCAAGGCACGGGGGAGGCGCTGCTGACCGACCCGAAAGTGCGTGACGCCTACCTGGGCGGTTGACTGGCAAAGGGCTTCGGGTTCAGGCCAGTCAGTTAGCTTTATCAGGGCTGCTACGCAGCCCATCGCCGGCAAGCCAGCGCCTACAGGGTCAGCGCTGTTCCTGTAGCAGCCGGCTTGCCGGCGATGGGCCGCAAAGCGGCCCCAAATCGCTTTCTCTTGTGATCAGCGCCTGGCATGGGTACCGTGGCCTGCACTTCATGCAAGCATCCCGGAGCCCCGTCCCATGCGCCTCACCCCTTCCCTGCTACTCACCGCCCTGCTGCCCCTGTTCGCCGGCTGCCAGATGCTGGCCGCCCCACCAAGCGATCCGAACATCGGCACTGTGCGCATGCAGGGCGAATTGAGCGCCGGGGGCGGCCAGTTGCTGTTCAAGCCCTGCAATGAACCCCGTCGCTTCGTGATCAAGGATGTGGCCGGCACCGGCATTTTGCAGGAAGCCGCCAACCTGGCAGACGACGCCGGTGACAAACTGTTCGCCGATGTGCGCGGGCGCCTCACCGGCAGCAAGCAGGCCAACAGCGACGGCCAGCTCGAGGTGCGCCGCCTGTACCGCCTGGACCCGTCCACCCGCGCCTGCGAAGATCCCAACTTCAAGCAGCTGACCCTGCGCGCCAGCGGCCATGAGCCTGAGTGGGACATCAAGGCCAGTGGCAAAGGCATGGTGCTCAACCGCATTGGCAAGGAGCCATTGCCGCTGCCCTTCCTGGAAGAGGAAGTGCCCGGCGGCGGCCTGACCTTGAGCAGCGAAGCCAACGGCCAGCAGGTGGAACTGTGGGTCGCCCCGCAGCGTTGCGTCGATACTGCCACCGGTGCCGTGCACCACCTGCGCGCCGAACTGAGCATCGATGGCCAGACCCTGCAGGGCTGCGGCTACTACGGCGGTGCACGCGACAACTGATCGCCGGGCACTTTTATCCTGCCAGTCAGGGCGGCGAACAGCTTATACTTGGCGGTTTGTGTAAAGCCGCCGGCCGCCCATGGCCGGGATACTGGACCCTGCCATGCTACGAATCACCGAACTGAAGCTGCCCCTGGACCATCCCGACGAAGCGCTGCGCGAAGCCATTGTCCAGCGCCTGGGCATCCGCGATGAGCAACTGCTCAGCTTCAACCTGTTCAAGCGCAGCTACGATGCGCGCAAGAAGAACAGCGAATTGCTGTTCATCTACACCATCGACCTTGAAGCCAGCAACGAAGCGGAGCTACTAGCCAAGTTCGCTGACGATCGCAATATCAGCGTCGCGCCGGATGTCACCTACAAGTACGTTGGCCACGCCCCTGCCGACCTGCAGGAGCGTCCGGTCGTGGTCGGCTTCGGCCCGTGCGGCATCTTCGCCGGCCTGCTGCTCGCTCAGATGGGCTTCAAGCCGATCATCCTGGAGCGTGGCAAGGAAGTGCGCCAGCGCACCAAGGACACCTGGGGCCTGTGGCGCAAGAGCGTGCTCAACCCCGAGTCCAACGTGCAGTTCGGCGAAGGCGGTGCCGGGACCTTCTCCGACGGCAAGCTGTACAGCCAGATCAAGGACCCGCTTCACCATGGCCGCAAGGTACTGGAAGAGTTCGTCAAGGCCGGTGCGCCGGACGAGATCCTCTACATCAACAAGCCGCACATCGGTACCTTCCGCCTGACCGGCATGGTCGAGCAGATGCGCCAGGACATCATCGCCCTGGGCGGTGAAGTGCGCTTCCAGGAAAAAGTCACCGACCTGCTGATCGACGATGGCCAACTGAGCGGCGTGGTGCTGGAGAGCGGCGAGCAGCTGCAGTCGCGCCACGTGGTGCTTGCCTTGGGCCACAGCGCCCGTGACACCTTCCGCATGCTGCACGGCAAAGGCGTGTTCATGGAAGCCAAGCCCTTCTCGGTGGGCTTCCGTATCGAGCACCCGCAAACGCTGATCGACAAGGCGCGCCTTGGCAAATATGCCGGTCACCCGAAACTGGGTGCCGCTGACTACAAGCTGGTGTACCACGCCAAGAACGGCCGCTCCGTATACAGCTTCTGCATGTGCCCCGGCGGTACCGTGGTCGCTGCCACCAGCGAACCAGGCCGCGTCGTCACCAATGGCATGAGCCAGTATTCGCGTAACGAGCGCAACGCCAACTCCGGCATCGTGGTCGGTATCGACCCTGAGCGCGATTACCCGGGCGGCCCGCTGGCGGGTATCGAGCTGCAGGAGCGCCTGGAGGCGCACGCTTATGTAATGGGCGGTAGCAACTATCAGGCACCGGCACAGTTGGTGGGTGACTTCGTCGCCGGCAAACCCTCCACCGCGCTGGGTAGCGTCGAGCCGTCTTACAAGCCGGGCGTGACCTTGGGTGACCTGGCGCCTAGTTTGCCGGATTTCGCCATCGAGGCAATCCGCGAGGCGCTGCCAGCCTTCGATCGACAGATCAAAGGCTACAACCTGCATGATGCAGTGCTGACTGGCATCGAGACACGCACCTCCTCGCCGCTGCGCATCACCCGCGGCGAGGATTACCAGAGCCTGAACGTGAAGGGGTTGTTCCCTGCAGGTGAAGGTGCCGGGTACGCCGGGGGCATTCTTTCGGCGGGTGTTGATGGCATTCGCATTGCCGAAGCCGTGGCGCGGGATATGCTTGGGCTGTAAGCCGGCGACAGGGCCAGGGCAGGCAAATAAAAAACCCCGAACGGGCCTGGCCAGTTCGGGGTTTTGTTTTGGCGCGGTCAGTGCGTAACGCGGCTGGTACCGTCGACAGTCATGATGCGCACACGCTCACCGACGCGGAAGATTTCGTTCTCCTGCACGGCCTGAACGTAGGCGCGCATGCTGCCATCGTCCTCACGCACGGTGATTTCGACACCTTGGGTGCGGGTGATGCCTTCCTCGGCAGCGGAACCCGCCAGGCCACCGGCCACGGCACCGATTACCGCTGCAACGATACTGCCACGGCCACCACCAATGGCACTGCCGGCAACACCACCGACAATCGCGCCTGCACCGCCGCCGATAGGGGTTTTGGTGCCTTCGATCTTGACCGGACGCAGGGACTCGATAGTACCCATGCGCACGGTCTGCACGCGACGGGCCTCATCACGGGAGTAGCTGTCGCCGGTCAGGCTCGAAGCACAGCCGCCCAACAACAACGACATGGTGGTAAAGGTCGCCACCAGCAAAGCGGATTTACGCATGGGTAAAGTCTCCATAAGTCAGGTGTCCATTAGACGCTGCACCTCGACGGCTGTCACGGTAGCAAAGCCATAAAATTATTTCCGTTCAGCTACGGTACAGTCTCCGAGCCGGGCCTGGAAATCTAGACAGAGGATAGTCAGGGTTTACTGCATTGAAGTGGTGACAGCATACATGGGGCTACCGCGCAGCCCCATGAACGTCACGGAGCCAGGCGCTCGCGCTGCCACTGGCCATCGACCCACCGATAGTTCAGCCGGTCGTGCAGCCGGCTCGCCCGCCCTTGCCAGAACTCGATGCGCTCGGGCAGCAGGCGGTAGCCTCCCCAATGCTCGGGGCAGTGGGGCTGGGTGTCGGAGAACCGGGCCTCAGTGGCCTTCACCAGCCCTTCGAGCGCCTCGCGGCTGGCAATCACCCGGCTTTGCGGTGACGCCCAGGCCCCAAGGCGGCTCCCCAGCGGGCGGACCTGGTAATAGTCATCCGACTCTTGGGGCGTAACCTTTTCCACACGCCCCTCAATGCGCACCTGACGCTCCAGCGCCGGCCAGAAGAAGGTCATGGCAGCGTAGGGGTTGGCCTGGAGTTGCTGGCCCTTGGCGCTGTCGTAGTTGGTGAAGAAGGTGAACCCTCGGTCGTCGAGCCCCTTGAGCAGCAAAACGCGGCAATGGGGACGGCCATCACCGTCGACCGTGGCGAGGGTCATGGCATTGGCCTCCACCGGTGCCTGCTCGGTCTTTACCGCATCGGCGAACCACTGATGGAACAGAGCGAACGGCTCGCCCGGCGCCTGGGCTTCTGCCAGGCCATCACGGGTGTAGTCGCGGCGCATATCGGCCAGGGATTGGGTCATGGCTGCGTTTCCTTGACGATCAGTTGGTCTTCGCAGGGCTGTTGGCGGCTACTTTTTTCTCGGCCGTAGCTTTCTTGGCAGCGGGCTTGGCCGGCGCGGCTTTCTTTTTGGCGGTGGTTTTAGCAGGTGCCTTGGCTTTGGCTGCAGGCTTTTTGGCAGCAGGTTTGGCCGCTGCCTTGGCGGCTGGTTTGGTAACAGCTGCCTTGGTAGCGGGTGCCTTAGCGTCCTGGACAGCGACCATCGAGGCCGGTGCCGGCGCTGGCCGCTGATATTTGGCCATCAGGGCAAGCATGGTGTTCTGCGGGGTCAACAGCATCTCCACGCGGCGGTTAAGGGACCGGCCTTCGACGCTGTCGTTGGCCGCGCGCGGCATTTCAGAGCCCATGCCCTTGAGCGAAAGACGGTCACGCTTCAAGCCGCTCAAACGGAAGATCGCCGACACGGAAGCGGCGCGCTCCAGGCTGAGCTTCTGGTTGGTAGCAGCAGCGCCGCTGGTGTCGGCGTGGCCCAGCACCAGCACGGCAGTCTTGGGGTCGCCTTCGACGGCTTTGGCCACACGGGTAATCGGGCCCAGGCTCATAGGCAACAGCATGTTCGGACGGTCCGGGTTGTAGGAGCTGTCAGCCGGGATGGTCACAACCAACACATTCTCACGGCGCTCCAGCTCCAGTTTGCTGTCCTTGATCGCTTCACGCAGTTTTGGCTCGTACTGATCGAGCCAGGCCTGGGTGGCCTTTTCGTCGATTTTTGGTACAACCGGGCCCTTGGCCTGCTTGTCGTCACCGCCAAAGGGCCACCACCAGCGGCTGGCGCTCTCGGACTTGGCATCGGCCTTGGCGACTTTTTCGGTGACGGCCTGCTTCACTTCCTGCTCGGCGACCTCGTCCGTACCGAATGGCCACCAGCTGCTGAGGCCGCCCTTCGAGGCATCCTGAGAATGGCTGGCGCAGCCGGTCATAGCGGTCAGGCACAGGGCGAGAGCTAAGGTTTTATGTGAAGACATCAGCGATACACCATGAAATAGAAAGAAATTTTGCCCACACACTTGAGGCGTTGGCATTGAGGATAGTCAAAGGGGTTGCGCAATACCCGCGTTACCCGATCAAAGGCAAGTGCCAAGGACACGCACCAGTTGCTGGGCTCTTGGGTCCATGAGCACGTAAGGGCCAAGGGTATTGACCACGAAACCGAAGGCAACGTCGTGCTCGGGGTCGGCAAAACCGACCGAACCACCTGCGCCGGGATGCCCAAAGGCCCGCGCACCCAGGCCGAAGGTGGCGTTGGCCACTGTGGGTTGGTCCAGCATGCAGCCAAGGCCGAAACGGGTCTGGGTCAGCAGGGTACGATCCTCGCCGATGCTGTGTTCACGCGTCAGTTCATCGAGCAATTCGGACTCGAGCAAGCTGCCGTCGAGCAGGCCGGCATAGAAACCCGCCAGGCTACGGGCATTGCCGTGACCGTTGGCCGCCGGTTGCTGCATGCGGCGCCACTCAGGCTTGTTGGTGCTGGTGAGGATGGCCGGCGGGTTGGTGAACGCACGGGTAGACAACGCCTCGGGCTCACGCATGGTCACCTGCAGCAAGCGCTGGGCGGCAGCATCGCCGGCGTTGCCCTTGCCGCGTGCGATATGGGCCACGCGATCGAATTCTTCGTCCGCCAGGCCTACATGGAAGTCCAGCCCCAGCGGCCGCGCGGTACGCGCCACGATCGACTCCCCTGGGCCACGGCCATCGGCGCGGCGGATCAGCTCGCCGATCAGCCAGCCGTAGGTGATGGCGGCATAGCCGTGCGCGGTACCCGGCGCCCACCAAGGTGTTTCGGCGGCCAGCGCATCGACCATGGTTTGCCAGTCATACAGGGCCTCTGCTGGCAGCAGCTCGCGGATGGCGGGCAAACCCGCCCTGTGGCTGAGCAGCTGGCGCAGGGTGACGCTCTCTTTGCCTGCCTGGGCAAACTCGGGCCAGTAGCGCGCCACCGGAGCATCCAGCGCCAGCTTGCCCTCACCGACCAGTTGCAGTGCGGTGACGGCAGTGAAGGTCTTGGTGCAGGAGAACAGATTGGCGATGGTATCGCTGTGCCAGGCCTGCTGGCCATCTTTGTCGGCGCTGCCCGCCCAAAGGTCGATTACAGTCTCGCCACCGACCTGGATGCACAGCGCCGCGCCGCGCTCCTGGGGATCATCGAACAATGCCGCAAACGCTTCGCGCACTGCCTCGAACTTCAGCTCATAGTGACCCTGGATCTGCACCCGCCTGTTCTCCGTTCGACCTTGCTGAAAAAGGGAGGCATTGTTTCAGTAGTTGGCGGTTTTGCCTACTGGGCAAGGCTGGATGATCACGCAGAAAAGCACCCTTTTCAGGGCGCCTCGTCGGTTGGCGCGCCCGTGGTAGAGCTCCCTTCGTGCAACAGGCTGCTCAACTGACCAACGGCCTGCCGGTTACGCTTGCGCACCGCCTCGACAAAACCCGGATATGGCATATCGGTGATCGCCACCAGCCCTAGGTGCCCGTTTTCACCATCGAGCAAACGCCCGCTGGCAGGCTGGTCGAGGTACTGGAACCAGTGAGCGCCGACGATCATCGGCTGCGCCAGTGCCGCCTTGAGGAAGTTGCCGTAGGCCGGGCCCCGATCCTCTTCACGCGCCACTTCCACCGGCCCCGGCCAGAAAGGCCCACGGTCACGGGAACCGAACTGGAATTCGGACACCAGCACCGGCTTGTCCAGCTCCGCCAGCTGGGCGAAGTCGTAGCCGTCATCGGGTTTGAGGGTATAGAAGTTGAAGCTCAGCACATCGCAGAACTCGGCGCAGGCCTTGACCGCTTCGGGTGTGCTGACGGCAAAGCGCCCGCCCAGCAAAAGGTGGTTGGGCGCATGCCAGTTCAGCGAATCGGCGATGGTCTTGAAATAGGTTTCGGCGAACACCTGCTGGAAGTGCTGGTAATCGCGTTCGATCTCAGGGTGCTCGGGGTTGGGCAGCGGCGCCTCGAAGCCTGGGTCTTCCATCAATTCCCAGGCTTGCAGGTCGATGCCCCAGGCCTTGGACAGCCCCTGCTGGTTACGGTACTTGTCGCGCAGTTGCTTGAGGAAGGCACGCTTGGCCGGCACATCGGTTGTCAGACGCAGGGTGCCATAGGCAAGGCCGTAACGGGCCTTGGGGTCATTGCCAGGCGCAGCCCAGGCCAGCTCGTTATCGGCAAAGTACCCAATCAGCCAGGGATCATCCCGGTGGTCACGGGCGGCGATGGCCACGGCACGCTCGGTGGCCATGGCGAAACGCGGATCGAACGGGTCGGGCATGCGCCCCCACCAGTCCATGCCTGTGCTGATGCTGGCATAGTCACCGACGATCGACAGCGGCAGGGTATAGGGCATGCGTTTGGCCTGGCCAAGTTCAGGGTCGCTCCAGTTGCCCAGGGTGTTGAAGCCCCAGGCCTGCAACCGGTCGAGCGTATGCGCCTGCCAACGAGCGCTATCCAGCGCAAGGGGCGGGCAGGGCGGGGCAGGTTGCCCCTCCTCCCTGCCGGGCAAGGTTTGCCATGGGCGCGCTGGATGTTGGCTGCATAGAAGTCGAACCAACGCCCCTTCTTGAAGTTGCGCCCCTGCGACGATGCATTGCCATCATCGTTGTTGCCCTCGCCATAAAAGGCGGCAAGCGCGTCACCTTCGCCCGGCAGCACGCCGAACATCCCTTCGCGGCCCGCGACATAGGTACGCCCGCCATCGGCAGCCACGGCATTGACGCCCAACGAGTAGAACGGATGGCCCTCGGGGGTTACCAGGTGCCAGCGGCCGTCACGCTTTTCCGTACGGAAGAAACCCTTGGCGTCGAACGCCGGCCCGGCAAGCAGGCCGCCGTAGCTGTCCAGCTGTTGCTTGTGATGCTCGGCCAGCCAGGCCTTGAGCTGTTGCTGCTCGCGGTTGTCAGCAGCTTTCAGTTGTTCATCGCTGACCACCTTTTCGGGCCAGCGGCCGCGCGTGGACTGGCCATAAGCATCGATCAGTGCGTGGTAGGCCGCCTGGTAGGCAAGGTCGTCGTCCTGAATACCGACCTTCTCGATCAGCAGGTTCTGCGCAACCTTGGGGCCGGGGATGCTCAAGCTGACAGATACCACCTGCTTGAGATCGACCTCACCGGCGCTGCTGGTCAGCAGCAACCGTTGCCCTTCATGGGTCCAGGGCATCGGTGGGCCGGCGCGCATGCCCTGGCTCAGGGGGGAACTGGCCTTGAGCGGCACCATGACCGTCTGCGCAGGCCCTGCAGGCAGGTCGATACGGCTGGTCAGGGTACGGCCATCGCTGCCCAGCACCGTGACATCGACGGTCAGTGCCCAGTCCATGGCACTTTGCAGGCGCAAGGTCAGAAACTGCCCGGCCGACCAATCCCATGCGCCACTGTGAGGGCTCAGCCGCAGGGTCGGCCGTTCGACCGGGTTGAACACCACCCGCCGCAACACCTCGCCTTCTGCGGTCTGTTCTGCGTTGTACTGCGGCATCCCGGCCCCCTCAGTGGCCACATTGACGACCGAAGCCGGGCGCACGAAGCTGAACAGCGTCTGCTGCCCGGCCATTGCAGAGGCGCTGAACAACAGGGTGAGAACAGCAGGCAAGGTGCGGCGGATCATAGGGCTCAGGCTCTCCTTCCAGGCCCTCATGGGCCCGCGACAGAGTGGTGGACAACGGGCCGGCACATCATGCTCCGGCCTTCAGGAAATCTCCCGCCGGAAGGGCGGCAGCGCATTGAGAATAGCCTTGCCGTAGCGTTGGGTGACCAGACGCCGGTCAAGCAAGGTAATGACGCCCCGGTCCTGCTCGGTACGCAGCAGGCGACCGCAGGCCTGAATCAGCTTCAACGATGCATCGGGTACGGCAATTTCCATGAAGGGGTTGCCACCGCGGGCCTCGATCCACTCGGCCAGTGCCGCCTCGACCGGATCGTCAGGCACGGCGAAGGGGATCTTGGCGATCACCACATGCTCGCAGTAGGCACCGGGCAGGTCGACGCCCTCGGCGAAGCTGGCCAGACCGAACAGCACACTGTGCTGGCCATCATCGACCCGCGCCTTGTGCTTGTTCAGGGTTTCCTGCTTGGACAGGTTGCCCTGAATCAGCACCAGCTTGCGCCAGTCGCGGTCCAGGCCGTCGAAGACTTCCTGCATCTGTTTGCGCGAGGAGAACAGTACCAGCGCACCGCGGGCGTCCTCGACGATGTTCGGCAGCTCGCGGATGATCGCAGCGGTATGCGCCGCAGCATCGCGCGGGTCGGCCTTGAGGTCGGGCACCCGCAGCAGGCCGGCATCGCCATGCACGAACGGGCTGGGCACCACGCAGGTCATCGCATCGCGCGGCAGGCCCGAGCGCATGCGGAAACGGTCGAACTTGCCCAGCGCGGTCAGCGTCGCCGAGGTTACCAGCGCGCCATGGGCCACGCTCCACAGGCTGCGCCGCAGCATTTCGGCTGCCAGAATGGGGCTGGCGTTGACCTCGATGTCGAACAGCGCGCCGCTTTCGGCCAGGGTCAACCAGCGGGCCATGGGCGGGCTGTCTTGCGGGTCCTCGGCAGTGAAGGCGGTCCACAGCTCCCAGTTGCCTTGGGCGCGGGTGACCAGGCTGCCGAACAAGGGGTACCACTCTTCGGCCTGATGGCTGGCGATACCGATGTTGACCTCGCCGTCCATGCCTTCCTTGAGCAGGTCGGCCAGGCGAGTGAACAGGTCGTTGAGGCGGGCGAAGCCCTTTTTCAGCTCGATGCCGACGTCGCGGATCTGCTCGGGTACCACGCCGCCTTCGAAGCGATAGCGCGGGCGCTCACGCCCCTCCACGTCCTCGCTGGGACGGAAGTCGGCGACTTGCTCGCACAAGGTGAACATGAACTGTTGCTGGGTGCGGATTTCCCGCGCCAGCTCCGGCACCTGCTCGATCAGCTTGCCCAGATCGCCCGGCAACGGGTGCTGGGCCAACAGCTTGGTCAGGTTCTTGGCGGTCTGCTCCAGCCAGTCGGCAGTGGAGCGCAAACGGGAAAAGTGAGCGAAGTGGCCGATGGCCTTGTCGGGCAGGTGGTGGCCTTCGTCGAACACGTACATCGTGTCACGCGGGTCAGGCAGCACCGCGCCGCCACCCAGGGCCAGGTCGGCCAGGACCATGTCGTGGTTGGTGACGATCACATCGACCTTGCCCATGCCTTCGCGGGCCTTGTAGAACACGCACTGCTGGAAGTTCGGGCAGTGGCGGCCGGTACATTGGCTGTGGTCGGTAGTCAGCCGCGCCCAGTCCTGGTCTTCCAGGGCCTCGGGCCAGCTGTCACGGTCGCCGTCCCAACGATTGCCGGCGAGCTTCTCGATCATGCTGTTGAACAGCTTCTGGCTGCGCTCGTCGACCTCGATGTGAAAGCCCTCTTCCTCGAACAGCTGGGCAGTGGCCGATTGCGCATGGCCCTCCTGCAGCAGGACGTCGAGCTTGGACAGGCACAGGTAGCGGCCGCGGCCCTTGGCCAGGGCGAAGCTGAAGTTCAGGCCGCTGCTGCGCATGAGGTCGGGCAGGTCCTTGAAGACGATCTGCTCCTGCAGGGCCACGGTCGCGGTGGCGATCACCAGGCGCTTGCCAGCCGCCTTGGCGGCCGGGATTGCGGCCAGGCTATAGGCGACCGTCTTGCCGGTACCGGTACCCGCCTCGACCGCGACCACGGCAGGCTCGCCCGCGCGGCGGCCTTCGTCGTCGCAGGCGATGTCGCCGAGTACCTTGGCCACTTCGGCGATCATCAGGCGCTGGCCATAACGCGGCTTGAGGCTCTTGGCTTCGAGAAAACGCGAGTAGGCGCCCTGGATGGTGGCTTTGAGTTCGTTGCTGATCATGGTCTGCAGGCGCCCGAAGGGCTGGATATATTTTCAGTGTTTCGCATGGGGCGGCTATCATACCCCGCTATTGCCCATTGTGCCGCATGGAGATCCGGATGCTTGCCTTTGCCCTCCCCTACACACTGCATGTCCTGGCCGCCCTTGTGTGGGTCGGCGGCATGTTCTTCGCCTGGCTGGTGCTGCGCCCGGCAACGGTTGCAGCCCTTGAGGGGCCAGCCCGGCTTCGGCTCTGGGTGGAAGTTTTCCGACGTTTCTTCAGATGGGTCTGGCTGGCGGTAGCCATTCTGGCGATAAGTGGTATCGGCATGTTGCACATGCGCTTCAACGGTTTCGAGACAGCCCCCCGGTATGTACAGGTGATGATGGGGGGCGGGATCGCCATGTTCGCGCTGTTCATGCGTATCCAGGCGCTGTTGCTGCCTGAGCTGAAGGCTGCCGTGCAGGCCGAAGACTGGGCCGCAGGTGCTGCGGCACTGGGCCGGATCCGGCGCATGGTCGGGGCCAACCTCCTGCTGGGGCTGGCGGTGGTGGCGGTGGCCAGTTCGCGGCTACCGACATAGCGAGGCAGCGCCGTGGTCAGCCACGGCGCGTCAGCTCTGCCTGCCGCGGTATGGACATCACGTGGAAAATGCCCGTCAGCAGTATCTGCAAACGATCGAACCAGCGGTGGCTGCGCCCACGCAAGCTGCCGTTGAAGAACAGCACTTCCAGAACGTGCAGCCCCAGCAAGGCGATGCCTGCGGCATTGATCAACAGATTGAACGGCAGCGGCTGTGGCAGCATCTGGTTGAACAGCACCACGCCCCAGAAAGCGATGGTCAGGGTTTTACCCACGCCCAGAATGAATTTCATCTGCCGCTCCCATCGCTGCTCAGTTCAGGTGCAGGTCCACCCGCCGGTTTTGCGCACGGCCTTGTTCGGTGTCGTTTTCTGCCACCGGCTCGCTAGCCCCGCGCCCTTCGCTCGTTACCTTCTGCGGTGCCAGGCCCTGGCTGATCAAATACTGTGCGACGCTGGCCCCGCGCCGCTCAGAGAGTGCCTGGTTGTAACTGTCAGACCCGACATTGTCGGTATGGCCAACCACCTTGATCCGCGATACACCCAACTCGCTGAGCCTGGGCAACAGGCTTTGCAGCCGTTGCTGGCTGCCCACCGTCAAGTCGGCAGAGTCGAATGCGAACATCACCTGGCCCTGATCGTCGAGGGAGATCACCTCTGGCTGGGGCTCAGGTGCAGGTTGGCTGGGCGGATACTGCGGCAGCGGGCAGCCCATGTGGTCGACCGCCGTGCCGGCAGGCGTGTCAGGGCAACGGTCACGGCGATCGAAGACGCCATCCTCATCTTCGTCCCCATCCTGGGCGTAACAGATCAGGCCGCCGGCGATCGCACCCAGGGCGCCAGCGCCTGCAGCCCAGCTCGAGCTTTCGATAGCGCCCAGGCCACCGCCGGCCAGCCCACCGAGCAGGCTGCAGATGGGCCAGGTCCGTTGATTGAGGGGCGCACTGCCGTCACTGTGGGTGGCGCAGCCTGCCAGCAGACTGGAAACCACCAGCAACGGCAGCGCCGCCTTTGACATGACACTCATGATGAATGCTCCTGTGTCGTTGGCCGCAACCGGCCTACAGGAGTAAAGACGCGCCCGCGCCACTTCTCAAGGCGCGGGCGCACGCCGTCAGCGCTCGATCTTGATCTCGGTGCGACGGTTCATCGAACGCCCATCGGCTGTGGCGTTGTCCGCTACAGGCTGGGTTTCGCCGGCACCGACCACCGACACGAAGCTGGCGCGTGGCACACCACTCTCGACCAGGTAATCGGTCACCGAGTGGGCACGGCGCTCGGACAGGTTCTGGTTGTAACTGTCGGAGCCCACGCTGTCGGTGTGGCCGGTGACGCTCAGACGAGCGCTCGGCGCTTCCTGCTTCAGGCGTGTGGAAATGGTGTTCAGGCGTTCCTTGTCGGCTGGGGTCAGGCGCGCAGAGTCGAACTCGAAGTGCACGTCACGGATGACGATGACTTCCTCCTTCTGTACCACGACTTCCTCGACCACGGGCGCCGGCTCTGGCGGGCAGCCATTGGCGTCGACCTGCACACCACGTGGTGTACCTGGGCACTTGTCACGGCTGTCCGGCACGCCATCACCATCCTCGTCTCCATCACCGTTGGCCCAGCAATAGCCAGCTGCCAGGCCACCACCCAGCAACGCACCCCAGCCAGCCCAGCTGGAGCTTTCGATGGCGCCCAGGGCAGCGCCGCCCACACCCCCGACGGCAGCGCACTTCGGCCAGTCGGTTTTTTGCAAACCTGCACAACCAGTCAACACACTGGTGAGCAGTACCAGGGGTATCGCTGTGCGTACTATGCTCATTTCGTAGCTTCTCCTAGGGGGAATCGGCATAAGGCCGATCCATGGGAGTAAAGACCGCGCTTCTCATCCCTGCCAGCAATAAGCCACGACACGGTCATACGGCGCTTTGCCCACGGCCGACAGCCCGTTAGTCTTGGAAGACCTGAACGAGGATTGGCAATGACCGACGGTTTTTCCCAACGTACACCCCAGCAGGCCCTGGCGGCCCTGCTGGAGCGCTTCACCCCGCAACGTCTGCTGCTGGTAGGCACGCGTTTTCCTGCCCTTGAGGCGTTTGCCCAGGCACATCCGCAGGTGACGATTGAAACGTGCCAGCCAGGCGCGCTTGCAGCGCATGTTGCCGCACAACGCTTCGACCTGGCATTGCTGGTGGACTGCCTGGAGCACCTGCCCAAACGCGCTGGCCTGGAACTGCTGGGTGGCATCCGCAACCTCAACGCCAGCCGTGTCGCCGTGCTGGCCGACCTGCACGCCTGTGGCTGGCAGGAGACCGATTTTTTTGCCCTGGCCCTGTCGGCCAGCGAGAAATTCCGACGCGACGAGCAGGTCTTGAGCCTGTTCACCTATGATCTACATGACTACAAGCAGGTCCCCGACTGGCTCAACGCCAGGTTCTGGGCCAACCCTGAAAACTTCGGCAAGTACTGGTGGTGATCAATGAGTGTCTCGGTTTGCCCCTGTGGCAGCGGTAACCTGCTGGACGCCTGCTGCGGGCACTACCACGCCGGCACCCCGGCACCGGATGCCCAGGCACTGATGCGCTCGCGCTACAGCGCCTACGTGCTCGGCCTGATCGATTACCTGGTAGGCACCACCTTGCCAGCCCAGCAGACGGGTCTGGATCGCAACGCGATTGCGGCCTGGAGCGCCCAGAGCACCTGGCTTGGCCTGGAGGTGGAGAACGCCGAGGTGCTCGGAGGCCAGCCTGAGCATGCCTTTGTCACGTTCACGGCGCGCTGGCACGATCTGGAGGGTGATCACCAGCACCGCGAGCGCTCCGCCTTCGTGCAGCATGACGGGCGCTGGTACTTCATCGACCCGACCGTTGAGCTCAAGGCTGGCCGCAATGACCCCTGCCCCTGCAACAGCGGGCAGAAATTCAAGAAATGCTGCGCCGGCTACGTCGGTAACTGAGCGTGATCGCCCTGGCCCGCCTGTTCCTGCTCAGCGCTCTGCTGACGTTGCCGGCGGGTTGCGCGATATGGGGTGACGATGACTGGCGCGACCCGCAGGTGCACCTGGTCAGGGTCGAAACAGTCAAGGCGCGCTTGCTGGAGCAGGAGTTCGTCTTGCACCTGCGTGTCGACAACCCCAATGACAGCCGCCTGTTCATTCGTAACCTGGCTTATTCGGTCTGGCTCAACGACCTGATGCTGGTAGAGGATCAGGCCAGTGTCTGGCGCAGTGTCGGCGGGCATGCCCGGCGCACCTTGAAGATCACTGCGCGGACCAATCTGTGGCGCCAGCTCAAGCCGTTGGCCAAACTGCTCAAGAGCGAGCAGCCGCTGCACTACCGCTTGCAAGGCGAACTCGAGACCGGGCTGATCATCCACCGGGACCTGCACTTATCGCGCAGTGGTGAGATAATCCCCGGTGATTTCTTACCGGAGTAACCCTGCAATGACCCAACAACCCCATGTTCATGGCCCCGACTGCAACCACGGACACGATCATCACCACGATCACGACCACGGCCATGTGCACGGCCCGCATTGCAATCACGGCCATCAGGAGCCGGTTCGCAATGCATTGAAGGACGTCGGCCGCAACGACCCGTGCCCGTGCGGCAGCGAAAAGAAATTCAAGAAGTGCCACGGGGCCTGATCAAGCCTTAAAGCGGCAAGCTTCAAGTTGCAGGAAAATGCAGGCCCGCACCTCATGCAGCTTGAAGCTACCGACCGCTGGTAAATAAAGCTTCACCGCACCTTGCACGGCGCCTGCGCGCTCACTACCTTAGCGCCATTCGAACCCCGCCACGCCTTGCAGGAGCCCTTGTCATGGCCGCCCCCGTCCTTCCTCCCTTCCGCCCACGGTTCGCCACCGCTGCCACGCTGCTCGGCATGCTCGGGCTTGCCGGTTGCCAGATGGGCGGCTATCAGGACAGTGTGCCACCGACCACCGGCGTGCAGCCGCTCAAAGGCCTGGCGCAGAATGTTTCGGTGCGCCGCAACGCCATGGGCGCACCGCTGATCGAAAGCAGCAGCTTCCATGATGCACTGTTCAGCCTCGGCTACGTCCACGCCGGCGACCGTATCGGGCAAATGCTCGCCATGCGCCTGCTGGCCCAAGGCCGCCTGGCGGAACTGGCCGGAAGCGAGGCGCTGGACATCGACCGCCTGATGCGCGCTGCCAACCTCAAGCACAACGCCACCCAGCTGTACGCCGATGCTTCGCCCCGGCTCAAGCGCTTCTTCGAAGTCTACGCCCGCGGGGTCAATGCCTACCTGTTCCGCTACCGCGACAAACTGCCGGCCAACCTCGCCAGCAGCGGCTACCGCCCGGAATACTGGAAGCCCGAGGATTCGGCGCTGATCTTCAGCCTGTATGCCTTCAGCCAGTCGGTGAACCTGCAGGAAGAACTCAGCGCCCTGACCCTGGCGCAAAAGGTCGGCAGCGATAAGCTGCCTTGGCTGCTGCCTGGCGCGCCAGACGAACCCCTGGCTGAAGCTGAGGCAGACAAGCTGAAGGGTCTGAACCTGAGCAGCCAACTACCGGGCCTGGCTGCGCTGGCAGCCGCCAGCCAGAAGCTCGCCGACCTGAACCTGCTCGGCAGCCCGGGCTCGGCCAACCTGGCCCTGGGCCCGCAACGCAGCCGCAGCGGAAAAAGCCTGTTGGCAAGCGACAGCCGCGCAGCCTGGGCCCTGAGCCCGGTGCAGATCCACACCGGCAAGTACCAGGTTGCAGGCCTGTCGTTGCCGGGCCTGCCCATCGTCCTGGCCGGCTACAACGGCAAGCTGGCCTGGAGCAGCAGCGCGGTGATGGCCGACAACCAGGACCTGTACCTGGAACGGCTGCGCCATCAGGGCAGCCAGGTCAGCTACCTGGCCGACGGCAAGTGGTTGCCCGCTCGCGCACGCAGCGAAACCTTCTTCGTCCGTGGCCAACGCCCGCTGCGCGAAGTGATGTACGACACCCGCCACGGTACCCTGCTCGCCCAGACCGGCAGCCCCAGCCTTGGGCTGGCCCTTAACTTGCCGCAGCCCAAGGGTGATCGCAGCCTGGATGCGCTGTTCGACCTGACCCGAGCGCAAACCGTGGAACGCGCGTTTGACAGCACCCGCGAGGTGGCGGCTGCCGCACTCAACTTCGTGTTTGCCGAACCTGAGCACATTGGCTGGCAAGTCAGCGGCCGCTACCCGAACCGCCGTGAGGGCCAGGGCCTGCTGCCATCTCCGGGCTGGGAGGGTCGCTACGACTGGGACGGTTACGCCGACCCGATGCTGCACCCCTACGACCAGGACCCGCCGGCCGGCTGGATCGCCCATGCCAACCAGCGCAGCTTGCCACGCGGCTACGGCATGCAGCTGTCCAACACCTGGTATTACCCCGAACGCGCCGAGCGCCTGGGCCAGCTGGCCGGCAATGGCCGTCACGACAGCCGCAGCCTGATGGCCCTGCAAAACGACCAGCAGACGCTGCTGGCCGACAAGCTCAAGCAGATGTTCGACGCCCCTGGCATGGCCCAACCGCTCAAGCAAGCGATCGACGCTCTGCCAGCCGCCCAGCGCGACAAGGCCCGCGACGCGCTGGCCCGCCTCAAGGCGTTCGATGGTCGCCTGAGCCCGGTATCAGCGGATGCCGCGCTGTATGAGCTGTTCCTACAGGAAGTGGCGCTCCAGACCTTCCTCGACGACCTCGGCCCGCAATCCGGCACTGCCTGGCAGGCGTTCGTCAGCAATGCGCGCCTGTCCTACTCGGCCCAGGCCGACCACCTGCTTGGCCGCGAAGACAGCCCGTTCTGGGATGATCGCACCACGGCGCAGAAGGAAGACAAACCGGCCATCCTGGCCCGCAGCCTGGCCGCTGCCGTGGATGCAGGTACAGCCCAGCTGGGTGCCGACCGCCGCGCCTGGCAATGGGGCAAATTGCACCAATATCGCTGGCCTGCCCCTGCTTACCACGGCCTGGGCGATGCGCTCAGCCGATCGCCACAGGCGGCTGGCGGTGACTTCAGCACCCTGGCCCTGACGCCTTATGCGTGGGGCAGCGATTTCGACACCCGCCTGCCGGCCTCGGCACGCATGATCGTCGACTTTGGCCAGGCAGAACCACTACAGGTACTGACCAGCACCGGACAATCCGGTAACCCGGCCAGTGCCCATTTCAGCGATGGGCTCGATGCCTGGTTCAAGGGCCGGTTCATGAGCCTGCCAATACAGCCGCAGCATTTTGCCCGGGCCTATGGCAACCAGCGGCTGACCCTGGTGCCAGGCCGATAGGCCCAGCGTTTCCATCTGTATCCCTCAAGCCTCGGTGCTTAGCATCCTTTCTTGCCGCGCTCGTTCAGACAGCGAGTGCGGTCAACCCATCAAAAAAGGATGTTCAGCATGAGCAAAGAAACCCTCACGATCGAAGTGTCCTGGCCTGCATCGCTGGCCGTACCGGAGGGCAGCACCATTGACATTCAGCTGTGGGCCGGTAACGACAAGGCAGGCTACAGCATGATCGACGGCGATTTCTCGACGCCAGCAACCGCGTCGCCAGTCACCCTCGAAATCCCTTACGACAGTCAAGACCTGCAGAGCCATGACGGCACCACCACCTGGGACTACTTCCATACCTCCCCACGGCTGGTGCATGGCGGCTTCATCAAGAACATCGCCTACGCCGAAAAAATCAGCGTGGCGCAGACCAAAGGCGCGGCCTGGAAAATGGCCCTGCGCTGAATAGCCCGCAGCCAGCCCTGACGTGCAGGGCTGGCTGCCAACACCACGCGAACTTCCACGCCCCGCTGATGCTCTGAGCCTGTAAGCCCTCTTGCCAGGCATCGCCATGGACCTCGTCATCGCCCGCCCCGAAGGCCTTTACTGCCCGCCCGGTGATTTTTACATCGACCCTTGGCGGCCCGTGGAGCGCGCCATCATCACCCACGGCCATGGCGATCATGCCCGTCGTGGCAACACTCATTACCTGACCGCAGCCCCAGGGGCCGGCATACTGCGCAGCCGCCTGGGCCAGGATATCGACCTACTGGCCCTGCCCTACGGCGAGCGTATCCGCCACCACGGCGTCACCCTGAGCCTGCACCCGGCCGGGCACGTACTGGGCTCGGCACAGGTGCGCCTGGAACATGACGGCGAAGTCTGGGTTGCCTCCGGGGACTACAAAGTCGAGCCGGATGGCACCTGTGCTCCGTTCGAGCCGGTGCGCTGTCACACATTCATCACCGAGTCGACCTTCGGCCTGCCCATCTACCGCTGGCCCAGCCAGGCACAGGTATTAGCGGGGGTGAATGAATGGTGGCGGGCCAATCGCGAGCAGGGCAAGGCCAGCGTGCTGTTCTGCTATGCGTTCGGCAAGGCTCAACGAATCCTCCATGGCCTGGATCCGAGCATCGGGCCGATCCTGGTACATGGCGCAGTAGAGCCGCTGAACCAGGTATACCGAGAGGGCGGTGTACACCTGCCACAAACCCTTTATGCCGGTGATATTCCCCGTAATGACCCGCTCATGCGCCAGGCCATCGTGTTGGCGCCCCCCTCTGCCGCCGGCAGCAGTTGGATGCGTCGCTTCGGTGATTACAGCGATGCCTTCGCCAGTGGCTGGATGCTGCTGCGCGGCACGCGACGCCGGCGCGGCGTAGACCGCGGTTTCGTACTCTCCGACCACGCAGACTGGCCTGGGCTGCTATGGGCCATCGAACAGACCGGCGCCGAGCGGGTTATGGTCACCCACGGCTCGGTCAACGTGCTGGTACGCTACCTCAGCGAACGTGGCCTCGATGCCCGAGCGTTCGTTACCGAGTACGGTGACGAGGACGACGCTCCAGCAATGGAAGCTGAGGCATGAAGGCCTTTGCCCAGCTCTACCTGCGCCTGGATGCCACCACCTCCAGCAATGCCAAACTGCAAGCGTTGCGCGACTACTTTGCCGCAGCCCCCGCCGAGGACGCCGCCTGGGCTGTCTATTTTCTGTCCGGTGGCCGGCCACGGCAGTTGGTGCCCACCCGGGTGCTGCGCGAGCTGGCAACGGCATTGGCCGGGCTGCCGGGCTGGTTGTTCGAAGAAAGCTATCAGGCCGTGGGCGACCTGGCGGAAACCATCTCTTTGTTGCTGCCTGAAAACCAGCAAGGTAGCGAGAGCGGGCTGGCCCATTGGGTCGAAGCCCATCTGCTGCCACTGCGTGGGCTGCCCGCCGAAGAGGTCCAGCAGCGCCTGCCGCCACTGTGGGCACAGTTGGATCGCCCCAGCCTGATGCTGTGCCTGAAGCTGATCACTGGCAGCTTTCGCGTGGGCGTGTCCAAGCTGCTGGTCACCCGGGCACTGGCGCAGCTGGCGGGGCTGGATGCCAAACGCATAGCTCAGCGCCTGGTGGGCTATACCGACATCAGCCATCGCCCGACAGCCAACAGTTACCACAAGCTGATCGCCGCTGAATCGGCCGACGAACATAGCCAACGTGGTGGCCAACCATACCCGTTCTTCCTGGCGCATGCCCTGCAGGCCCCCATCGAACAGTTCGACGCCCTGCTCGGCCCGCCCAGCGCCTGGCAGATCGAGTGGAAGTGGGATGGCATCCGCGCACAAGTGGTCAAGCGCGATGGCCAGGTGTGGGTGTGGTCACGCGGCGAAGAACTGGTCACCGACCGCTTCCCGGAGCTGCACAGCCTGGCGCAGAGCCTTCCCGACGGCGTCGTGCTCGACGGTGAGATCCTGGTCTGGAAGCCTGATTCGGGCAACGACCAGGCACTGGCCGTGCAACCTTTCGCACTACTGCAGCAGCGCATTGGCCGCAAGACGCTGGGCAAGAAGCTGCTGGCCGATGCGCCGGTGGTATTGCAGGCGTACGATTTGCTGGAATGGCAAGGCGAGGACTGGCGTAGCCGCCCCCAATATGAGCGCCGCCAGCAATTGCAGCGTGTCGTGGAAAGCTATCCCTTGGCCCCGGTACTGCTTTCGCCTCTGCTCGAAGGGCAGACTTGGCACGCGCTTGCCATCCAGCGCGAACGATCGCGCAGCCTGGGCGTCGAGGGCCTGATGCTCAAACAGCGCGATGCGTTGTACGGGGTGGGCCGGACCAAGGACATGGGGGTGTGGTGGAAGTGGAAGATCGACCCGTTCAGCGTAGATGCCGTGCTGATCTATGCCCAGCGCGGCCACGGCCGGCGTGCCAGCCTGTACAGTGACTACACCTTCGCGGTCTGGAGCGGGCCACCCGGCGACCCCGAGCGTGCCTTGGTACCTTTTGCCAAAGCCTACTCGGGCCTGAGCGATGAAGAAATGCGCAAGGTCGATGCAATCATTCGCAAGACCACGGTAGAGACCTTCGGACCGGTGCGCAGCGTCAAGCCAACCCTGGTGTTCGAACTGGGGTTCGAGGGCATCGCCCTGTCAAAACGGCACAAGAGCGGTATAGCCGTGCGCTTTCCGCGCATGCTGCGCTGGCGCCTGGATAAACCTGTGGAGGAGGCCGATGACCTGGCGACCCTGCAGGCACTGCTGGCCTGAAGAAGGCAGCACGGTGAAGCATACTGGCTAAAATTATGCTTCTATCTTTGTGCCGACCCGTGTCGCAGACCGTTTTCGCCACGCAGCCAGGACCACCATGCACCATTCGACACACGACCTGCTCTCGCCCGTACCGGGCATCATTCGCCAACTCCACAGCTTCCACTTCGGCCCGCGCGGTGGCGCCAAGGTGTACATACAGGCCTCGCTGCATGCCGATGAGTTGCCCGGCATGCTGGTCGCCTGGCACCTCAAGCGTCGCCTGGCCGAACTGGAGCAGCAAGGGCGCCTGCGCCGCGAAATCGTCCTGGTGCCGGTGGCCAACCCGGTAGGCCTGGAGCAAGTGATGCTGGACGCACCACTGGGTCGTTTCGAATTACAGAGCGGCGAGAACTTCAACCGCAACTTCGTCGACCTTTCCGACAGCATTGGCGACCAGGTGGAGGGCCATCTGACCCAGGACGCCGACCACAACCTTGCCTTGATTCGTGAGTACCTGCGCCGTGGCCTGGATGCACACCCGGCACACACCCCCCTGCAGTCCCAGCGCCTGACCCTGCAGCGGCTGGCCTGCGATGCCGACCTGGTCCTGGACCTGCACTGCGACTTCGAGGCGGTAGAACATCTCTACACCACCCCGGAAGCCTGGCCTCAGGTCGAGCCGCTGGCTCGCTACCTGGGTGCGCAGGCCAGTTTGCTGGCCACCGACTCCGGCGGGCAGTCGTTCGACGAATGCTTCAGCCTGGTCTGGTGGCAGTTGCAGCAACGCTTCGGCAAGCGTTTCCCGATCCCTTTGGGTAGCGTGTCGGTAACTGTCGAGTTGCGCGGCCAGGCCGATGTCAGCCATGACCTGGCCAGCCATGACTGCCAGGCGATCCTCGATTACCTGATTCACGCCGGAGTCATCGAAGGCCCTGCAGTGCCCTTGCCACCCCTGCCCCGGGCTGCGACCCCGTTGGCCGCCGTCGAGCCGATATCGGCCCCGCTGGGCGGGCTGCTGGTGTATCACGCCCGCCCCGGTCAGTATCTGGAAGCCGGGCAACTGGTCGCTGAAGTCATCGACCCGCTCAGCGACCGGGTGACTGCCGTGCACAACCGCCAGCCTGGCCTGCTGTATGCCCGCAGCGTTCGGCGCATGGCCACGACGGGCATGGTCATCGCACATGTCGCCGGTGAACAGGTGTGTCGCAGCGGCTACCTGCTGGCCAACTGACCCGGTAAAACCAAACCGCCGGGCCGGTGGTCAGTAGAAGCACAACCTTCGAAGGACCCGACGGCCCCATGCCAAGCCCTCCCGACATTGCCAATGCCTGGTTTCGCATGCGCGGCTGGAAGCCCTTCGCCTTCCAGCGCCAAGCCTGGGCCGCAGTCGGCCGTGGCGAGTCGGGGCTGCTGCATGCCAGTACCGGCGCCGGCAAGACCTACGCCCTCTGGCTGGCGGCACTGCGCACCTTCGCCAAGCCGCGCGCAGGGCGTCAGCCGGCGCCATTGCAGGTCGTGTGGATTACCCCGATGCGCGCGCTGGCGGCCGATACCGCACGCGCATTGCAAGCGCCGCTGGACGACCTTGGCCTGAACTGGAGTGTCGGCGTGCGCAGCGGCGACACTGGCAGCGCCGAGCGCGCCCGCCAGGCCCGACGCCTGCCGAGTACATTGATCACCACACCCGAGAGCCTGACCCTGCTATTGACGCGTGCGAATGCCTGCGATGATTTCGCCAGCCTGCGCATGGTGGTGGTGGATGAATGGCACGAACTGCTCGGGAACAAACGCGGCGTACAGCTGCAATTGGCCCTGGCACGCTTGCGTCGCTGGCATCCGCAACTGGTGACCTGGGGGCTGTCTGCCACCCTGGGCAACCTGCCGCATGCGCTCGAGGTACTGGTGCCAAAGGGTGGCCAGCTGATAAAGGGCCGCCAGGACAAGCGCCTGGTCGTCGACACACTCCTGCCCGAGGCCATCGAACGCTTTCCCTGGGCCGGGCACATGGGCCTGAAGATGCTCGCTCAGGTTGCCCGGGAGCTCGACAGCAGCGCCAGCAGCCTGGTTTTCACCAACACCCGTGCCCAAGCCGAACTGTGGTACCAGGCCCTGCTTGACGCCCGTCCCGACTGGGCCGGGCAAATTGCCCTGCACCACGCCTCGCTGGCCCGCGCTACCCGCGACTGGGTGGAACTGAGCCTCAAGCAGGGCACGCTCAAGGCAGTGATCTGTACCTCCAGCCTGGACCTGGGTGTGGACTTTCTGCCCGTGGAACGGGTGTTGCAAATTGGCTCGGCCAAAGGCGTCGCCCGCCTGATGCAACGGGCCGGGCGCTCCGGGCACGCCCCGGGGCGCCAGTCGCGGGTCACCCTGGTGCCGACTCACAGCCTGGAGCTGGTCGAGGCCGCAGCCGCTCGCAGTGCACTTGCGGCGGGCCATATCGAGGCCCGTCGCTCCCCGCGCCTGTGCATGGATGTACTGGTTCAGCACCTGGTCAGCATGGCGTTGGGCTGCGGCTTTCGCCCCGCTGAGCTACTCGCCGAGGTACGTAGCACCTGGGCTTTTTGCGATCTGCGCGACAGCCAGTGGCAGTGGGCACTGGACTTCGTCTGCCACGGCGGCAGCTCGCTCAGTGCCTACCCCGATTACCAGCGCGTCGAGGCCCACAGCGATGGCGTATGGCGGGTCGTCAGCGAGCGCCTGGCGCGGCGCCACCGCATGGGCATCGGCACCATCGTCAGCGACGCCAGCCTGCAGCTCAAGTATTGGAGCAAAGGCGGCGGCGGAAAGCATCTGGGCAGTGTCGAGGAAGCCTTCATCGCCCGCCTGCGTCCAGGCGATACCCTGGTGTTCGCCGGGCGGATACTCGAGCTTGTGAGGGTGGAGAACATGACCGCTTATGTACGCCGCAGCACCGCCCGTAAAGCCGCCGTAGCCCGCTGGAATGGCGGGCGCATGCCGCTGTCCAGCGAACTGGCCGATGCCCTGGTGGAGAAACTCGACGCCGCAGCCCGCGGCCATTTCGATGATCCAGAAATGCGCACGGTGCGGCCCTTGCTCGCACTCCAAGGCCAGTGGTCGGCCTTGCCTACCACGCAGACGCTGCTGGCCGAAACCCTTGCCACACGCCAAGGCTCGCACCTGTTTGTCTACCCGTTTGCCGGCCGCATGGCCAACCTTGGTCTGGCCAACCTGATTGCCTGGCGAGTCAGCCGCAACCAACCGCTATCGGTATCCATTGCCGTCAGCGACTACGGCTTCGAACTGCTTAGCCCGGCCCCTGTGGACTGGGCAGGCCACCTGCCCGCAGCGATGTCCACCGAGCACTTGCTGGACGATGTACTGGCTAGCCTGAACGCCAGTGAAATGGCCTTGCGGCGTTTTCGCGAAATCGCCCAGATCTCCGGGCTGGTGTTCGGCGGATACCCAGGCGCGCAGAAAAGCACCCGGCAGATCCAGGCTTCCAGCGGGCTGTTCTACGAGGTGTTTCGCAAGCATGACGCCGATAACCTGCTGCTTGGCCAGGCGCGGGATGAGGTGCTGCGTGAGGAACTGGAGATCGAACGCTTGCAAGGTCAATTGGCCAGGATGAGCAAGCTGCGCCTGGATGTGCGTGAATTGCAACGGCCCGGGCCACTGGCTTTCACGTTACTGGTCGAAGGCATGCGTGAGACCCTGACCACAGAGAAACTGGCCGATCGCATTGCGCGCATGGTCGCGGACCTTGAACAAGCAGCGAGCAGGAAGGCATGAGTACGCACCTGGTCATCGAGCATTGCGGGCAAACACTGTGGTTGATGCCGGACCGCGCGCTCTATTGGCCTGCCCGGCGAGCGTTGCTGGTCGCTGACGTGCATATCGGCAAAGCCGCCAGTTACCGCGCGCTGCATCAACCCGTGCCGCGCGGTACCACCCAAACCACGCTCAAGCGCCTGGACGCTCTGCTGGCAGCCTGTGAGTGCGAACAATTGATCATTCTTGGCGATTTCCTGCACGCCCGAACGGCGCACGCGCCTGCAACGATGGCTCAGTTACAGGCCTGGAGAGAACAGCACGGCGGTTTGCGCATCGTGCTGGTACGCGGCAACCATGACCGCCATGCCGGCGATCCACCAGCCCAGCTGGACATTGAAGTGGAGGAAGACCCTTGGCTGCTGGCACCGTTCGCGCTCCAGCACGAACCGGTCGCACACCCTGATCACCCGGTGCTGTGCGGCCATGTGCATCCGGTATTCGTCTTGCGCGGGCGCGCTCGTCAGCGGCTCAGGCTGCCCTGCTTCCTGATGGACCAGCAGGTCAGCCTGCTACCGGCGTTCGGTGAATTCACCGGGGGATGGACTGTCGAGCCCGGCCTAGGGAGTCGCATCTACCTTGCGGGCACAGATCAAGTCTGGGCCCTGCAAGTCTGATCTCATCGAGCGTTCATGCCACCGGCGCAGGTGGAGGTTCGTCGGGCAGGGTTGGCTCACCCGGCTCCATGGGCGGCGTATCGCCAGGTTGGGCCGGTTGCGGGGTATCCGGGTCGGGCTGACCGGGTACGCCGCCCAGATGCATCGGGGCAGGATGGGCCAGCAGGGACCATGCCAGCAAGCCGATCTGGTTGGGCTGCAGCACAGCCAGCTTCGCACTGATTACGGGATCGAGTTTCATGGGCAACTCCTGACGAGGGCCGCCACGCATCATGCATGGCGGCACTGTTCATTAGCTTGGAGTACCCGAGCGAAAACTAATTCCCCGCGCTCGTCGGCTCAGGTGCGTGGCAGGGTGACGCCGCGCTGGCCCTGATACTTGCCACCACGGTCTTTGTACGACACTTCGCATTCTTCATCGGATTCGAGGAAAAGCATCTGCGCCACGCCTTCGTTGGCGTAGATCTTGGCCGGCAAGGTGGTGGTGTTGGAGAACTCCAGCGTCACGTGGCCTTCCCACTCTGGCTCGAGCGGGGTGACGTTGACGATGATGCCGCAACGGGCATAGGTGCTCTTGCCCAGGCAGATGGTCAGGACGTTGCGCGGAATGCGGAAGTATTCGACGGTGCGGGCCAGGGCAAAGGAGTTCGGCGGGATGATGCAGACATCGCTCTTGACGTCGACGAAGCTGCCGGCGTCAAAGTTTTTCGGGTCGACGGTGGCCGAATTGATGTTGGTGAACACCTTGAATTCGTCGGCGCAACGCACGTCGTAACCGTAGCTGGAGACGCCGAACGAGATCACCCGGCTGTCGTGCTCGCCGCGCACCTGGCGCTCGACGAACGGTTCGATCATGCCGTGTTCCTGCGCCATGCGGCGAATCCACTTGTCCGATTTGATGCTCATGGCGGGGGTGTCCTGAGAGTTGCGAGGTGAAAAAACGAGAAGCGCATATTACCGGTCCCGGCGCTCAGGTTAAAGTTCCATACCACATCCCGCGTCAGATGGGGCTTGGCGCCCGCCGCCGATCTGAATTTCATCAAAGGCCATCTTGGTGATTGGCAGGTTGCGGAAAGTGGGTTAAGGTGACACCACTGTGCTGCACGTGACACCGAGAATCTCTAGTTTGATGCACGATCCTGATCGGCCCAACGCTGAATTTTCTGCTCTCTTTGCGCTCAGTCCCGGGCAGGGTTTTTCCTGACCGTTATCAACTTTGTCCAAGGAGACAGAAAAATGTCCAACCGTCAAAACGGTACTGTTAAGTGGTTCAACGACGAGAAAGGCTACGGCTTCATCACCCCTCAGTCGGGTGACGATCTGTTCGTACACTTCAAAGCCATCCAAGCTGACGGCTTCAAAACCCTGAAAGAAGGCCAGGCTGTTACTTTCGTCGCTACCCGCGGCCAGAAAGGCATGCAGGCTGAAGAAGTTCAAATCGCCTAAGTCGATTTAGCTTCCTCGCTTTCAAAAAAACCCGCCTTCTGGCGGGTTTTTTTATGGCCGTTTGCAAGGGCTGCCTTGCCGGGGCGCCGGACCGGTCGTAAAGGGCCGCAAAGCGGCCCCGGCATTTCATGCGGCGGGCCATGTCGCCCGTGGAGCTGCATCATCGCCAACATGCAGGCTGCGCAGGCTCCCCCGCTTATTCAATCCTCGCTGATGGTAATGCTCGGCATCGCCGGTGCTGCCGCTTCCTGCAGCACGATCCGCGCACCCACCTGACGGGCGAGCTCCTGGTAGACCATGGCGATCTGGCTTTCCGGCTCGGCAATCGCCGTCGGCTTGCCGCTGTCAGCCTGCTCACGGATCAGCATCGACAAGGGCAGCGAAGCCAATAGCTCGACACCATACTGCGCGGCCAGCTTCTCGCCGCCACCTTCACCGAACAAGTGTTCGGCATGGCCGCAGTTCGAGCAGATGTGCACCGCCATGTTCTCCACCACGCCAAGCACCGGGATGTTGACCTTGCGGAACATCTCCACACCTTTCTTGGCATCCAGCAGCGCCAGGTCCTGCGGCGTGGTGACGATCACTGAACCTGCCACCGGCACCTTCTGCGCCAGGGTCAGCTGGATATCACCGGTTCCCGGGGGCATGTCGATCACCAGGTAATCGAGGCCATCCCAGGCTGTCTGGGTCACCAGCTGCAGCAACGCGCCGGAAACCATCGGGCCACGCCAGACCATCGGCGTGTTGTCATCGGTGAGGAACGCCATCGACATGACCTCCACGCCGTGCGCCTTGATCGGTACAAACCATTTCTGCTCGCGGATCTGCGGGCGGGTACCTTCGGCGATGCCGAACATCACCCCTTGGCTGGGGCCATAGATATCCGCATCGAGAATGCCTACCCTCGCACCTTCGCGAGCCAGGGCCAGCGCCAGGTTGGCGGCTGTGGTCGATTTGCCGACGCCCCCTTTGCCCGAAGCCACGGCAATGACGTTCTTGACGTTGGCCATGGCCGGCACCTGGGCCTGCGCCTTGTGCGCGGCGACCACGCAGTCGATCGTTACCTGGGCCGAGCTGACACCGTCTAGGTTCTCGATTGCGGTCTGCAGCACCTGCGCCCAGCCATTTTTGAACAAGCCGGCGGCATACCCCAGTTGCAGCTGCACAGCGACCTGCCCGCCCTGGATGTCGATGGCACGCACACAGCCGGCGCTGACCGGGTCCTGGTTCAGATAAGGGTCGGTGTACTGACGAAGCACGCCTTCGACGGCGGCACGGGTGACGGCACTCATGGAGGCTCCCATTGGCATACGATTGATCGAACAGGCGCCTATCCTAACCCGTCAATCGTCAGCCGTTGCGTCCATGGGGTGAAATATATTCGCCAGCCCTTTATAGTGGCCGATCACCTTCAATTTACCCCGAGCCAGATAAGTAGCCGAGCCACCATGTCCGAGCCACGTCAGATTCTCGTCACCAGCGCCCTGCCCTATGCCAATGGGTCCATCCACCTTGGCCATATGCTCGAGTACATCCAGACGGATATGTGGGTTCGCTTTCAGAAGATGCGCGGCAACCAGTGCATCTACGTCTGCGCCGATGACGCCCACGGTTCGGCCATCATGCTGCGCGCCGAAAAGGAAGGCATCACGCCGGAGCAACTGATTGCCAATGTACAGGCCGAGCACAGCAGCGATTTTGCCGACTTCCTGGTGGATTTCGACAACTTCCACTCCACCCACAGTGAAGAAAACCGCGAGCTGTCCAGCCTGATCTACTCGCGCCTGCGCGACGCCGGTCACATTGCCACCCGTTCGGTCACCCAGTACTTCGACCCTGAAAAGGGCATGTTCCTGGCCGACCGTTTCATCAAGGGCACCTGCCCAAAGTGTGCGGCTGACGACCAGTACGGCGACAACTGTGAAAAATGCGGCGCCACCTACGCGCCGACCGAACTGAAAAACCCCAAGTCGGCCATCTCCGGTGCCACCCCGGTGCTGCGCGACTCGCAGCATTTCTTCTTCAAGCTGCCGGACTTCCAGGCCATGCTGCAGCAGTGGACCCGCAGCGGCACCTTGCAGGATGCGGTGGCCAACAAGCTCGCCGAATGGCTGGACTCCGGGCTGCAAGAGTGGGACATCTCGCGTGATGCGCCGTACTTCGGTTTCGAGATCCCGGGCGAGCCTGGCAAGTACTTCTACGTCTGGCTGGATGCGCCGATCGGCTACATGGCCAGCTTCAAGAACCTGTGCGCGCGCCGCCCAGAGTTGGACTTCGATGCGTTCTGGAACAAAGACTCCAAGGCCGAGCTGTACCATTTCATCGGCAAGGACATCGTCAACTTCCATGCCCTGTTCTGGCCAGCCATGCTCGAAGGCGCGGGCCTGCGCAAGCCGACAGCGGTCAACGTGCACGGCTACCTGACCGTCAACGGCGCGAAGATGTCGAAATCGCGCGGCACCTTCATCAAGGCCCGCACCTACCTGGATCACCTGCAGCCCGAATACCTGCGTTACTACTACGCAGCCAAGCTGGGGCGCGGCGTCGATGACCTCGACCTGAACCTTGAGGACTTCGTGCAAAAGGTCAACTCAGACCTGGTCGGCAAAGTGGTCAACATCGCCAGCCGCTGCGCAGGCTTCATCCACAAAGGCAATGACGGCGTGATGGTTGCCGGCGACGCAGCCCCGGAGCTGACCGAGGCATTCCTGGCTGCTGCCCCGGGCATCGCCGAAGCCTACGAGGCCCGCGACTTTGGCCGCGCCATGCGCGAGATCATGGCCCTGGCTGACCGTGCCAATGCCTGGATCGCCGACAAAGCCCCCTGGTCGCTGGCCAAGCAGGAAGGCAAGCAGGACGAAGTGCAGGCGATCTGTGCCCAGGGCATCAACCTGTTCCGCCAACTGGTGATCTTCCTCAAGCCGGTACTACCGGTGCTGGCTGCCGACGCCGAGGCATTCCTGAATGTCGCGCCACTGGCCTGGAGCGACCACCTGTCGCGCCTGGAAAGCCACAAGCTCAACCCGTTCAAGCCCCTGATGAGCCGCATAGAACCTGCCAAGGTCGAAGCCATGATTGCCGCCAGCAAGGAAGACCTGCTGGCAGCCGAAGGCCAGGCGCAGGCACCGGCCGGCAATGGCGAACTGGCCAAGGACCCGCTGTCGGCAGAGATCGAATTCGACACCTTCGCTGCCGTCGACCTGCGCGTGGCGCTGATCGTCAAGGCCGAAGCGGTGCCGGGTGCCGACAAGCTGCTGCAACTGACCCTGGACATCGGTGACGAACGCCGCAATGTGTTCTCGGGTATCAAGTCGGCCTACCCTGATCCATCCAGGCTCGAAGGCCGCCTGACCATGATGGTTGCCAACCTCAAGCCACGGAAAATGCGCTTTGGCGTCTCCGAAGGCATGGTCATGGCAGCAGGCCCTGGCGGTGAAGAAATCTACCTGCTCAGCCCTGACAGTGGCGCAAAGCCAGGCCAGCGTATCAAGTAACCCCCCTCAGCCCCGGCCTCACCGCCGGGGCTTTTTCATCCTCCTTGCGCATTGCCGGACAGCGCAGGCGATTCACGGCTATCGTCATTTGCATGAACGACTATGTCCTGGTTCTGATCAGCGCCGCACTGGTCAGCCACCTGCTTTTGCACCGACAGCCTGCCTCCCGGCTGCGCGTACATGTGTGCGGCCTGGCCTGCGCGTTGTCGATAATGTTGGCAGTCACCGGCGGCCAACTGCTTGAACACTGGATCGTGGCGCCTTGGCAACTGCAGGACCTGCGTATGTTCTTGCTGCTGCCCTGGCAGGCGCTACTCGCGTGGGGCATCCCCCAGACGCTTGCCAGGCTGCGCCCGCAGTGGCCCACGCAGAGCCTCATGTGGCCGATACTGGGGAATGTCATGGCACTGGGCATGACACTTCAGGCAATAGGTGAACAGGGCGAATGGCTGGCCACGCTGAGCTGGGGGGTTCTGGCGGGGCTTGGCTTCTGGCTGGCGCTGGCGTTGTTCGACGACCTCCGTCAGCGCTGCGAACACGCACAGGTGCCAGGCGCACTGCGCGGCCTACCCATCGCCCTGCTTGGCGCCAGTGTGATGGGTATGGCGTTCTCTGGCCTCAACGGCATATTCACGCAATGAGCCCGACCATGGCACCACCTGACCCACGCCTGCGCAAAGCCATGGGCCTGGTCTTGTTGGCCTGCCTGCCTGGCCTGCTGGCTTCGTTCTGGCTACTGGGGTGGGGCCTGCTCTGGAGCCTGGGGCTGTGCGCGATCACCGCTGTTTGCTGCGAGGCGGCAGCGCTGGCGTTGCGTAACCAACCGGTCACATCGGCACTGAGCGATGGTAGCGCCTTGGTCACTGCAGTGCTCCTGGCCCTCGCCCTGCCCACCGGGGCGCCGTGGTGGTTGCCGGTGATTGCAGCGGGGGTTGCCATAGGCCTGGGCAAGCAAGCTTTCGGCGGGGCCGGCCGTAACGTGTTCAACCCGGCGATGGTTGGGTACGCCTTCGTGCTGCTGAGCTTCCCATTGCAGATGAACCACTGGCCGGCACAAGCGCCAGGCTTGAGCGATAGTCTGCAGTTGGTCTTTGCCCATGGCGAGCAGATCGATGCGTGGGCTGGGCCCACCGCACTCGACGGCCTCAGGCACAACCGTAGCCTGACCATCGATGAGCTGTTCGCCAGCCACCCAGGCTTCGGCAACGTTGGCGGCCATGGCATCGAATGGGTCAATCTGGCGTTCCTGTCGGGTGGGCTTTTTCTGTTGCAGCGCAAGGTGTTCAGTTGGCATGCGCCTGCAGGTTTGCTGGCAGGATTGTTTCTGTTCAGCCTGCTGGCCTGGAATGGCTCCGGCTCGGACTCCAACGGCTCACCACTGCTACACCTGCTCAGCGGCTCGACCATGCTGGCAGCGTTTTTCATTGCCACGGAACCTGTTTCCGGCCCCAAGACCGACGTTGCCAGGCTGCTGTTCGGGCTGAGCGCAGGGGCTTTGATCTACCTGATCAGGACGTGGGGCAGTTACCCCGATGGTACCGCTTTCGCCATCCTGCTGATGAACCTTGCGGTACCCTCGCTGGACCGCCTTGCCTTGCGGTACCGGCAGGTGAGGCCATGAGGCGCCACGTGCGCAGCGCATTGATACTGCTGGCAGTGGGCAGCCTGGCACTGGCGAGCACGTTGGCCTGGCAGCGCTGGACCCGCGCCCCCATCGCCGAGGCCGAGCAACAGTTTTACGCACGCCGGTTTCTCTCGGTGCTGCCCCCCCACAGCTATGACAATCAGCCACTGAGCACCCCGGTGCCACTCCCTGCAGAACAACCGCCGCATAGCCGCATAATGGCCGCCTACCGTGCTGACCGCGGCACGACCCCCGTAGCCGTCGTCCTGGTTAGCCAGGTACAGGGTTACGCCGCACCAATCCGTTTGACCATTGCCATAAACGTGCAAGGTCGACTGATCGGCACACAAGTGATCGACCATCAGGAAAGCCCGGGGCTCGGAGGACGCATCAGCGACCCGCAAGTGAACTGGCTCGCGCAATTTGCCGACCGTCGCCTGGAGGATCGCTGGGCACTCAAGCGCGACCAAGGTGATTTCGACCAGCTGGCCGGCGCGACGGTCACTTCGCGTGCGGTGATCGAGGCACAGCAGGATGCCCTGCGCTACTTCGACCAGCATCGTGCACTTCTGCTCGGGACGCTCGCCCATGACTAGGTTCTGGCTTTTGGTGGCAGGCCTTGCGCCTGTACTCGGCGCCACACGCACGCTCACTCAAGCCGCCGTCATCGGCACCAGCATGCTGGTGCTGACGGTGCTTCACCAGGCCCTGCTGACTCTTGTGCGCTCAAGGCTTGGCGGTGCGCTGTACACGCTGGCAAGCCTGCTACTGCTAGCGGCCCTTGTCAGTTGCCTGCAGATGGCATTGCGCGCCTGGGCGTTGCCGCTTGCCCTGGCGCTGGGTTACTTCCCGGCGCTGATCTGCCTGCAGTGCCTGGTTACGGACCACCTGTTGGTAGACAAGGACCGCTGGCGTCAACTTTGCCTGCAGATGACCGGCCTGATGGGCCTCTGCCTGTCGCTTGGCGTTATCCGTCAGTGGCTGACCGAGGGGCTGGGCATACCCTTGGCCAGTCTTGCTCCCGGCGCACTGATACTGCTCGGCATGCTGCTGGCCTTGTACAATCGTCTACGCCCGGGCCCCGCCCTCTCACGTCGTCAAGGAAAGCGTTGACCCCATGAATGCCGCAAAACGCCTGGAGATCTTTCGCAGGCTGCACGAAGACAATCCCGACCCCAAGACAGAGCTGGCTTACACCACCCCTTTCGAACTACTCGTGGCCGTGACACTGTCTGCACAGTCCACCGACGTCGGCGTCAACAAGGCCACTGCCCGCCTGTTCCCGGTCGCCAACACCCCCCACGCCATCTACGCACTGGGGGTCGAAGGCCTGAGCGAGTACATCAAGACCATTGGGCTGTATAACAGCAAGGCCAGGAATGTGATCGAAGCCTGCCGCTTGCTGATCGAACGGCATGGAGGCGAAGTTCCGCAAAGCCGTGAAGCGCTAGAGGCGCTGCCCGGTGTTGGCCGCAAGACCGCCAACGTGGTACTCAATACAGCCTTCCGCCAGCCCACCATGGCGGTCGACACGCATATTTTCAGGGTCAGCAATCGCACCGGTATCGCGCCGGGCAAGACCGTGCTGGAAGTCGAGAAGAAACTGCTCAAGTTCGTACCCAAGGATTATCTGCTCGATGCCCATCACTGGCTCATCCTGCACGGGCGTTACGTGTGCCAGGCACGCAAGCCACGTTGCGGCAGTTGCCGGATCGAAGACCTGTGCGAGTTCAAGCAGAAGACGTCGGACGATTGATTCGATAGCGACTTCATGCACGTCCCGATTGAAAAAATCTTTTTTACCAAACTTCGCTTTCTCGCTATAAGGACGGCCAATGGCCCCTTGGCTTGGAGCGACTCATGAGTACCGATAAAGACGAACTGTCGATCGAAGAAGACTTTGTCACAGCTGAAGACGACGCCGAACCTCTGGTTGAAACCGCAAAGACCAACCTGAGCAAGCGTCGCACCATTGACAACCTCCTCGAAGAGCGGCGCCTGCAACGGCAACTCGCCGATTTCGACTACGACCTGTAACGACACCGAGAAAGCCTCCCTCAAGGAGGCTATCTGTATTCAGGGTCACGTCAGGCCATGGCGCCGGGCCAATTCGATCAAGTCCACCAGCGAGTGAGCATTGAGCTTGAGCAGCAAACGGGTCTTGTAGGTACTGACCGTCTTGTTGCTGAGGAACATGCTGTCGGCTATCTCCTTGTTGGACCTGCCCCGGGCAAGTTGCTGAAGCACCATCATTTCCCGTGCCGACAGGCGATCGACCATCTCCGTCTCGCTGGCTCCCCCAACCCGGCCGCGCGACTTGTGCAATGCCTGGTTGGGAAAATAGCTGTAACCAGACAGCACGGCCTTGATCGCACTGAGCAGTTCGGTGAGCTCCTGTTGCTTGCACACATACCCTGAAGCCCCCGCCTGCATGCAACGCATCGAGAAATGCCCGGGCGCCTGCGAGGTAAGCACCAGCACCCGGCTGCCCGGGCTTGCCGAGGCCATGCGGGCAATGACCTCCAACCCGTCGAGCTTGGGAATGCCGATATCCAGCACCACGATATCGGGCAGGTGCTTCCTGGTTAGCTGCAAAGCTGCCACGCCGTTGTCGGTTTCCGCGACCACATCGTATCCATGCCGCTCCATCAGCATGCGCACTGCCAAGCGTATGACAGGATGATCATCCACGATAAGGACTTTATTCATGCGATATCCATTCATTCATTATTTGCTTTGACGACGCGCCACCATAACCGAGCAGCACGCATTATGGCGCGCCAATTCTCCGCGCAAACACATGAATAGATGAACCTTACGTCGGTTTAGGAATTTTCCTACAAAGCACAACTAATCATCCAATAGGAATACCTGTTTAGCCGCAGAAGCGCATTCTTCCTCGAAACAGAGATGAAAACCTGCATAATTCAACAATCAATCCAACATCAAAATAAAAACCTGTTTCAGACATTCCGAAATGCCGGGATCAATTTCCCCCCCCGGAAACGGTGCATAATTTGGTTGAGCGGCTCGGTAGGGTATTGATTGCAAAAACGCAGGAGGCCAACATCATGGCTGCAAACCAACCCACCGCCCAACCCACCGCCCCAATGACGATCATCGCCATCTTTGCAGGCATCATCGAGGCCTCTGCACTGGCAACACTTCCGTTTCTCAGCGAAAAAAGTCAGAGTCTCTATACCTGGTTTTTAGTGGGCTTTCCATTTTTTCTGACGGGGCTATTTTTCCTGACACTCAACTTCAATTACAAATCACTTTACAAGCCCGAAAGTACTTCCGTTGACGGTGCAACCAGTACGCCGCAACCGACAACTTTCGAAGCAGAACCTGTAACGGTCATGCTCTCGGGCCCTGATGCGCAAAGAATGATCGAGCAACATGTACTGAGGACGCTTGCACAACCTCAAGTTACAGGGGGCACCTGGATATACTGCAATCTGGACAAGCAGCAGTGTTTTCGCGTGTCGGTCTGTGAGTTACCGGAAAACGCGACACACCTGAGAAATTGAGCGGTACACGATCTTGCAGCCGAGGAAAACTTCTTCACGGATTGTCGGGCAGGTGGGTATTGGGAAGTGCATACAAAAACCCCGGCCGGGGCCGAATGCCAGTCAGTTAAGCCATATGGGGCCGCTTTGCGGCCCATCGCCGGCAAGCCAGCTCCCACAGGGGCCGCGCAGTACTTGAGGTCTGCGCTGTACCTGTAGGAGCTGGCTTGCCGGCGATGGGCTGCGTAGCAGCCCTAATGACGCTAACTGACTGGCATTAGCCCCAAGCCGGGGTTCATGCAATACGCTTGAAGCCTTAGAGCAACGCGCGGCCTTTGTTGGCAGCGATACGCATGCGCAGTGCATTGAGCTTGATGAAGCCCGCAGCATCGGCCTGGTTGTAGGCGCCGCCATCTTCTTCGAAAGTCGCGATGTTGGCATCGAACAGCGAGTCGTCGGACTTGCGGCCGACCACGGTGACATTGCCCTTGTACAGCTTCAGGCGCACAACACCGTTCACGTTGACCTGCGAAGCATCGATCATCTGCTGAAGCATCAGACGCTCCGGGCTCCACCAGTAACCGGTGTAGATCAGGCTGGCGTACTTGGGCATCAGCTCGTCTTTCAGGTGAGCGACTTCGCGGTCGAGAGTGATCGACTCGATTGCACGGTGAGCCTTGAGCATGATGGTACCGCCCGGAGTCTCGTAGCAGCCGCGCGACTTCATGCCCACGTAACGGTTTTCGACGATGTCCAGACGGCCGATACCATTGGCACCGCCAATGCGGTTCAGGTCGGCCAGGACAGTGGCCGGGCTCTTCTCGACGCCATCGATGGCGACGATGTCACCATTGCGGTAGGTCAGTTCGAGGTAGGTCGCCTGGTCCGGAGCATTCTCCGGCGAGACGCTCCAGCGCCACATGTCTTCTTCGTGCTCGGTCCAGGTATCTTCCAGAACACCGCCTTCGTAGGAGATATGCAGCAGGTTGGCGTCCATCGAGTACGGCGACTTCTTCTTGCCGTGGCGCTCGATCGGGATACCGTGCTTCTCGGCGTAGTCCATCAGCTTCTCGCGGGACAGCAGGTCCCACTCGCGCCATGGGGCGATGACCTTGACGCCCGGCTTGAGTGCATAGGCACCCAGCTCGAAACGGACCTGGTCGTTGCCTTTGCCGGTGGCGCCGTGGGAAATGGCGTCAGCGCCGGTTTCGTTGGCGATTTCGATCAGGCGCTTGGCGATCAGCGGACGTGCGATGGAAGTACCCAGCAGGTACTCGCCTTCGTAGACGGTGTTGGCGCGGAACATGGGGAAGACGAAGTCACGCACGAACTCTTCGCGCAGGTCGTCGATATAGATCTCTTTGACGCCCATTGCCTGGGCTTTGGCGCGAGCCGGCTCGACTTCTTCGCCCTGACCCAGGTCAGCGGTGAACGTCACCACTTCGCAGTCGTAGGTATCCTGCAGCCACTTGAGAATCACCGAAGTATCAAGGCCGCCGGAATACGCCAGTACGACCTTTTTTACGTCCGCCATGCCATCACTCCACGGGGTTGTACGGAAAGGGGTCGATTCTACCGGCGTTGCGGATAAATTTACAGTGGGGCGACAGCTTCTGACGACAAAGCGACAGGAACTGTCAAAGGGGCGACGCCCTGCAGCGTCAGGAAGGTTTCGCAGCAGGCGGCACAGGAGCAGCGCTGGCGGGGCCTGGCGCAGGCGCCGTAGCGGGGGCCGTCGCTGGGGCCGGATGCTGGACAGGTTGGGCCGCAGGTTTCTCGGCCGGCGTGACACGATCCAGTTCGATATTGACGCGCCGGTTGCGTGCGCGGTTTGCGGCGCTGTTGTTCTTCACCAACGGATAACGTTCGCCATGGAAGCGCACGGTGATCTGCTCCTCCGGTACCCCATGGGCCTTGAAGTAATCAGCAACCGCCAACGCACGGCGCCGTGAGGTATCACGGTTGGTCAAGCGATTGCCGCTGTTGTCGGAGTGGCCATTGAGCTCGATATGGTTGACCGTCGGATCGGCCTTCAAGTAATCCAGGACCACATCCAGTCGCGCCCGCGCCGCGGCATCCAGGTCGATGCCCCCTCCAGGGAACCCCACCTGCGTCTGGCGCACCTGGTCATAGTTCATCGCCAACATCTTGCCGGCACACGCCTGATAATCACTCCACGCCTTGGCAAAGCTCACCGGCAGCACACGCACTTCGATCGGCCGCCCCGCCTCCCCGGTATAGCTTCGCACCACCGTACTGCGGCCATCGAGCAGGCCATTGATCAAGCGGCTGGCCTGGCCTTGGGATGAACTGAACAGCACCCCAGTGCGCGCCAGCCGCACCGCTCCCAGGTTGATATCGCCACGGCCCGGCTGCCAAGGGGCCGCAGCCGCCAGCAGCGTAGCGGAACCGGCCCCCAGCACATTACTGCCAGAACGCAGCTGGAACACCGGCTGCTCCCCCGCCCGGCGCACGAACTCACCACTGCCGAAACCATCGATCGGCTGAATCAGGCGGCATTCGAACTGATCACCCTCGACTTTCCAGGCGATGTTTTCCATGCGGGTCTGGAAGGTCAATGCACCGGCCGGCAGGCTGGCGAACAGGGTCAACAGGGCTAGGTAACGCTGGCGCACGGGAGGCTCCACTAATTCTGACGGCTTACAGGCAGGCTATCGGACGCTTGCCGGAAAACTTGATAGCCGTGCTCGGGCGAGGGTTTTCCGGTAGCATTGGCGCCTGAGTTCGACCCGCCTGGAATCCCCAATGTCCGATCGCCTGACCCTCCTGCGTCCCGACGACTGGCACATCCATCTGCGCGATGGTGCCGTCCTGCCCCATACCGTTGGCGATGTGGCGCGTACTTTCGCCCGTGCCATCATCATGCCCAACCTGGTTCCTCCGGTACGCAATGCCGACGAAGCCGGGGCCTACCGTGAGCGCATCCTCAGTGCCCGTCCGGCCGGTAGCCGCTTCGAGCCGTTGATGGTGCTGTACCTCACCGACCGCACCAGCCCCGAGGACATCCGCGCGGCCAAGGCCAGCGGCATCGTGTACGCCGCCAAGCTGTATCCGGCCGGCGCCACCACCAACTCCGATTCCGGGGTGACCAGCATCGACAATATCTTCCCGGCCATCGAAGCGCTGGCTGAAGTCGGCATGCCGTTGCTGGTGCATGGTGAAGTGACCCGCAGCGAGATCGACGTGTTCGACCGCGAAAAACGCTTCATCGACGAACACATGCGTCGCCTGGTCGAGCGCTTCCCCACGCTGAAAGTGGTGTTCGAACACATCACCACCGCCGATGCAGCGCAATTCGTCACCGAGGCGCCTGCCAACGTCGGTGCGACCATCACCGCACAGCATCTTTTGTACAACCGCAACCACATGCTGGTCGGCGGCATTCGGCCACATTTCTACTGCCTGCCGATTCTCAAGCGCAACACCCACCAGGTGGCGCTGCTGGACGCGGCCACCAGTGGCAACCCGAAGTTCTTCCTCGGCACCGACTCGGCACCCCACGCCCGCCACGCCAAGGAAGCTGCCTGCGGTTGTGCCGGTTGCTACACCGCCTATGCGGCCATCGAGATGTACGCCGAAGCCTTCGAACAGCGCAATGCGCTGGACAAACTGGAAGGTTTCGCCAGCCTGCATGGTCCGGCCTTCTACGGCCTGCCGGCAAATACCGACACGATTACCCTGGTCCGTGAAGAATGGACTGCCCCGGACAGCCTGCCGTTTGGCGAGCAGACCGTGATCCCGCTGCGCGCCGGTGAAAAACTGCGTTGGCGCCTGCTGGAGGACAACGCGTGAGCGAAGACCTCTACGAAGACGAGCAGGACGGCCAGGCCAGCAGCGGCTCGCGCCACCCGATGGCCGAGCGCTTCCGTGGCTACCTGCCGGTAGTGGTGGATGTCGAAACCGGCGGTTTCAACAGCGCCACCGATGCCCTGCTGGAAATCGCCGCGGTGACCATCGGTATGGACGAGAAGGGCTTCCTGTTCCCGGAGCACACCTACTTCTACCGTGTGGAGCCGTTCGAGGGGGCCAATATCGAGGCTGCCGCGCTGGAGTTCACCGGCATCAAGCTGGACCACCCGCTGCGCATGGCGGTGAGCGAGGAAAGCGCGCTGACCGACATCTTCCGCGGCGTGCGCAAGGCATTGAAGGCCAACGGCTGCAAGCGGGCGATCCTGGTCGGCCACAACAGCAGCTTCGACCTGGGCTTCCTGAATGCGGCGGTGACGCGCAACGATCTCAAGCGCAACCCGTTCCACCCGTTCTCCAGCTTCGACACCGCCACCCTGGCTGGCCTGGCGTACGGCCAGACCGTGCTCGCCAGGGCCTGCCAGAGCGCAGACATCGACTTCGACGGCCGTGAGGCGCACTCGGCACGTTACGACACCGAGAAGACAGCCGAACTCTTCTGCGGCATCGTCAACCGCTGGAAAGAGATGGGCGGCTGGCGCGATTTCAACGATTGAGGCGCCGCAGCTTCAAGCTTCAAGCTAAAAAAAACCGGCCACGAAGGCCGGTTTTTTTATGCGCTCGGCAATTACAGCTTGCCAGCGTTCTCGCTCAGGTAAGCAGCAACGCCTTCTGGCGAAGCGTTCATGCCCTTGTCGCCTTTCTTCCAGTTGGCCGGGCAGACTTCACCGTGCTCTTCGTGGAATTGCAGGGCATCGACCAGGCGCAGCAGCTCGTCCATGTTACGGCCCAGTGGCAGGTCATTGATTATCTGCGAACGGACAACGCCGTTGGTGTCGATCAGGAAGGCACCACGGAAAGCCACGCCGCCTTCGGACTCGACGTCGTAGGCCTTGCAGATTTCGTGGGTCATGTCGGCTGCCAGGGTGTATTTGACCTGGCCGATACCGCCATTGTTGACCGGGGTGTTACGCCAGGCGTTGTGGGTGAAGTGCGAGTCGATCGAAACGCCGATCACTTCAACGTTGCGGGCCTGGAAGTCCGGAATGCGGTTGTCCAGGGCGATCAGCTCGGACGGGCATACGAAGGTGAAGTCCAGTGGGTAGAAGAACACCAGGCCGTACTTGCCCTTGATGGCCGAGGCCAGGTTGAAGCTGTCGACGATTTCGCCATTGCCCAGTACAGCCGGGACGGTGAAGTCGGGGGCTTTTTTGCCAACGAGTACGCTCATTGCAATCTCCTGATGAGGGTGAAGAACCGTTTGCCAGGCCAAGGCGGGCTTGCCCGACATCCAACAAAGGCCGACCATCATACACGGCTTCCGGTGACAGGCCGAATCCAACCGCCGGTCGCTCAAGCACGGCACTTACAGAAAGTGTTTTGACAAGCATTCTCATTACCATTACTCTCCACCCATCGACTCAACCAGCGATGGTCCGACTTTATGTATGTGTGTCTTTGTGTCGGCGTGACCGACGGACAGATCCGCGATGCGATCTATGAAGGATGCTGCAGCTACAAGGACGTCAGAGCCGCGACCAATGTCGCCAGCCAATGTGGCAAATGCGCGTGCCTGGCCAAGCAGGTAGTCCGCGAGACCCTGACCGAGCTTCAGGTGAGCCAGCAAGCCGCCCTGCCCTATCCGGTGGAATTTACTGCCGCCTGATATCGCCCAATTCGAAGAACCGGACCTCGTGTCCGGTTTTTTTATGCCTACAATTCAATAAGTTAGCGTCCCAACGCGGTTCACAAACATTCTTATTCCTATTAATTTTCACTTATTATTCAAGAACTTAGGTTTGACAGCCCTAAGTATCAGGCTCAAACTTCCCTGTATCGGCACACTTCTCAGGGCAGGAACCCGCAATGAAAGGCGACGTAAGCGTCATCCAGCATCTCAACAAGATCCTCGGAAACGAGCTGGTCGCGATCAACCAGTACTTCCTGCACGCACGCATGTACGAAGATTGGGGCCTGAACAAGCTCGGCAAGCACGAGTACAAGGAATCCATCGATGAGATGAAACACGCTGACAAGTTGATCAAGCGTATTCTCTTCCTAGAAGGCATCCCGAACGTACAGGACCTGGGCAAGCTGCTGATCGGCGAGCACACCAAGGAAATGCTCGAATGCGATCTGAAGATCGAGCAGAAAGGCCTGGTCGATCTCAAAGCCGCCATCGCCCACTGCGAAACCGTCGGTGACTTCGGCTCGCGTGAACTGCTTGAAGACATCCTCGAATCCGAGGAAGAACACATTGACTGGCTGGAAACTCAATTGAGCCTGATCGACAAGATCACCATCGAGAACTACCTGCAGTCGCAGATGGGCGAAGAGTAAATTCCGGCCCCATAAAAAAACCCGCCATGAGCGGGTTTTTTCATGCTTGCCGAAAGATCAGGCTTCGGAAGCCTTGGCCTTGGCAGCGGCGTCCTTGATCAGTGTCTGCAGCTCACCGTTCTCGAACATCTCCAGCATGATGTCGCTACCGCCGACCAGCTCGCCAGCTACCCACAGTTGCGGGAAGGTCGGCCAGTTGGCGTATTTAGGCAGGTTGGCGCGGATTTCCGGGTTCTGCAGGATATCCACGTAAGCAAACTTTTCGCCACAACCCATCACAGCTTGCGATGCCTTGGCCGAGAACCCGCATTGCGGGGCATTCGGCGAGCCCTTCATGTAAAGCAGAATGGTGTTGTTGGCAATCTGCTCTTTGATCGTTTCGATGATATCCATGGAACACCTCGTCTGAACTTTCCGACTCGATGGTCGGCACGGTGACGCATTGTATCGGAAACCTGAGCCTAATGCTCGGCATTGCCGGTGCTCAGGCGGCGCTCACGTGCACGGGTACGCCATTGAGCGCCGCATTCCCGGAAACAGCGTCACGCAGACGCTCATCGGTCAGGTCATTGGCACTGATGCCGGGTTGCGCCTGGGCGATCTGCAGGTTGACGCCCTGGCGGCCATGACCAAAGCCATGCGGCAGGCTGACCACACCAGGCATGATGTCCTCACAGGCCTGCACCTCGACTTCCAGGTCACCGGTGCGCGAACGGATGCGTACCCGCTGGCCATCCTCCAACTGCCGCTGGCGCATGTCCTGCGGATGCATCAACAACTGATGGCGTGGCTTGCCTTTGACCAGGCGATGGTAGTTGTGCATCCACGAGTTGTTGCTGCGTACATGGCGACGCCCGATAAGCAGCAAATCACCCGCTACTGCCGGTACGCATTCGGCCAACCGGCGCAAGTCCTCCAGCACAATCTGGGGCGCCGCCTCCACGGCGTTGCTGGCAGTCGCCAGGCGCCCTCGCAGATTAGCGCCCAAGGGGCCCAGATCGAGGCCATGAGGGTATTGATCAAGCGTTTCAAGCGAAAGCTTGCGGGGACTTTCGTCGCCATAGCGGCCCTTGCGCAACGCCAGGTCGATCATCTGCGCAGGTGCCATGGTCGGTTTCAGTTCCAGTTCTGCACGCTTGGCAAAGGCTTGCGCCAGGCCAACGAAAATTTCCCAGTCGTGCAAGGCGCCTGCAGGCTTGGCCAGTATGGCCCGGTTGAAGCGGGTGACATTACGCACAGCCAGCAGGTTGAAGGTGCTGTCGTAATGGTCGTTTTCCAGTGCCGAAGTAGACGGCAGGATCAGGTCGGCGTGGCGGGTCGTCTCGTTGATGTAAAGGTCGATGCTGAGCATGAACTCCAGCCCCTGCAGCGCCGCATCCAACTGCCTGCCATTGGGGGTGGACAGCACCGGGTTACCGGCGACGGTCACCAGGGCCCGCACCTGCCCCTCGCCGGGCGTGAGCATTTCCTCGGCCAGGGCCGCCACGGGCAGCTCACCAGCGTATTCGGGCAACCCCGACACGCGGCTCTGCCAGGCATTGAAATGCCCGCCCGAGGTGCTCGCCACCAGGTCCACGGCAGGCTCGGTGCACAGCGCACCGCCTCGACGATCCAGGTTGCCGGTTACCAGATTGATGACTTGCACCAGCCAGTGGCACAAGGTGCCGAAAGCCTGTGTCGACACGCCCATGCGGCCATAGCAGACCGCCTTGTCGGCAGCGGCGAAATCCCGTGCCAACTGGCGAATGCTGGCAGCATCGATGCCGCACTGGGCGCTCATGGCCTCGGCGGTGAACGGCTTGATCGCCGTGCGCACCTGCTCCAGGCCATTGACCGGCAGATGCGAACCACGCGCCAGGCCTTCATCGAAGAGGGTATTGAGCAAACCGCACAGCAGCGCCGCATCGCCGCCGGGGCGCACGAACAGGTGCCGGTCGGCCATGGCGGCAGTTTCACTGCGTCGCGGGTCCACCACAACCAGTTGCCCGCCTCTCGCTTTCAAGGCCTTGAGGCGCTTTTCCACATCCGGCACGGTCATGATGCTGCCATTGGAGGCCAAAGGATTGCCACCGAGGATCAGCATGAAATCGGTGTGATCGATGTCCGGGATCGGCAACAGCAGGCCGTGGCCATACATCAGGTAGCTGGTCAGGTGCTGAGGCAACTGGTCCACAGAGGTGGCGGAAAAACGGTTACGTGTCTTGAGCAGCCCCAGGAAGTAATTGCTGTGGGTCATCAAGCCGTAGTTGTGCACGCTCGGGTTACCCTGGTAAACCGCCACCGCGTTACGCCCATGTGCCTGCTGTATCGACCACAGCTTATCGGCGGCCAAGGCAAAAGCCTCCTCCCAGCTGATGGCCTGCCATCGCTCACCCACCCGTCGATGCGGTTGGCGCAGGCGGTCCGGGTCATCCTGGATATCCTGCAAAGCCACGGCCTTGGGGCAGATGTGGCCACGGCTGAACGGGTCCTGGGGGTCGCCCTTGATTGCACTGATGCGCGCCTCCCCGTCGCTTTCATGGCTGACTTCGATGTTCAGCCCGCAGATCGCCTCACACAGGTGGCAGGCACGGTGATGCAGGGTCTTGGTCATGGCTGCCTCTGCCTTGCAATTGTTGAAAACCGACTATGCCCCCTGCCCTTGCACCCTGCCAGCGCGCTTCGCAGCGTGAATCTCCCGACATCAGGCGCACGATTTGCGACAGCCATTTGCCAAATTGCCAGCAAGCCGTGTACAACCTCTGTAGCAAATAAAAAACAGCGCAGGCTCAAGGGGTAATGACACCCTTTGCAACAGAGCCGCTGTTCCCCCTCTTGGTTTTAGGCGACATTTAATTATAGTATTGCGCCTTTCCCTATTTCGTCCGCCCCGTGCGGCTTACGCCGCAGGTCACTCCCGTTGTCAAAAAAACCATACGGTCGACCTGCATACCGTTGCAGATAAGGTAGTCAATCATGAGCGCAAGGCACTTTCTCTCCCTGCTGGATTTCACCACCGACGAATTGCTCGGTGTGATCCGCCGAGGCATCGAGCTGAAGGACCTGCGCAAGCGCGGCGTGCTGTTCGAACCGCTGAAAAACCGTGTCCTGGGCATGATCTTCGAAAAATCCTCCACCCGGACCCGGGTGTCGTTCGAAGCCGGCATGATCCAGCTCGGTGGCCAGGCTATCTTCCTGTCGCCACGCGACACACAGCTGGGCCGGGGCGAACCGATCAGCGACAGCGCCATCGTGCTGTCGAGCATGGTCGATGCGGTGATGATCCGCACCCACGCGCACAGCACCCTCACCGAGTTCGCCGCCAATTCACGCGTACCGCTGATCAATGGCCTTTCCGATGAGTCGCACCCCTGCCAATTGCTGGCCGACATGCAGACGTTCCACGAGCACCGTGGCGCTATCCAGGGCAAGACCGTGGCCTGGATCGGCGATGGTTTCAATATGTGCAACTCGTACATCGAGGCTGCCCGGCAGTTCGATTTCCAGCTGCGCATCGCCTGCCCGGAAGGTTATGACCCTGACCCACGCTTCATGGCACTGGGCGCAGACCGCGTGCAGATCATCCGCGATCCACGTGAAGCCGTACGTGGCGCGCATCTGGTGACCACCGATGTCTGGACTTCCATGGGCCAAGAAGAGGAAACTGCACGGCGCCTGGCGCATTTCGCGCCTTACCAGGTCACCCGCGAACTGCTTGACCTGGCGGCACCCGATGCCCTGTTCATGCACTGCCTGCCCGCCCACCGCGGCGAGGAAATCAGCCATGACCTGCTCGACGACCCCCGTTCGGTCGCGTGGGACCAGGCTGAAAACCGCCTGCATGCACAGAAGGCCCTTCTCGAATTCCTTGTCGAACCGGCTTACCACCACGCATGAGTCAACCCCTACTGCTCAACCTGCGCAACCTCGCCTGCGGCTACGGCGACCAGCGCATCGTCCAGAACCTCAACCTGCACCTGAACGCAGGCGACATCGGTTGCCTGCTGGGTTCGTCGGGTTGCGGCAAGACCACCACCCTGCGCGCCATCGCCGGCTTCGAGCCGGTACACGAAGGTGAGATCCAGCTCGCGGGCGAAGTCATTTCCCGCGCCGGTTTTACCCTGTCCCCGGAGAAGCGCCGCATAGGCATGGTGTTCCAGGACTATGCGCTGTTCCCGCACCTGACCGTGGCGCAAAACATCGCCTTCGGCATCGCCAAGCACCCATCCCAGGGGCAGGTGGTCGAAGAAATGCTCGAGCTGGTCAAGCTCGGTGGCCTCGGCGGGCGGTACCCGCATGAGCTCTCAGGCGGCCAGCAACAGCGCGTGGCCCTGGCCCGGGCGCTGGCCCCAGAGCCGCAATTGCTGCTGCTGGACGAGCCGTTTTCCAACCTGGACGTCGAATTGCGCCGACGCCTGAGCCACGAAGTCCGTGACATCCTCAAAAGCCGTGGTACCAGCGCGATTCTGGTTACCCATGACCAAGAAGAAGCCTTCGCGGTCAGCGACCATGTGGGCGTGTTCAAGGAAGGCCGCCTGGAGCAGTGGGACACGCCCTACAACCTCTACCATGAGCCGCAGACGCCATTCGTCGCCAGTTTCATCGGCCAGGGTTATTTCATCCGTGGCCAGATGAGCAGCCATGAGTCAGTCAACACCGAGCTCGGTGAGCTGCGGGGTAACCGCGCCTACATCATGGCCTCCGGCAGCTCGGTAGACGTGCTGCTGCGCCCTGACGATATCGTCCCTGACGCCGACAGCGCACTGCGCGCAAGCATCGTCGGCAAGAGTTTCCTGGGCGCATCGACACTGTACCGCCTGCAATTGCCGACAGGCAGCCAGCTGGAAGCGATCTTCCCGAGCCATATCGATCACCAAATTGGCGAGCAGGTCGGCATTACCGTCAAAGCTGACCACCTGGTGCTGTTCCCGGTACCCGGCAGTGTCGCGGCGCAGTTGCCACGGCAGGAAAACGGAGTGCGTCGCTACAGCTCGGCGACCTGATTCAGCAACGTGGGGCTGCCAGGCGACCCCTGCGCAGCTCAACCCCGACCGATACCGGCGAAGGTGCCCTGGGTCTGCTCGGCCAGTACAGCAGCAGCCAGTTCCACTTCCAACCCCCGTCGCCCGGCACTGACATGGATGGTGGCAAAGTTCTGCGCCGAATCGTCGATGAAGGTGCGCAGACGCTTTTTCTGCCCCAGCGGACTGATTCCGCCCACCAGGTAACCTGTGGCACGCTGAGCTGCCGCGGGGTCGGCCATCTCGCATTTCTTCACGCCTGCGGCATGGGCAAGCGCCTTGAGGTCCAGCGTGCCCACAACAGGCACCACGGCCACCAGCAACTCGCCCTTCTCACTGCAGGCCAACAAGGTCTTGAACACCTGCTGCGGTTCCAGCCCCAGTTTTTCAGCCGCCTCCAGCCCATAAGACGCCGACTTTGGATCGTGTTCATAACTGTGCACGCGGTGTTGCGCGCGCGCCTTTTTCAAAAGATCGAGGGCCGGGGTCATGCAGTGCTCCGCTCCGAGACAATTCGGCGGCTACTTTAGGACAAATCCTACACTCCAGCCAGTTCACAGCTGACACGCCGCTCTAGCGTGGGATTCGCGCCCGCATTCAACGCTCATATCGTGACCGATCGTTCACTTTCGACCTTTGACATAAGCGTTTCTTGTCTATATTTTTTCGTTTCTGAATAAATGGTGCACTTTTTAAGTGCATTCCTACATGCGCCCGGGGTCAATGGGGATGGACGCCGGGCTTTGCTGTCGAGCGCTTAGCGCCTCACAACAAAAAAAAAGAGGTCATACATGACGACTGCTCTACGCGAACCTACGCTGTCCAGCCAATGCCTGGCCGAATTCCTCGGCACGGCGCTGCTCATCTTTTTCGGCACAGGATGCGTCGCCGCCCTCAAGGTCGCGGGCGCCAGCTTTGGACTGTGGGAAATCAGCATCATCTGGGGCGTCGGCGTGAGCATGGCGATCTACTTCACCGCCGGTATATCAGGTGCGCACCTGAACCCGGCCGTCAGCATCGCCCTTACCCTGTTCGCAAGCTTCGACAAACGCAAACTGCCGTTCTACATGCTGGCCCAGGTTTGCGGCGCCTTCTGCGGCGCGGCGCTGGTCTACACCCTGTACAGCAACCTGTTCTTCGATTTCGAACAAACCCATGCCATGCTGCGCGGCAGTAGCGAAAGCCTGGAACTGGCGGCGGTGTTCTCCACCTACCCACACCCTTCGCTTTCCACCGCACAGGCGTTCCTGGTCGAAGTGGTGATCACTGCAATCCTGATGGCGGTCATCATGGCCCTGACCGACGACAACAACGGCCTGCCCCGTGGTGCGATGGCACCGCTGCTGATCGGCCTGTTGATCGCCGTGATCGGTAGCGCCATGGGCCCGCTGACCGGCTTTGCGATGAACCCGGCCCGCGATTTCGGGCCCAAACTGATGACCTTCCTGGCCGGCTGGGGCGAAATCGCCTTCACTGGCGGTCGGGATATCCCTTATTTCCTGGTTCCGGTGTTCGCGCCGATCTTCGGCGCTTGCCTGGGTGCTGCGACCTATCGTGGCTTGATCGCCCGCAACCTGCCGACGGCACCGAGCGCGAACCCAGAGACAAACGGCAATCGCCAGGGCGATACTCAAGCCAACTGATGCTGGCGCCCTGACTTCCTCATTTTGCAAGGCCTATGACCATGACAGATACCCAGGACAAGAACTACATCATCGCCCTGGACCAGGGCACCACCAGCTCGCGGGCCATCATCTTTGACCGCGACGCCAATGTGGTCGGCACCTCCCAGCGCGAGTTCGCCCAGCATTATCCGCAAGCCGGCTGGGTCGAACACGACCCGATGGAGATCTTCGCCACACAGAGCGCGACCATGGTCGAAGCCTTGGCACAGGCCGGCATCAGCCATGCGCAGGTCGCCGCACTGGGCATCACCAACCAGCGTGAAACCACAGTGGTATGGGACAAGGAAACCGGCCGCCCGGTGTACAACGCCATCGTCTGGCAGTGCCGGCGCAGTACAGAGATCTGCGCACAACTCAAGCGCGACGGGCATGAACAATACATTCGCGAAACCACCGGCCTGGTCACCGATCCGTACTTCTCCGGCACCAAGCTCAAGTGGATCCTCGACAATGTAGAGGGCGTACGTGAGCGGGCCGAACGCGGCGAACTGTTGTTCGGTACCGTGGATACCTGGCTTATCTGGAAGTTTTCCGGCGGCAAGGTGCATGTCACCGACTACACCAATGCCTCGCGCACGTTGATGTTCAACATCCACAGCCTGCAGTGGGATGAAACGATGCTCGACATTCTCGGCATCCCGCGCCAGATGCTGCCCCAGGTGCGCCCGTCTTCCGAAGTCTACGGCCACACCAAGAGCGGCATAGCCATTGCCGGTATCGCCGGTGACCAGCAGTCCGCGCTGTTCGGCCAGATGTGCGTGGAACCCGGTCAGGCCAAGAACACCTATGGCACGGGTTGTTTCCTGCTGATGAACACGGGCGACAAAGCCGTAACCTCCTCCCACGGCCTGCTGACCACCATTGCCTGCGGGCCACGTGGCGAAGTGGCCTATGCCCTGGAAGGCGCAGTGTTCAACGGTGGTTCCACCGTGCAATGGCTGCGCGACGAACTCAAGATCGTCAACGATGCCCTGGACACCGAGTACTTCGCCAGCAAGGTCAAGGACAGCAACGGGGTTTACCTTGTGCCCGCCTTCACCGGCCTGGGCGCACCGTACTGGGACCCTTACGCCCGCGGCGCGCTGTTCGGCCTGACGCGCGGGGTGAAAGTCGACCACATCATCCGTGCTGCGCTGGAGTCGATCGCCTACCAGACCCGCGACGTACTGGACGCCATGCAGCAGGACTGCGGCCAACGCCTGTCCGAGTTGCGTGTCGACGGTGGCGCGGTGGCCAACAATTTCCTCATGCAATTCCAGGCCGACATTCTCGGCACCTGTGTGGAACGCCCGAAAATGCGCGAAACCACTGCCCTTGGCGCCGCTTACCTGGCGGGCCTGGCCTGTGGTTTCTGGAGTGGCCTGGACGAGTTGCGTGACAAGGCGATCATCGAGCGCGAGTTCAGCCCGCAACTCGATGAAGCGAAGAAGGAAAAACTGTACGCCGGCTGGCGCAAAGCCGTCGAGCGTACCCGCGACTGGGAAGATCACGAGGCCTGATCGCCCTGGGCAGGGGCTGCTTCGCGGCCCCCGTCACCCCACGGCCTACTGGCCGTAGTCCCTTTCCTACGGCATCATTGCAGAATTTGTCCGGCAGCCCATAAGGACCGCCCATGAATCTGCCCCCACGCCAACAACAAATCCTCGAGCTGGTGCGCGAACGCGGCTACGTCAGCATCGAAGAAATGGCGCAGCTGTTCGTCGTCACCCCGCAAACCATCCGTCGCGACATCAACCAGCTCGCCGAGCTCAATCTGCTGCGCCGCTACCACGGTGGCGCCGCCTATGATTCGAGTATCGAGAACACTGCTTACGCCATGCGCGCCGATCAGATGCGCGACGAAAAACAGCGTATTGCCGACGCCGTGGCCCGGCAAATTCCTGACCATGCCTCGCTGTTCATCAACATCGGCACCACCACCGAATCGATTGCCCGGGCGCTGCTCAACCACAACCACCTGAAGGTCATCACTAACAACCTGCACGTTGCTGCGATCCTTGCCGCCAAGGATGATTTCGAAGTATTGGTCGCAGGCGGCACAGTACGCCGTGACGGGGGCGTGGTTGGCCAGGCGAGCGTCGATTTCATCAGCCAGTTCAAGGTCGACTTCGCCTTGGTCGGCATCAGCGGTATCGATGAAGACGGTAGCCTGCTGGACTTCGACTACCAGGAAGTACGGGTTTCCCAAGCAATCATCGCCAACGCCCGTCAGGTCATCCTGGCTGCCGACTCCAGCAAATTCGGGCGTAACGCCATGGTACGCCTGGGCTCGATCAGCCTGGTCGATTGCCTGGTGACCGACCAGCAGCCATCCCCTGCACTGGGTGAGTTGCTCAACCAGTACAAGATCCGGCTCGAGGTGGTTTAAACCGCAAGCGGGTCCAGAAGGGCCCGCGATTTTCGATATTGTTCATTTTATTGTCATCTCATCAGTTTTTTCTATAAACACTGACTGGCGATGGCCGTTCTGTTGCGCTAGTATTTTCGGAAACGAACATTAATGTTCATATTCGATGTGAACAGCCCCAGGAGGCCTTGCCCGTGTCCCAGCCCGTTTCGTCCCAGCCCCTACTTGCCGATTGCTATGATCTTGCCGTGATCGGCGGTGGCATCAACGGCGTGGGCATTGCTGCCGACGCCGCCGGGCGTGGCCTCAAGGTCTTCCTCTGCGAAAAGGACGACTTGGCCCAGCACACCTCCTCGGCCAGCAGCAAGCTGATCCATGGCGGCCTGCGCTACCTGGAACACTATGAATTCCGCCTGGTCCGCGAGGCACTGGCCGAGCGCGAAGTGCTACTGGCCAAGGCACCGCACATCGTCAAACCAATGCGCTTCGTGCTGCCGCACCGCCCGCACCTGCGCCCGGCCTGGATGATCCGTGCCGGCCTGTTCCTCTACGATCACCTGGGCAAGCGCAAGCGCCTGGGCGCCTCGCGCAGCCTGCGCTTTGGCCCGGGCTACCCGCTCAAGCCGGCCATCACCCGCGGTTTCGAATATGCAGACTGCGCGGTAGACGACGCCCGCCTGGTAGTACTCAATGCCATGGCTGCACGCGAGCAAGGTGCGCACATTCATACCCGCACCCGCTGCCTGCGCGCAGAACGTGTCGATGGCCTGTGGCAGGTAGAGCTGCAGCATGCCGACGGCAGCCTGCAGACGATTCGCGCGCGTGCCTTGGTCAACGCCGCCGGTCCGTGGGTCGCCCGGTTCATCAAGGATGACCTCAAACTCGATGCACCGTACGGCATACGCTTGATCCAGGGCAGCCACCTCATCGTGCCGCGCCTGTACGAGGGGGATCACGCCTACATCCTGCAGAACGAGGACCAACGCATTGTCTTCTGCATCCCCTACCTGGACCGCTTCACCCTGATCGGCACCACCGATCGCGAATACAGCGGCGATCCGGCCAAGGTGGCGATCACCGGGCAGGAAACCGACTATCTGCTCAAAGTGGTCAACGCACACTTCAATCATCAGTTGAGCCCCAGCGATATCCTGCACACCTACTCTGGCGTGCGGCCGCTGTGCAACGACGAATCGGACAACCCGTCCGCAGTCACGCGTGACTACACCCTCGCGCTGTCCACGACCCAAGGCGAGGCGCCGTTGCTGTCCGTGTTTGGCGGCAAGCTGACCACATACCGCAAGCTTGCAGAATCGGCCATGGCAGAACTCAAGCCGTTCTTCACCCAGATGGGCAAAAGCTGGACAGCCAGCGCCACACTGCCAGGTGGTGAAGACATGAGTACACCTCAGGCACTGGTCGACGACCTGCTTGCGCGCCATCAATGGCTCGCGCCGGACATCGCCAAGCGCTGGGCGGTAACCTACGGCAGCCGCACCTGGCAATTGCTGGAAGGTGTGAGCGGCCCGCAGGATCTGGGCCAAGCGATTGGGGGTGGCCTCTTCACCCGTGAAGTCGATTACCTGCGCCAAACCGAATGGGCCGTCAGCAGTCAGGATATTCTCTGGCGCAGGACCAAGCTGGGCCTGTTCACCAGCGAGAGTGAACAGCGCGCACTGGCTGACTACCTGGCACAGGGCAACGCACGCAGCAACGCCGCCTGAACCTTGCAGGGCGACCGCATGGCGGTCGCCCTACGCTCAGGCTTCCCGCCCATACGCCTCTTTTGCCAATGCCAGGTAAAGGGCCCGTTCCTCGCTATTGAGCGCTTCCATCAATGCCGCAGCGTGCTCAAGGTACTGCTGCTCACCCGACTCGCCAGCCTGACGCTCATAGGCTTCCAGCTGTTCATGATACGGCGCGGCCAGGGCTTCGAAGCGCTCGGGATTGAGATTGCGCACAAACCCTTGCCAAAACTCTCGTTGCGCCAGTGCATTGCTTAACACGTCGATGTTTTCACCGGCGATGACGGTATTGCGCGCCCGCATGATCCGTGTGCGCGTGAGCTCCTGATAAAGAGGCAGCAAGCTCAACATGTGCTTTTCATGCAGGGGTGTTATTTAAAGCTGACGCCACGGACTCTGCGAGGCGCCCACCGTTCGGATTGCCGAACGCAATAGAGGCACTCATTCGGCGTTCCGACCACGGAGCTTTGCGCAAAAACCTTCATATAGGGTTCATGCCCAGGCTTTTCGCGGGGTTATGATCATTGTGAGAGCTTGGCACGAGTCATGCTCTACACTTGGAAGCCGAATGCACAACGCTTCATGCTGCATGCGTTGAACGAAAGAGTCCGCCAACGGCTCCATAAAAAAAACAAACACGTCGAGGAAAATTTGATGCGTATCGTTCGTCAATTGCTGGGGGCCGCCATCGCGGCTGCAGTCATCGCTTCGCCCGCCATGGCCGAGGAGCTGACCGGCACCCTGAAGAAGATCAAGGAGTCGGGCACCATCACCCTGGGGCACCGTGACTCCTCCATTCCGTTTTCCTACCTGGCTGGCAAGCCGCAACCCGTGGGTTACTCCCATGACATCCAGCTGGCAGTGGTCGAAGCCCTGAAGAAACAACTGGGTACTGACATCAAGGTCCGTTACAACCTGGTCACTTCGCAAACCCGTATCCCGCTGGTGCAGAACGGCACCGTCGACCTGGAATGCGGCTCCACCACCAACAACGTCGAGCGCCAGCAGCAGGTCGCCTTCTCGGTGGGTATCTTCGAAGTCGGCACGCGCCTGCTGACCAAGGTCAAGGATGGTCAGCCGTCCTATAAAGACTTCCCGGATCTGGCCGGCAAGAACGTGGTGACCACCGCCGGCACCACCTCCGAGCGCATCCTCAAGGCGATGAACGCCGACAAGCAGATGAAGATGAACGTGATTTCCGCCAAGGACCACGGTGAAGCCTTCAACATGCTTGAAAGCAACCGTGCCGTGGCCTTCATGATGGACGACGCCCTGCTGGCCGGTGAAATGGCCAAAGCGCGCAAGCCTGCGGACTGGGTCATCACCGGAACGCCACAGTCTTACGAGATCTATGGCTGCATGATGCGCAAGGGTGACGAGACCTTCAAGAAAGCCGTCGACGATGCCATCGTGGGCTATTTCAAGTCGGGCGAAGTCAACAAGAGCTACGACAAGTGGTTCCAGCAGCCGATTCCGCCAAAAGGCCTGAACCTTCAGTTCCCGATGAGCGACGAACTGAAAAAGCTGATCGCCGAGCCGACCGACAAGGCCGCAGACGAGAAGAAATCCTGATCCTCAGTTAGTGGCCTGGTGCGCAAGCGCACGAATCAACGCTGCAAGCCACTCATTAGTGTCTAACCTTTCATCCGAGGGCGCCAAGCGCCCCCGGATGCTCGAAGGTGCCCGTGAAACAACCGTCTGAGGGGAAATCCCGATGAATTACAACTGGGACTGGGGCGTGTTCTTCAAGTCCACCGGCGTGGGCAGCGAAACCTATCTGGACTGGTACATCACCGGCCTGGGCTGGACCATCGCCATCGCCATTTCCGCCTGGATCATCGCGCTGCTGCTGGGCTCGCTCCTTGGCGTCATGCGTACCGTGCCGAACCGCCTGGTATCGGGTATCGCAACCGCCTACGTGGAGCTGTTCCGCAACGTGCCGCTGCTGGTGCAACTGTTCATCTGGTACTTCCTGGTGCCAGACCTGCTGCCTGAGGGCCTGCAGGTATGGTTCAAGCAGGACCTCAACCCGACCACCTCGGCATTGATCAGCGTGGTCATCTGCCTGGGCCTGTTCACCGCTGCCCGCGTCTGCGAACAGGTACGCACCGGCATCCAGGCACTGCCGCGCGGTCAGGAAGCTGCCGCCCGCGCCATGGGCTTCAGCCTGCCGCAGATCTACAACAACGTGCTGTTGCCTCAAGCGTACCGGATCATCATTCCGCCGCTCACCTCCGAGTTCCTCAACGTGTTCAAGAACTCTTCGGTAGCCTCGCTGATCGGCCTGATGGAGCTGCTGGCACAGACCAAGCAGACCGCTGAGTTTTCCGCCAACCTGTTCGAGGCGTTCACCCTGGCTACGCTGATCTACTTCACCCTGAACATGGGCCTGATGCTGCTGATGCGCCTGGTCGAGAAGAAAGTCGCCGTGCCTGGCCTGATTTCCGTGGGGGGCAAGTAAATGGAAATGGATTTCAGCGAAATCATCCCGGCCCTGCCTGCCCTCTGGGAAGGTATGGTCATGACCCTCAAGCTGATGGTCATGGGCGTGATCGGCGGTATCGTGCTGGGCACACTCCTGGCATTGATGCGCTTGTCGTCGAACAAGCTGCTCTCGAACATCGCCGGTGCCTACGTCAACTACTTCCGCTCGATCCCGCTGCTGCTGGTGATCACCTGGTTCTATCTGGCGGTGCCGTTCGTGCTGCGCTGGATCACCGGCGAGGACACCCCGGTGGGTGCCTTCACCTCCTGCGTGGTCGCCTTCATGATGTTCGAGGCCGCGTACTTCTGCGAAATCGTCCGCGCCGGCGTGCAGTCGATCTCCAAAGGCCAGATGGGCGCGGCACAGGCACTGGGCATGAACTACGCCCAGACCATGCGCCTGATCATCCTGCCCCAGGCCTTCCGCAAGATGACCCCGCTGCTGCTGCAGCAGAGCATCATCCTGTTCCAGGACACCTCGCTGGTCTACACCGTGGGCCTGGTGGACTTCCTCAACTCGGCACGTTCCAACGGCGACATCATCGGGCGCTCCCATGAGTTCCTGATCTTTGCCGGGGTCGTCTACTTCCTCATCAGCTTCTCCGCTTCGTGGCTGGTCAAGCGCCTGCAAAAAAGGATCACCGTATGATTTCCATCAAGAACGTCAACAAGTGGTACGGCGACTTCCAGGTACTGACCGACTGCAGCACCGAGGTCAAGAAAGGTGAAGTGGTGGTGGTGTGCGGCCCTTCGGGCTCTGGTAAATCCACGCTGATCAAGTGCGTCAACGCCCTGGAGCCGTTCCAGAAGGGCGACATCGTGGTCGATGGCACCTCGATTGCCGACCCCAAGACCAACCTGCCCAAATTGCGCTCGCGGGTAGGCATGGTGTTCCAGCACTTCGAGCTGTTCCCGCACCTGACCATCACCGAGAACCTGACCATCGCCCAGCGCAAGGTACTGGGCCGCAGCGAAGCGGAGGCCACCAAGAAGGGCCTGGCCCTGCTCGAACGGGTCGGCCTCAGCGCCCATGCCAAGAAGCACCCCGGCCAGCTCTCTGGTGGCCAGCAGCAACGTGTGGCGATCGCCCGCGCCCTGGCCATGGACCCGATCGTCATGCTGTTCGACGAGCCGACCTCGGCGCTGGACCCGGAAATGGTCAGCGAGGTGCTGGATGTGATGGTGCAGCTGGCCAACGAAGGCATGACCATGATGTGCGTGACCCACGAGATGGGCTTCGCCCGCAAGGTCGCCAACCGGGTCATCTTCATGGACAAGGGCTGCATCATCGAAGACTGCACCAAGGAAGAGTTCTTCGGTGACCAGGGTATCCGCGACCAACGCACCCAGCACTTCCTCAGCAAGATCCTGCAACACTAAGCCGGCCACAGTATCTGCTGCCCCGGGCCCCACCGGGCAGCGGATGCTGGTCGTGACAAGGCCACTGTGATGAAATGCGACCCCTCGCTACTTCTCCCTGCCAAGCCTGCCGTGAAATCCCGCCTGATCCGCCAATTGCTGCTGCCGCCCCTGATCATCCTGCTGATGGTCGGGCTGGGCCTGGCTGGCTACCTGATCAGCGAAAGCAATGGCATACGCGCCCTGAGTGAAAATGGCGAGCGCCAGCTGGAGTTGCACGCGCGTACGGTCGAGAGCGAAATCAGCAAGTACACCTACCTGCCGAGCCTGCTGGAGCTGGAAGACAGCGTCTCGCACCTGCTCACCGACCCAGACGGCGGCTCACGCCAGGCCGTCAACGAATACCTCGAAGGCCTCAACCGCCGCAGCCGCAGCCGGGCTATCTTCGTGCTCGATACCAATGGCCGGGTACAGGCCACCAGCAACTGGCGCGATGCCGACTCGTTCCTCGGTGAAGACCTGTCCTTCCGCGCCTATTTCCAGACCGCCGTGCGCGGCGAGCCGGGCCGTTTCTACGGCATTGGCAGCACCACCGGCGAGGCCGGCTATTACCTGGCCCATGGCCTGGAAGAACACGGCAAGATCATCGGCGTGGCGGTGATCAAGGTGCGCCTGGACACCTTGGAAGAACGCTGGCAACGCGCCCGCCTGGAAGCGTTCGTCAGCGACGAAAACGGCATCATCATCCTCTCCAGCGACCCGGCGCGGCGCCTGAAGTCGGTGCGCCCCATGACCCCGCAGATCAAGGAGCGCCTGGCGCGCAGCCTGCAATATTACTGGTGGCCGCTGAACGAGCTGCAGCCGCTGGCCCGCGAGACGCTGGCCGATGGCGTAGAGAAGCTGACCTTCCCGGCCAACAGTGAAACCGCCCACGGCAAAGCGCAGGAGGTGGCCTACCTGGCGCAAACCCGGCGCCTGGTGGATACCCCTTGGCATTTCACCCTGCTCACTCCCCTGCAGGACCTGCGCCGCGAATCGATGGTGCAAGGCATTCTGGTAGGCGTGGCGTTCGCCCTGCTGGCGATCCTGGGTATCGCCTGGAACGAGCGGCGCAAGGTGATCGCCACCCGCCTGGCTGCACGCGAAGCGCTCGAAGAAGCCAACAGCCAGCTGGAGCGGCGCATTGCCGAGCGCACCGCCGACCTGCGCGCCAGCAACGAAAGGCTCAAGGGGCAGATCCGTGAACGCCGTCACGCCGAGCAAACCCTGCGCCACGCCCAGGACGAACTGGTTCAGGCCGGCAAATTGGCAGCCATCGGGCAGATGTCCACCAGCATCGCCCACGAGCTCAACCAGCCGCTGGCGGCGCTGCGGACACTGTCCGGCAACACCGTGCGCTTTCTCGAACGCGGCGCGCTGGACACCGCCAGTACCAACCTGCGCACCATGAACGAACTGATCGACCGCATGGGCCGCATCACCGCCAGCCTGCGTTCGTTCGCCCGGCGTGGTGACGACCGCGGCCAGGCATCGCTGGCCAAGGCCGTGGAGGCCACCTTGCAGGTGCTGGCCAGTCGCATCAGTGGCTGCCACCTGAAGCTGCACAGCCAGTTCGACGACCTGCAACTGGCCATTGACCAGACCCGCCTGGAGCAGATTCTGGTCAACCTGATCGGCAATGCCCTGGACGCCATGGCTGCCCAGCCGGCACCTGAGCTTTGGCTGGAAGGCGAGTTGCAAGGCGACAAGTACCGCCTGCGGGTACGCGACAATGGCCACGGCATCGATGACGAGGCGCGCAAGCACCTGTTCGAACCCTTCTTCACCACCAAACCGGGCGAACACGGCCTGGGCCTGGGCCTGACCCTGTCGGCGAGCCTTGCCGCCGCCGCCAAGGGCAGCCTCAACGTCGAGCACCCTGTCAGTGGCGGAACGGCCTTCGTTCTCGCCCTGCCGCTGGTGTCCCCCCCTAATGAATCGGCAGAGCTCCCATGAACCAAGCGCCTCTTACCGTCCTGATCGTTGAAGACGACCCGCATGTGCTGCTCGGCTGCCAGCAGGCGCTGGCCCTGGAAGACATCGCCTGCGAGGGTGTCGGTAGCGCCGAACAGGCGCTGGAACGGATCGGTGATGACTTCGCCGGCATCGTCGTCAGTGACATCCGCCTGCCGGGCATCGACGGCCTGGAACTGCTCAACCGCCTCAAGGCGCGCGACCGCAGCCTGCCGGTGGTACTGATCACCGGCCATGGCGATATCGACATGGCCGTCGGCGCCATGCGCAATGGTGCCTACGACTTCATGGAGAAGCCCTTTTCGCCGGAACGCCTGGTCGACGTGGTGCGCCGCGCGCTCGAACAGCGCGGGCTATCGCGCGAAGTGCTGGCCCTGCGCCGCCAACTGGCCGAACAGAGCAGCCTGGAAGGCCGCATCATCGGCCGCTCGCCCGCCATGGAGCAATTGCGTGAGCTGATCGCTAACGTTGCCGACACCTCGGCCAACGTGCTGATCGAAGGCGAGACCGGTACCGGCAAAGAGCTGGTCGCCCGTTGCCTGCACGATTTCAGCCGGCGCCAGAACCAACCGTTTGTGGCGCTCAATTGTGGCGGCCTGCCGGAAAACCTGTTCGAGAGCGAAATCTTTGGCCACGAGGCCAACGCTTTCACCGGCGCAGGCAAGCGCCGTATCGGCAAGATCGAGCACGCCAATGGCGGTACCTTGTTCCTCGATGAAGTCGAGAGCATGCCGATCAACCTGCAGATCAAACTGCTGCGGGTACTGCAGGAGCGCACCCTGGAGCGCCTGGGCTCGAACCAGAGCATTGCGGTGGACTGCCGGGTGATCGCCGCAACCAAGGCCGACCTCGACCAGCTCGGCCAGAGTGGGCAGTTCCGCAGCGACCTGTACTACCGCCTCAACGTGGTAACCCTGGAGTTGCCGCCACTGCGCGAGCGCCGTGAAGATATCCTGCAACTGTTCGAACACTTCCTGCAGCAGTCGGCGCTGCGCTTCGACCGGGACATGCCGACACTGGACAGCCAGACCCTGTCGCGCCTGATGGCCCATGACTGGCCCGGCAATGTGCGGGAACTGCGCAACGTTGCCGAGCGCTATGCCCTGGGCCTGCCAGCGTTCAAGAAAGGCCCGAGCGGTGGCGCCAGCCAAGGGTTGGGCTTTGCCGAAGCGGTAGAGGCGTTCGAGCGCAATCTGCTCAGCGATGCCCTGCAACGCACCGGCGGCAACCTCAGCCAGGCCAGCCAGGAGCTGGGCATGGCCAAGACCACGCTGTTCGACAAAGTGAAAAAGTACGGGCTGGGCTGAACGTCTGCGAGAGGAAGGCCTACGCCACTTTCATAACCCGGCAATATGTGTCACGTCCTCGCGATGTGACTGCAGGTAAGGCAGCACGGCCCCCAGCAACGGTGCCTTGAAGGGCTCCTGGAACCGATGTGCCAACCCCGGGATCAGCCGCAGCTGGCTACCGCGGATATGCGCCGCCAGGTGCACCCCATGCATCACCGGCAACAAAGGGTCAGCCGTCCCATGCACCACCAATGTCGGTACGCGCAGCTGGTTGAGCAGCGCTACCCGGCTTGGCTCGGCCAGGATCGCCATGATCTGACGCTTGGCACCTTCAGGGTTGAACGCCCGGTCATAGGCCTGCGCGGCCTGCTGTACCAAAGCGGCCCGGTCATCATGCACCTGGGGGCTGCCCAACGCCGCCAGCAGGTCGGCCTGCTGCTCGATGGCCACTTCCCGAGTCGGCGCACTGCGCCGGGCCAGCAACTGCACCAGCGCTGGGGCTGGCGCCGGCAGGCCTGCAGCGCCAGAACTGGACATGACCAGTGTCAGGCTGCGCACCCGCTCCGGCGCCATTGCAGCCATGTGCTGGGCGATCATCCCACCCATGCTGACACCCAGAACATGGAATTGACCAATCCCCAATGTGTCCATCAGGCGCAGCCCGTCACCCGCCATGTCGGTCAGCGTATAGGGCGCGGCAACCGGCAGGCCGAACTTGTAGCGCAACAGCTCGACCGTGAGATTGGCCGAGGGAGGCTGTTGGTTCCAGCGCGACAGGCCAACGTCACGGTTGTCGTAGCGAATGACCCGAAAGCCTTGTCGACACAAGGCCTCGACCACATCATCCGGCCAGTGGATCAGTTGCCCACCCAAGCCCATGACCAGCAGCAAAGCCGGGTCCCGTGGCGCGCCGACACTTTGGTAAACCAGGCTCAGATCGCCTGCTTCGGCCCGTTGGACCGGTACTTGAGTGTCACAACGCTGATCGGCGAAGCTCGCCGGCACGCTGACAAGGAACAAGAAAAAAAGCAAAAAAGCCCGCATGAAAGAAACACCAGAATGCAGATCCCCAGTAGAGCGCGAGTCTGATGAAAATCGTTCGGGCGCGCTGCCACAGTTCCGTGACAGTTTGATGAAGCCCGCCCAGTGGTGCGGCGCAAGGTCCAGTCGACAGCGGGACCAACATGAGGGAAACTCAACTCATTCTCTGTTCACTCAAATTATGCTCTCGGAGTCAGCCGTGCTGGAGATCCGCCACCTGAAAACCCTTCATGCCCTGCGCGAGGCCGATAGCCTGGTGGAGGCTGCCGAGCGTCTGCACCTGACCCAGTCGGCGCTGTCGCATCAGTTCAAGGAGCTTGAAGAACGCCTGGGCCTGCCGCTGTTCGCACGCAAGACCAAACCTATCCGCTTCACCAGCGCCGGCCTGCGCTTGCTGCAACTGGCAGATGCCACCCTGCCGCTGCTGCGTGGTGCGGAACGTGACATCGCCCGCCTGGCCGGGGGTACTGCCGGGCGCCTGCACATGGCCATCGAATGCCACAGCTGCTTCCAATGGCTGATGCCCACCATCGACCAGTTCCGTGATGCTTGGCCGGAAGTGGAGCTGGACCTGGCTTCGGGCTTCGCATTCGCGCCGCTGCCCGCCCTCGCCCGTGGCGACCTGGACCTGGTAGTGACCTCCGACCCACTGGACCTTGCCGGCATCACTTACGTGCCGCTGTTCACCTATGAAGCCATGCTCGCCGTGGCCAACCAGCACCCGCTGGCCAGCAAGCCTTACATCGTGCCCCAGGACCTGCTCGACCAGACGCTGATCACCTACCCGGTGGAGCGCGACCGGCTGGACATCTTCACCCGCTTCCTGGAACCAGCCGACATCGAGCCGGCGGGCGTACGCACCTCGGAGCTGACGGTGATGATGATGCAACTGGTGGCCAGCGGCCGCGGAGTGTGTGGCATGCCGCACTGGGCGCTGCATGAGTACAGTTCGCGCGGGTATGTGAAGGGCAAGCGCCTGGGCGAGAAAGGCCTGTTCGCCACACTCTATGCGGGAGTACGCACCGACATGCTCGACGCTCCCTACATGCGCGACTTCCTGCTCACCGCCAAGGACACCTCGTTCGCCACGCTCGATGGGGTCAGCGCGGTACGCTGAGGGCCTTGCGGTAGAGCGGCAGTATCAGGTCGCGGGTCAGCGGCGCCAGCTCAGGCATCGGTGCCTGGTCAGCGGCCAGCCAGATCACTTCCTCGATTTCCGCCGCCGGGACCACGGCCTCGGCGCTGTCGACCCGGAACAGCTCGGCCTGCACCTCAAAGCCGGGCTCGTTGGCGGCCGGTGCGCTGAAACGGCCCAGCGGGATGGCCCGAGCAGGGTCAATGCGCAACCCTAATTCCTCATGCAGTTCGCGCACCAGTGCGTCCAGCGGCGTTTCACCCGCATCGATCTTGCCCCCAGGCTGCATGAACGCCTGAGTACCACGTTTGCGTACCAGCAGGGTTCGACCCAGTGGGTCGATCAACAGGGCAGCGGCGATGCGGATAACATTGGGCATGGTCAGGCTCACTCAGAAAAGCCCGTGAGGATCCCATGGAGCCCTGTCGCCGGCAAGCCGGCTTCACAGACGAACGGTCCCTTGCCAATCTGCCAGCGACCCTCCATAACCTTCTCATGAACCTGCCTGCCCAACAGCACCCGGTGCTTGAGCTGTTCCTCCCCGCCATCGGCACCTGGTTCCGTCGCCATTTCGCCACGGTCACCGACGCCCAGGCCCGCGCCTGGCCGTTGATTCACGCCCGCCAATCGATGCTGCTGGCCGCGCCGACCGGCTCGGGCAAAACCTTGAGCGCCTTTCTCGCGGTGCTCGACGAGCTGTTCCGTGAGGGCCTTGAACACAACGGCGAACTGCCCGCGCAAACCCAGGTAGTGTACGTTTCGCCGCTCAAGGCACTGTCCAATGACATTCGCCTGAACCTGCAGGCGCCGCTCGAAGGCATCAGCCAGGCACTGCTAGACCAGGGGCTGACGCCGCCGCGCATCACCACTGCCGTACGCACCGGCGACACACCGCAAAAAGAACGCGCGGCCATGCGCAAACTGGCCCCGCACATCCTCGTGACCACGCCTGAGTCGCTCTACGTGCTGATGGGCTCTGCCTCGGGCCGCGCTGGCTTGAGCGGCGTGCACACGGTGATCGTCGATGAGATTCACGCCTTGGCCGGCAACAAGCGCGGCGCTCACTTGGCACTGACGCTGGAGCGCCTCCAAGCGCTCACCGGGCGGGGGCTGCGGCGCATCGGGTTGTCTGCCACCCAGCGCCCGGTGGAGCGCGTGGCCGCGTTCCTGGCCGGCCACCAACGACCTTGCGCAATCGTCGATATCGGCCACGCCCGCCAGCGCGACCTTGCCCTTGAAGTGCCCCCCGTGCCCTTGGGCGCGGTCATGGCCACGGATGTGTGGAACCTGGTCTACGATCGCCTGGCAGCTCTGGCCCGTGAACACCGCACCACGTTGGTATTCGTCAACACTCGGCGCCTGGCCGAACGCCTCACCCGCCACCTCAGCGACCGCCTTGGCAAAGAGGCCGTGGCCGCACACCACGGCAGCCTGGCCAAGGAGCTGCGCCTGGATGCGGAGCAGCGCCTGAAAAACGGCCAGTTGCAGGTGCTGGTCGCCACGGCTTCCCTGGAGCTGGGTATCGATATCGGTGATGTCGACCTGGTTTGCCAGATCGCCTCGCCAGGCTCCATCGCCGCGTTCTTGCAGCGGGTCGGCCGCTCCGGGCACCAGGTCGAAGGCATCCCCAAAGGGCGCCTGTTCGCCACCTCGCGGGATGACCTGATCGAGTGCACGGCCCTGCTCGACTGTGTGCAACAGGGCGAGCTCGAGCAGTTGCACATACCCCATGCGCCACTGGACGTACTGGCCCAGCAGATCGTCGCCGAAACCAGCAACCAGCCGTGGCAGGAACAGGCATTGTTCGACTGCCTGCGCAAGGCAACGCCCTACACCGAGCTGGACACCAAGCATTACCAAGCGCTGCTAAGCATGCTCGCCGAAGGCTACAACGGACGCCAAGGCATTCGCAGCGCCTACCTGCACCGCGACGCGGTGAGCGGCACCTTGCGCGGGCGCCGCGGTAGCCAGCTGACCGCGCTCACCAGCGGCGGCACCATCCCCGAAACCGCCGACTACGCTGTGCTGCTGGAGCCGCAGGCGCTGAACATCGGCAGCGTCAACGAAGACTTTGCCGTGGAGAGCATTGCTGGCGACATCTTTCAGTTGGGCAATGCGTCCTATCGGATCCTGCGGGTGGAACCCGGCCGGGTCAGGGTCGAAGACGCCCACGGCCTGCCGCCGACCATTCCGTTCTGGCTAGGAGAGGCGCCGGGACGCAGTGACGAATTGTCCGCCGCCGTTGCCCGCCTGCAGGCACGTATCGATGAGCAACTGGGGCTGAGTAACGGCGCTTTCGCCCCAGTGCTGTCATGGCTGCAAAGTACTTATGCACTGGACGAGGCCTGCGCCAGCCAACTGCTCGATTACCTGGGGCGTACCCGTGAAGTGCTGGGCGCCCTGCCCTCGCAACACACGCTGGTGATGGAGCGCTTCTTCGACGAGTCCGGTGGCACCCAGTTGATCATCCATTCGCCCTACGGCAGCCGCATCAACCGCGCCTGGGGCCTGGCGCTGCGCAAACGCTTCTGCCGCACGTTCAATTTCGAATTGCAGGCGGCAGCCAGCGAGGACGCCATCGTACTGTCACTGTCGACCAGCCACAGTTTCGAGCTGGACGAAGTCTGGCGCTACCTGTCCAGCCGCAACGCCGAGCACATTCTCATCCAGGCCCTGCTCGATGCGCCCTTGTTCGGGGTGCGCTGGCGTTGGAACGCGGCAGTGGCAATGGCCTTGCCGCGCTACGTCGGCGGACGCAAGGTGGCGCCGCAGATCCAGCGAATGAAAAGCGAAGACCTGATTGCCGCCGTGTTCCCCGACCAGATCGCCTGCCTGGAAAACATCGTCGGTGAACGGCAAATCCCGGATCACCCGCTGATCGAGCAGACCCTCGACGACTGCCTGCACGAAGCCATGGACAGCGAGGGCTGGATGGCACTGTTGAGGCGCATGGAAAGCGGCCAGGTGCGCTTGCTGAGCCGCGACCTGCCGGCCCCCTCGCCGCTGGCCTCGGCCATCCTCAACGCCAGGCCATATGCGTTCCTTGATGATGCACCGCTGGAGGAGCGCCGAACCCAGGCGGTACTCAACCGACGCTGGAACGAGGTGCACAGTGGCGACGACCTGGGCGCGCTGGACGCCGATGCCATCAGCGCTGTCCAGGCAGAGGCCTGGCCGCAACCCGGCAGCGCCGACGAAATGCACGAAGCCTTGATGACCCTGGGCGCCATCAGCCAGCACGAAGTCCAGGCCAACCCGACCTGGGGCTTGCTGCTCAGGCAACTGGCCAAGGCGGGCCGGGCGTTACGCTTGCCCGACGAACACCTGTGGCTGGCCCGCGAGCGCCTGAGCCTGCTCCAAGCGCTGTATCCGGATGCACGTCTGGAGCCCGCCCTCCACGTGCTCCCCGGCTTCGACCAGGCCCTGGACCCGGACAGTGCACTGAGCGAGCTGCTGCGCGCCCGCCTGAGCGGCCACGGCCCGCTGACCCTGGCGCAGATCGCGGCACCACTGGGCAAGCCGCAGGCAGCCATCGAACAGGCACTGGCCCGCCTGGAAGCAGAGGGCTACGTACTGCGCGGCCAGTTCAGCCCAGGTGAGGTGCAACGGCAATGGTGCGAACGCCACCTGTTGGCGCGTATCCATCGCTACACAGTCAAACGCCTGCGCCGGGAGATCGAGCCGGTAAGCCTGCAGGACTTCATGCGCTTTGTGTTTGACTGGCAGCACCTTGCGGCCGACGAAAAATTGCGTGGGCCGCACGCTGTGGCCGAGGTGCTTGAGCAGTTGCAGGGTTTCCCAGCCGCGGCCGGCGCCTGGGAGGCAGAGCTGCTGCCGGCACGGATCAAGGACTACAGCATTCACTGGCTCGACGAGGCGTGCCGTAGCGGGCAGTTCGCCTGGAGCCGCCTGGCGGGCAAAGTGTCGAGCAGTACGCTGGCGAGTACGCCGCTGGTGCTGTTGCCACGTCAACACCTGGGCTTGTGGCGCAGCCTTGTACCTGCGCCGGCTCTGGACGAGCTAAGCCCGCGTGCGCAACGTGTGCATCAGGTATTGCAGGCGCATGGCGCTCTGTTCTTCGACGAACTGACCCAGCAAGCCCACTTGTTGCCCAGCGAGCTGGAAACGGCGTTACAGGAATTGGTCGGTTCTGGCCTTGCAAGTGCCGACAGCTTTACCGGGCTGCGTAGCCTTATCACCCCGGCGGCGAAACGCTCATCGCGCAACAGCCGGCGCGGCCATGCGCCGATTTCCACCAGCATGGCGCACGCCGGGCGCTGGGCGCTGTTACGCAGGGGCAATGCCGAAGTGGACGACGGGCAACGGTTGGAACACCTCGCCCGCACCCTGTTAAGACGCTATGGCGTGATCTGCTGGCGGCTGCTGGAGCGCGAGAGTGATGTGCTGCCACCCTGGCGTGAGCTGCTGCGCTGCTGCCACCGGCTTGAGGCGCGCGGCGAGATTCGCGGCGGGCGCTTCATCGCCGGCTTGGCCGGGGAGCAGTTCGCCCTGCCCGAAGCGGTCGGGCTGCTGCGCCAGGTACGCCGGCGCGAGATGGAGGGCGCGCTGGTGGTGGTCAGTGCCAGTGACCCACTGAACCTGATCGGGTCGCTGCTGCCCGGAGCGAAGGTGCCGGCGGCCGGTGGCAATCGTGTGTTGTACCGCGATGGCGTGCCGGTGGCAGTGCGAGTTGCCAACCGCTACGCCTACCTGGTGCAAGCGACGAATGAAGAGCAGCAACGGTGGCGGCAGAAACTGCTGCGCGAATGATTTTCGATACCCCGATTTTCATGTTCAGCGCTGCGCAACCGGGCTATGGTCGGGGTTTGCCCCAGGCCCTGAGCCTGACCGCGCCATCGTAAGGACCCCGTATGAGCCTGTCACTTCTCAGTCGCTATGCCGTGTTTGCCGCCTGTGTTCTGTTCACCGTGGCGAGCCTGCCGTTCCTGAACCATGAATGGCTGTGGCCGTTCACCCTGATTACGGCCGTGCTCAGCCTGATCGGTTTGTTCGACCTGCTGCAGCAACGCCACGCGGTACGCCGCAACTACCCGATACTGGGCAACATCCGCTACCTGGTCGAGGGCATTCGCCCGGAGATCCGCCAGTACCTGCTGGAAGCCGACAGCGATGCCCTGCCCTTCTCCCGCGCCCAGCGCTCGCTGGTGTACGCGCGGGCCAAGAACGAAGCGTCGGACAAGCCCTTCGGTACGCTGATCGACGTGTACGAGTCTGGCTTCGAGTTCATCGGCCACTCCATGCGCCCGGCCCCGCTGGCCGACCCCTCAAGCTTCCGGATCATCATTGGCGGACCGCAGTGCAGCCAGCCCTATTCGGCATCGATCTTCAACATTTCCGCCATGAGCTTTGGCTCGCTGAGTGCCAATGCCATCCGCGCGCTCAACCAAGGGGCCAAGCTGGGCAACTTCCACCATGACACCGGCGAAGGCAGCATCAGCCCCTACCACCGCGAACACGGCGGCGACCTGGTGTGGGAACTGGGCAGCGGCTACTTCGGCTGCCGCACAGCGGACGGGCGCTTCGACCCCGAGCGTTTTGCCGCCCAGGCGCGCAGCCCGCAGGTGCGGATGATCGAGATCAAGATGAGCCAGGGCGCCAAGCCCGGCCACGGCGGCATCCTGCCCAAGCACAAGGTCACCCGGGAAATCGCCGAGACCCGCGGCATTCTCATGGGTGAGGACTGCATCTCGCCATCCCGCCACAGCGCGTTCTCCACACCCATCGAGATGATGCAGTTCATCGCCCGTCTCCGTGAGCTGTCCGGCGGCAAGCCGGTGGGCTTCAAGTTCTGCCTGGGCCACCCGTGGGAATTCATGGGCATCGCCAAGGCCATGCTGGAAACAGGCATCCTGCCCGACTTCATCGTGGTCGATGGCAAGGAAGGTGGTACCGGTGCCGCACCGGTGGAGTTCACCGACCATATCGGTGTGCCGCTGCGCGAAGGGCTGCTGTTCGTGCACAACACCCTGGTCGGCCTGAACCTGCGCGACAAGATCAAGCTTGGCGCCAGCGGCAAGATCGTCAGCGCCTTCGACATCGCCAGCGTGCTGGCCATCGGTGCCGACTGGGCCAACTCTGCTCGCGGCTTCATGTTCGCCATCGGCTGCATCCAGTCGCAGAGTTGCCATACCAACAAATGCCCCACGGGCGTGGCCACACAAGACCCGTTGCGCCAGCGTGCGCTGGTGGTCCCGGACAAAGCCCAGCGGGTCGTGAACTTCCACCACAACACCTTGCGCGCCCTGGCAGAAATGCTCGCAGCGGCCGGCCTGGAACACCCCGCGCAACTGGAAGCCAAGCACTTGGTGCGGCGCGTGTCGGCTACCGAAATCAAGCTGTTCTCGCAGATGCATGTGTTCTTGAAGCCGGGGGAGTTGCTGACTGGCGAGGTGGACGGGCAGTTCTATTCGCGGATGTGGCAGCTGGCGCGGGCGGACAGCTTCGAGCCGCACAGTGAGGTGGCGGCCTGATAGACCCCTGGGGCTGCTGCGCAGCCCTTTCGCGACACAAGGCCGCTCCTACCGGGATACGCTATCTGCTGTTGTGTCGCGAAAGGGCCGCAAAGCGGCCCCGGCTATCTCACATCAGGAAGCGTTACCGGCTACACCCTGTAGTTCTTTCGGCGCCAGGCGGAACGCGTAGTACAGCACCGTCAGCAGCACCAGGAACGCCGGGCCAATGTACAGCGCCACACGGGTATCCTCGAAGTACGCCATCAAGCCAACCACCAGCACCAGGAAGCCCAGCGCCAGGTAGGAACTGAGCGGCCACAGCCACATGCGGTACTTCAAGCCCTTGCGCTCGGCGGCCGACAGCCCGGCGCGGAACTTGAGCTGCGCCAGCAGGATCATCACCCAGGTCCAGATCGCGCCGAAGGTGGCGATCGACGTCACCCAGACGAACACCTTCTCTGGCACCAGGTAGTTGGCCAGCACCCCCAGCAGCAAGGCACCGATGGACAGCAGCAGCGCGTTACGTGGCACGCCGTTTTTCGAAGTACGGGCAAAGACGGCTGGCGCCTGGCCATTTTGCGCCAGGCTGTAGAGCATGCGCCCGGTGCTGAAGATACCGCCGTTGCAGGACGACAGCGCGGCAGTGATCACCACGAAATTGATGATGCCGGCTGCTGTCTTGATACCCAGGCGCTCGAAGGTCATGACGAACGGGCTGCCCTGGCTGCCGATTTCATTCCACGGGTAGATCGACAGGATCACGAACAAGGCACCGACGTAGAACAGCAGAATGCGCCAGAACACCGAGCCAATGGCCTGCGGGATGGTTTTTTGCGGGTTGCGGGCTTCGCCGGCAGTCAGGCCGATCATTTCCACGCCCAGGTAGGCGAACATCACCATCTGCAGCGACATCAGCACACCGGTCACGCCATTGGGCATGAACCCGCCATTGCTCCACAGGTTGGAGATACCGACTGCCACACCGTCGTTGCCCAGGCCGAAGGCGATGATGCCGATGCCGCCCAGGACCATGGCGATGATGGTGACGATCTTGATCAAGGCAAACCAGAATTCGAACTCGCCGAAAGCCTTGACCGCGATCAGGTTCACCGCGCCCATGCTGCCCAGCGCCGCCAGGGCCCAGATCCAGCGTGGCACGTCCGGGAACCAGATGCCCATGTAGATGGCCACGGCGGTGATTTCCGCGACGCAGGTCACCAGCCACAGGAACCAGTAGTTCCAACCGGTCAGAAAGCCCGCCAACGGGCCAAGGTAGTCCTGGGCATAGCGGCTGAACGAACCGGCGACAGGGTTGTGCACGGCCATCTCGCCGAGGGCACGCATGATCACCAGGATCGCCAGGCCACCGATGATGTAGGAAAGCATGATCGCGGGGCCGGCCATCTCAATGGCTTTGGCCGAACCGAGGAAAAGACCGACGCCGATACAGGCGCCCAGCGCCATCAGACGGATGTGCCGTTCGCCCAGTTCACGCTTGAGCGGGCCGCCTTGTGCGGTCTCGCCATGGGCAGGGTGGTTGCCGACGGGCATAGCAATACAACCTCATTTTGTTATTGGATTTGACCTTCGTGCAGCGCCGGCCATGCCGATAGGCGTGGCGTTGGCTTGCCAGGCTGGCCTTGTGGGCCGGCCCGTGTGCCGGTGTAGAGCGGCCCGGCAGGGCGAAGGGGCCGAGCAGTATAGGAAGCTCGCTGTAGGGCTTTTCACTATAAATAACTCAAAATTTGGAGAGAAACCCGCAGACCTACCGCTGCCTCCTGGCTCACCCCCACTACCCTAGCAACTTGGTTGTAAGAAGAAACCCACACCAAAGGCGCATATCCCACATGGGGTTTCTGCACTTTCTACAAATTTTTCACCTACTGCCTTCAACGTCTAAGCTTCAGACAAGCAAGACGAAAATACCTGGCCGGATTGAAGACTATGGGCGCACTGTGGCAATCGGAACCATCCAGAACGGAAGCACCCGAAACACCTCTGGCCGACACGCCGCAGCCAAAGTCCCCACGTCAGCGTCGGCTTTGGTGGCGGCTGATCCTGCTGATCCTGCTGGTGGCGATCACCGCCATCGGCTTTGCCGCCTATGACGAGTTCCGTACGTCCGACCTGCAGTCCCGCGAGTTCAGCAAGCTGGCCAGCACCCTTACCTATTCACTGCAGCCGGGGCCCAGTGACGCCATCGTCTACCCCGGCGAGGGGCCGTTCGACAAACGTCTGGGCTATAGCGCGCTGGGCGAGTTCCTGCCGCGCCTGCTCAAGCGCGACTACCTGATCAGCGAGCAGGTACGGTTTTCGCCTGCCTTGATGAACTACGTGGACCACGGCCTGTTCGCGCCCTACATCGAGAAAATCCAGGCCGGATTGTCGATCATCGATTGCCGCGGCGACACGCTGTACCAGTACAACTACCCGCAATACCTGTATCCGAACTTCGCCGCAATCCCACCGGTGATGGTCAACAGCCTGCTGTTCATCGAAAACCGCGACCTGCTGGACCCGAAGGACCCGAAAAACAACCCGGCAGTCGACTGGCCGCGCTTCGCCAAGGCCGCCTACAGCCAGGTGGCCAAATACCTGGCCTTGCCCGGCCAGTCCGCCGGTGGCAGCACGCTGGCCACGCAGCTGGAAAAATACCGCCATTCACCGGACGGCCTGACGGTCTCCGGTGCCGAGAAGATCCGCCAGATGATTTCCGCCAGCGTGCGCGCCTACCAGGGCGGGCCTGATACCACCGAGGCACGCCAGCGCATCGTGCGCGACTACCTCAACAGCGTGCCGCTGTCGGCGGTGCCCGGCCATGGTGAAGTGCATGGCATGGCCGAAGGCCTGCGTGTGTGGTACGGCGCCGATTTCGACCAGGTCAACCAGGCCCTCACCTCGACCGCGACAGACCCCGAAAGCATGGCCGCACGTGGCTTGGCATTGCGTCAGGTGCTGTCGTTGATGATCGCCCAGCGCCGCCCCTCGCATTACCTGACCAAGGGCCGCGTCGAACTGGCCGAACTCACTGATTCGCACATCCGCGTGCTCGCTGGCAACGGCATCATCGAGCGCGCCCTGGCCGACGCAGCGCTGGCCAGCAAGGCGCTGTACCGCGACTGGGTGGCACAACCGACCATCGTTCCGATCATCACCAACAAAGGCATCAGCCTGGCTCGCAACCGCCTGTCAGGCATGCTCAACCGCCCGCTGTATGACCTGGACCGCCTTGACCTCTCGGCAACGAGCACCTTGCAGGCCGACCTTCAGCTCCAGGTCAGCCAGTACCTGAAGAACCTCTCCGACCCTGAATTCGCTGCGCAGATCGGCCTGATCGGTGAGCGCCTGCTGACCAGCAAGACCACCGACCAGGTGCGCTACAGCTTCACCTTGTTCGAACGCACCGTCGATGGCTCACGGGTGCGGGTACAGACTGACAGCACCGACCAGCCCTTCGACATCAACGAAGGCAGCAAGCTTGAACTGGGCTCGACGGCCAAGCTGCGGGTGCTCACCACCTATCTGCAGATCATCGCCGAACTGCACGACAAGTATGCTGGCATGCCCGCCGCCGAGCTGAAGAAGGTCGAGGTCGCCGAGCTCGATCGCATCACCCAATGGTCACTGGAATGGCTGGCGCTGAACAGCAAGAACCAGAGCCTGGATGCCATGCTCGACGCAGCCCTGGAGCGCAAGTACTCGGCCAACACCGGCGAAGCGTTCTTCACCGGCGGCGGCATGCACGTGTTCAACAACTTCCGCAAGGAGGACAACAGGCGCAACCCGACCCTCAAAGAAGCCCTGCGCGAGTCGATCAACCTGCCCTTCATTCGCCTGATGCGCGACCTGGTGCGCTACGTGACCTACCAGCAGCCATTCAACCGCGTGCCGCTGCTCAAGGACGATTCGGACCCGCGCCGCCAGGAATACCTGGCACGCTTTGCCGACAAGGAAGGCACCAGCTACCTGATGCGCTTCTGGAGGAAGTACCAGCGCAAAACCTCGCAGCAACGCCTGGATACGTTCCTCGACAGCATGCGCGTCACGCCGCAGCGCCTGGCCGCAGTACACCGCTATCTGTTCCCGGCGGCTGGCCAGGAAACCTTCAATGCATTTGTTCGCGCGCACATCAAGGAAAACAAGGTCGCCCTGAACAGGCTCACCGATGGCCGTCTGGCAGAGATGTACGAGGCCTACGGCCCCGGCAAATATGACCTGCCTGACCAAGGCTACATCGCCAAGGTTCACCCGCTGGACCTGTGGCTGCTCAGCTACCTGCTGAGGAACCCGAGCGCCTCGCTGACCGAGATGGTCAATGCCAGCCGCTTCGAGCGTCAGGAAGTCTATGGCTGGCTGTTCAAGAGCCGCCATCAGGGTGCCCGGGACAGCCGTATCCGCACCATGGTGGAAATCGAAGCCTTCCTCGATATTCACCAGCGCTGGAAGAGCGTGGGTTACCCCTTCGATCACCTGGTGCCGTCACTGGCCACCGCCATCGGCAGCTCCGGCGACCGTCCTGCGGCTCTGTCCGAGCTGGTCGGCATCATTCAGAACGACGGTGTGCGCCTGCCCACACTGCGCATCGATACGCTGCACTTCGCCGCCGATACGCCCTACGAAACCAGGCTGAACAGCGACCCCGACCGTGGCCAGCGAATTCTCCCGGTGGAAGTGGCCCGGGCACTCAAAGGCGCCATGTCGCAAGTGGTCGACGCAGGTACGGCGCGGCGTATTTCCGGCAGCTTCAAGCTGCAGGACGGCACCCCGCTGGTGATGGGCGGCAAGACCGGTACAGGCGACAACCGCATCGAAAGCTTCGGCGCCGGGGGCCGGTTGATCGGCTCGCGTTCGCTGAACCGCACCGCCACCTTCGTGTTTTTCCTCGGCGACAACCACTTCGGCACGCTGACCGCCTTCGTGCCAGGGCGCTCCGCGGAGGCGTTCAAGTTCACCTCGGCGCTGCCTGTGCAGGTGCTCAAGGGGATGGCGCCCATCCTCATGCCGTACCTTGAGCCTGGCAATCCGAACGCGTGCAAACCGCCGCAGGTTGCGATGCTTGCGAGTGACCCATCTAAAATTTAAATGATAACCATCGGCATTTGACCGCTTGTATTTAGATATATCTTGAGTAATATCTTGCGATATATCTAAACACACGGAGCCTCGCTGCCATGCGTGAACATTCCGCCCACGACCCCTTCGAACGCCGCCCCGGCCGGGGTGAACGCGGTCCAAGGGTATTCGCCCCCGGCGACCTCAAGCTGTTGATGCTGTCGCTGCTGGCCGAGCAACCTGGCCACGGCTATGACCTGATCCGCCAGATCGAGAACTTGTTCGATGGCAGCTACACGCCCAGCCCCGGGGTTATCTACCCCACCCTCAACTTTCTCGAGGAAGCAGAGCTGATCAGCGGCCAGGTGCAAGGCAGCAAACGCCTCTACGCCATTACCCAGGCCGGCCGCACCGCCCTGGCTGATCAAGCCGTGGCCCTGGACGGCGTGCGCATGCGCATTGAAGTCAGCAAGCGCGCCCTGCGTGGCCACGACCGCCCGCCAGAAATTCACGAAGCGGTCGGCAACCTGCGCCATGCCCTGCACATGCACAGCGGCCGCTGGACAGCGGAAGAAATCGAACGGGTCCGGACCCTGCTCAACGACACTGCCAAGGCCATCGCCGCCGGGCCGGCCGCCCCTGCCACGGAGAACCTCCATGAGTGACACCATCCACCGCGTCAATCACGAAATCCGCCAGCGCCGCCTGCAGGTACTGCGGGTTACCGACCTCACCCCACGCATGCGCCGCATCACCCTCAAAGGCGCCGAGCTGGAAGGCTTCACCAGCCTGGGCAGTGACGACCACATCAAGCTGCTGTTCGCCGAAACCGCCGAACAACAACAGGCCATCGACGCCCGCAATATGGGCCGCGACGGCGGCGCGCGGCCTACCATGCGCGAATACACGCCGCGGCGCATCGACCTGGTCAATCATGAACTGGACATCGATTTCGTCCTGCATGGCGATGGCCCTGCATCAACCTGGGCTGCACAGGCTGCACCGGGGCAGACGCTGAACATTGCCGGGCCACGGGCTTCGATGGTGGTCCCGGATATCTTCGACAGCTACCTGCTCATTGGTGACGAAACAGCCATTCCGGCCATCGGGCGACGCCTTGAAGAACTGCCAGCAGGCCGGCGGGTGCTGGCGGTCATCCAGATCGAGGATGAGCAGGAGCGCCAACCTCTGCCGAGCAAGGCTGAAGTGGAAGTCATCTGGGTGAAGCGGGATGAGGATTTACTGGCGCTGGTGCAGGGGTTGAACTTGCCTGAGGGCAAGCTGTACAGCTGGGTGGCACTGGAGAAATCGCTGACCCGGCAGGCCAAGGCGCTGCTGCTGGAGAAAGGTGCGCCGGAAGATGCCCTCAAAGCGGCTGCCTACTGGCGGGCAGAAGGGACAGCGGACGACGAGTGATGTGCGTCGTCAGGCCCGGTCCTTTCGCGGTTTCACCCGCGAAGGGGCCTGCACAGGCCGAGCAAGCCGCCGCCCGCGCCAGCGATCGAGCCCAAGCAGTACCAGCGCAATTGCCCAGAACCCCGCCAGTACGCCCAAGGCATTGAGCATGACCTGCCCGTAGCCAAGGCTTGCAACGTCGATGAACGGATACGGGTAGACCCCGATCTCACTCCCCCGCCACAGTGCGTAGCCGAAATACACCGCCGGGTACAGCGCCCACGGCCCCAGGTGCCAGAGCCGCAAATGCCCCTTGGGCACGGCGAACCACCAGTACGCAATGTACAGTGCCGGCATCACGTCGTGCAGCAGTTCGTCCGCCAGCCATTGCCACCCCTCGGGTTGCCACAGATGCCGCAGCAACACGCTGTAGGCCAGCGCCACCAGCACGATGCTGGCGGCCACGGCGGAACTTACCGAGGGCGACAGGAAGAAGCGCTTGGCGCCTGATTCCCTGCCGAACGCCGCATAGCTGAGCACCGTCGCCACCAAGGTATTGGTCAACACCGTGAAATAGCCGAACACATTGATCAGCCCGCCGATCAGGCTCGCCGCTTCCTGCCAGCGCGCCAGCAGCACCAGGTACACCTGCACAGCCAGGCCCAGCCAGCCAAGCACTGCGGCCAGGGTCAGCCAGGGATGACGCGGCATCTCAGGCGGTGCGCTGCAGTTTCACGTACAGCTGCTCGACTTTCTCCCGGGCCCAGGGCGTCTTGCGCAGGAAGGTCAGGCTCGACTTGATGGTCGGGTTGCTCTTGAAGCAGCGCACATCCACGCGCTCGGCCAGGCCCTGCCATTGGTAGTGCGCCACCAGCTCGGTGAGGATCTGCTCGAGGGTCTTGCCGTGCAGCGCGTTGTGGTTGGCCGTGCTCATGCCAGTACTCCCGCGGATAAAAAGATGCGCACATTACACGAGTGTAGTGATGAAGGGGGCGCGGCACCGTCAATACAAAAACCGCTGGCAAACGCTGAAACCTCTGTGCTGAAATAGTGATGTTATACAGTAACAATATAAAAGACTCTGCCGAGGACCGTCACTTTCCATGTTGTACTCTCCCCTACGCCTCTCTCCCCTCGCCGTCGCCCTCTGGCTCGCTTCATCACCCAGCCAGGCCGTGGAACTCGAACCCCAGGTCATCACCGCCAACCCACTGGGCAACCGCGAGCTGGCTGCCCCCAGCACCGTGCTCGAAGGCGACGACCTGCTGCAGCAACAGCACGGCAGCCTGGGCGAAACCCTCAACAAACAGCCTGGCGTCGCCTCCACCTGGTTTGGCCCCGGCGCCAGCCGCCCGGTGATTCGCGGCCTGGACGGTGACCGTATCCGCATCCTGCGTAACGGCGTCGGCGCTCTCGACGCCTCGGCGCTGTCATACGACCATGCCGTGCCACTGGACCCGGTCACCGTCGAGCGCGTCGAAATCGTCCGTGGCCCCGCCGCCTTGCTCTACGGCGGCAACGCCATCGGCGGGGTGGTCAATACCTTCGACAACCGCATCCCCGACGCGCCCATCGAGGGCATTCACGGTGCCGGCGAACTGCGTTACGGCGGTGCCGATACCACGCGCAGCGGTGCCGGCAAGCTGGAAGCCGGTGACGGCACCTTCGCCCTGCACCTGGATGCCAACAGCCGCCAGTTCAACGACCTGCGCATCCCAGGCTACGCCCGCAGCTCGAAGGTGCGCGACGCTGATGAGCCCGGCAGCAAGCACCGCCTGGAAAACAGCGACGGGCGCCAGGATGGCGGCGCAGTGGGCGGGTCCTACCACTGGGATCACGGCTATGCGGGCCTGTCCTACAGCCGCTACGACAGTAACTACGGCTCGGTGGCCGAGTCCGGCGTGCGCCTGGACATGAAGCAGGATCACTACGGCTTCGCCTCCGAACTGCGTGACCTCGAGGGTCCCTTCAGCTCGGTCAAGGTCGATGCCGGTTACACCGATTACCAGCACAGCGAAATCGAAGAAGGCGAAGTGCACACCACCTTCAAGAACAAGGGCTATGAGGCGCGTATCGAGGCCAGGCACCAACCGATCGGCCCGCTGGAAGGCGTGATCGGCGCCCAGGTTAGCCGCAATGAATTCTCGGCACTGGGTGAAGAAGCCTTCGTGCCGCACACCGATACCGATAGCCTGGCGTTGTTCATGCTTGAGCAATGGCAGGCCACCGAGCGCCTCGACCTGAGCCTGGGTGCGCGCCTGGAACACACCCGCGTCGACCCGGATGCCAAAGGCAACGAAAACTTCGTCGCTGCCGACAGCGCCAGCAGCTTCAATGCCTTGAGCCTGTCTTCGGGGGCGGTGTACCAACTCGACCCGGTCTGGGCGCTCGCTGCCAACGTCGGTTACACCGAACGTGCCCCGACCTTCTACGAGCTGTACGCCAACGGCGCCCACGTCGCCACCGGGGCTTATGAAGTCGGTGATGCCAGCCTGAACAAGGAGAAAGCCATCTCCGCCGACCTGGCCCTGCGCTTCGACAATGGCACCCACAAGGGCAGCGTCGGGGTGTTCTACAGCCATTTTCGCAACTACATCGGCCTGATCGGCACGGGCAACATGCGAGAGGGCCATGACCACGACCATGGCGACGATGATCATGGCCACGATCACGATCACGACGACGGCGGGTTCCCTGAGTACCAGTACCAGGGCGTGCGGGCGCGTTTCTACGGCATCGAGGCCCAGGATCGCTGGCAGTTGGTCGAGAACCGCTACGGCAGTTTCGCCCTCGAGCTTTCGGGCGACTACACCCGGGCCAAGAACCTCGACAGTGGCGAGCCGCTGCCGCGCATTGCGCCTTTGCGGCTGAACAGCGGACTGGTCTGGGAGCTGGACCGTTGGCAGGCACGCGTTGATGTGCAGCATGCCGCGTCGCAGCATCGCAAGCCGGCGAATGAGACCAGCACCGATGGTTACACCACCCTGGGAGCAAGTGTGGGTTATCGCTTCGATATCGGCCAGAGCCAGTGGCTGGCGTTCGTGCGCGGTGAGAACCTGACGGATCAGACCGTGCGTTACGCCAGCTCGATTCTGCGCGATATCGCACCGGCGCCGGGGCGTAGTGTGGAAGTAGGCCTGCGCACGACCTTCTGATCTTCAAGGGGCGCTGTGCGCCCCATTCCCGCACTGTTACCGTGGGCGTAACAATCAACTGCGACAATTTGTCTTTTTTTCTTACAACTTCCCCTATATCCTCCCCGCCGCAAGCTGAATCGCTTCACTCACCTTTCCTGTCGCCATTTCCATCGAAGAGCTCGCTCATCGGTGCGCTTGCCGTTTTTTCGACAATCAAAAGATAGCGCTATCTCATGTTCTTACTGCCCAACATTCGCTACACCGGCACCGCCCTGATTGCCTTGGCCGCCTGTTTTTCGTCCACCACCAGCGCCAGTGAAATGTTCGCCAGCGACTCACCGTGGATGCTTGGTGACTGGGGCGGCACCCGCAGCGAGCTGCTGGAAAAAGGCTACGACTTCACCCTTGGCTACACCGGCGAGATGGGCAGCAACCTACACGGCGGTTACGACCACGACCGCACCGCGCGTTACAGCGACCAGTTCACCTTTGGCAGCCACCTGGACCTGGAAAAGATCCTGGGCTGGCAAGACACCGAACTGCAGCTGACCATCACCGAACGCCACGGGGACAACATCAGCAACGACCGCATCAACGACCCGCGGGTCGGCGGCTTCACTTCGGCCCAGGAAGTCTGGGGCCGAGGTGAAACCTGGCGGCTGACCCAGATGTGGATCAGGCAGAAATACTTCGATGGCGCCCTGGACGTGAAATTCGGCCGCTTCGGTGAAGGCGAGGACTTCAACAGTTTCCCCTGCGACTTCCAGAACCTGGCCTTCTGCGGCTCGCAGGTGGGCAACTGGGTCGGGGGCATCTGGTACAACTGGCCGGTCAGCCAGTGGGCGCTACGTGTGCGCTACAACATAAACGACGCCCTCTATGCTCAGGTCGGGGTGTTCGAGCAGAACCCCTCCAACCTCGAATCCGGCAACGGTTTCAAACTCAGCGGCAGCGGTACCCAGGGTGCGGTAATGCCGATCGAACTGGTGTGGAGCCCGCGGGTCAATGGCCTGAAAGGGGAATATCGCGCCGGGTACTACTACAGTAATGCCAAGGCACAGGATGTTCTGAAGGACAGCAACGGCCAGCCGGCCGCCATCAGTGGCGCCACCTACCGTAGCAGTTCGAGCAAGCACGGCCTGTGGATCGGCGCCCAGCAGCAGGTTACCTCGCTGGCCACTGACCAGTCGCGCGGCCTGAGCCTGTTCGCCAACGCCACAATGCACGACAAGAAGACCAATGCCATCGACAACTATGTGCAGGCAGGACTGGTATACAAGGGCCCCTTCGATGCCCGCGCCAAGGACGACATCGGTTTCGCCCTCGCCCGCGTGCACGTCAACCCCGCCTACCGCAAGAACGCCCGCCTGGCCAACCAGGCGGCCGGCCTCGACGACTACGACAATCCGGGTTTCCTGCCCGTGCAGGACACCGAGTACAGCGCTGAACTCTATTACGGCATTCACCTGGCCGACTGGCTCACGGTGCGCCCGAACCTGCAGTACATCCGCCATCCGGGCGGGGTGTCGCAGGTGGACGACGCCCTGATCGGCGGCCTGAAGATCCAAAGCACTTTCTGACAACCCTTCACCTAACGGAGAACATACGATGAGCACTGACGGTGCCAAGAATGGAAGCCGCTGGCTACCGCGCCTGATGGGCGTACTGCTGCTATTGATGGGCCTGGCCTTGCTGGCGGGCGGCATCAAGCTCAGCCAGCTCGGCGGGTCGCTGTATTACCTGATCGCCGGTATCGGCTTTGCCGCTTCGGGCGCACTGCTGCTGGCTCAGCGCCGACTTGCCCTGGGCCTGTACGGCCTGGTGCTGCTGGGCAGCACGGCATGGGCACTGCTGGAAGTGGGCCTGGACTGGTGGCAACTGGTACCGCGCCTGGCCATCTGGTTCGCCATCGGCGTTGTGCTGCTGCTGCCTTGGGCACGCCGCCCGCTGACCGGCCCGGGCAACAAGGCCAATACCGCCCTGCTCAGCATTGCCGTGATCGCCTCTGGCGCTTGCGCGCTGGGCAGCCAGTTCACCCACCCGGGCGAAGTGTTTGGCGAACTGGGCCGCGACAACAGCGAAATGGGCAGTGCCGCACCGGCCATGCCCGACGGCGACTGGCAAGCCTATGGCCGCACCGAGCATGGTGACCGTTATTCGCCGCTGCGCCAGATCACCCCGCAGAATGCCTACCGCCTGGAAGAAGCCTGGCGCATCCGCACCGGTGACCTGCCAACGGACAACGACCCGGTCGAGTTGACCAACGAAAACACCCCGCTGAAGGCCAACGGCATGCTCTATGCCTGCACCGCCCACAGCAAGGTGCTGGCCCTGGACCCGGACACCGGTGCCGAGATCTGGCGCTACGACCCGCAGATCAAGACCCCGGTGGGTACGTTCAAGGGCTTCGCCCACATGACCTGCCGCGGCGTTTCGTACTATGACGAGAACAACTACGTCAGCCGCGACGGCAGCCCGGCACCGAAAGTCTCCGACGCAGGCCAAGCCGTGGCCCAAGCCTGCCCGCGCCGCCTCTACCTGCCGACTGCCGACGCCCGCCTGATCGCCATCAATGCCGACAACGGCAAGGTCTGCGAAGGCTTCGCCAACCAGGGCGCGATCGACCTGACCACCGGTATCGGCCCGTTCACCGCCGGCGGTTATTACTCCACCTCGCCGGTGGCGGTCACCCGCAGCCTGGTGATCATCGGCGGCCATGTCACCGACAACGAGTCGACCAACGAGCCTTCCGGCGTGATCCGCGCCTATGACGTGCACGATGGCCGCCTGGTCTGGAACTGGGACAGCAACAACCCCGAAGATACCCAGCCACTGGCCCCTGGCAAGACCTACAGCCGCAACTCGGCCAACATGTGGTCGCTGGCCAGCGTCGATGAAGACCTGGGCATGGTCTACCTGCCGCTGGGCAACCAGACACCCGACCAGTATGGCGCCAACCGTACCCCGGGTGCGGAGAAGTACAGCGCAGGCGTGGTCGCCCTGGACCTTGCTACCGGCAAGGCGCGCTGGAACTACCAGTTCACCCACCACGACCTGTGGGACATGGACGTTGGCAGCCAGCCCACCCTGGTTCATCTGAAGACCAAGGAAGGCGTCAAGCCTGCGATCATCGTACCGACCAAGCAGGGCAGCCTGTACGTGCTCGACCGCCGCGACGGTACCCCCATCGTGCCGATCCGCGAGATCCCGGTACCGCAAGGTGCGGTCAAGGGTGACCACACTGCACCGACCCAGGCCCGCTCCGACCTCAATCTGCTCGGCCCGGACCTGACCGAACAGGCCATGTGGGGTGCCACACCGTTCGACCAGATGCTGTGCCGCATCCAGTTCCGCGAACTGCGCTATGAGGGCCAGTACACCCCGCCGTCCGAGCAAGGCTCGCTGGTCTACCCAGGCAACGTGGGTGTGTTCAACTGGGGCGGCGTCTCGGTCGACCCGGTGCGCCAACTGCTGTTCACCTCGCCCAACTACATGGCCTTCGTGTCGAAGATGGTGCCGCGCGAACAGGTTGCCGCCGGCAGCAAGCGCGAAAGCGAAACCAGCGGCGTGCAGCCCAACACCGGCGCGCCTTACGCCGTGATCATGCACCCGTTCATGTCGCCGCTGGGCGTGCCGTGCCAGGCACCGGCCTGGGGTTACGTGGCGGCCATCGACCTGTTCACCAACAAAGTGGTGTGGAAGCGCAAGAACGGCACCACCCGTGACAGCACGCCGATACCGATCGGTATGCCGGTAGGCGTGCCGAGCATGGGCGGCTCGATCGTCACTGCCGGTGGTGTCGGCTTCCTCAGCGGCACTCTGGACCAGTACCTGCGTGCTTATGACGTGAACAATGGCAAGGAGCTGTGGAAAGCCCGCCTGCCAGCGGGCGGCCAAGCCACGCCGATGACCTACACCGGCAAGGACGGCAAGCAGTACGTGCTGATCGTCGCCGGCGGCCACGGTTCGCTGGGCACCAAAATGGGCGATTACATCATCGCTTACAAACTCGCCGACTAAGCGGCAAGCTACAAGCGAAAGCGGGGCCTGCGAGGTCCCGCTTTTTTCTTGCGGCTTGAAGCTTGCAGCTTGAAGCTTGAAACCCATTCCCCCGCGCCCCATCTAAGCACCATAGCCATTCACGCAGGTGCCCCATGAGCGACCAGCAGGATTTTCCGGAACAACCCGACGAAAACAGCGAAATCGAACACCTTGATGGTCAGGCCCAAACCGGCCACGCCCTCGCCCTGCCCGGCCAGCAATTGCCGGACAAGGTCTACGTGATTCCGATCCACAACCGCCCGTTCTTCCCAGCACAAGTACTGCCGGTCATCGTCAACGAAGAGCCTTGGGCCGAAACCCTCGACCTGGTGGCCAAGACACCGGACCACTGCCTGGCCCTGTTCTTCATGGACACCCCTCCCGAAGACCACCGCCATTTCGACACTGCGGCCTTGCCGGAGTACGGCACCCTGGTCAAGGTGCACCATGCCAGCCGCGAAAACGGCAAGCTGCAGTTCGTCGCCCAGGGCCTGACCCGTGTACGCATCCGCACCTGGCTCAAGCACCATCGCCCGCCCTATCTGGTCGAAGTCGAATACCCACGCCAGCCAAGCGAGCCGACCGACGAGGTCAAGGCCTACGGCATGGCCCTGATCAATGCGATCAAGGAACTACTGCCGCTCAACCCGCTGTACAGCGAGGAGCTGAAGAACTACCTCAACCGCTTCAGTCCCAACGACCCATCGCCACTGACCGACTTTGCCGCCGCACTTACCTCGGCCACCGGCAACCAGTTGCAGGAAGTGCTCGATTGCGTGCCCATGCTCAAGCGTATGGAAAAGGTCCTGCCGATGCTGCGCAAAGAGGTCGAAGTTGCGCGCCTGCAGAATGAGATTTCCGCCGAGGTCAACCGGCAGATCGGCGAGCACCAGCGCGAATTCTTCCTCAAGGAACAGCTCAAGGTCATCCAGCAGGAGCTTGGCCTGACCAAGGACGACCGCAGTGCCGACCTCGAACAGTTCCAACAGCGCCTGCAAGGCAAGACCCTGCCGGAGCAGGCAAAAAAGCGCATCGATGAAGAAATGGCCAAGCTGGCCATTCTTGAAACCGGCTCCCCCGAATACGCCGTCACCCGCAACTACCTGGATTGGGCCAGTGCGCTGCCCTGGGGTGTATATGGCAAGGACAAGCTCGACCTCAAGCATGCGCGCAAGGTGCTCGACCAGCATCACGCGGGCCTCGATGACATCAAGGAACGCATCCTGGAGTTCCTCGCCGTGGGCGCCTGGAAGGGCGAGATCAGTGGTTCGATCGTGCTGCTGGTGGGCCCGCCAGGCGTGGGCAAGACCAGCATCGGCAAGTCCATCGCCGAATCGCTTGGGCGCCCGTTCTACCGGTTCAGCGTCGGCGGCATGCGCGACGAGGCCGAGATCAAGGGGCACCGGCGCACCTACATCGGCGCCCAACCAGGCAAGCTGGTGCAGGCGCTGAAGGATGTCGAGGTGATGAACCCGGTGATCATGCTCGACGAAATCGACAAGATGGGCCAGAGCTACCAGGGCGACCCGGCCTCGGCGCTGCTGGAAACCCTGGACCCTGAACAGAACGTCGACTTCCTCGACCATTACCTGGACCTGCGCCTGGACCTGTCCAAGGTGCTGTTCGTGTGTACCGCCAACACGCTGGACTCGATCCCCGGCCCTCTGCTCGACCGTATGGAAGTGATCCGCCTCTCCGGCTACATCACCGAAGAGAAACTGGCCATCGCCAAGCGTCACCTGTGGCCCAAACAGCTGGCAAAGGCCGGCGTGGCCAAGACCAGCCTGGCCATCAGCGATAGCGCCCTGCGCGCCGTGATCGAGGGCTATGCCCGCGAAGCCGGTGTACGCCAGCTGGAAAAACAGCTGGGCAAACTGGTGCGCAAGGCCGTGGTCAAGCTGCTCGAAGCCCCGGATGCCAAGCTCAAGATCGGCACCAAGGACCTGGAGGCCGCACTCGGCATACCCGTGTTCCGCAGTGAACAGGTGCTGGCAGGCAAAGGCGTGATTACCGGCCTTGCCTGGACCAGCATGGGTGGCGCGACATTGCCGATCGAGGCAACCCGCATCCACACGCTCAATCGCGGCTTCAAGCTCACCGGCAAGCTGGGTGACGTGATGAAGGAATCTGCCGAGATCGCCTACAGCTACGTCAGCTCCAACCTCAAGCAATTTGGTGGTGATCCGGCTTTCTTCAACGAAGCCTTCATTCACCTGCACGTGCCAGAAGGCGCCACGCCCAAGGATGGGCCGAGCGCCGGTATCACCATGGCCAGCGCACTGCTGTCGCTGGCCCGTGACCAGGCACCGAAAAAAGGGGTGGCCATGACCGGCGAGCTGACCCTCACCGGCCAGGTACTGCCGATTGGTGGTGTGCGCGAGAAGGTCATCGCAGCGCGGCGGCAGAAGATTTTCGAACTGATCCTGCCCGAGCCCAACCGCGGGGACTTCGAAGAATTGCCTGAGTACTTGCGTGAAGGGCTGACCGTGCACTTTGCCAAGCGCTTTGCCGACGTGGCTAAAGTGCTGTTCTGACCCGCAACGCCCTCATCGCCGGCAAGCCGGCGATGAGGGCGGCACTGATAGCACAAAACCCATCTATCATCGGTTATCCTCAGGCCTTCGCCAGCCTCTGGAGCTACCATGACTGTCCCTCGTCTGCTCGTTCCCCTGAGCCTCGTCCTGCTTACCGCCTGCGCCCAGCAGCCCAGGCAAACCGTCGAACTGGACGCTGAAAGCGAATGCCCCAAGCGCATGCAGGTCGGCCAGGCGCTCACCCTGACCCTGCCCAGCAACCCCTCCACCGGCTACCGCTGGCTGGTGCAGAACCCGGCCTCGAACATCTTGCGCAGCCTCGGCCCCGAGGTCTACAGCGCCCCCGAGGAAGCCGGCATCGTCGGCAGCGCGGGCATTTCCACCTGGCGCTTCGAAGCCCGTGCCGCAGGCGAAGGCCATCTGGTGCTGGTCTATCAGCAGCCCTGGGCCCCGGAAGTTCGGCCTGTACAGACCTTCGACTGCGCGGTGCAGGTCAACTGAACGTACAGCGCTGGTCAGCCGACCATGCATCCTTGGCGCGGTTTGGCTAGAATGCCGGCCCTGCCAATTGTCAGCCGCCTGGATTCACCGTGAGCAAACAACCCGACCGCCTTTTCGCCCAGCCTCTGGAGCAAGTTCCCGACTTCGTGTTCAACGAAGACGTGGTGCGCGTGTTCCCGGACATGATCAAGCGCTCGGTGCCCGGTTACCCGACCATCGTCGAGAACCTTGGTGTGCTCGCGGCGCGCTTCGCCCAGCCCGATACCGCCCTGTATGACCTCGGCGCGTCCCTTGGCGCCGTTACCCAGTCGCTGCGCCGCCATGTGCGCAGCGAGGGCTGCCGGGTGATCGCGGTGGACAACTCCGCGGCCATGGTCGAACGTTGCCGCCAGTACCTCACCGCGCAGGACTCGATGTTCCAGGAACTGCTGCCGGTTCAGGTACTGGACGCCGACATCCTGGCCCTGCCCTTCGAGCCTGCCTCGGTGGTGGCGATGAACTTCACCCTGCAGTTCATCGCCCCTGAACAGCGCCTGGCGTTGCTCGGCCGCATCCGTCAGGCATTGCTGCCCGGTGGCGCGCTGATCCTCTCGGAGAAACTGCATTTCGCCGATGACCAGGAGCAGACCCTGCTCAATGAACTGCACCTGGACTTCAAGCGTGCCAATGGCTACAGCGAACTGGAAATCGCCCAGAAGCGCAGCGCCATCGAGAACGTGATGAAACCCGACACCCTGCACACCCACACCGAGCGCCTGCGCGCGGCGGGTTTCAGCAAGGTGGTGCCTTGGTTCCAATGCCTTAATTTCGCCTCGCTGATAGCCCTGCCATGATCGATCTGTCCCCCCTCGTCCGCCGCCTGGCGGGCACCCCACTGGCTTTATGGTCGCAAGGCCTGCAAGCACAACTTCAAGCCAAGCTGGAGAAAGGCCACGGCGATCTCGAGCGCTGGCGCGGTGCGCTGGACGCCTTGCCGGCACTGCAGCCAAGCGAAATCGACCTGGCCGACGGCCTGCGTCTGGACTGTGACTGCGACGACGCCACCCGCGCGCAGATGCGCCAGGCCCTGATGGGCCTGTCGCCCTGGCGCAAAGGGCCGTTCGACCTGTTCGGCGTGCATGTCGACACTGAGTGGCGCTCGGACTGGAAGTGGTCGCGCGTGGCACCGCACCTGGACCTGCAGGGCAAGCGTGTGCTCGATGTCGGTTGCGGCAACGGCTATTACCAATGGCGCATGCTCGGTGCAGGCGCCGACATGGTCATCGGGGTTGACCCCAACTGGCTGTTCTTCTGCCAGTTCCAGGCCGTGCAGCGGTACCTGCCCGGCTTGCCGGCCTGGCACCTGCCGTTTGCGCTGGAGGAACTGCCAGCCAGCCTGGAAGGTTTCGACACGGTGTTTTCCATGGGGGTGTTCTACCATCGCCGCTCCCCCATCGAGCACCTGCTGGCGCTCAAGGACTGCCTGGTCAAAGGGGGTGAGCTGGTACTGGAGACGCTAGTGGTCGAGGGCGACGAGCAGCAGGTACTGGTGCCTGAAGACCGCTACGCGCAGATGCGCAATGTCTGGTATCTGCCGTCGGTCACGGCGCTGGAGCGCTGGTTGCGCCGTGCGGGTTTCAGCGATGTGCGCTGCGTGGATGTCAGTGTGACCAGCGTCGAGGAGCAGCGCAGCACCGAATGGATGCGCTACCAGTCGCTGGGGGACTTCCTCGACCCGAACGACCATAGCAAGACCATCGAGGGGTTGCCCGCCCCACGCCGCGCCACGCTGTTGGCGCGCAAATGAAAAGCCCCCACCGGGACTGCGCAGCTCTTGAGGCCTGCGCTGTACCTGTGGGAGCCGGCTTGCCGGCGATGGGCCGCCTGCATAACGCAGCGCAGATGATCAGCGCGAAGCTGCGACGATCAGCGCCTTCATCTCTGCCACCGCTGCCTTGAAACCTACGAAAAGTGCATGGGCCACCAAAGCGTGGCCAATGTTCAATTCATTGATGCCCTTGATTGCCGCCACCGCCTCGACATTGTGGTAATGCAGGCCATGCCCGGCATTGACGATCAGCCCCTGACCGACGCCAAAAGCGACGCCGTCGACGATCCGTTTGAGCTCCTCAGCCACCTCAGTCGGCGTCTGGGCATCGGCATAACGACCGGTATGCAGCTCGATGGCCGGGGCACCCACACGGCGCGAGGCTTCGATCTGCCGCTCGTCGGCGTCGATGAACAGCGACACTTCGGCGCCAGTGCGCGACAGGCGCTCTACCGCAGCCTTGATGCGTGCCTCCTGCCCAGCCACATCGAGGCCGCCCTCGGTGGTCAGTTCCTGGCGTGTTTCAGGTACCAGACAGATATGCGCCGGGCGAATCTTTTCGGCGAACACCATCATCTCTTCAGTGACGCCCATCTCGAAGTTCATGCGGGTTTGCAGCACGTCCTTGAGCAGCACCACATCGCGCTCCTGGATGTGCCGGCGGTCTTCGCGCAAGTGCACGGTGATGCCATCGGCGCCTGCTTCCTCGGCATCCAGCGCAGCCTTGACCGGGTCCGGATAGCGTGTGCCGCGGGCCTGGCGCAAGGTAGCCACGTGGTCGATGTTGACGCCGAGAAGCATGCGGTTGCTGTGAGTCACGAAAGGCTCTCCTGAAGATTTAGCCCCACAGCATACGACGAGCTCAGCGCTTGCGAAACAGTTCCCGGCTGACCAGCGGTTTTGGCCCCAGATGGACCGCCAACGCCTGACGCATCAGGCGCTTGGCCGCGAGCAGCGCACCAGGTGCATCCCAGTCGGCTTGGGCGAGGGCCAACAGCTCGGCGCCATTGAACAAGCCAGGCTGAACCAGGTAAACGCGTTCAAGGCCGGCATCGACCTGCAAGCGGTACAGCCCGTCGGCTTCGATCGGCTCGTCGCTGACGTCGTGGTCAAGCGCAAAGGCGTAACCCAGGTCTTCCAGCAGCCGCCATTCGAAGGAACGCAGCAGTGGCTCCAGCGGGCGCCCGGCGGCCAGGGCCTGCAAGGTCAGAGCGTAGTGCTCGAACAGTTCCGGTTGTGGTGCTTCGGCAGGTAGCAGGCGCATCAGCAGTTCATTGAGGTAGAGGCCGCTGAACAGTGCATCGCCGTGCAGCCAGGCCGCGATGCCCATGCTGTCCAGGCGCCCGACGTTTTTTAGCTCACTGCGGCCGCGCAGTTCCACTTCCAGCGGCACGAACGGCCGCACCAGGCTGCCACCCTTGCCCCTTGCACGGCGCAACACCGCGCGCACGCGCCCCTGCGGCGTGAAGAAGTCCACCAGCGCGCTGGTTTCCTTGTAGGCACGGCTGTGCAGCACGTAGGCCGGCTGGCCGACAGGTTGTTCCATGAAGTGTGGCCTGAAAGCAGAGCGGCCCGGAGAGATCCGGGCCGCTGGAGGGGTTACAGGTCGCCGTAGCCCAGCGAGCGCAGTGCACGCTCGTCATCGGACCAGCCGCCTTTGACCTTGACCCAGAGGTTGAGCATGACCTTGGCGTCGAACAGGGTTTCCATGTCCTTGCGCGCGTCGGAGCCAATGCGCTTGATGCGCTCGCCCTTGTCGCCAATGATGATCTTCTTCTGGCCGTCACGCTCCACCAGGATCAACGCATGGATGTGCAGCACATGGCCCTGCTGCTTGAACTCCTCGATCTCCACGGTGATCTGGTACGGCAATTCCGCACCCAGCTGGCGCATGATTTTCTCGCGCACCAGTTCAGCGGCCAGGAAGCGGCTGCTGCGGTCGGTGATCTGGTCTTCCGGGAAGAAGTGATCATTCTCCGGCAGGTGCTTGGCAATCAGCGCCTCGAGCGCGTCCAGATTGTGCCCCTGCTGGGCAGAGATGGGTACGACCTCGGCATTGGGCAGTTGCTCCTGCAGCCACTGCAGGTGCGGGATCAGCTCGGCTTTTTCGTCCATGCGGTCGGTTTTGTTGACTGCAATGATCAGCGGGCCGGTCACGTACTGAACGCGTTCGAGCACCAGTTGGTCCTCATCGGTCCAGCGCGTACGGTCGACCACGAAAATCACCACATCGACGTCCTTCAGGGCCGCCGAGGCATTGCGGTTCATGTAGCGGTTCAAGGCCTTGTCGTTGGCCTTGTGCATGCCGGGGGTGTCGACGTAGATGGCCTGCACATCACCCTCGGTCTTGATGCCGAGCATGTTGTGGCGGGTAGTCTGTGGCTTGCGCGAGGTGATCGCCAGCTTCTGGCCGAGGATATGGTTGAGCAAGGTCGACTTGCCCACGTTGGGGCGGCCGACGATGGCCACGTAACCGCAGCGGGTCGGATTGTTCTCAGTCATTGCCATTCTCCACGCCCAGGGCGATCAATGCGGCGGCGGCGGCGACTTGCTCGGCAATACGCCGGCTCACGCCCTGGCCACGGCTCTTGTTGTTCAGCAGCACCACTTCGCATTCGACGAAGAAGGTACGGCAGTGCGGTTCGCCCTGGATGTCCACCACCTCGTAGCGAGGCAGCTCACAGCTACGCGACTGCAGAAACTCCTGCAGGCGGGTTTTCGGGTCTTTGTTGGTGTCGACAAGGGTCAGGCTTTCGAACTCGTCGGTCAGCCAGGCCAGCACGCGCTCGCGGGCGGTCTGCATGTCGGCATCAAGGTAGATGGCGCCGATCAGGGCTTCGAGGGCATCGGCCAGGATCGACTCGCGGCGGAAACCGCCGCTCTTGAGCTCACCGGAGCCCAGGCGCAGGTACTCACCCAGGTCGAAACCGCGGGCCAGCCGGGCCAGGGTCTCGCCCTTGACCAAGCGAGCACGCAAGCGCGACAGCTGGCCTTCGCGGGCCTGCGGGAAGCGCTCGAACAGCGCCTCGCCGGCCACGAAGTTCAGAATGGCATCGCCGAGAAACTCCAGGCGCTCATTGTTGCGCCCGGCGTAGCTGCGATGGGTCAGGGCCAGCACCATCTGGTCCTGGTCTTTGAAGGTGTAACCGAGCTTGCGCTCGAGACGGGCAAGGGAAGCACTCATGCAGCCACCCGTTGGTTGTTCAACGCGTTGTTCAAATCAACATCCTGAAAGACTGTTTGGCTGTGGCCCGTCGCGGCGAGCGACGAATCTCTCGATCCCTGAGAACACAGCCTATGTCAGAAATGCATTCGGCGCTGTCTGCTGGACAGCGCCGAAGGGTATCAATGGATCAGGCCGACCCGCGACAGGTTGGGCAAGTGGCTGAGCTTGGGCTCTGGCCAGCTCATCCAGACCGCGAAGGCCTTGCCGACGATGTTCCGGTCCGGAACCATGCCGTGCAGTTCCTTGGGAATGTTCGGGTCATCCCAGTAACGGCTGTCGTTGGAGTTGTCGCGGTTGTCGCCCATCATGAAGTAATGGCCGGCCGGCACGGTCCACTGCTGGTCCGGCGGCATGCGATAACGGGTCATTTCCTTGCGGATCAGGTGCTCGGCTTCGCCCAGCTTTTCCTTGTACAGCTCGGCGCTGCCCAGGGTGCCGGGCTCGGCGCCGACCAATTGCTCGGCAATGGGCTGGCCATTGACGAACAACCGCTTGTCGCTGGTGTAGCGGATCTGGTCACCTGGCAGGCCCACCACACGCTTGATGTAGTTGACGTTCGGGTCGCTTGGGTAGCGGAACACCATCACATCACCGCGTTGCGGGTCACCCACCTCGATGACCTTCTTGTCGATCACCGGCAGGCGAATGCCGTACGAGAACTTGTTCACCAGGATGAAGTCGCCCACTTCCAGGGTCGGTTTCATCGACCCCGAGGGGATCTGGAACGGCTCTACCAGGAACGAGCGCAGCACCAGTACGATGAACAGCACCGGGAAGAACGACTTGCCGTACTCGACCAGCAGCGGTTCCTTGTTCAGGCGCTCGACCACGGCCATTTCTGGCTGGGTGACGCTACCCTGGTAGTTGGCGACAGCCGCCCGCCGGCGCGGGGCCAGGAACAGCAGGTCGATCAAGCCCAACAGACCGCAAACGGCTACGGCGATGACTAGCAACAGCGGGAAATTTAGCGACATAGGACCTAGCTATCCAACCTGAGCACGGCGAGGAAGGCTTCTTGTGGAATCTCCACGTTGCCCACCTGTTTCATGCGTTTCTTACCGGCCTTCTGCTTCTCCAGCAGCTTTTTCTTACGGCTGACGTCACCACCGTAGCACTTGGCCAGTACGTTCTTTCTGAGCGCCTTGACGGTTGTCCGCGCGATGATCTGGCCGCCAATGGCTGCCTGGATCGCCACATCGAACATCTGCCGAGGGATCAGTTCCTTCATCTTCTCGGTCAACGCACGGCCTTTATAGGCCGCGTTGTCGCGGTGCACGATCAATGCCAGGGCATCGACCTTGTCGCCGTTGATCAGTACATCCAGCTTGACCAGGTTGGCCGACTGGTAGCGATCGAAATGATAGTCCAGCGAAGCATAGCCGCGGCTGGTCGACTTCAGGCGGTCGAAGAAGTCCAGCACCACTTCGTTCATCGGCATGTCATAACGCACCTGCACCTGGCTGCCGAGGAACTGCATGTCGCGCTGTACGCCACGCTTCTCGATGCACAGGGTGATGACGTTGCCCAGATGCTCCTGCGGCACCAGGATGGTCGCGGTGACGATCGGCTCGCGGAAGTCCGTGACAGCCGAAACATCAGGCAGCTTCGACGGGTTGTCGACAACGATGGTTTCGCCGGTCTTGAGTTCCAGCTCGTAGATCACGCTCGGAGCCGTGGTGATCAGGTCCAGGTCGTATTCGCGCTCCAGGCGCTCCTGGATGATCTCCATGTGCAGCATGCCCAGGAAGCCGCAACGGAAGCCGAAGCCCAGTGCATCGGAGCTTTCGGGCATGTATTGCAGCGACGAGTCGTTCAGGGTCAGCTTCTGCAGGGCGTCGCGGAAGTCCTCGAAATCGTCGGAGCTGACCGGGAACAGGCCGGCATAAACCTGCGGCTGGATCTTCTTGAAACCGGCCAGCATTTCGACCTCGGGAGTCGAGGACAAGGTCAGGGTGTCACCGACCGGCGCACCATGGATGTCCTTGATGCTGGCAATGATGAAGCCTACTTCACCGGCTTTCAGATCAGCGGTCTGGGTATGTTTCGGGGTGAAGACACCCACGCTGTCGACCAGGTGCACCTTGCCGGTGGACTTGACCAGGATCTTGTCGCCCTTCTTGACGCGGCCCTGACGCACGCGCACCAACGAAACCACGCCCAGGTAGTTGTCGAACCAGGAGTCGATGATCAACGCCTGCAGCGGGGCATCGATCTCGCCCACAGGCGCGGGAATGGTGTGGACCAGGCGCTCGAGCACCTCGTCGACGCCCATGCCGCTCTTGGCACTGCACGCCACCGCGTCGGTAGCGTCGATGCCGATGATCTTCTCGATCTCGTCCTTGACCCGATCAGGGTCGGCCTGGGGCAGGTCCATCTTGTTCAGGACCGGCATGACCTCAAGGCCCTGCTCGATGGCGGTGTAGCAGTTGGCCACCGACTGGGCTTCGACACCCTGGCCGGCGTCCACCACCAGCAGCGCACCTTCACAGGCCGCCAGCGAACGCGAGACTTCATAGGTGAAGTCGACGTGGCCGGGCGTATCGATGAAGTTCAGCTGGTAGGTCTTGCCGTCCTGCGCCTTGTAGTGAAGCGTGACGCTGTGGGCCTTGATGGTGATCCCGCGTTCGCGCTCCAGGTCCATGGAATCCAGAACCTGAGCTTCCATTTCGCGTGCCGACAGGCCACCGCACATCTGGATGAAACGGTCGGCCAGCGTCGACTTGCCATGGTCGATGTGGGCGATGATGGAGAAATTGCGGATATGACTCAAATCACTCACGGGTCAACACTCGAAAAGGCTGCGAGCCGGACGCCCGCCGAAAAATAGCCGGGAATTGTACCTCAACCAGCAGGGATATGGGAGATTCCTCTGACGCACGATACAGGCTGACTCCCGCCAAGAATTGTGAACTCTCATGAAAAAGGGCAGCCGAAGCTGCCCTTTGCCACTGGCAAGCCGGCTTATTCGGCAAGCTTGAAGGTGATGAAGCTCGCCCGGCCCTGGCGCAGCACGCGCATGGATACCGAACGGTTCTTCGGCAGGTCCTTGGCAATTTCGGTGAACTGCTTGGCCGAGGCGATCGCCTGGTTGTTCAAGTGGCTGATAACGTCACCCGGACGCAGGCCAATCATGGCTGCCGGGCCATCCTGGACTTCTTTGATGACGACGCCACCCTTGAGCTCCAGCGATTTCTTCTGCTCGGCGGTCAGGTCAGAGACGGAAACACCCAGGCGGTTGCTGCTGCGCTCTGCACTGCCATCGGCACCCGTACCAGTACCGATATCGGCATCGTCATCAGGCATCGCACCAATGGTCACATCCAGGTTCTGGCGCTTGCCATTACGGATGATCTCAAGCTTGGCCTTGGCGCCAGCCTTCAGGGTGCCTACCAGATGCGGCAGGTCGGCCGACATGACGATCGGCTGGCCGTTCATGCTCAGGATCACGTCGCCCACCTGCAGGCCGCTCTTGGCTGCCGGGCCATCTTCAAGCACCTGCGCCACCAGGGCACCGGCCGGCTTGTCGAGGCCGAAGGATTCAGCCAGGTCCTTGTTGACTTCCTGAATGACCACGCCCAGCCAGCCGCGGCTGACCTTGCCGTCCTTCTTCAACTGGTTGGAGACATCGATCGCGACATCGATCGGGATGGCGAACGACAGGCCCATGAAACCGCCCGAACGGGTGAAGATCTGCGAGTTGATACCCACTACTTCGCCATTCATGTTGAACAGCGGCCCGCCGGAGTTGCCTGGGTTGATGGCCACGTCGGTCTGAATGAAGGGCACGTAGGTGTCATTGGGCAGGGTGCGGCCTTTGGCGCTGACGATCCCTTTGGTCACCGAATGATCGAAACCGAACGGCGAACCGATGGCCAGCACCCACTCACCTACCTTGAGCTTCTCGGAGTCGCCCAGTTTGACGGTGGGCAGGTTCTTGCCGTCGACCTTGAGCAGGGCCACATCGGTGCGCGGGTCGGTGCCGACCAGTTTGGCCTGCAGCTCGCTGCGATCGGACAGACGGACGATGATCTCGTCGGCATCGGCAACCACGTGATTGTTGGTCAGCACATAACCGTCACTGGAAATGATGAAGCCTGAGCCCAGCGACTGGGCCTCGCGCTGGCGGTCACCGCGGGGCGAACGCGGCTGTTGCGGCATGTTGCGCTCGAAGAACTCGCGGAACATCGGCGGCAAGCCTTCGAGGTCCGGCATCTGACCGGCAGCGACACGGCGGTCAGGCAGCTTTTGCTTGGTACTGATGTTGACGACGGCCGGCGAGGCCTGCTCGACCAAGGTGGTGAAGTCCGGCAGGGCCTCCTCGGCCTGGGCGGTCAGCACCTGGCCAAGCATCAGCACGGCGGCGAACATCGATAGGTAGGATTTCAAGCGTGGTATTGACATACGGCTCCCGTCACAACGAGCGTAGTTAGCGTAAGACCGCCTGCAAAAGCAGGAAAGGCCAGACTCCAAGAAGCCTGACCTATAGAAAATTTACAGATGGATTGCAAATGACAATGCTTTAATTTCATTTCAGCCGCATGTCCGTGCGCCTTGGCATGAGCCGAAAAAGGGCGCCATCACTGACGCGCCTGAGCATCCTGTGGGCGCATCGACAATGCGACGCGTTCTGCAGTACCTAATGGAATTTCGCCGACCACAGTGACCATCACCTTACCCTTGGGCGTGTTAAGGCGACGTGAAACGGCCGAAGTAGGGCCTAGCTGAGTACGCACATCAGCGCTGGCATCTTCCGTGACCAGCTCCAGAAACACCGAGAAGCGTGCCAGGCCATCGTCATACATGAGGCTGCTGATGGTGCTATCGCCAGAAGGGTCACGCCGTACGGTACTGTTGATCAGCTCGAAACCCGGTGGCAGCCAGTCCGAGCGCCAGCCTGCAACGGCTTCGGTCTTGGGGCGGGCCACACGCTCTACCGGTTTGCAGGCGGCACTGGCCTTCAAATCGGCATCGGTAGGCAGGTCATCGGTATCAAGGCGCGTCATCTGGAAGCGCTCGAGCAACTGCCCCTTGTCGTTGAGCATCAACGAGCGTAGCGGCAGGCCGGTTTTGCTGTCCAGGTGCATTTCAAATGCGTAGCGGTGCTGGTCGCGCGGAGTAAGCGTGACAATGACCGCATCGCGCCCGGCGACCCGTGCCTTGCCTGCTACAGCCAAATCGTACCAGCTCATCAGTTTGAGGGGGTCGAGCATGCGCGGCGCGGCATCGGGCAAGTTGCTCACGCCACTGGCCAATGCACCACTGACGCATTGCACCTTGCCGTCCACCCGCACGATTTCCTGGGCGGCACCGTCAAGCTGGAGCAATCGCTCGCTGACCTTGCCGTCCTGAACCCGATGCCAGATGTCGTGGGATGAGAAGCTGCCGTTTCGTTCGTAAACGAAGGAGCCCTGATAACTCTGCCTTTGTTCGGCCTGTGCCAGCTTGTTCAACCATTCGCTTGCCTGGGGCGACGAATTGGCTGCCAACGCCGGCACCGTCATGCAACTGCCTACAAGCAGTGACAGGAGAGGTAGCGCGCGCATGATCCTCCTTACTTAGCGGTTTTCCAGGCTGGCGGCGCGGGCATACGGCAGGGCAGTTTCAGTACCCTTGAGCGCGGATTCCTGCGCGTGCTGGCGCAGATACCCCGGCAGACGCTGATCCCAGCCGGCCTGGTTCTGCAGCACGCCATTGGCCATCGGCCCGGTCGGTTGCTCACTGCCTTCACTATAGCCTGCCAAAACAGCCGGGCCCTGAGTTTGTGGCATGCTCAGGCCTTGCTGGGCAGGTTGCTGCGAAGCCAGCTCGGCGCCGGTGATCTCGTCCTGGTTGTACATGCGTACGCCAGCCAGCACAGCAACGGTAACCGAGGCGGCAACGGCCAGGCGGCCAATGCTGCGCCATGGGCTTTGCTTGACTTTGGCCGGTACGGCTTCGTCAGCCAGGGCGGCAGACACCGCCGAGGCGATATCCAGTTTCGGCAGCAACAGCTCCTTGTGCATCGCTGCGCGGGCTACCTGGTAACGCGACCAGGTGGCACGGGTTTCGGCATCGTCGACGGCGCTCAGCACCCGTCGCAATTCCAGTTCGTCCGCTTCGTTATCCATTACCGCGGACAGCGATTCCTGCAAAGCTTCACGACTCATGGCGGTTCCTCTCTTGGCTGTCGCCGCTGTCTCAGGTTTCCTGCAACAAGGGCTGCAGGGCTTTGTCTATGGCCTCCCGAGCGCGGAAGATTCGAGAGCGCACGGTACCCACCGGACATTGCATGACACTGGCAATGTCTTCGTAACTCAACCCGTCGAACTCACGCAGGGTCAGAGCCGTGCGCAAATCTTCAGGCAGTTGCTGGATGGTGCGATGGACTGTGCCTTCGATTTCATCCCGCAACAGGGAGCGTTCTGGGGACTCGAGATCCTTGAGGCCATGATCGCCGTCGTAAAACTCCGCATCCTCGGAGCTCACATCGCTGTCTGGCGGCCGTCTTCCACGGGACACCAGATAGTTCTTCGCCGTGTTGATGGCGATGCGGTACAGCCAGGTATAAAACGCACTGTCACCGCGGAAATTGCCAAGCGCACGGTAGGCCTTGATAAAGGCTTCCTGCGCTACATCCTGGGCCTCGTGGGTATCGTGAACGAACCGCACGATCAACCCGAGAATCTTGTGCTGATACTTCAGCACCAACAGATCGAACGCTCGCCTGTCACCGCGCTGCACGCGCTCGACAAGCTGCTGATCCTCTTCCTGGGTTAGCATGAACACTCCTCAGTGAACTCGAAGGAGCGTTGCATCAGCCATCGTTCGGGCTTGCAAACATAGACTCGGGCTTTTCGCAAAAGTTCTCTCCTCCAAGCAAGTTTCCTGCGGCCCTTGACTGGCTCGCACGGAAGACGCGGCGCGGGCACGGCCGGCAGCGTCGATAATCAGGTTTCGGATACGCAGGTGTCAGCCCGGATAGAGCCGCCGCCACGCGTCGCCGCGCGAAATGATGGCGCACGGGCAGCCTTCATAGGATTTCCAGCCATGTAGGAAAGTTCCCACGAAGATTGCCCTAACGTCGCAAGTGGCATGGAAATTGGCCACCGCAGGCTGCTATAAAGGCAACCCGGCCTCTATTCACGATAGTTTCACAATGCCATCTACGCGTGTCTATTGTGCCGTGCCCCCTCCGAAGATTACTAGTGTCCCGACATGAGCCAACAATTCCAACATGATGTCCTGGTGATCGGCAGCGGCGCAGCCGGTCTCAGCCTGGCACTCAACCTTCCCGCCCACCTGCGCATCGCCGTACTGAGCAAGGGCGACCTGGCCAATGGCTCGACTTTCTGGGCCCAAGGTGGCGTGGCCGCGGTACTGGACGACACCGATACCGTGCAGTCCCATGTCGAGGACACTCTCAATGCCGGCGGCGGGCTGTGCCACGAAGATGCCGTGCGATTCACCGTCGAGCACAGCCGCGAAGCCATTGAGTGGCTGATCGAACAGGGCGTGCCCTTTACCCGCGATGAGCACTCCAGCGTTGACGATGGCGGCTTCGAATTTCACCTGACCCGCGAAGGCGGGCACAGCCACCGGCGCATCATCCATGCCGCCGATGCCACGGGCGCAGCCATTTTCACCACGTTGCTGGAGCAAGCCCGCAAACGCCCCAACATCGAACTGCTTGAGCAACGAGTGGCGGTCGACCTGATTACCGAGCGGCGCCTGGGCTTGCCCGGCGCGCGGTGCCTGGGCGCCTACGTGCTGAACCGCAACAGTGGTGAGGTGGACACCTTCGGGGCGCGCTTTACCGTGCTTGCCACCGGCGGCGCCGCCAAGGTCTACCTGTATACCAGCAACCCCGATGGTGCCTGCGGCGATGGCATCGCCATGGCCTGGCGCGCCGGCTGTCGGGTTGCGAATCTGGAATTCAACCAGTTCCATCCCACCTGCCTCTACCATCCGCAGGCCAAGAGCTTCCTGATCACCGAAGCCCTGCGCGGCGAAGGCGCCCTGCTGCGCCTGCCCAATGGTGAACGCTTCATGCCGCGCTTCGACCCACGCGAAGAACTGGCTCCGCGCGACATCGTGGCCCGGGCCATCGACCATGAGATGAAGCGCCTGGGCGTGGACTGCGTCTACCTGGACATCACGCACAAGCCGGCCGACTTCATCAAAAGCCATTTCCCAACGGTCTATGAGCGTTGCCTGGCCTTCGGTATCGACATCACCCGGCAGCCGATCCCGGTAGTGCCCGCCGCCCACTACACCTGTGGCGGGGTGGTGGTCGACGATCGCGGCCATACCGACGTCCCGGGCCTGTACGCCATCGGCGAGACCAGCTTCACCGGCCTGCACGGCGCCAACCGCATGGCCAGCAACTCGCTGCTCGAGTGTTTCGTCTACGGCCGTTCCGCTGCCGCGGACATCGAGGCCCGTCTGGCGCAGATTGCCATGCCCAAAGCCCTGCCCTGCTGGGATGCCAGCCAGGTCACCGACTCGGATGAGGATGTGATCATCGCGCACAACTGGGACGAACTGCGGCGGTTCATGTGGGACTACGTGGGCATCGTGCGCACCAGCAAGCGCCTGCAGCGTGCCGAGCACCGCGTGCGCCTGCTGCTGGACGAGATCGACGAGTTCTACAGCAACTACAAGGTCAGCCGCGACCTGATCGAGTTGCGCAACCTGGCACAGGTGGCGGAGCTGATGATCCGCTCGGCCATGCAGCGCAAGGAAAGCCGCGGGTTGCACTACACCCTGGATTACCCCGGGATGCTGGCTGAGGCCAAGGACACCATACTGAGCCCAGCCTGAAGATCGATGCCCCTTCGCGGGTAAAACCGCAAAGGGGCGACGCGGCACCTGACTAGCGTGCCGCGACCTCAGCCCACCTGCGCCGACTGAATTTCAGCCGTACCCGCAGGCGCCGATGCTGATCCGCCGCCAGCGCATCGCCGACAACACATTGACTCTCGCCCAACCAGCGCCCAGGCCTTGCGAACCGCAATACCACCAGGCCCGGCAGCGCCACGCTGTCGCGACACAGACGCACCGCCTGCCAGCCCCCGGCACGGCTGAAAAGCTGCCAGCCGCAAGCATCCCGGCGCAGGCCAGTGACGGCTTGAGCATGGGTCAGCAGTATGCGTCGGGGGATCACCCAGCAGGCATGGGCCAGACAAGCGACGGAGGCAGGAAGGGAAAGCCACCAGGGCAGCGCACTCAGCCACAAGGCAAGCAACGCCAGCACCTGGCAGATCAGGTAGGCCGTCAGCAGCAGGCGCGAGCCCTGCCAACGGCACTCGAAACACTCACTTGGGCTGGACACGGTCCAGAATGATGCGGACCATGCGCTGCAGCTCCGGGTCTTCGGACTCGGTGCGCTCCATGAACCAGCCGAACATGTCCTGATCCTCACAGCTCAACAGGCGAACGTAGAGTTCGCGATCGGCTTCGCTCAGGGTCGGGTAGACCTCCTGGGTGAAAGGCACCAGCAGTACGTCGAGTTCCAGCATGCCGCGGCGGCTGTGCCAGAAAAGCCGGTTGAGTTCAGTTTGTTCGACCATGGGGCCCTCCTCAAATGGGCGGCCAGTATACAGCCAGGCGCACGAAGCGGCACGAGGCGTTGGTCTAGTCACCTACCTATTTTGTTACTGGCGTTCTATGATGGCCGCCAGTCTTTAGCCACCGCGATCCCCCATGGCCGATTCCGCTTTCTACAGCCCCCTGTCCCACGAGGGCATCCTCGCCGTCCGCGGCTCCGACGCCGGCAAGTTCCTGCAGGGCCAGTTGACCTGCAACATCAACTACCTCAGCCCCGAGCACGCAAGCCTTGGCGCCCGCTGCATGGTCAAGGGGCGCATGCAGTCGAGCTTCCGCATCCTGCCCGAAGGCAACGGCTACCTGCTGGCCATGGCCAGCGAACTGCTCGAGGCGCAGCTGGCCGACCTGAAAAAATACGCCGTGTTTTCCAAAGCCACGCTCAGCGACGAAAGCGCCGCCTGGGCGCGTTTCGGCCTGCAGGGCGGTGATGCGGCGCTGCGGACTCTGGGTTTGAAGGTGCCGACCAGCGCCGGCGCCACCGAACGCCATGAAGGCCTGATCGCCGTGGCCGTCTCCGAAGGTCGCGTGGAACTTTGGGTACCGGCGGACGCCGCCGCCAGCGTGCGTGAACAACTGGCAAGCGCATTGCCGCAAGGGCCTCTCAACGACTGGCTGCTGGGGCAGGTCCGTGCCGGCATAGGCCAGGTCATGGGCCCGACCCGTGAGCTGTTCATCCCGCAAATGATCAATTTGCAGGCGGTCGATGGCGTGAGTTTCAAGAAGGGCTGCTACACCGGCCAGGAAATCGTCGCCCGCATGCAGTACCTGGGCAAGCTCAAGCGACGTCAGTACCGCTTGCTGCTGGACCAGCAGGATATTCCTGCCCCGGGTGCGCAAATCTTCTCGCCGACCCATGGCTCATCGGTCGGGGAAGTGGTCATCGCGGCCAGCACGGGCCAAGGCTGCGAGCTGCTTGCGGTACTCAGTGCCGAGGCCGTGGAAGACGACAACCTGCACCTGGGCAGCCTGCAAGGCCCACGCCTGCAGGTCTCGAGCCTGCCTTACGAACTGGATCGCGACCGGGAAATCCAGCGCTGACCAGCCCGCCACCCCTGCTGTAGAGAAGTACATGAACAAGCTGGCCGAGATGGTTCAAGCACAGTTGCTGGCTGCCATCGCCAACGATGACCTGGTTCTGCCGACCCTTCCGGAAGTTGCCCTGAGCATCCGCGAGGCTGCCGAGGACACGGAAATCAGCGTTGCTGCCCTGAGCAAGGTGATTGGCCGCGATGCTGCCCTCTCCGCCCGCCTGATCAAGGTGGTGAACAGCCCGCTGCTGCGGGCGGCGATCGAGGTCACCGACCTGCACACGGCCATCACCCGCCTGGGTATCAACTACAGCTGCAACCTGGCCATCGGCCTGGTGATCGAGCAGATCTTCCATGCACGCTCATCGGCAGTTGAGCAAAAATTGAGGGATATCTGGGCAAACAGCCTCGAAGTCGCGGGCATCAGCTACGAAATATGCCGCCGCTTTACCCACCTCAAGCCTGACCAGGCCACCCTCGGCGGCCTGGTCAACCAGATCGGCGCGCTGCCGGTGCTGATCTACGCCGAAGAGCACAACGAACTGCTCTCCGACCCGGTATGCCTGCACTACGTGATCGAGCAGATCCAGCCTGTGCTGGGCGACAAGATACTTTCGTCATGGGAGTTCCCCGAGCAACTGGTCAACCTGCCAAGCCAGGTTCAAGACCTGGACCGGCGCACCGACAAAGTGGACTACATCGACGTGGTGCAGATTGCCCGCTGCCTCAGCCAGCGCGGACGCAGCCGGCCGCTGGCGGCGTTGCCGGCCTATCGGCACCTGGGGTTGCCGTTTGGCACGGAGCTGGAGATTGGCGAACTGCTGGAAGCGCGGAGCATGCTGCGCTAGCCAGCGTCTTGCCCGCCAAAGGTTCTGCACAGGCAAGCCATCAGTCAGCGATAAAACTCACTCGCACTTTCAACCCCCCATTCTCGCCGTCATGCAGACTGATCTGCGCCAGGTGCGCGCGACAGATCTCACCCACAATCGCCAACCCCAAGCCAGTTCCCTGGGCACTGCGGCGATAGAAGCGCTCGAATACCCGCTCGCGCTCATCCTCGGGGATACCCGGGCCATCATCTTCGACCTCCAGTACCGCTGGCGCCAGAACCCGCAAGATCACATTACCGCCCGCCGGGGTATGTGCCAGCGCGTTGTCCACCAGGTTGCTGAGCAACTCGTTGAGCAGCGTCGGCTCCCCCTTGAGCCACACCGGCGCCGCGGCCTCCAGCGCCAGGGCCACGCCCCGTTTATGCGCCAGCGGTGCCATCGCCATGCCCAGCTCGCGTGCCAGCTGACTCAGGTCCAGGCGCTGAGCGCCACCTTCGGCGATTGCCCGAGCGCCATTTTCCACCCGTGCCAACGATAAAAGCTGGTTGGCCAGATGGGTCAGCCTGTCAGTGCCTTGGGCGGCAGACTCCAGCGTCTGGTGCCACTGTTCGGGCTGCTTCGAGCGCAAGCCCAACTCGACCCGCGCCTTGAGCGCTGCCAATGGCGTGCGCAGTTCGTGGGCGGCCTCGGCAATGAACTGCGCCTGGCGCTCGAACTGCCCTCGCAAGCGTTCGGTGAAGTGATTCAAGGCACGCACCAGCGGGTCAAGCTCACGCTGCACCTGCACCCGCGGCAGCGCGCGCAGGTCATCCGGCTGGCGCTCTTCCACGGCTTTGCGCAGACGCTCCAGCGGGCGCAGCGCCGCACTCACGGCGAACCAGACCATCCCCAATGCCCCCAGCGCCAGCATGCCCAGGCGCAGCAGGGTATCGGCCATCAGCCCGCGCGCCATCCTCACCCGCGCCTCCTCCGTCTCGGCCACACGGATTTCAGCCATGCCGTTCATGTTCGGCTCGCTGACCGCCTTGAGCAGACTGACCACACGCACGTCCTGCCCGAGGTAGGTGGCGTTGTAGAAGCGCGCCAGCGCCGGGTAATCGTCGGTACGCGGTGTGCCCGGCGGGGGTGGCGGCAGGTTCTCGTAGCCCGAGATCAGTTTCTGGTTGATGTCCAGCACCTGGTAGTAAATGCGCCCGGCGCTGTCGTAGGCAAACGTGTCCAGCGCCACGTAGGGCACGTCCGCGCTGAGCGTGCCGTCGCGCTGGGACAGGCCGGCAGCGATGGTCCGCGCCGATGCCAGCAAAGTACGGTCGTAGGCGGTATCGGCCGCCTCGCGGCCATTCCAGTAGGCGCTCAGGCCGCTGGCCAGCATCAGCACTACCAGCAACAGCGCCAGGTTGCCCAGCAAGCGCCCGCGCAGGCTGCCATTGTCACGCATCGCGGTGCTCGAGCAGGTAGCCGAGGCCACGGAACGTGACAATGGCCACCGACTGGCCGTCGAGCTTCTTGCGCAGGCGGTGGATGTAGATTTCGATGGCGTCGGGGCTGGCCTCTTCGTCCAGGCCGAAGACCTGGGCGGCCAATTGCTCCTTGCTCATCACCCGGCCGGGGCGTGCGATCAGCGCCTCAAGTACGCTCTGCTCACGGGAGGTCAGCGTCAGGTTGTCCTCGCCCAGGGCGAACCGCCGGGTATCAAGGTCATACACCAGCGGGCCGCAGCGCTGCTGGCGCTCGCCGCCGAGCACGCTGCGGCGCAGCAGGGCCTTGACCCGTGCTTCCAGTTCGGTCAGCTCAAAGGGCTTGGCCAGGTAATCGTCGGCGCCCAGGTTCAGGCCATGCACCCGGTCCTTCACATCGCTGCGCGCCGTCAGCATCAGCACCGGCAGGGTCTTGCCGCGCCCGCGCAGGCGGGCCAGCACCTCAAAGCCGTCCATGCGCGGCAGGCCCACATCGAGCACGGCAACGGCGTACTCCTCGCTGGCCAGAGCCAGATCGGCGGCCACGCCGTCATGCAGCACATCCACGGTCAAACCATGGCTCTTCAGGGCCTGGGCCACGCTTTCGGCCAGTTGTACGTGGTCTTCGACCAGCAGCACACGCATCGGATTCTCCCTGCTCGGGTGGGGCGGTGGCGCGGAGTGTACCGCTGTAGCCCGGTCTGTGAAGCCCCTTGTAACAAACCTTTCAGGCTGAAAGGTTAGCGAAAGGTTCGTTACCTAGCATCGCACCACGGTCGCCCCACGCGCCGAAATAAAGCACCAGCAAGGTGCAACGAATAAGAACAATAACGGAGTCATCCCCGATGCTGTCATCGCAGCCGCAGGCGTTCGCGCCTACCCGTTCCCCATCCGCACGCCCATACGCCTATGCCTGCGCCCTTGCGCTTGCCGGCGTCGCCCCGATGAGCCAGGCCGCCTTCTTCGAAGACAGCACGGCAACCTTCGAAACCCGCAACATGTACTTCAACCGCGACTTCCGCGACGGCACCAGTGCACAGCAATCCAAGCGCGAAGAGTGGGCCCAGGGCCTGATGCTCAACTTCGAGTCCGGCTACACCGACGGCCCCGTGGGCTTTGGCCTGGACGCCCTGGGCATGCTCGGCATCAAGCTCGACTCAAGCCCCGACCGCGCAGGCTCTGGCCTGTTGCCGACCCACGATGATGGCAAGGCCGCCGATGAGTACTCCAAACTCGGCCTGACCGGCAAAGTGAAAGTGTCCGAGACCGAACTGAAAATCGGCTCACTGATCCCCGAACTGCCGACCCTGCAGCCCAACGACGGGCGCATCCTGCCGCAGACCTTCGAGGGCGGCCTGGTCACCTCGAAAGAAATCCAGAACCTCACCTTCACCGGCGGGCGCCTGGAAAAGGTCAAGGATCGCAATGACACCAACTGGGAAGACCTGACCCTGAACAACAAGAACGGTCGCTTCGGCGGCACGTTCGCGGCAGACAACCTCGACCTGGCGGGCGTCGACTACCAATTCACCGATCGCATCACCGGCAGCTACCACTTCGGCCAGCTCGACGACATCTACCGCCAGCACTTCCTCGGCATGGTCGCCACCCAGCCTTGGGGCCCGGGCACCTTCGGGGCAGACCTGCGCCTGGCAGTGAGCGATGATCAGGGCCAGGCCAAGGCCGGCAACATCGACAACACCACCGTCAACGGCATGTTCAGCTATGCCTTGGGCGGGCACAAGGTGAGCGCCGCCTACCAGCACCTGTCAGGTGACAGCGCCTTCCCTTATGTCGATGGTGCCAACCCGTACCTGGTCAACTTCGTGCAGATCAACGACTTCGCCGGCGCCGACGAGCGCTCCTGGCAAGTGCGCTACGACTACAACTTCGCAGCGCTGGGCGTCCCTGGCCTGACCTTCATGACCCGCTACATCAACGGCGACAACGTCAGCCGCGCCGATGGCAGCGAGGGCAAGGAGTGGGAGCGCAATACCGAGTTCAAGTACGTGGTACAAAGCGGCCCGTTGAAAAACGTCGCCGTGCGCTTGCGCAACGCCACCTTCCGTTCGAATTTCGCCCGCGATGCCGACGAAGTGCGGCTGCTGGTGAGCTACAGCGTCGCCCTGTGGTAACCCATAACAACAACGCTCACGGAGATAGACGATGACCTTTTCACTGCGCCGCCTCGCCCTGGCTACCGGCTGCCTGCTGCTGGCCGGCAATGCCCTCGCCGCCGAACCCAAACGCCCCGAATGCATCGCCCCGGCCTCGCCCGGCGGCGGTTTCGACCTGACCTGCAAACTGGTGCAAAGCGCCCTTGTGCAGGAAAAGATCCTCAGCAAACCAATGCGCGTCACCTACATGCCAGGCGGTGTCGGCGCAGTGGCCTACAACGCCGTGGTAGCGCAGCGCCCGGGCGATGCCGGCACGCTGGTGGCGTGGTCCAGCGGCTCCTTGCTCAACCTGGCCCAGGGCAAGTTCGGCCGCTTCGACGAAAATGCCGTGAAATGGCTGGCGGCGGTCGGCACCAGCTACGGCGCCATCGCCGTGAAAAGCGATTCGCCCTACAAGACCCTCGATGACCTGGTCGCGGCGCTGAAGAAAGACCCGAGCAAGGTGGTGATCGGCTCCGGTGGCACCGTCGGCAGTCAGGACTGGATGCAGACTGCCCTGATCGCCAAGGCCGCCGGCATCAACCCCCGCGACCTGCGCTACGTGGCCCTGGAAGGGGGCGGTGAAATCGCCACCGCGCTGCTAGGTGGCCACATCCAGGTCGGCTCCACCGACATCTCCGACTCCATGCCACACATCCAGAGCGGCAACATGCGCATCCTCGCCGTGTTCTCGGAAAACCGCCTGGACGAGCCGGAGATGAAAGACATCCCCACCGCCAAGGAACAGGGTTACGACATCGTCTGGCCGGTGGTGCGCGGTTTCTACCTTGGGCCGAAAGTGAGCGATGAAGAGTACGCCTGGTGGAAGGACTCCTTCGACAAGATGCTTGCTTCTGAAGACTTCGCCAAGCTGCGTGACCAGCGCGAGCTGTTCCCGTTCGCCATGACAGGTGACGAACTGGACGGCTATGTGAAGAAGCAAGTGGCGGACTACAAGGCACTGGCCAAGGAATTCGGCCTGGTTCAGTAAGCCTGGGTGCCGATACTGGCCCCATCGCCGGCAAGCCGGCTCCCACAGTTACAGCGTTGCTCACACCGTGGGAGCCGGCTTGCCGGCGAATAGGCCTTTACGGCCACTGCAACCTCAATGAGGATTCCCAATGATCCTGCAACGTATCTTCGCCCTGGCTCTGCTGGCGCTGTGCGCCGCCCTGGCCGTGATGGCCTGGCCCTACCAGGCGGCCTTTTCCTACGAACCGGTCGGCCCACGTGCCTACCCGCTGTTGATGCTTGGCCTGATGAGCCTGGGCCTGCTCTATCTCGCCATACGCCCCACGCCCATCGTGCACAAGGACGACGAGCCTGCGCTGGACCGCGCAACCCTGACCAAGATTGCCGCCTGCGTCGGCCTGCTGCTGCTCTTCGCCAGCACCTTTGAAGCCTTGGGCTTCATCCTCAGCGCCATCTTGGTTGGCATCCCTATGGCCCGCTTGTACGGCGGCCGCTGGTTACGCAGCACCCTGGTGGTGGTGGGCATGAGCCTGTTCCTCTACTGGCTGTTCGACCGCGTGATGGATGTGCCCCTGCCCCTCGGCCTGCTGAGCGTACTGGAGAACTGACAGATGGATACCTTGAGCTACCTGGGCCAGGGCTTCGGCGTCGCCCTGAGCCCCTACAACCTGGTTACCGCCCTTTCGGGCACCCTCATCGGCACCGTGGTCGGCCTGCTGCCGGGGCTGGGCCCGATCAACGGCGTGGCGCTGCTGATCCCGATCGCCTTCGCCCTTGGCCTGCCCCCAGAGTCGGCACTGATCCTGTTGGCAGCGGTGTACCTGGGCTGTGAATACGGCGGGCGGATCAGTTCGATCCTGCTGAATATCCCGGGCGAGGCCTCGACCGTGATGACCACCCTCGACGGCTACCCGATGGCCCGCAACGGCCTGGCTGGCGTTGCCCTGTCGCTGTCGGCGTGGAGTTCGTTCATTGGCGCACTCATCGCCACCTGCGGCATGGTGCTGTTCGCCCCGCTGCTGGCGAAATGGGCGATTGCCTTCGGGCCGGCGGAGTACTTCGTGCTGATGGTGTTCGCAATCGTTGCTTTGGGCGGCATGGCCGGGGACAAACCGCTGAAGACCTTCATCGCCGCACTGATCGGCCTGTTCCTGTCAGCGGTCGGTATCGACGCCAACAGCGGCGTATACCGCTTCACCGGTGATAGCGTGCATCTGGCCGACGGTATCCAGTTCGTTGTGCTGGTGCTGGGCCTGTTCTCGATCAGCGAAATCCTGCTGCTGCTGGAGAAGACTCATCATGGGCATCAAGCGGTCAAGGCCACAGGGCGCATGCTGTTCAACTTCAAGGAAGCGGCCTCGGTGTTCGTCGTCAACATCCGCTGCGGCCTGCTTGGGTTCATCATGGGCGTGCTGCCAGGTGCGGGAGCGACCTTGGCCAGCGCCGTGGCCTACATGAGCGAGAAGCGCATCGCTGGGGAAAGCGGCAAGTTCGGCAAGGGCGATGCCCGTGGCCTGGCTGCCCCGGAAACAGCCATCGGCGCATCCTGCTGCGGCGCGCTGGTACCGATGCTGACCTTGGGTGTTCCCGGGTCGGGCACCACGGCGGTGATGATCGGTGCACTGACCCTGTACAACATCACCCCCGGCCCCCTGCTGTTCGAACAGCAACCTGACATTGTCTGGGGGCTGATCGCTTCGCTGTTCGTCGCCAACATCATGCTGGTGATCCTGAACATCCCGATGATCCGCATCTTCACCCGCATCCTCGCCGTGCCGAACTGGGCGCTGGTGCCGGTAATCGCGATCATCACCGCGATCGGTGTATACGCGGTGCACGCCACCACCTTCGACCTGTTCCTGATGGTCGGCATCGGCATCATGGGCTACATCCTGCGCAAGCTGGACTTCCCGCTGTCGCCTATCCTGCTCGGCTTCATCCTGGGCGGCCTGATGGAGCAGAACCTGCGCCGTGCGCTGTCGATTTCCAATGGCGAGCTGGGCATTCTGTGGTCGAGCTCGATCAGCATGGGCATCTGGGTACTGGTGGTGTGCATGCTCTGCCTGCCGCTGCTGCGTATCTGGCGCAAACGTAGCCTGCAGCGTCGGGCGATGGCCGATGCCTGATCGGTCGTTGCCGCTGTACTGGGCGACAGGGCTGGTCGGCCTGGCGGGCGGGTATCTCGCCAGCCAGGTCGGCTGGCCCTTGCCCTGGATGGTCGGCTCATTGCTGGCGATCATCCTGGTGCGCTGCCTGACGCCCTGGCAGCTTTCGGAAATCCCCAATGGCCGCAAGTGCGGCCAATGCATCATCGGCCTGGGTATTGGCCTGCACTTCACCCCAGCGGTGATCGAGCAGGTCGCCAGCCATTTCGTGCTGATCTTCTTTGCCGCACTGCTGACCACCGTTTCCAGCGTGGTTGGCGTGTGGCTGCTGCGGCGTACCGGCGAAGACCGTGCCACGGCATTTTTTGCCAGCATGCCCGGTGGTTCCGGTGAGATGGTCAACCTCGGCGCGCGTAACGGCGCGGTGCTCAGCCAGGTGGCGGCGGCGCAAAGCCTGCGTGTGCTGGTGGTGGTGCTGTGCGTACCGGCGCTGTTCAAGTTCCTGATCGGTGACGGTGTACCGCTCAATCATGCCGGCAGCGTGAGCTGGGGCTGGCTGGCGCTGATCGCACCGCTGGGTGTAGCGGTCGGTTTCGCCTGGCAGCGCTTGCGCCAGCCTAACCCCTGGCTGTTCGGGCCACTGCTGGTGGCCGCCACGCTAAGCCTGGCGGGCAACTTGCAGATCGCCCTGCCCGACGGTGCCAGCCAGATCGGCCAATGGCTGATCGGGAGTGGCCTGGCCTGCCACTTCAATCGCGCATTCTTCCGCCGTGCTCCATCGTTCTTGCTGCGCACGTTGCTCGCCACGGCGCTGTGCATGCTGATCGCGGGCACTGCCGCCTGGGGGTTGAGCGTGATGACTGCGCTGGATCTGCGCTCGCTGACGCTGGGCATGATGCCGGGCGGCATTGCCGAGATGAGCCTGACCGCAGAGACATTGCAGCTGTCGGTGCCGTTGGTGACGGCGTTGCAGGTGATGCGCTTGCTGTTCGTGCTGTTTCTGGCCGAACCGCTGTTCAGATGCTGGGTGAAAGGCCAGCACTGAAAGCTTTGCAGGTGATCGCCGGCAAGCCGGCCACTGAGCACCGGCTCGCCCCTTAAAGCGGCGGTAACGCCCAGTTGATCGGCGCCAGGCCACGCTGTTCGAGGAAGCCGTTGGTCCGGCTGAAATGCCCACAACCCAAGAACCCGCGGTACGCAGACAGTGGCGACGGGTGCACCGATTTGAGCACCAGGTGCTTGGTGCCATCGATCAGTTTCTGCTTGCTCTGGGCATGCGCGCCCCACAGCAGGAACACCACATTCGGGCACTGCTCGCTGACCACCTGGATGACCCGGTCGGTAAAGAATTCCCAGCCTTTCTTGGCATGCGAAGCGGCATTGGCGCGTTCGACGGTCATGGTGGTATTGAGCAGCAGCACACCCTGCTCCGCCCAGCTCTGCAGGTAACCATGGCTGGCGATGGGAATGTTCAGGTCGCGCTGCAGCTCCTTGTAGATGTTGACCAGCGACGGCGGCGTCGGCACACCCGGCTGCACCGAGAAGCACAGGCCGTGTGCCTGGCCCGGGCCGTGATACGGGTCCTGGCCGAGAATGACGACTTTCACCTGCTCCAGCGGGGTGGAGTTGAGCGCATTGAAGATCATCGGGCCTGGCGGGTAGATTTCCTTGCCGGCGGCGTACTCCTGGCGCAGAAACTCACGCAGTTGGTGCATGTAGGGCTGATCGAACTCGGCACGCAGGGCGTTTTTCCAGCCGGGTTCAAGTTTGATGCGATCGTCGTCAGTCATGAGGCCATCCGTAAACAATGGCGCGACACTAGGTAAGCCATCCCCCCTTGTCAATCGGTCTGACCTATGGCCTGCATGATCGCCCAGGCAGGCCATACTTGAGCGATGACTTGAACGAGGTAGTCCATGGCCATTCATTGCGAGGTACTCACCGGCGCCGATGGCGCCCGCATCGGCATTGCCACACTGGATGCGCCCAAGGCGCTCAATGCCCTGAACCTGCCGATGATCGAAGTGCTCGGCGAATACCTGCAAGACTGGGCCCGCGACCCGGGCGTTGTCTGTGTATTGCTGCGTGGCAACGGCGCCAAGGCATTCTGCGCCGGCGGCGATGTACGGGCTCTGGCCCAGGCCTGCCGCGACCACCCCGGCAGCGTGCCACCGCTGGCTGCCACGTTCTTTGCCGCCGAATACCGCCTCGACTATCTCCTGCACACCTACCCCAAGCCGGTGCTGTGCTGGGGCCACGGCCATGTGCTGGGGGGCGGCATGGGGCTGTTGCAGGGGGCGGGGATACGCATAGTCACGCCTAGCAGCCGCCTGGCAATGCCAGAAATCAGCATTGGCCTCTACCCCGACGTGGGCGCCAGCTGGTTTCTTGCGCGCCTGCCGGGCAAGCTCGGGCTGTTTCTGGGGCTCACCGGCGCCCCCATCAATGCCCGGGACGCCATCGACCTGGGCCTGGCGGACCGATTCTTTGGCGAGCATCAACAGGAAGGGCTTATCGAAGAATTGTTGCAACTGAACTGGCAAGAGCAGACCGACCTGCAGCTGAACAGCCTGCTCAAGGCCGAACAGCACCGCGCCTATGCCGAACTGCCGGAGGCGCAATGGCTGCCCCGGCGCCAGGTGATCGATGCGCTGCTCGATGTTGCCGACCCGGCGGCCGCGTGGCGTGCACTGGAGGGGCTCAAGCAGCATAACGACCCATTGTTGGCTGATGCAGGCCAACGCCTGCAGGAGGGCTGCCCGCTCACGGCGCACCTGGTCTGGGAACAGATCCGTCGGGCCCGACACCTGTCATTGGCCCAGGTATTCCAGATGGAATACAGCATGAGCCTCAATTGCTGCCGTCACCCCGAATTCAGCGAAGGCGTGCGCGCCCGCCTGCTGGACAAGGACAACCACCCACGCTGGCACTGGCCGGATGTTGCGCAAGTGCCGGCGGCCGTGGTCGAAGCCCATTTTGTGAAGGTATGGGAGGGGCGCCACCCGTTGGCCGATCTTGCCTGACCTGGGCCGTTCCGCGCACCCCCGTCAACCTTCACCGTCGCCAGTTGCGATCACCACTGCGCCCACCACCGGGACGGCGGTCACCATCACCCCGTCCATTGGAGTGCCAACGGTCGTTCTGGTACCGCCGGCTGTCGTTGCGGTAATCATGCCGGTCACGATCACGGCCGTAGTCATAACGCTGGCGGTTGCCGTAGTCGTGACGCGGGTTGCCATGCCACTGCTTCATCCCCGGCTGCGGGTGCGGACGGTATTGCGGCACGGGCGCAGGCCGGTAGTAACGCGGTGCCGGCTGGTAGTAATAGCGCGGTTGGGGGGCTACGTAATAGCGGTCATGGCGGTAATAACCCGGCGAGGCATACCGGTCAGCGGTGTAGTAATCCGTACGATAATAACGGCCTCCCTCGTGGTAAGGCACGCAGGCGGTTGTCATCAGGCCCAACAGGGCGATCAACAGAATTCGATAGGACATGGCGGCCTCCTGGACCGCTGGGGTGCCCGTACAGCGGCGCTGCCGAGCGTCGAAGCCAAAGCGAACATCGACAATGATTGAGACATTGTCGCCATCGTGCAGTGCCATTTGCGCAATAATTTGAAATAGCTTGGATACCCCAATAAACCTGCAGTCTTTTTCCGGCCATATCACTAGAATGAGCACCTCGACGATGCAAGCAGGCCGGCCGCAACCGTGCCTGCATTGAACACCCCGGACTAGTGTATGAATGACAGCCAGCACTGCCCTGCCTGCGGCGCCCTCAACCAATGCACCCTGGCCGACCCGCGCACTGCGCCAGCAGCCTGCTGGTGCTACGCCGTGAACATCGACCCCGCAGTTCTGAAGGCCCTGCCAACCGAGCTGCGCGACAAATCCTGCCTCTGCCCGCGCTGCGCCGCAGGGGCAGGTCTGCCCGAGAACGCGCCCGCCCAGGTCGAGGCAGAAAAGCGCTAGACTGCGCGCCACTCCCCTCGACGTCCTTGATGCCATGCGCCTTGACCGCTTCCTCGCCAACCTGCCCAGCTATAGCCGCCAGCAAGTACGCCTGCTGCTGGTACAGCGCCGCGTGCGGGTGGATGGCGAAACGGTAGCCGACCCACGGGCTGAAGTCCGCGAATTCAGCCGTATCGAGGTGGATGATCAACTACTCCAGACGGGGCGCCCGGCGCGCTACCTGATGCTGCACAAACCGGCCGGCTGCGTCAGCGCCACGCACGACCCACAGCACCGCACCGTACTCGATTTGCTGCCTGCGCCGTTGCGCGAGGACCTGCACATTGCCGGGCGGCTCGACTACAACACCACCGGGCTGATGATCCTGACCAACGACGGCCAATGGTCGCGGCGCCTGACCCAGCCGGCGACCAAGCTGCCCAAGCACTACCTGGTGGAAACGGAAGATGAAATCGGCGCGCATTACGTCGACAAGTTTCGCACAGGCTTCTACTTCGCCTTCGAAGACCTGACCACCCTCCCCGCGCAACTGGACATCCTTGGCCCGCGCACGGCGAGGCTGGCCATCATTGAAGGGCGTTATCACCAGGTCAAGCGCATGTTCGGCTACTTCGACAACAAGGTTGTAGGGTTGCACCGGGAAACCATGGGCGCGATCCAGCTCGATCCAGGGTTGGCGCCGGGTGAATTCCGGGCACTCACGGCTACGGAAATCGCCTCGGTCTAGGCCGCTTCAGGCACTGTCCGGACGTCATACGACCGCCCGGCGACAAAAGTCACAATTTCACCCAGCCGGCACTTGCGTGATCCTCAACCCACTGCTTGACTCCTAACTTGTCGGTCCGTGCGTGACTCGCCAGTCACACCGCGCGCCAGACACCTTTTTGCCGGCTACCCAAGGCCACGATGCCTTGGAGCACGGCAAATTGCCCGCCAAAAACAATACCGTCGACACGTGTGCCAAGGATCGACACAGGGCCCCGGTAATTCCTTCAGGCAAATGCCTACCTGTCATAAAGAACGTGCACCCTAGGTGACGCGAACACCCTTTTTGCGCCAGGAGTCGATGACATGAGGCCAGAAATCGCTGTACTTGATATCCAAGGTCAGTATCGGGTTTACACGGAGTTCCATCGCGCGGATGCAGCCGAGAAGACGATCATCCTGATCAATGGCTCACTGGCCACCACGGCTTCGTTCGCCCAGACGGTGCGTAACCTGCACCCACAATTCAACGTCGTGCTGTACGACCAGCCCTACTCCGGCAAGTCCAAGGCACATAACCGCCAGGAACGCCTGATCAGCAAGGAAGACGAGGCGCATATCCTGCTTGAGCTGATCGAGCACTTCCAGGCCGACCACGTGATGTCGTTCTCCTGGGGCGGTGCCTGCACCCTGCTGGCGCTGGCGCACCAGCCTCGCATGGTGAAAAAGGCGGTGGTCAGCTCGTTCTCACCGGTGATCAACGAACCGATGCGCGACTACCTGAACCGTGGTTGCCAGTACCTGGCTGCCTGCGATCGCTACCAGGTCGGCAACCTGGTCAACGACACCATTGGCAAGCACCTGCCATCGCTGTTCAAGCGCTTCAACTACCGGCACGTCAGCAGCCTGGACAGCCACGAGTATGCGCAGATGCACTTCCACATCAACCAGGTGCTGCAGCATGACCTGGAACGGGCACTGCGAGGCGCGCGCAACATCGACATCCCGGTGCTGTTCATCAACGGCGACCGTGACGAGTACACCACCGCAGAAGACGCTCGCCAGTTCGGCAACCATGTCGGCAAGAGCCACTTCACGGTGATCCGTGATGCCGGGCACTTCCTGGACATGGAGAACAAGACGGCCTGCGAAGCCACACGCAGCGCGTTGCTCGGCTTCCTCAAGCCGACCGTGCGCCAGGCCCGGGCACGCACCCCGTACAACGCCAGCCAAGAGCAGCATGCATGGGCCATCTGAGTGCATCGGCGCCCTGTAGCCATGGCCTGCAGGCTATGGGCGCCGACAGCTTTTTTTCACCGGTTTATAACGAGGGCTTCTAATTCCAGGCAGGTTCTGGTAAAAAGTCGGGCGCAGACGCGGGTATAGTTTAATGGTAGAACAGTAGCTTCCCAAGCTTCCGACGAGGGTTCGATTCCCTCTACCCGCTCCACACCGCATTACCGCATGGCGTTCAACCAGCGTCATCGCTGCCCCTGAGGCGAAGATCATCCGCAAGTCGATCTGCTTGCCGCCTTCAACAGCTCAGTACCCCAGCCTTTTCAGCAAACCTGGCTCACTTTCAGCCGGGCGATCATAAAAGCGCAGTAGCGCACCCGCCCTGTTGGTAAAGATCCCATCCACCCCTGCCTTCATGCTTGCGGCGAAGTCCTGCGCGTCATCGAGCGTATAGACGTGCACCAGCAGCCCGCGCTCATGGCTGGCCTGGTTCATCCATGGCTGAATGAGATCGGCATAGCTCTGTTCGCCCAGCTTGCTGCGCTTGGCAGAAGGCCCGGTACCGATCGCACCGCCCTGCTTGGCGAAGTCCAGCCAGCGCAGGAACTCAGCCCGGCTCTTCGGTTGCTGGCGTGCATAAAAAGCGGCCTTGTCGCTTTCGCCTGAATCCGCCAAATCTTGCCCCGAGGCCGGTGCTATGGCCTTGGTACCCACCCACAGCAGCAGAATCTTCGGTACCTGCGGCATCGCCTCGTGCAGCAACGCCAGGCTGTTGCGATCGAATGTCTGCAGCACCACGCGCCCAGGCCGATCGAGCCAGCCACGGGCCTCCAAGCGCTCTTTGAGCTGCCGTTCAATGCCTGGAAACTGGCTGGGAACCTTGGTCTCGATATACAAACCGGGCTGGCGCTGCGGGTTGCCTTCGGCAATATCGATGACTTCGTCAAGGGTAAGGATCGACAGTTTGGCGAACGATGCCCTGGCACGTGCCGGGTAGGCGATGTTGAACCAGCTGCCGGCGTTCAGCGACCTGAGCTCGGCGAGGCTGAAGGCACTGACCGGGCTGTGTTTGCGCTCGGGGAAACGCTCGGCTACATCGCTGGTACGTGACAGCTCATCGTCGTGGACCACGACCAGCACGCCGTCGCGCGTGCGCTGCAGGTCCAGTTCCAGGTAGTCGGCGCCCAACTCGCGGGCCAACAGGTAGGCAGGCCTGGTGGATTCCGGTGCGTCGTAAGAGGCGCCGCGGTGAGCGATCACGGCCGGGTATGGTATGCCGTGGGCTGCGGCGAGGGCTTTGCCGTCCGTTGCCAAGGCCACTGAGGCCGGCCCCAGTGCTGCCAAGGCCAGCATCCCGATCAAACACTTGCGCATGTGAAGTCCTCTTTCATTCTGCGAACCTTGTCGTGGCTGTAGCGCAACCCTCGCACACATTGCATGACATGCTAAAGTCGCCCCCGTTTCCCGCTCCAGCGAATGGACCCATCATGCCCGCACTAGACGCCCACCTCGCCACTTGGCAGGAACTCGCCCAACGCCACCCCTGCGATGCCCTGCTACTGGGCAACGGCGCCAGCCGCGTGCTGTGGAAATCATTCGGCTATTTCTCACTGTTCGAGGAGGCCCAGCGCGCCGGCCGCAAGAAAGGCCTGGCAATCAGCGACCAGGCCTTGTTCAAGTCCCTGGGCACTGAATTGTTCGAGCCGGTGCTGAGCACGCTGAACCAGACTGTGCGCGCCAACGCCGCCCTGGCGATCAACTCCACCGCGCCGCTGAACCGCTACTACTCGATCAAGGAAGCGCTGATCCACGCCGTGCGTACCGTGCACCTGCCATGGCCAAAGATGCCAGCGACAACCCTGGCATCGATCAACCAAGCCTTGCGCGGCTACCGCAGTGTCTATACCAGCAACTACGACCTGATCCTGCCTTGGGCAGTGCAGCACGCACCCCAGGGCTTCGCCACGCTGTTCGATGAGCAAGGCTTCTTCGACGTACGCCGCACCCGCAGCGAAGGGACGCGCGTGCTGCATTTGCACGGCGGCCTGCACCTGCTCAAGCTGCCCGACGGTACCACCCGTCAGCGCAGCGCCGAAAGCGCCGAGCTGCTGGACGGCTTTGCCGTGAACATTCCGGGTGAAGTACCGCTGTTCGTCAACGAAGACCGCAGTGACGAAAAACTGCGCGCCATCCGCAACTCGGATTACCTGGCCTGGTGCCTGGGCCAGTTGGCCCAGGAAAACCAGGGGCTATGCCTGTTCGGGCAGCACCTGGACAGCAGTGACCAGCACTTGCTCGAAGCGATTCGCCAGGCGCGGCCGCGCCATCTTTCGATTGCCATACGGCCATTGAGCGAGGCTTCGGTGGTCAATCAGAAGCAGCACTTTGTGGACCGCTTTGGTGATCTGGCGGGGACAGCGCTGCATTTCTTTGATGCGGGTACGCATCCGTTGGGGTTGGCGGAGTACGCGATAAAGATGCCAGTGCATGCAGAACACTGACAGGCGCTCGGGGACGAGCGCCACAGCCGACTTACGCTGAGATGGGGGGAATCAACCCGTCGTTGCGCAACAACGTCTCCAGGCAATGCTCCTGCACCCCATAAAACGCTTTCAGTTGCGCAATCTTTTCCAGCAGCGCTTGCGCCGCTACGGGCTGCTTGCGCTTCACCGCAAGAATCATCTTGTTCTTGTTGGTGTGCTCAAGCGAGATGAACTCGAACACCTTGGTCTCGTAACCACAGGCTTCCAGATACAGCGCGCGCAAGCTGTCGGTGAGCATCTCGGCCTGCTGCCCCAGATGCAGGCCGTATTGCAGCATCGGCTGCAGCAAGCCCGGGCTGTGCAGTTGCGGGCGAATCTGCTTGTGACAGCACGGCGAGCACATGATGATCGCGGCGTTGCAACGGATTCCGGTGTGGATCGCGTAATCGGTGGCAATGTCGCAGGCATGCAGGGCGATCATCACCTCGATGGCCTCGGGTACTACGCTGCGCACGTCACCGCATTGAAACTCCAGGCCCGGATGCTCCAGACGCGAAGCCGCTGCATTGCACAAATCGACCATGTCCTGACGCAGCTCCACCCCAGTCACCTGGGCTGCGCGGCCCAGGCTGTTGCTCAGGTAGTCGTGCATGGCGAAGGTCAGGTAGCCCTTGCCTGAGCCAAAGTCGGCCACCCGCAGCACCTGGTCAGCCGGCACCGGCGCATTGGCCAGTGCGTGATCGAACACTTCAACGAACTTGTTGATCTGCTTCCACTTGCGCGACATGGACGGGATCAGCGCACCCTGTGCGTCGGTCACGCCCAGATCGCGCAGGAAGGGCCGCGACAGTTCCAGGTAACGCTTCTTCTCGCGGTCGTGGCCCGTGCTGGCAGCAGCCTCGCGCGGCGCCTGGGCACCGTGGCGCTGGAGCATCGGCTTGCCCTTTTTGCTGAAGGTCAGTTGCACTTCGCCGTCGGCGTCGAACAGGTGGGCGTTGCGAAAGCTCTGCCCCAGCAGGTCGGCGATCAGTGCCTGGGCCTGGTCCAGCGGCACGTTGCGGGTGATGTCGCGGGTCTGGTGGCGGTAGACCAACGAAAGGTTGGACTGCCCTTTTACCTGCACCGGCTTGGCGATGATCCGCTGTAGGGTCTGGTCGGCGCCGACATGGCGCGCCAGCACCAGTTTGACCAGGGTATTGCCGTGCAAGGCAGCGCTCAGCAGGTCGAGAAACTGGGCGCGCGCGTCCGGCGCGATAGAAGCGGAAGTACTGGCAGACATGGAAAACAGGTGCCTCGGATAGCGGTGAGCGCGTTGCGCAATGCCGCGCATTCTACGTTGATGCCTGGCTCAGGCGAAGGTTTTCGCGATGGGCGTGGTTCACTCTAGAATCACCAGACGGTTCGGCAGCTCGTTGCGTGCGTGGGTGCGTGGCACGTGCTCGCACAGCCGTTCACCGCAGGCCTCGATGCACTCGACAAACCCCTGCAAGGTACGGCCCTGGCGCACCTGTTCGGCGAAGCGGGCACCGATCACCGCACGCGAGTGTGCATCGAGGTGGCAATCGATACCTTGATCGACCAGGATCTCCACATGCAGCTCCGCCTCGGCCACGAAGATCAGCACCCCGGCCCCCTTGGCCGTGCAATGCAGTTTCTGCTCGCGAAACTGTTGCCGGGCCAGGCGCGATGCCTGCCAGCGGCGCAGCGCAGGGGGGACCAACCAGGCGTTCAGGCGTGGGGTACGTAGCAGCGCACAAAGGCCGATGAACAGCAGCAGGTTGGCCACCAGCAGCCCGTGCCCAACGGGCCAGCCCAGCAGCAGCTGCAAAAGGCCAGGCACCACCAGCGCCAGCACGGCGGCCCAAAACAGTGGAAGGTAGGCGTAATCATCGGCACGCCGGGCCAGCACGGTCACCAGCTCGGCATCGGTGCGCCGTTCCACGCGCGCGATGGCCTCAGCGATCTGGCGCTGCTCGTATTCGTCGAGGGAAGTCATGCCTTCGGTCTCTGATCGTTTTTATAGTTGTTGTCCCGGCACTCGGGTGATCCTCAGCGAGCGCCATAATCAGGCATAATCCGCCGCTGGAATTAATGCCGGTGAATCGTACAACAATAGCCGCCTGAAAACTTCGGCCGCGCGCGTATCACCGTGGATACGGCACAGGCCTCGACAACGGAATTCATGATGAAACTGTCTTTGCTGGGCCTGGCCTTGGGCCTTGCCAGCCAGGCGGCCCTTGCCGCCCCCACCGCCCCGCCCCTGCAGGACAAGCAGGCATTCATCGAGCATCTGATCAGCCAGATGACCGAGGCTGAAAAGATCGGCCAGCTGCGCCTGATCAGCATCGGCCCGGAGATGCCACGCGACAAGATCCGCGAAGAAATCGCCGCAGGCCGTATCGGCGGTACCTTCAACTCGCGCACTGCCCCCGAGAACCGGCCCATGCAGGACGCCGCCATGCGCAGCCGCCTGAAGATTCCGATGTTCTTCGCCTACGACACCATCCACGGCGAGCGCACCATTTTCCCGATCGGCCTGGGGCTGGCTGCCACCTGGGACATGGACGCCATCGCCAAGGTCGGCCGCACCTCGGCCATCGAAGCCGCCGCCGACGCCCTGGACATGACCTTTGCACCCATGGTCGACATCGCCCGCGACCCTCGCTGGGGCCGCACCAGCGAGGGTTTCGGTGAGGACACCTACCTGACCTCGAGGATCGGCCAGGCGATGGTCCGCTCGTTCCAGGGCAGCAGCCCGGCCAACCCGGACAGCATCATGGCCATCGTCAAGCACTTCGCCCTGTATGGCGCGGTGGAAGGCGGGCGCGACTACAACACGGTCGATATGAGCCTGCCGAAGATGTACAACGACTACCTGCCGCCCTACCGCGCCGCGCTCGACGCCGGTGCCGGCGGGGTAATGGTGGCGCTGAACTCGATCAACGGCGTGCCGGCCACCTCCAATACCTGGCTGATGAACGACCTGCTGCGCAAGGAGTGGGGCTTCAAGGGCGTGACCATCAGTGACCACGGTGCCATCCAGGAACTGATCCGCCACGGCGTCGCCCACGATGGTCGCGAAGCGGCCAAGCTGGCGATCAAGGCTGGCATCGACATGAGCATGAACGACACCCTGTATGGCGAAGAGCTGCCAGGGCTGCTCAAGTCAGGCGAGGTGACCCAGGCCGAACTGGACCAGGCCGTGCGCGAAGTACTGGGCGCCAAGTATGAAATGGGCCTGTTCAAAGACCCATACGTGCGGATCGGCAAGGCCGAAACCGACCTGAAGGATTACTACGGCGAAGACCGCCTGCACCGTGACGCCGCGCGCGACGTGGCGCGCCGCAGCCTGGTGCTGCTGGAAAACCGCAAGCAGACCCTGCCGCTGAAAAAAGCCGGCACCATTGCCTTGGTCGGCCCGCTGGCCGATGCGCCGATCGACATGATGGGCAGCTGGGCTGCCGACGGCAAACCGATGCACTCGGTCACCGTGCGCGAAGGCCTGCGCCGCGCCGTCGAGGGCAAGGCCAAGCTGGTCTATGCCAAAGGTTCCAACGTTACCGGCGACAAGGCGATCGTCGATTACTTGAACTTTCTCAACTTCGATGCCCCGGAAATCGTTGACGATCCGCGCCCGGCCGCTGTGCTGATCGATGAAGCGGTCAAAGCAGCGAAGCAATCCGATGTGGTGGTGGCGGTGGTGGGCGAGTCCCGCGGCATGTCCCACGAGTCGTCCAGCCGCACCACCCTGGAGATCCCGGCCAGCCAGCGCGAGCTGATCAAGGCCCTGAAAGCCACTGGCAAGCCGCTGGTACTGGTGCTGATGAACGGCCGGCCGCTGTCGATCGCCTGGGAACGCGAACAGGCCGATGCCATCCTGGAAACCTGGTTCGCTGGCACCGAGGGCGGCAATGCCATCGCCGACGTGCTGTTCGGTGACTACAACCCTTCGGGCAAGCTGGCCATCACCTTCCCGCGTTCGGTCGGGCAGATCCCGATGTACTACAACCACACGCGCATTGGCCGCCCGTTCACCCCAGGCAAGCCGGGCAACTACACCTCACAGTACTTCGAAGAGCCAAACGGCCCGCTGTACCCGTTCGGTTACGGCTTGAGCTACAGCACCTTCGAGCTGTCGGGGCTGAACCTGTCGCACAAGGACCTCAAGCGTGGCGACACGCTGGAGGCCAAGGTGACGGTGAAGAACACCGGCAAGGTGGATGGCGAGACCGTGGTCCAGTTGTACCTGCAGGACGTAGCAGCATCCATGAGCCGCCCGGTGAAGGAGCTTAAAAACTTCCAGAAAGTGATGCTCAAGGCCGGTGAGTCGCGGACCTTGGCCTTCCGCATAAGCGAAGAAGACCTGAAGTTCTTCAATGGGCAGCTGCAGCGGGTGGCTGAACCTGGCGCTTTCAATGTCCAGGTCGGGCTGGACTCAGAGGCCGTGCAGCAGAAGAGCTTCGAACTGCTGTAACCGGTCTGCAAGCATTACCGTCCTGTCGCCGGTTTGACGGCGATAGGACGGTACTGACAACTCCTTCATCCGGACCCGCCCCATGCCATTTTCCTTTCGCGCCCTGCGTTTGGGGCTGATCACCCTGCTGATCCTGGCCGGCACCGCGCTCAGTGCGGGCTGGGCCATGCAGCAGGCCAAGCGTCAAGCCATGGAGGATGACGCCCGCCGCGCCAGCCAACAGTTGGGGCTGTACGCCACGTCGCTGCATACCCTGATCGAACGCTATCGCGCCCTGCCCGCCGTCCTGGCGCTGGACCCGGAACTGATCCAGGCACTGCGCGGCCCGATCAGCGAGCAGGTACAGGACGCACTCAACCGCAAGCTCGAACGAATAAATGGTGCAGCCAATTCCTCCACCCTGGAGCTGCTCGACCACACCGGGCTGGCCGTGGCGGCCAGCAACTGGCGCTTGCCCACCACCTACGTAGGTTCCAACTACGGCTTTCGTCCGTATTTCAAGCAAACCCGCAGCCAGGGCAGCGGCCGCTTCTATGCCGTGGGCGTGACCAGCGGCGTGCCGGGGTATTTCCTGTCCAGTGCAGTCACCGACGAACAAGGGCGCTTTCTCGGGGCCATGGTGGTGAAACTGGAGTTTCCCGAACTTGAACGCGAGTGGCGCCAGGGCAGCGACATCCTGCTGGTCAGCGATGCACGCGGCATCACCTTCATCGCCAACCAGGACGGCTGGCGTTACCGCGAGCTGCAACCGCTCAGCGGGCCCGATCGGGCAGAGCTGGCCGAGACCCGCCAGTACGACAAGCAACCGCTGGTACCGCTGCAGCATCAGGTGCTGACCCGCTTCGCCAGCAACAGCACCCTCAGCCGCGTGCAGGGGCCTGATGGGCCTGCCGAGTACCTGTGGGAAAGCTTGCCGCTGGAAAGTGAAGACTGGACCTTGCACCTGTTGCGCAAACCACAACTGGCCGCTGATGGCCGTAATGCAGCCCTGGGCGCAGCTGCCGCGTGGCTGAGCCTGGTGTTCGCTGCACTGTTCGTCAGCCAGCGCCTGCGCCTGGCCCGCTTGCGCCGGCGCAGCCGTGAAGAGCTCAAGCGCCAGGTCGAAGAGCGCACCCGCGAGCTGCGTACCGCCCAGGAGGGCCTGGTGCAGTCGGCCAAACTGGCCGCACTGGGGCAGATGTCAGCCGCCATGGCCCACGAGATCAACCAGCCGCTGACGACCCAGCGCATGCAACTGGAAACCCTGCGCCTGCTGCTCGATCACGGCCGCTACGACGAGGCACGCCAGGCCCTGGAGCCGCTGGAGCAGATGCTCACGCGCATGGCCGCGCTCACCAGCCACCTGAAAACCTTCGCCCGTAACAGCCCGGTCGGCCTGCGCGAGCGGCTGGACCTGGCGACCGTTGTCGATCAGGCCCTGCACCTGCTGGACACACGCATCCGCAGCGACGAGGTCGAAGTGGCCCTCTACCTGGCGCGCCCGGCATGGGTGCGCGGTGATGCGATCCGCCTGGAGCAAGTGTTGATCAACCTGCTGCGCAACGCCCTCGACGCCATGGCCGACAAACGTTACAAACGCCTGGAAATCCGCATCGAACCCGAGCACGATCAATGGCGATTGAGCGTGCTCGACTCTGGCGGCGGGATTGCCGAGACCGACCTGGCCAGGGTGTTTGACCCCTTCTTCACCACCAAACCGGTGGGTGAAGGGCTTGGCCTGGGCCTGGCGATTTCCTATGGCATCATCCATGAAGCCGGCGGCCAGTTGCAGGCCGAAAACCTGCCAGGCGGTGCGCGCCTGAGCCTTACCCTGCCCCGCGACCTGGAGCCTGCATGTTGAATTCAGTGATCGTTGTCGATGATGAAGCCAGTATTCGCAGCGCCGTCGAGCAATGGTTGAACCTGTCCGGTTTCAACGTGCAGTTGTTCGCCCGCGCCGAGGACTGCCTGGCTCAGTTGCCCTGTCATTTTCCAGGGGTTGTCATCAGTGACGTGCGCATGCCGGGCATGGGCGGCTTGCAGCTGCTCGAGCGCCTGCAGGCCGATGATCCGGACCTGCCGGTCATTCTTCTGACCGGGCATGGCGATGTGCCGATGGCGGTCGAGGCCATGCGCAACGGCGCCTACGATTTCCTGGAAAAACCCTTCACGCCACAGCACCTGCTCGGGAGCCTGCGCCGCGCGCTGGAGAAGCGCCAGCTGGTGCTGGAGAACCGCCGCCTGCATGAGCAGGCAGACCTCAAGTCGCGCCTGGAATCCACGCTTCTGGGTATGTCCCAAGGCCTGCAGCAATTGCGTCGGCAGGTGCTGGACCTGGCCAGCCTGCCGGTCAATGTGCTGATTCGCGGCGAAACCGGGAGTGGCAAGGAGCGCGTGGCGCGCTGCCTGCACGACTTCGGCCCGCGTGCAGGCAAGCCCTTCGTGGCGCTCAACTGTGCAGCCATCCCTGAGTCGCTGTTCGAAGCCGAACTGTTCGGCCACGAAAGCGGTGCCTTTACCGGCGCCCAAGGCAAGCGCATCGGCAAGCTCGAATATGCCAACGGCGGCACGGTGTTTCTCGATGAAATCGAGAGCATGCCATTGGCCCAGCAGGCCAAGCTGCTGCGGGTGATCCAGGAGCAGAAGCTGGAAAGGCTGGGGGCCAATCAGAGCATCAGCGTCGACCTGCGAATTATCGCCGCAACCAAGCCCGACCTGCTCGAAGAGGCACGCGCCGGGCGTTTTCGCGAAGACCTGGCCTATCGCCTGAATGTCGCCGAACTGCGCCTGGCACCGTTGCGCGAGCGGCGCGAGGACATCCCGCTGCTGTTCGAACACTTCGCCCACGCTGCAGCCCAGAAGCTCGGCCGCTCAGCCCCGCCGTTGTCGGGTACGCAACTGGCGCAGCTGCTGTCACATGACTGGCCGGGCAACGTGCGGGAACTGGCCAATGCCGCCGAACGCCACGCGCTGGGCTTGGGTTCGCCGAGCCTTGACAGCTTGCCTGCAGGCCAATCCCTGGTAGAGCAGATGGAGGCGTTCGAGGCGCAATGTCTGCGTGTGGCGTTGCGCTTGCACAAGGGTGAGATCAAGGGCGTGATGCAAGACTTGCAACTGCCCAGGCGCACCCTCAACGAAAAAATGCAGCGCCATGGGCTGGTACGCGAGGATTTCGTCGTGCGGGAATGAGCGGAAATCCGCCTATTGGTTAATCTCAATAAGCAAAAATCCGCTTACTTTTACTCTTTTTCCTAAGCCTGCCCTGCAGTTCATCACGTGCAGGCGCAGGCCGATGCAAACCGCGGCCGGCCAGCGGCAGCGCGGCTTCCATGCAAGCTGCAGCTCCGTGAACGGCGCCACGCGCCCTCAAATGAATCACCACGCACCCGTTTGGCACACCTTCTGCAATCTCGCTGGCAAGCTGCGCTTCGGCGCGCTCCACAAAAACAACGAGAAGGTATCCCTGATGGATAACGCCACCTCCCTGCCAACCGGGGCAGCCGTCGCGCCCGCCGCAGAAAGAACCACCGCCAGCCGCCTCAAGTCGATTTTCAGCGGTTCCATCGGCAACATGGTCGAATGGTACGACTGGTACGTCTACGCCGCATTCTCGCTGTATTTCGCCAAGGCCTTCTTCCCGGCCGGCGATTCCACCGCACAACTGCTCAACACCGCCGCGATTTTCGCCGTGGGCTTCCTCATGCGCCCGATCGGTGGCTGGCTGATGGGCCTGTACGCCGACCGCAAGGGGCGCAAGGCCGCGCTGATGGCCTCGGTTCTGCTCATGTGCGCCGGCTCTCTGGTCATCGCCCTGACCCCGGGTTACGAAACCATCGGCGTCGCCGCCCCGGTCCTGCTGGTCATCGCCCGCCTGCTGCAAGGCCTGTCGGTAGGGGGTGAATACGGCACCTCGGCCACCTACCTCAGCGAAATGGCCAGCAAGGAGCGCCGTGGTTTCTTCTCCAGCTTCCAGTACGTGACCCTGATCTCCGGTCAGCTCATCGCCCTGGCGGTGCTGATCGTTCTGCAGCAGACGCTGACCACCGAGCAACTGTATGCCTGGGGCTGGCGCGTACCGTTCGTGATTGGCGCGCTCTGCGCGGTGGTCGCGCTGTACCTGCGCCGCGGCATGGAAGAAACCGCCTCATTCACCAAGAAGGAAAAGGCCAAGGAAAGCCTGATGCGCACCCTGATGCGCCACCCCAAGGAACTGATGACCGTGGTCGGCCTGACCATGGGCGGTACTTTGGCCTTCTACACCTACACCACCTACATGCAGAAATACCTGGTCAACACCGTTGGCATGAGCATCAGTGACTCGACCACCATTTCGGCGGCCACACTGTTCCTGTTCATGTGCCTGCAGCCGATCATCGGCGGCCTCTCGGACAAGATCGGCCGTCGCCCGATCCTGATCGCCTTCGGCGTACTGGGCACCCTGTTCACCGTACCGATCCTCAGCACTCTGCACACCATTGAGTCCTGGTGGGGCGCGTTCTTCCTGATCATGGCTGCGTTGATCATCGTCAGCGGTTACACCTCGATCAATGCCGTGGTCAAAGCCGAACTGTTCCCGACCGAGATCCGCGCCCTGGGTGTTGGCCTGCCTTACGCCCTGACCGTCTCGATCTTCGGCGGCACCGCAGAATACGTAGCCCTGTGGTTCAAGAGCGCCGGGATGGAGAGCGGTTTCTACTGGTACGTCACGGCGTGCATCGCTTGTTCGCTGTTGGTGTACGCGACCATGAAGGACACCAAGCAGCATTCGCGGATTACGACTGACTGACAGTGACCCTGCGGTTTGAAAAGGGGCGCCCCAGTAACTGGGCGCCCCTTTTTTTGGTTGCTCGCAAAGCCTTTGTGATGTCGCTGGTTGCATGGTTTGAGGGTTCTGGCGCCCTTGACACTCACCCGACAGCCCACCAAATCCCCGCCTTAACCCCGAATTAATACCGCTGCTGCATCCTGCGTAGGCTGGAGAGCCCAATTGCACTGCGCAACGCATCCCTGGCGTTGCCGGGCCGTACCCAGTGCGAAGTGACAATCGGTGCGCCCAAAATGATCTGATAATTCGATTATTTAACGCCAATTTTTGCGCTTTTTAATCAAATTAATCGGCGTAGCATTGGACCCATAGAAACAAACAACCTCTTGAACCCAACGGAGCAACGACCATGAAAAACAAACTGATCCTCACCCTGGCCCTCTCGGTTTTCGCCACTGGCGCCTTCGCCGAAGATGGCTTCGAGCGCACCAACGCCCACAGCTTCGCAGCGGCCCAGAGCCAAGCGGCCACTTACGCTGAAGACGGTTTCGACCGCACTGGTGCACAACGCTTCGCCGAAGACGGCTTCGACCGCACTGGCGCACAACGCTTCGCCGAAGACGGTTTCGACCGCACTGGCGCACAACGCTTCGCCGAAGACGGCTTCGACCGCACCAACGCCCACCGCATCAGCTGATCCCTGATGCGTGCAACCAGCCCGGCCTCGGTCGGGCTTGATCATTTCCAGGCGGGCACAAGCTTGGCACACTAGGCGCCTCGTCCCCTCTGGAGGTAGGGCCACAGGCCCGACAGATGTACTACTACGAACCCGCCAAAGGCCACGGCCTGCCCCACGACCCGTTCAATGCCATCGTAGGCCCACGCCCGATCGGCTGGATCTCATCCCAGGACCGCGAAGGCCGTTTGAACCTCGCCCCCTACAGTTTCTTCAACGCCTTCAACTACATCCCACCGATCATCGGTTTCTGCAGCGTCGGGCGCAAAGACAGCCTGAACAATATCGAGCAGACCGGTGAGTTCGTCTGGAACCTGGCCACCCGCCCGCTGGCCGAAGCCATGAACCAGAGCTGCGCAGCCGTACCGGCAGAGGTGAACGAGTTCGACTTGAGCGGGTTGACGGCAACCCCGTCGAGCCTGGTGAAGGTGCCCCGCGTGGGCGAAACCCCGGTGGCTTTCGAATGCAAGGTGAGCCAGATCGTCCAGCTCAAGCGGGCCGACCAGGAACATGTGCCGAGCTGGCTGATCCTCGGCGAGGTGGTGGCGGTGCATATCGCTGAGCACCTGCTCAAGGACGGTATCTACGATACCGCGGCCGCCGAGCCGATCTTGCGAGGCGGTGGCCCGGCGGACTACTTCGAGCTGGGCAACCTGTTCAAGATGAGAAGGCCGCAGGCCTGATCACCAGACCAACTCGCCTTCTTCACCAACGCCCTTGAGGCGTTCGAGTTCGGCGCAGGCGGCCTCATCGGCCGCCATGGCGCTCTTGAACACCTGGCCATCGAGCACCTTGTGAAAGCGCGGCGCACCGCCCATGCCCAGCGCCTTGACCGCGATAGCGGCGTTGTAGCCGCCGCCTTCCACCGGGACCATCGCCGAAACCGCTTCGAAATGCGGGAATTCTTTACGTGCCATGTTGCAATCCGCGTCGTTGATCGAGGGGCGGCATTTTACCCTGCGCGGCATGGCATTCAACCGAAGGTATGCAGATCCAGGCTGCTGACCACCTGGGCCTGCACCAGTTCGCCAAACACCTGCAAGGTCGGCGACTCGAAATAACCTGTCATCGCCTGTTGGTCACGCCAGCTCCCACTGAGCAGCCAAAGATCGGCATCGGCCTGCGAACGCTGTACGGTAAAGCTCAGGCAGCCAGGCGCGCTCAGCGAAGGCTCAAGCAGGTCCCGCAGGCGCGCGCCGAGCTCCGCCGAACGACCGCTGCTGGCACGGATGAAAGCCAAATGGGTGACCGGTTGTAGAAGGGCCATTGCACGATCTCCTTGGAGCAGACGGACGGGAAAACCAGGCTGCCAAGGTTAGTGGCGCGCTCGCGCGGCGCGTTAGGCCATTACTGCACGTCGATTGCCTGATCCTGCCGCACGGCAGGATCAGGCAATCGACGTGCAGCTTTGGACTAGCGCCCGCCATTGCCCAAACCTATGCTGCGTCGGTCAGCAGAGGAAAGCCATCATGACCACCGCCCCGTCCATTGATCCGACCCTGGAAGTGCAGCGCCAGGAACTGGCCGAGCTGATCGGGCGCCATGCCGGCGAAGCCCACGGCCCCGCGTCGGCCATCGATGATCTGTACCTGGTGCGCTACACCGAGAACGTGCGCTCGGTGCCAACCCTGGCCCAGCCTGCCCTGTGCGTCCTCGCCCAAGGCAGCAAAAGCCTGTTTCTGGGCGACGAGCAGTATGCCTACGACCCGCTGCATTACATGGTGGTGTCGGTGACCCTGCCGCTCAGCGGTGCCAAGCTCGATGCCAGCCCGGAAAACCCCAGCCTGGGCCTGCGTCTGGACCTTGACCCGGCCGAGATCAGCCAGTTGATTGCCGAAAGCGGGCCGATGCTGGTGCCCAATCTGCCCTCAGGTCGCGGCCTCTATGTGGAAAGGACAGATCCGCAACTGCTCGACGCACTGCTGCGCCTGATTCGCCTGCTGGACGCCCCGCGGGACATTGCCATGCTGGCGCCGCTGATCCGGCGGGAAATCCTCTATCGCCTGTTGCGCGGCCCTCAGGGTTACCGCCTGTATGAAATTGCCCTGGCCAACAGCCAGACGCACCGGGTGTGCCAAGCCATCACCTGGCTCAATCAGAATTACCAGCAACCGCTGCGCATCGAGGACCTGGCTCGGGAGGTCAACCTCAGCACGTCAACCTTGCACCACAGGTTCAAAGCCGTGACCTCCATGAGCCCCTTGCAGTACCAGAAGCAGTTGCGCCTGCAGGAGGCCCGCCGGCTAATGCTCAACGATGGCCTCGAGGCAGCGGTGGCGGGTTATCGGGTGGGTTATGAAAGCCCATCACAGTTCAGCCGCGAGTACAGCCGGCTGTATGGCGCGCCGCCGATCCGGGATGTGGCGCGCTTGCGGGCCAGTGCCGGGTAATAGAGTGCACAATCAGCCTTCTACCACCGCCTGCCACTGGTTCTGATCGACCTGGATCAACGTCGGCCCCTTACGCTCCACCGCCCGCCCCAGGGCCGCCTGCAACTGCTGCACATCGCCAACCTGTTCCGCTTCAGCCCCCAACGCACGTGCCACGCCGATGAAATCCGGGGTATGGATATCGACCCCTACCGGCTCGATGGCACGATTGACCATGTATTTCTTGATCTCTTCATAGCCCTGGTTATTCCACAGCAGCACGATCAACGGCACCTGCGCCTCCACCGCACTGGCCAGCTCCGGCAGGGTGAACTGCAGCCCACCGTCCCCGATCAGGCACACTGCCGGGGCACGCGTGGCCGGTTGCTCGGCGCTGCCCAGCCACGCCCCCATCGCCGCCGGCAGTGCATAACCCAAGGTGCCGTAACCGGTCGAGGCATTGAACCAGCGGCGTGGCTGATCCATATCCAGGGTCAGGTTGCCGGTGTACACAGGTTGAGTCGAATCGCCCACCAGGATGGCGTTGGGCAAGCGTTCCAGAATGCTGGTCAGCAGGCGGGTCTGGCTCAGGGTTGGCTGGTCCCAGGTAGCGTTCAGTGACGTGCGCAGGCGCTGCGCGCGTGCCGCCCCCCACGTGCCATCGCGGGCAGGCTGGGGCAGGTCGTGCAAGGCATCGAGCAATGCCTGTGCTGCCAGCTCGGCATCGGCGACCAGCGCCAGCTCCGGCAGGTAATTGCGCACGGTCTGGTCCGGATCGATGTCGATGCGCAGCAGTGCGCCGGGGATTTCAAAGCCGCCCTTGAACGTCACGTCGTAGTCGGTTTCAGCCAGTTCGGTACCAATCGCCAGCACTACATCAGCCTCAGCCACCAGCGCGCGGGTGGCGACCAGCGACTGGGTCGACCCGATCTGCAACGGATGGTCAGAGGGCAGCAGGCCCTTTGCATTGATGGTCAGAGCCACAGGGGCCTGCAGGTACTCGGCCATGCGCGCAAGCGCAGGGCCAGCAGCCAAAGCACCGCCGCCTGCCAGGATCAAAGGCTTGCGCGCCTTGGCCAGGCGTTCGGCCATCAGTGCCACAGCCTGCGGCGCGGCGCCCGCGCGGCTACTGCGTACAGGGCGGCCCGGTAGCAGATGGTCAGCAGGCTCGACCAGCACGTCCAGCGGAATCTCGATATGCACCGGACGCGGCCGGGCGCCATCGAACACGGCAAACGCGCGCGCCAGTACCTGTGGCAAGTCATCAGCGCTCATCAAGGTTTGCGAGAAGGCGGCCACCCCAGCCACCAGGGCGCTTTGGTTGGGCAGCTCGTGCAGCTTGCCACGGCCACCACCCAGCTGGCTGCGCGATTGCACGCTGGAAATCACCAGCATCGGGATCGAATCGGCGTAGGCCTGGCCCATCGCGGTGGTGATGTTGGTCATCCCAGGGCCGGTGATGATGAAACATACACCCGGCTTGCCACGCGTACGCGCATAGCCGTCAGCCATGAACCCGGCGCCTTGCTCATGACGCGGTGTGATATGGCGGATGGACGAGCCCGCCAACCCTCGGTAGAGCTCCACTGTATGTACGCCGGGGATGCCGAAGACATGGTCTACGCCATAGCCTTCGAGGAGTTTGACCAGTACTTCGCCGCAGGTAGCCATCGCGTTTCACCTTGGATCTTGTTGGAATCTGCGCTCATTGGACCCAACGCACAGCTATCGCCACAAGGCAAAAAAACACATACTAGCCATGTCCTGTAATCATGGCTTGCGCGATGAAACGCCTTCCACCGCTTTCCGCTCTGCACACCTTCCTGATCACCGCTCAGCACTGCAACTTCACCCGTGCCGCACAGCAGTTGCATATCACCCAGGGCGCCGTCAGCCGGCAGATCGCCGGGCTCGAAGAGCACCTGGGGTATGCCCTGTTCCAACGCCAGGCCCGCGGCCTGAGCCTGACGCGTGAAGGCCAGGACTGGCTGCCGCGCGTGCAACAGGTGTTCGCCTTGATCGAACAGGGTGTGCGCGAGGTGGGCGGGCGCAGCACGACCTTGCAGCTCAAGGCGCCGACCTGCGTGATGCGCTGGCTGTTGCCGCGCCTGATGGAATGGCAGGCACTGCGCCCGGATGTGCCGGTAGAGCTGACCACCACGGTGCAACATGGCGTGGATTTTCGGCGCGAAGGGTTCGATGCGGCGGTGGTCTATGGCAGCTTGCCCAATCATGGGCTGCGGGTGCGCAAGCTGTTCGATGAGCAACTCACGCCCGTCTGCGCGCCATCGTTACTGGCTGGGCCTTTGCCACTGAAGCAGGTCGAGGACCTGGCGCGCCATATGCTGCTGCACCCATCGCGGGATGAGCATGACTGGCGCCTGTGGCTGCAAGCGGCCGGTGCGTCACTCGACCTGCACGGGCCGAAGCAGCACTTCGAGACGCTGGACATGGCCATGGCCATGGCATCCCAGGGCACTGGGGTTGCCATTGGCGATTGGGCATTGATTGGCGATGACCTGCGCGGCGGGCGTTTGTGCATGCCCTTCGGGTTGAAGGTGACCACCGGCAAAGCCTATTACCTGGCCTGCCAGTCCAAAAGCTTGCCAGCAGGGTTGGCCGAGCTGATGGACTGGCTGGAGGGCCGTGCCGAGGCTCAGTAACCGACGGTAAAACGCTGCCGCGAATGCGCCGGTTTCTCCAGTTCATCGAGCATGGCAATGGCGTAGTCGGCAAAGGTAATCCAGCTCTTGCCATCGGCGCCGATCAGCAGGTGGTCCTTGCCCAAGGTGTAATGCCCTGTCCGCTCCCCTTCGACGAACTCAGCCGACGGCGACAGGAAGGTCCAGTCCAGGTTCTGTTCCTGGCGCAGCACCTCAAGAAAGCGTACACCGGCGCTGGCCTCGGCCTTGTAAGCCTCGGGAAAGTCCGGGCTGTCGATGACCCGATGCCCGGAAGGCAACAGCAGGCTGCCGGCGCCCCCGACCACCAACAGGCGTTTGACGCCCGCACGCTTGACCGGCTCGATGATCGCATGCGGCTCGATGGTCGAAAAACGCGCAGCGCTCAGCACCGCATCCACACCCGCCAGCGCCTTGTGCAGCGCCGCGCTGTCCTTGACGTCGAGCGCCTGCACGGTCACGCCCGCGCGCCCCTGCAGTGTCGAAGGGTCGCGGGCAATGGCGAGCACACTGTGCCCGCGGCGCAACGCCTCTTCCAGCAGTTGGCTGCCAGCGCGGCCAGTAGCACCGATGATTGCGATCTTGCTCATGAGGAACACTCCTTCAGTTGAATGGAATTACCACTTCATCTCGCCCTTGGCGACCTTGGCACCGAGCTCCAACGAGCTCTCGTCGGCCAGGCCCGGGTAACGCTTCTTCATTGCGCCGATCAGCCCATCGGCGTCTTTGGCCTTGGCCGCTTCAACATCGAACGCCTGGATGTAGCTCGCCGTGAAATGCACGGCATCGAGCGAATGATCGCTCTGCCCCAAGTAGTGGCCGGCCACGACAGTACGCGGTGCCAGCTGCTCGATGTGCTTGAGCGTGCCAAGCCAATCCGCATGCGACTTGGCTGACTGGGTATCGGCCATCCACACATGGATGTTTTCGGAGACCACCACCCCACCCACCACCGCCTTGATCGACGGAATCCAGACAAAACTGCGCTCAGGTTGCGGGCCATCCAGCCCCATGACTTCGAGCGGCTGCCCCTCCAGCATCAGGCGATTGCCATCGAGCACCTGTGGCACCACCAGCCGCGCCGGTTTGTCGGAGCCCATCTGCGGGCCCCAGTAAGCCAGCTTGGCATCCATGGTCTGGCGGATATGGGCAACGGTGTCGGCCGAAGCAACCACGCTGGCCTCAGGGAAGGCCTGGGTCAGGGTGTCGAGGCCGAAGTAGTAGTCCGGGTCGCCATGGCTGATGTAGATGGTCGTCAGGTGTTTGCCGCCAGCACGCAGGCGTTGCGCCAGCTGTTCGGCCTGGGCCTTGCCGAACTGGGCGTCGACCAGGATGGCGTCCTTTTCGCCACTGACGATTACCGAGCTGACCGGGAAGATGGCCTCATGGCCTGGGTTGTAAATGTCCAGTTGCAACGGCTCGGCAGCCTGGGCCTGGCCAGCCAAGGCGACACATGCCAGCACCAGGCTGCGCAAGGGAGTGAATATCGACATGCTCTGTGACCGTCCGCGAGAAGAATGATCAACAGCTTAGTTGCCCGATCCATGACAAAAAATGCGATGCTCGAACATAGTTTGTTTCTGAAATCGGGCAAATCATGGACCGTCTGAACGCGATGCGCGTTTTTGTCACCGTCGTCGACCTGGGCAGCCAGTCGGCGGCGGCCGATCAACTGCAGCTGTCCCGCCCGGTGGTCTCGCGCTACCTCGCCGAGCTGGAGGACTGGGTTGGCGCGCGCTTGATGCAGCGCACCACGCGCAAATTGAGCCTGACCGCCGCTGGCCTGGAGACCCTGCCCCGCTGCCGGCATCTGCTGGAACTGGCCGGCGACCTGCAGGCCGCCGTGCAGCAACCGGCGGATGCGCCCCGTGGCGCCCTGCGCATCAGCGTCAGTACCTCATTCGGCCAGGCACAACTGGTGGATGCGGTAGCCGCGTATGTGCGCCGCTACCCTGGGGTGAGAGTCGAGCTGCAGATGCTTGATCGCACGGTCAACCTGGTGGACGAGCGCATCGACCTGGCCATCCGCACCAGCAACGACCTGGACCCGAACCTCATCGCCCGGCGCCTCACTGTATGCCGCTCAGTCGTCTGCGCGGCACCCGCCTACTTGCATGAGCATGGCACCCCGCAACGGGTCGAGGAACTGAGCCAGCACAATTGCCTTACTCATGCCTACTTCGGCCACAGCGTCTGGCATTTCGAAGTGGGCGGCCAGCCGATCACTGTCCCGGTCGAAGGTAATATCAGTGCCAACGAGGCCATGACCCTGCAGAAGGCGGCACTGGCCGGTGCGGGGGTCGCCATGCTGCCGACTTACCAGGCTGCCGCGGCCCTGCGTACAGGCGAACTGGTGCGCCTGCTGCCTGATGCACGCCCGCAGGAGCTGAACCTGAATGCGGTGTACACATCACGCAAGCATATGCCGGCGACCTTGCGCAGCATGCTGGATTTTCTGGCGCAGCGGTTCAGGGACGAACCGGAGTGGGATAAAGATTTGTTGTGAACTGCCGCGCAACCGGGCTGTTGCGTCAAGCGTCCACCTGTGATTGACCTATGCTTGAGGTATCACCTGTTTTTGCAACAGGAGGTGAGCACCATGGGCATCAAATCAAGAAGAGTCGCCCTTGTCATGGCAATGACTGCAGCCGTCGGGCTTTACGGCTCCGCCTGCTGGCGCGCCGAGCTGCTACGCAGCCAGCCCAACGCGGCAGCCAGTTGCGAGCAGGCGCACTGCGTGCCGCACACCGCCACCTTGAGCGCCGTCCGCTGAGCCGAACGGCGCAATGCCGATCACTCGTCGACGCTCATGTATTCCTTGGCCCAGCGGATATAGTCCTCAGGCTGGGTGTAGGTGTGCGACAGCTCGGTGGCCGTGAGGTTTTCCGACTTGTTCTGCTGGCCGCGCTGCAGGCGCAGGCAGTCATAAGTGGCCTTGATCGCGGCAAAGTAGGCGGCATGGCCATCGACCACGATCCGTACGCCAAGGCGTGCCAGGCGCTCATCGTCGCGCAGGTTCGGGTTGGCATAGGTCACCAGCATCAGCGGCACGCTGAGGTGCTCGGCGATCTGCTCCAGTTGCTCGAAGTCTTTGACACCCACCATGCAGATAGCATCGGCACCGGCCTTCTGGTAGCTCTGGGTGCGCACGATGATTTCTTCGGTGCTGAGCACGCCGGCGTTAGTGCGGGCGATGATCGAGAGCGACGAGTCGACCCGGGCCTCCAGCGCCGCACGGATCTTGCCAACGCCCTCTTCGACCGGGATCAGGTCGGTGGACTTGCGCCCGAACTGGGCCGGCAGCAGCGTGTCTTCGATAGTGAGCGCAGCCACACCGGCGCGTTCCAGTTCGATGACCGTGCGCATGACGTTCAGCGCATTGCCATAACCGTGGTCGGCATCGGCGAGCACCGGCAGCTGGGCCACACGGCCGATGCGGGTAGCCTGCTCGACGAACTCACTCAGTGTGATAAGGGCGAAGTCTGGTGCGGCCAGCACCTGCAGCGAGGCGACCGACCCGCCGAGAATGCCGACTTCGAAGCCCAGGTCAGCGGCAATACGCGCCGACATCGGGTCGAACACGGAGGCCGTGTGATAGCAGGAACCTGAAGCGAGCAGCTCGCGGAAGGCAAAACGCAGATCTTGATGGGAAGCCTTGGGCATGATCACTCCGCTTATACGTGAAATTGAACGGTTGCTACCGACCCCTGAATCGGGTCTACCTGACCTGTTCCAACCGTCGCCATCGGGGCGCTCATGCTCGACATGCAGGCAGAGGAATAAAAGGTGTGGGATACAGCGGCACTGGAATCCTGCGACATCATGCTGCACCAAGCTGGTGCGACCCGCGGATTCAAGGCTCTGCGGTCCATGCACGATATCACGCAGCCATGCAGCACTGGATGAATGCGCCAATGCCGATCTTGCATGGGCGATGCTGATAGTACATAGGTAGCTACCTAAGTCAGGTTACAATCGCGGTATTGGTGCCGGCCCGCTCGTGGGCCAGCAAAGCCACTGCTGTCTTTCAAACAAGGTGCCCCTCCGTGACCGCCGCACTGCCCCCGACCGCCCTGCGCAGCGTCCTCACCGCGTTGATGCTGGCCATCTTCCTTGGCGCCCTCGACCAGACCATCGTCGCCGTTTCACTGCCAGCCATCTCCGCCCGGTTCAATGACGTCGGGCTGCTGGCCTGGGTGATATCGGGCTACATGGTGGCGATGACCGTGGCAGTGCCGATCTACGGCAAGCTGGGGGACCTGTATGGGCGCCGCCGCATGATCCTTACCGGCATCAGCCTGTTCACCCTGGCCTCCATCGCCTGTGCCCTGGCCCAGGACATGCAGCAGCTGGTGCTGGCGCGGGTGCTGCAGGGTATCGGTGCGGGCGGCATGGTTTCGGTGAGCCAGGCGATCATTGGCGACTTCGTACCACCCCGGGAGCGTGGCCGCTACCAGGGCTATTTCAGCAGCATGTATGCCGCAGCCAGCGTGGCCGGGCCGGTACTGGGTGGCTGGCTGACCGAATACCTGTCGTGGCGCTGGGTGTTCTGGATCAACCTGCCCTTGGGCCTGGCCGCCCTGTGGGCCATCCACCGCGCCCTGGAGGGCATGCCCGTGCAACGCCGCCAGGCTCAGGTGGACTATGTGGGGGCGGTGTTGTTGATCCTTGGCCTGGGCAGCCTGCTGCTGGGCATTACCCTGGTCGGCCAGGGCCACGCCTGGACTGCGCCTGCCGTGATGGCCCTGTTCGCCTGTGCCGGGCTTGGCACAGCCTTGTTCATCGGGCATGAACGTCGTTGCCAGGAACCGTTGCTGCCACTGGGGCTGTTCGGCAACCGGGTGGCCGTGCTGTGCTGGGCGGTGATTTTCTTCGCCAGTTTCCAATCGATCTCTCTGACCATGCTGATGCCCCTGCGCTACCAGGGCATCACCGGGGCCGGGGCCGACAGCGCCGCGCTGCACCTGCTGCCCTTGGCCATTGGCCTGCCCATCGGTGCATTCACCGGCGGGCGCATGACCAGCTTCACTGGCCGCTACAAGCCGCAGATCCTCGCCGGTGCGTTGCTGATGCCGGTGGCGATCTTCGCCATGGCCATCACCCCACCGCAGTCGGGCGTTCTCAGTGCGCTTTTCATGTTGTTCACAGGCATCGCCTGTGGGCTGCAGTTCCCGACATCGCTGGTAGGCACCCAGAGCGCTGTGGATAGCAAGGACATCGGCGTGGCCACCAGCACGACCAATCTGTTCCGCTCACTTGGCGGCGCCATGGGCGTGGCCTGCATGTCCAGCGTACTGCTGGCACTGCTGCATCAGGGGGGGGTCGAATTGGCGGGTAATCCGTTGCTGGGGAGCCTGCAGGCTGGGGAAGCGGATCCTGCAACCCAGGCACGATTGCTGGAAACCTTCAGGCACCTGTTGCTGGGCAGCGCCACGGTGGCGCTGCTGGGGCTGGTGGCGGCAGTGGCATTGCCGGACCGGCAGTTGCGTGGGCGCTAGGGGAGCACCTTAGGTTTTAATCATCCCTTAATGCTCAGGGAAAACACTCCCTCACAATCCTTAACAAAGTGTCAATTGCGCAAGGCAGGGCTCCAGCGCAGCATATCCAGCCCGGTGTCCACCCATTTTTCGGCATCGCGCAGCAGATCGACGCTGTCTGGCAGTAGCAACCAGCGCCCGATCAGGCCATCGACATAGGCAAACAGGGCCACGGCTGCCCGTTCTACATCCAGCCCGGCCGGCAACTGCTCACGGCGCACGGCATTGGCCAACGCCAGGGTAATGCCCTCATGGCAATCCAGCACCGCACTTTGGCGCTGCTGGCGAATTTCACACATGTCATCGGTGAACTCGCACTTGTGATGCAAGATCTCATTGATACGCCGGGTCCGGGCGTCGAGCACCAGCCCGTTGAACACTTGCAGCAGCAGCTTGCGCATGCAGCCGAGTGGGTCCAGTTCGTCCTCGCTTTCACTGGCACGCGCCAAGTGGTCATGGGTTTCGTGCAGGCTGTCGAGCAGCGCCTGCACCAACTCCGCCTTATTGTTGAAATGCCAGTAGATAGCACCGCGGGTCACGCCCGCCAGTTCGGCGATGTCAGCCAGGGTGGTTCGCGCAACCCCACGCTTGTAGAAAGCCTTTTCCGCCGCCTCGATGATCTGGGTTCGGGTTTCCTGGGCTTCTTCTTTGGTTCGACGGACCATGGCAGTACAACCTCATCTGGGCCCGCAGGCACGTTGCTTGCGGGGAATCCGCCGGGGTCACCTCTGAAGGGTGCCTCCGGATGGGCTAATCAAGGGGCCGGATAGTAGCCAAGTACTACCCAACGGTATTTACAAACAACCATGAATGTAAGTATATTCGTTAGTAAGCTATTTATCCACCGGATAGCATTTTTTCTGACAAGACTCTTCCATTACTCTTGAGCGTCTCCCTGCTCTAGCGACCCGAGGATCCTCATGCAATTCAAGCCAGCCGTTACCGCTCTGGTTTCCGCCGTCGCCCTGGCAACTCTGCTAAGTGGCTGTAACAAAGAAGAAGCCGCGCCCGCAGCACAGGCTCCTCTGGTCGGCGTCGTGACAATCCAGCCCCAGGCCTTCACCTTGACCACCGAGCTGCCGGGGCGCACCAGCGCCTATCGCATTGCCGAAGTGCGCCCTCAGGTCAATGGCATCATTCTCAAGCGCCTGTTCAAGGAAGGCAGCGACGTCAAGGCCGGTCAGCAGCTGTACCAGATCGACCCTGCCGTATACGAGGCCACCCTGGCCAACGCCCAGGCCAACCTCCAGGCTACCCGCTCGCTGGCCGAGCGCTACAAGCAGCTGATAGACGAACAGGCGGTGTCCAAGCAGGAATACGACGACGCCAATGCCAAACGATTGCAGGCCGAGGCAGCGCTCAAAAGTGCCCAGATCGACCTGCGCTATACCAAGGTACTGGCGCCGATCAGCGGTCGTATCGGTCGCTCGTCGTTCACTGAAGGTGCGCTGGTGAGCAATGGCCAGACCAATGCCATGGCCACCATCCAGCAACTCGACCCGATCTACGTCGATGTCACCCAGTCCACCGCCGAGCTGCTCAAGCTGCGCCGTGACCTGGAAAGCGGCCAGCTGCAGAAGTCCGGCGACAACGCCGCGTCCGTCCAGCTGGTGCTGGAAGACGGCAGCCTGTTCAAGCAGGAAGGTCGCCTGGAGTTCTCCGAAGTGGCGGTCGACGAGACCACAGGTTCGGTGACCTTGCGCGCCATCTTCCCCAACCCTGATCACACCCTGCTGCCCGGCATGTTCGTGCACGCGCGGCTCAAGGCCGGGGTCAACAGCAATGCCATCCTGGCCCCGCAGCAAGGCGTGACCCGTGACCTCAAGGGTGCACCGACCGCGCTGGTAGTCAACCAGGAGAACAAGGTCGAACTGCGCCAGCTCAAGGCCAGCCGCACCCTGGGCAGCGACTGGCTGATCGAAGAAGGCCTGAACCCGGGCGACCGCCTGATCACCGAGGGCCTGCAGTACGTGCGCCCGGGTGTCGAGGTCAAGGTCAGCGATGCCACCAACGTCAAGAAACCGGGCAGCCCTGATCAGGCCAGCGCGGCCAAAGCAGACGCCAAAGCGGAGTAAACCATGTCGAAGTTCTTTATCGATCGCCCGATCTTCGCCTGGGTGATCGCCTTGGTGATCATGCTGGTCGGCGCTTTGTCGATCCTGAAGCTGCCGATCAACCAGTACCCAAGCATCGCGCCGCCGGCCATCGCCATCTCCGTGACCTACCCGGGCGCCTCGGCGCAAACCGTGCAGGACACCGTGGTGCAGGTGATCGAGCAGCAGCTCAACGGTATCGACAACCTGCGTTATGTGTCCTCGGAGAGCAACTCCGACGGCAGCATGACCATCACCGCCACCTTCGAGCAGGGCACCAACCCTGATACCGCGCAGGTTCAGGTACAGAACAAGCTGAACCTGGCCACCCCACTGCTGCCGCAGGAAGTGCAGCAGCAAGGTATCCGCGTCACCAAGGCAGTGAAGAACTTCCTGATGGTGATCGGCCTGGTGTCCGAAGACGGCAGCATGACCAAGGATGACCTTGCCAACTACATCGTTTCCAACATGCAGGACTCGATTTCGCGCACGGCAGGTGTCGGTGACTTCCAGGTGTTCGGTGCACAGTACGCCATGCGTATCTGGCTCGATCCGGCCAAGCTGAACAAGTTCCAGCTGACTCCGGTCGACGTCAAGACCGCGGTCGCCGCGCAGAACGTGCAGGTGTCGTCCGGCCAGCTCGGCGGCCTGCCTGCCATACCCGGCACCCAGCTGAACGCCACCATCATCGGCAAGACTCGCCTGCAGACCGCCGAGCAGTTCGAAAATATCCTGCTCAAGGTCAACAGCGATGGCTCGCAGGTTCGCTTGCGCGATGTTGCCCAGGTCGGCCTGGGCGGCGAAAACTACGCCATCAGCGCCCAGTTCAACGGCAAGCCGGCCTCGGGCCTTGCGGTCAAGCTGGCGACCGGCGCCAACGCCCTGGATACCGCCACGGCCCTGCGCAAGACCATCAGCGACCTGGAGCCGTTCTTCCCGCCAGGGGTCAAGGCGGTGTTCCCGTATGACACCACGCCGGTGGTCACCGAATCGATCAGCGGGGTTATCCACACCCTGATCGAAGCCGTGGTCCTGGTATTCCTGGTGATGTACCTGTTCCTGCAGAACTTCCGCGCCACCATCATTACCACCATGACCGTACCGGTGGTATTGCTGGGCACCTTCGGCATCCTTGCCGCAGCGGGCTTCAGCATCAACACCCTGACCATGTTCGCCATGGTCCTGGCCATCGGCTTGCTGGTGGACGACGCCATCGTCGTGGTGGAGAACGTCGAACGGGTCATGTCCGAGGAAGGCTTGCCGCCCAAAGAGGCGACCAAGCGGTCGATGGAGCAGATCCAGGGCGCGCTGGTGGGTATCGCCCTGGTGCTGTCGGCAGTGCTGCTGCCGATGGCCTTCTTCGGCGGCTCCACGGGTGTGATCTACCGGCAATTCTCCATCACCATCGTCTCGGCCATGGGCCTGTCGGTGCTGGTGGCACTGATCTTCACCCCGGCGCTGTGCGCCACCATGCTCAAGCCGCTTAAAAAGGGCGAGCACCATGTGGCCAAAGGTGGCTTCTTCGGCTGGTTCAACCGCAACTTCGACCGCAGCGTGAACGGCTACGAGCGCAGCGTGGGTACCATCCTGCGCAACAAGGTGCCGTTCCTGCTGGGCTACGCCTTGATCGTCGTCGGCATGATCTGGCTGTTCGCCCGCATCCCTACCGCGTTCCTGCCCGAGGAAGACCAGGGCGTACTGTTCGCCCAGGTGCAGACACCGGCCGGTTCCAGTGCCGAGCGCACCCAGGTGGTGATTGACCAGATGCGTGAGTACCTGCTCGAGGACGAAGCCGATACCGTGTCGTCGGTGTTCACCGTCAACGGCTTCAACTTCGCCGGTCGCGGGCAAAGCTCGGGCATGGCGTTCATCATGCTCAAGCCGTGGGACGAACGCTCCAAGGAGAACAGCGTGTTCGGCCTGGCCGAGCGTGCCCAGCAGCACTTCTTCAGCTTCCGTGATGCGATGGTGTTCGCCTTTGCTCCGCCTGCGGTACTGGAGTTGGGTAACGCCACCGGCTTCGACGTATTCCTGCAGGATCGTGGTGGCGTCGGCCATGCGAAACTCATGGAAGCGCGCAACCAGTTCCTGGCCAAGGCTGCCCAGAGCAAGGTGCTCAGCGCCGTGCGTCCGAACGGCCTGAACGATGAGCCGCAGTACCAGCTGACCATCGATGACGAACGTGCCAGCGCCCTGGGCGTGACCATCTCCGACATCAACAACACCCTGTCGATTGCCTTGGGTGCCAGCTACGTCAACGACTTCATCGACCGCGGCCGGGTCAAGAAGGTGTACATCCAGGGCGAACCGAACGCCCGGATGAGCCCGGAAGACCTGCAGAAGTGGTACGTGCGCAACGTTGCAGGCGAGATGGTGCCGTTCTCCTCCTTCGCCACAGGTGAATGGACCTACGGTTCGCCCAAGCTGTCGCGCTACAACGGCGTTGAGGCAATGGAGATTCTCGGTGCACCGGCACCAGGCTACAGTACCGGTGAAGCCATGGCTGAGGTGGAGCGGATCGCTGGCGAACTGCCGGACGGCATCGGCTACTCCTGGACCGGCATGTCCTACGAGGAAAAGCTCTCCGGCTCGCAGATGCCGGCACTGTTCGCCCTCTCGGTCCTGTTCGTGTTCCTGTGCCTGGCAGCACTGTATGAAAGCTGGTCGATCCCGATCGCCGTCGTGCTGGTCGTTCCACTGGGCATCATCGGTGCGCTGATCGCCACCAGCCTGCGCGGCCTGTCCAATGACGTGTACTTCCTGGTAGGCCTGTTGACCACCATCGGCCTGGCGGCGAAGAACGCGATCCTGATCGTGGAATTCGCCAAGGAACTGCACGAACAAGGCAAGAGCCTGTATGACGCAGCGATCGAGGCATGCCGCATGCGTCTGCGCCCGATCATCATGACCTCGCTGGCATTCATCCTCGGCGTGGTACCGTTGACCATTTCCAGCGGCGCTGGCGCGGGCAGCCAGCATGCCATCGGTACCGGGGTAATCGGCGGCATGATCAGTGCGACCGTGCTGGCCATCTTCTGGGTACCGCTGTTCTTCGTCGCAGTGTCGTCGCTGTTCGGCAGCAAAAAGCCGGAACAGGACGCCACCCCTGAAACTCCACGTTATGAGGCTGGGCAATGACCAAGTCTTTGTTGTCCCTGGCGGTAACCGCTTTCATTCTCGGCGGCTGCTCGCTGATCCCTGATTACCAGACGCCGGAAGCACCGGTGGCAGCGCAGTGGCCGCAAGGCCCTGCGTACTCGCCGACCGAGTCGGCCGACGTGGCCGCCGCCGAACAGGGCTGGCGCCAGTTCTTCCACGACCCGGCACTGCAGCAGTTGATCCAGACTTCGCTGGTGAACAACCGTGACCTGCGCGTGGCGGCACTGAACCTCGACGCCTACCGCGCGCAGTACCGCATCCAGCGCGCCGACCTGTTCCCGGCGGTTTCAGCCACCGGCAGCGGCAGCCGCCAGCGCGTCCCGGCGGACCTGTCGACAACCGGTGAGGCCAACATCACCAGCCAGTACTCGGCCACGCTGGGCGTCAGCGCCTACGAGCTGGACCTGTTCGGCCGCGTACGCAGCCTGACCGAGCAGGCCCTGGAAACCTACCTGTCCAGTGAGCAGGCGCGTCGCTCCACGCAGATCGCCCTGGTGGCCAGCGTGGCCAACGCCTACTACACCTGGCAGGCCGACCAGGCACTGTTCAAGCTGACCGAAGAGACGCTCAAGACCTACGAGGAAAGCTACAACCTGACCCGCCGCAGCAACGAAGTCGGTGTAGCTTCGGCGCTCGACCTCAGCCAGGCGCGCACCGCCGTGGAAGGGGCACGGGTCAAGTATTCGCAGTATCAGCGCCTTGTCGCCCAGGACCTCAACAGCCTGGCCGTGCTGGTGGGTACCGGCATCCCGGCCAACCTGCCCAAGCCGCTGGAGCTCGATGCCGACCAGCTGGCGGAAGTGCCGGCTGGCCTGCCGTCGGACATCCTCCAGCGCCGCCCGGACATCCAGGAAGCCGAGCACCTGCTCAAGGCCGCCAACGCCAACATTGGCGCAGCGCGAGCAGCGTTCTTCCCGAGCATCAGCCTGACCGCCAACGCCGGCACCCTGAGCCCGGACATGGACGGGCTGTTCAAAGGTGGTTCGGGGACCTGGCTGTTCCAGCCGCAGATCAACCTGCCGATCTTCAACGCCGGCAGTCTGAAGGCGAGCCTGGACTACTCGAAGATCCAGAAGGACATCAACGTCGCCAAGTATGAAAAGACCATCCAGACCGCCTTCCAGGAAGTCTCCGATGGCCTGGCGGCACGCAAGACCTTCGAAGAGCAGTTGCAGGCGCAACGTGACCTGGTGCAGGCGAACCAGGATTACTACCGCCTGGCCGAACGCCGTTACCGCATCGGTATCGACAGCAACCTGACCTTCCTCGACGCCCAGCGCAACCTGTTCAGTGCACAGCAGTCGCTGATCACCGATCGCCTGTCGCAGCTGACCAGCGAGGTCAACCTGTACAAAGCGCTCGGCGGTGGCTGGTACGAGCAGACCGGGCAGGCCAATCAGCAGGCATCGGCGGCAACACCGAAGAGCTGACTGTTCAGGTAAACACAAAAACCCACCCCTCGCGGTGGGTTTTTTGTTGCGCACAACGCTGCCTGACAAATAATTAACCAACTGGAACATTCCGTTCGATTATCGCCCGCTTCCGCTTGCGACGAATTGCCTCACTGCTGCCCTCCCCGCACCATCCTCTCCAGCAACACGTTGCCAATTTGACAAAAAGACCCGCCCTGCAGGCTGCACTCTGCAGCGCACCGGTTCGCCAATAAAAACAAGAGATCCACGACAGATGAGCATTTCGCACCCCGCACGCCAGCTGCTGCCCGGCCTGTTGGCCATGTCCTGTGCCCTCCCCGCATTGGCCGCCGAAGGCGGTTTCATGGAGGACGCCAAGGCCACCCTCAACCTGCGCAACTTCTACATCAACCGCAACTTTGTCGACCCGGCTCACTCCCAAGCCAAGGGAGAGGAATGGACGCAAAGCTTCATCCTCGATGCCCGCTCCGGCTTCACCCAGGGCGTCGTAGGTTTCGGCGTGGATGTACTGGGCATGTATTCGGTCAAGCTCGACGGCGGTAAGGGCACCACCAATACCAACCTGCTACCGGTCCACGATGACGGCCGGCCCGCCGACGACTTCGGCCGCCTGGGCGTTGCACTGAAAGCCAAGCTGTCGCAGACCGAACTGAAAGTAGGCGAATGGATGCCAGTGCTGCCGATTCTGCGCTCGGATGACGGCCGCTCGCTGCCGCAGACCTTCCGCGGCGGCCAGCTCACCTCGAAAGAAATCGAGGGCCTGACCCTGTACGCGGGTCAGTTCCGCGCCAACAGCCCGCGCAACGACGCCAGCATGGAAGACATGTCGCTCAATGGGCGGGCGGCGTTCACCTCCGATCGTTTCAACTTCGGCGGTGGCGAATATACCTTCAACGACAAGCGCACGATGATCGGCCTGTGGGATGCCCAGCTCAAGGACATCTACCGTCAGCAATACATCAACCTGGTGCATAGCCAGCCGCTGGGCGAATGGACCCTGGGCGCCAACCTCGGCTATTTCATCGGCAAAGAAGACGGGGCCGAACGCGCAGGCCAGCTCGACAACCGCACGGCCTCGGCCATGCTCTCGGCACGCTACAAGGGCAACACCTTCTACGTCGGCCTGCAGAAAGTCAGTGGCGACGATGCCTGGTTGCGGGTCAACGGCACCAGCGGCGGCACCCTGGCCAACGACAGCTACAACTCCAGCTTCGACAATGCCAAGGAACGTTCCTGGCAGGTGCGCCATGACTTCAACTTCGTCACCGTCGGTATCCCCGGCCTGACCCTGATGAACCGCTACATCAAGGGCGACAATGTCACCTCTGGCAGCATCGACGACGGCAAGGAATGGGCGCGGGAAACCGAACTGGCCTACGTGGTGCAGTCGGGGTCATTCAAGGACCTTTCGGTGAAATGGCGCAACTCCACCATGCGCAGGGACTTCAGCACCAACGCGTTCGATGAGAACCGCTTGATCGTGAGTTATCCGTTGAACCTGTTGTGATCTCACCGGCCATCAGCCATGCGCACTGCCACCATTCGCTAAGCTGATGATGGTGGTGCGCCACAGGCTATCCTGAGCAGTATGAGTGGCCTGTGCCCGCCAACAGTGCGGCACAGGCTACACCATGCAAACAGGCCACCCAGGGAGGAACAACAATGAAAAACCTCGTTGAACACCTGAGCCAATACGCCAGCTACCACCGCGACCCACGCAATATCGCTACCCACTTCGTCGGCATTCCGCTGATCGTGCTGGCCGTGACCATCCTGCTGTCGCGCCCGGGCTGGGACGTCGCCGGGGTCTGGCTTTCCCCTGCCCTGCTGGCAGCGGCAGCGTCGGTGTGGTTCTACCTGCGCCTGGACCTGCGTTTCGGGCTGGTGATGGGCTTGCTGCTGGGGCTGTGCCTGTGGGTTGGCCAGGCACTGGCGCTGCAAAGCACCGCGCTGTGGCTCAGTGCTGGGGCAGGGGCATTTGTGGTGGGCTGGATCATCCAGTTCGTCGGGCATTACTACGAAGGCCGCAAGCCGGCGTTCGTCGACGATATCAGCGGGCTGATCATCGGGCCGCTGTTCGTGGTGGCGGAGGCGGCGTTCATGCTGGGAATGTGCCCGGCGCTCAAGCATGCAGTTGAGGCCAATGCCGGGCCGGTGGCGCTGCGCTCTGCGTAGGAGCGGCCTTGTGTCGCGAAAGGGCTGCGAAGCGGCCCCATCAATTTCAGCGACGCTGCAACCATCCTGGGGCCGCTTCGCAGCCCTTTCGCGACACAAGGCCGCTCCTACAGGTGCGTGAGCTTCACGACTGTTGACGAGACTCTACACCTAACTCATCCCACACCGATTCTGCCAGGTGGAAGGTGGCATTGGCTGCCGGAATACCACAGTAGATAGCGCTCTGCATCAGCACTTCCTTGATCTCTTCACGGGTCACGCCGTTGTTGGCCGCCGCGCGCAGGTGCAGCTTGAGTTCATCGTTGCGGTTCATGCCGATCAGCATGGCGATGGTGATCAGGCTACGCGTGTGCCGTGGCAGGCCTGGGCGGGTCCAGATATCACCCCAGGCATGGCGAGTGATCATTTCCTGGAACTCGCCATTGAAGTCGTTGAGTTTCTCCAGGCTGCGATCCACGTGGGCATCGCCGAGTACTGCGCGGCGTACTTGCATGCCGGCGTCGTAACGTTGTTTCTCATCCATGGCAGATTCCTCAGCGAGCCAGCAGGAAGTCAAGCACGCGAAGGCTGAACGCCTCGCCGATCTCGACATTGGAAAGGTGCGCTGCCGGGAATTCGGCATAGGTGGCACCGATGATCGCGGCCTGCATGAAGCGGCCATGTTCCGGCGTGGTCACCACGTCCTCGGTACCGGCAACGACCAGCGTAGGCACCTGGATACGGCCGAGTTGCTCACGGTAATCGGCGTCGCGTACTGCCGCGCAGTTGGCGGCATAGCCCTGTGGAGAGGTCTGCGCGAGCATCTGACAGATGCGCTGCGCCTGCTCAGGTTGGGCCTGGGCAAACGCGGGGGTGAACCAGCGAGCGATCGAGGCGTCGCGCAGGTCGGCCATGGCCTGCTGGCCGCCTTTGAGCACCATGTCGATGCGGGTATTCCACACTTCGTCATTGGCGATCTTGGCCGCGGTATTGCACAGGGTCAGGCTGTGCAGACGCTCGCCCGCATTGATACCCAGCCACTGGCCGATCAGGCCACCCATGGACAAGCCGACGAAGTGGGCATGCCGGATATCCAGTGCATCGAGCAGCGCCAGCACATCGCCGCCCAGTTGCTCGATGCTGTATGGGCCATCGGTGACCAGCGAAGCGCCGTGACCGCGAGTGTCGTAACGCAGTACACGCAAGTGCTCGCTCCACAGCGGAATCTGACTGTCCCACATGCCCAGGTCAGTCCCCAGGGAGTTGGACAGCACCAGCACCGGGGCATCGTCCGGGCCATCGAGTCGATAGTTCAGTACGCCATCGGCCAGTTGCAAATGCGCCACAGCGGTCTCCTTCAGGCAGTGAATCGTTGATGTTCAGCCACAGCGCGCGCCACCCAGACGCGGGCCTGGCCAAGGTAATGGGCAGGGTCGAGCAGACGGTCTAGCTCTTGTTCAGTCAGTTCGGCGGTCACCTGCGGCTCGTCGCCCAACACAGCGCGCAAATGGCGCTGTTCGGCCACGGCGCGCTGGCAGCATTGCTCGAGCAAGTGATGGGCGCGGTCGCGGCCAAGGCGTTGGGCCAGGACGATGCTCACCGCCTCGGCCAGCACCAGGCCTTGGGTCAGGTCGAGGTTGCGGCGCATGCGCTCGGCGTCCACCTCCATGCCTTCGACGATCACCTGGGCCTGACGCAAGGCGCCTGAAACCAGGCAGCAGATCTCCGGCAGTGTTTCCCACTCGGCATGCCACAGGCCGAGGCTGCGCTCGTGCTCCTGGGGCATGGCTGCGTAAAGCGTCGATAGCAGCCCCGGCACCCGGGTGGCGGCACCGATCAGCACTGCAGCGCCCACCGGGTTGCGCTTGTGCGGCATGGTCGACGACCCACCCTTGCCAGGCGCGGAAGGCTCGAACACCTCGCCCGCCTCGGTCTGCATCAGCAGGCTGACATCGCGGCCCAGCTTGCCCAGGCTACCGGCAATAAGGCCCAGCACCGAGGCGAATTCCACCAGGCGATCGCGCTGGGTGTGCCAGGGTTGCTCGGGCAAGGTCAGTTGCAACTGTGCGGCCAGGCCCTCGGCGACCGGCAGTGCTTTGCTGCCCAAGGCCGCCAAGCTGCCGGAGGCGCCACCGAACTGCAGTACCAACAAGCGCGGACGCAGCTCCTGCAGCCGTTGACGGTGGCGCGTAACGGCGCCCAGTATGCCGGCCAGCTTCATGCCCAGAGTCACCGGGGTGGCGTGCTGCAGCCATGTACGTCCCACCAGCGGTGTGTCGGCGTGCAGCAGGGCCTGGCGCGACAAGGTTTCGGCCAGCGTGGCGAGGTCAGCCTCGATCAGCGCCAGTGCATCACGCAACTGCAGCACCAGCCCGGTATCCATCGCGTCCTGGCTGGTGGCGCCCAAGTGCACATAGCGTTCGGCCTCGGGAACACCACTGGCGATCACCTTGCCCAGCGCCTTGACCAGCGGGATTGCCGAGTTGCCTGCCGTGGCAATGGCATCGGCGAGCGCGCGAACGTCAAAGCGCTCGGCCTGGCAGGCGGCCTCGATGGCCGCTACCGCGCTGTGCGGCACCAGGCCGGCAGCAGCCTCGGCACGGGCCAGGGCAGCTTCGAAATCGAGCATGCCCTGCAGACGGCCGCGGTCAGAAAAGATCTCGCGCATGGCCGGGGCGGTGAAATAGGCGTCGAACAGTAGGTTGCTCATGCAACGTCCTTAATCATCATGGTGCAGGTACGCCGCCTGTTTCGGCAGACGCAGGCTGAACAGGAACGCGATTGCCATCATCGCCGTCACGTACCAGTAAAAGGTGTTCTCCATACCCAGGCTTTTCAAGCCCAGGGCCACATACTCGGCCGAGCCGCCGAACATTGCGTTGGCTACCGCGTAAGCCAGGCCTACCCCAAGCGCACGCACCTGCGGCGGGAACATCTCAGCCTTCACCAGGCCACTGATCGAGGGGTAGAAACTGACGATGCACAGCGCCAGGGTCACCAGCACGAAGGCCATGAACGGGCTGCTGACGGTCTTTAGCGCCATCAGCAACGGCACGGTGAACAGCGTCCCCAAGGCACCGAACAGCAGCATCGAGTTACGTCGGCCGATACGGTCGGAGAGCATGCCGAAGAACGGCTGCATCACCATGTACAGGAACAAGGCGCCGGTCATCACGAAGCTGGCGTTCTTCGCGGTCATGCCCGCAGTGTTGACCAGGTACTTCTGCATGTACGTAGTGAAGGTATAGAAGATCAGCGAGCCACCGGCGGTATAGCCGAGCACGGTGATGAAGGCTGCCGTGTGGTTGCGGAACAGGCCTTTGATGGAACCAGCGTCCTTGTCCTTGCGGGTTTCGGCGCTGCTGGTCTCGTGCAGCGAGCGGCGCAGCATCAGCGAGATTAGCGCAGCGATGGAACCGACCACGAACGGAATGCGCCAGCCCCAGGCACGCAGTTCATCTTCGGTCAGCAGTTGCTGAAGGATCACCACCACCAGCACTGCCAGCAATTGGCCGCCGATCAGGGTGACATACTGGAACGAAGCAAAGAAACCACGCTGGCCACGCAGCGCCACCTCACTCATGTAGGTCGCGGTGGTGCCGTACTCGCCGCCTACCGAAAGGCCCTGAATCAAGCGGGCCAGCAACAGCAATGCCGGGGCCCAGGTGCCAATGCTCGAGTAGGTGGGTAAGCAGGCAATCATCAAGGAGCCGAAACACATCATCAGCACCGAGATCATCAGGGAATTCTTGCGGCCATGGCGGTCCGCCAGGCGACCGAAGATCCAGCCACCGATAGGCCGCATCAGGAAGCCAGCGGCGAACACGCCAGCGGTATTGAGCAATTGAACAGTGGGGTCGTCAGAGGGGAAGAAGGCCGGGGCAAAATAGATTGCACAGAAGGCGTAGACATAAAAGTCGAACCATTCCACCAGGTTGCCTGAAGAGGCACCGACGATGGCGAAGATGCGCTTACTGCGCTCTTCACCGGTGTAATAGGTTGAGGTCATGACGGCTTTACTCCTGGAGTGTGCTAAGTAGGTCTAGACATACTTAGTAACACACTCGTTCCGCTTCTGGGCTGGCTATTGGCCTTGTGTCTCATAAGTCCGGCCTCTTCGCGAAACAAGCCCGCTCTCACAAGAGAGGCGTGGTCCCCTGTGGGAACGGGCTTGTCCCGCGAAAAGGCCGGGACAGGTCAAACCCGCTCGATGGCCAACGCCAGACCTTGGCCAACACCGACACACATGGTCGCCAAGCCCTTGCGCCCGCCGCTCTTCTCCAGTTGGTGCAGTGCGGTCAGCACCAGGCGCGCTCCACTCATGCCCAGCGGGTGGCCCAGGGCAATTGCACCGCCGTTGGGGTTCACTTGCGGCGCATCATCGGCCACGCCCAGCTCACGCAGCACCGCCAGGCCTTGACTGGCAAACGCTTCGTTGAGCTCGATCACATCGAAATCGCTCATGGCTACACCCAGGCGCTCGGTCAGCTTGCGCACCGCCGGTACTGGGCCAATGCCCATCACCCGTGGCGCTACACCGCCGCTGGCCATGCCCAGAACACGGGCACGCGGGGTCAGGCCGTGCTTCTTCACCGCTTCAGCCGAGGCCAGGATCAGTGCCGCAGCACCGTCGTTCACGCCCGAGGCATTGCCAGCGGTGACCGTCTTATCCGGGCCGTTGACCGGTTTGAGCTTGGTCAGTGCCTCAAGGGTGGTTTCCGGGCGCAGATGCTCATCGCGATCGACGATGGTTTCGCCCTTCTTGTGGGCGATACGCACAGGCACGATTTCTTCGGCGAAGAAGCCGGCAGCCTGGGCTGCGGCGGCCTTCTGCTGGCTGCGCAGGGCGAAGGCATCCTGGTCGGCACGCGAAACCTGGTAATCGTCTGCGACGTTATCAGCGGTTTCAGGCATGGAGTCCACACCGTACTGGCTCTTCATCAGCGGGTTGATGAAGCGCCAGCCGATGGTCGTGTCTTCAAGCTTCATGTTGCGCGAGTAAGCGCTCTCGGCTTTGCCCATGACAAACGGCGCGCGCGACATGGACTCGACGCCGCCGGCAATGGCCAGCTCCATCTCGCCGCTGGCAATGGCACGGAATGCAGTACCGATGGCGTCCATACCCGAGGCGCACAGGCGGTTCAGGGTCACACCCGGGATACTCTCGGGCAGGCCCGCCAGCAGCAGGGCCATGCGTGCCACGTTGCGGTTATCTTCACCGGCCTGGTTGGCACAGCCAAAAAACACTTCGTCGACCTGATCCCACTGCACACCCGGGTTACGCTCGATCAGCGCCTTGAGCGGTACAGCGGCCAGATCATCGGCACGCACGCCGGCCAAGGCGCCGCCGAAGCGGCCGATGGGGGTGCGAATAGCGTCACAGATAAATACGTCGCGCATCAAGCTTCTCCTGCCAGTGGGCCATGGGCCTCGGCGGTGCGGGTTTCAAAGTCACGCAGCGCACCCAGGTCGACCTCGGTTCAGGGTGCTACGTTGGGCTCAGATTAAGGAGAGTGGCGGGTCGCTGACAATCCGATAATCGACTATCCGTGCGTTTATCGAACATATTGTCACCCAGCCATCCCTTTCCCAAGGGGCCGCAACGCGGCCCGTCAGCGCAGGCTCAGGTCGCGTCGGCGTGGCTCACCAGGCCTTTCACGATCACGCCTACCGTGGCCAGCGCAGCTGGCACCAGCAATGCCGTCAGCACCTGCTCGAAGTTCCAGCCCAGGCCAAGCAGGGTCGCACCACTCCAGGCGCCGAGGATCGCGCCAAAGCGGCCGATGCCGAGCATCCAGGAAACACCGGTGGCACGCGCTTGGGTCGGATAGAACCGCGCCGCCAGCGAAGGCATGGCCGATTGCGCGCCGTTCACACACATCCCGGCTACCAGCACCAGAGTGGCAAGCACGGTAATGTTGCCCAGGCTCTGCCCTACCGCATAAGCGAACACGCCCGCCAGCAAGTAGAAGATACCGATGACCTTGTGCGGGTTGTAACGGTCCATGGCCCAGCCTACTGCCACGGCACTGAGTACGCCACCGAACTGGAACAGCGCACCGATGAACGCGGCCTGCTCCATGCTTGCGCCGCTGTCACGCATCAGCGTCGGCAGCCAGCTGGTCAGCAGGTAGACGATGACCAGGCCCATGAAGTAGGTCAGCCACAGCAGCATCGTGCCCAGGCCATAGGTGCCGGAGAAGATCACTGCGAACACGTTGCGCGCGGCCACAGCCTTCTGTTCCGGCACACTGAAGCTGGCTGCCTGCGCAACGACGGCCGGTGCAATCGGCGCCAGGGTCTTGCGCACCTTGTCGGTACCGCGGTTGCGTACAACCAGAAAGCGTGCCGACTCAGGCAGCCAGACCATCAGCACCACAACCAGCAGCAGCGGCAGCACACCGCCCACTACCAACAGGCTATGCCAGCCGTAGGCCGGGATCATCTTCGCGGAAATGAACCCACCACCAGCCATGCCCAGGTTGAAACCGCAGAACATGCTGGTCACCAACAGCGACTTGAGGCGCTCCGGGGTGTATTCGGAAAGCAGCGTGGTGGCATTGGGCATGCCGGCACCCAGCCCGAGGCCGGTCAGAAAGCGCAGCATCAGCAACTGGTCGACGTTGCTGGCGTAGGCCGAGGCCAGGCTGAAACCACCGAACACCAATACCGCACCTACCAGCACGACCTTACGGCCAAAGCGGTCGGCCAGCGGCCCTGAACCCAAGGCACCGAACACCATCCCGATCAACGCGGCGCTCATCACCGGGCCAAGGCTGGCGCGGTCGATGCCCCATTCCTGGGACAATGCCGGAGCGATAAACCCCATGGCCGCAGTATCCAGACCATCGAGGAAGACAATCAGGAAACAAAGGATCACCACGCGCCATTGATAGCGCGACAGCGGTTGTTCATTGATGAATGATTGAACGTCGAGGCAGTTCCCGACAGATTGTGGCTTGTTCATTGTTGTTATCCAGAAATTGGGCACAGTCGAGCCACTGCACAAGGGCAACCGGTACAGGGTTCAAAGTCGATGAAATGCGGCCTGATTCAGCCTGGATACAACGGAACTGCGTGCGGGTGCGGCCGCAGCAGCAAAGTGACAGTGGTCATGGTGTGCGCCTCTTGTGTTTTTCTTGTTCGGTCGGCACAGCCGACCGCTGCGAGAGACATTAATCAGCCAATGGAGGGCGCGCAATTCGTCCAGAGCGACACTGTGCGTTTATCGAACAGGAAACGGTTGGCATGTTCGATAACAGTGCACAGCGGCACGACGGGCTGTACGTGTTTCAGCCAAACAACTGATGGCAAAGATCGCGACTGGATGCCAGCAGGATCGGTAAGAACCGCTGTTCCAGCTCGCTTCGGCTTACACGCCCCACATGGGTACTGACATTCAACGCCGCAAGCACCTGCCCGGACGCATCATAAATCGGCACAGCAATCGAGCGCAGCCCCTGCTCCAGTTCCTGGTCGACCACGCACCAGCCCTGCTCACGCACCTGCTGAATACAAGCGAACAGCGACTCCGGATCATGCAAGGTACGGCTGGTGCGGGCCTTGAGGTCGGCGCGGTCGAGGTACTCGCGCAAGCTGGTGTCGTCCATCGCTGCCAACAGAATGCGCCCCATCGACGTGCAGTAGGCCGGCAGCCGCCCACCGACTGACAGATCGACCGATATCAACCGCTCCACAGTGGCCGAACGGGCTATATAAAGAATGTCGTCGCCTTCGAGGGTGGCCATGTTGGCAGCCTCGTGCAACTGATCGCTGATGCGGTCCAGATAGGGCTGGGCCGACATCGCCAGCGGCGTCGACGAAAGGTAGGCATGACCCAGGGTCAGCACCTTGGGCAGCAGCGAATAGGTACGCCCATCGGTCGTGGCATAGCCGAGCTTGATCAGCGTATGCAAACAACGACGCACCGCCGCTCGTGGGATCTCGGTGCGGTGGCTGATCTGAGCGATGGTCAGATGGCGCTTGCGCTCCTGAAATGCCTGGATTACGGCAAGGCCCCGCGCCAGCGAGGTCATGAAGTCCGGGTCACCAGTAAATGCCTGAATACGCTTGGCTGGCGAGGCCACGATCGGCGGTGCCAAGGCAGGGGCGCTCGGGCGTACCGACTCCGGGCTGGCAGATTCGTTGGCCGGGATTTCGTCACTCATCGCTCACCTCAAAAAATTCGCTGCTTCGTGCGATTATCGAACAAACGGCCGATAATCGCAATTGACCGCTGACACGTTTACTTATACCTTTCTACTGCCACTTGTGGCTTCTTTGGAGAGACTGGTCAGGTACCCACCGTAGAAGTCCCCAGGCAACGGCCTCGTCTTTGTGCGAGGCCGTTTTTGTTTCCCTGCCTGATATCTGAACAGCAGCGAACTTTCCACGCGCCGGCCGTTCAAACTTTGCACAAGCAGCCATTACCCGCAACTTGAACGACGGTTGTAAGGGCTGGGTAAATAACACTGTCTGGCGTTTTATCGATTGCTATAATCCAGTCGGCTGGCCCGGATCCTCATTCGGGCAAGGCACTTACGGCCTGACCCTTATCCGACGACCAGCACGCCCTGTGCATGGGCAACGTGCACGTGCACGCACTAACGGCCACTTTTTACATTCAGGTACTACTGTGACGAAAGATGAACTGCGCGCGGAACTGGAGCGCCAGGCTGAACGTTACAAGGAAGTTTACGGTGGTGAAGTCACCACTTACGCCGCTCAACCGGAACCGGAGCGCAAACCTTGGCGCAAACGGGCCACGGTCCAGGATCAGGCCTTCAACCAGGAACTGGAAAAGATGGAGAAAGAGTTGCGCAACGAAGACACCTGAGCCGTTTGCCGCGGGCAATTGCACTGGCGGTCGAGGGCGGCGCTCGCGGGACCGATCGTTACCGACAGGCCGAGTATGAAATGGAATTACACAAATTTCATACAGTCGTTTGAATCATGAATGGCCATTCCCGTTTACAGGAATACGGCGAAATTCGGCGTTTTTTGTGATTTTTAGCGAAACCTTCTACGCATTACTCCGTGGACGACAACGTTTGGAAGTCGATCAAAAGACTGCCATCGGTCAGCTGCGGGTGCATCGATTGCCAAGGTTTTCTGGCATAATCCCGCCCCCCAAATGACCGCCAGACAACCTTCATGATCGATTTATTCAGCGGACTGGATGCCTGGGTATTGGTGAGCCTGCTGCTCGCCCTGACCTTCGTGCTCGCATTCGAGTTCATCAATGGCTTTCATGACACCGCCAACGCGGTAGCCACCGTCATCTATACCAAAGCCATGCCACCACACCTGGCCGTGTTCTTCTCCGGGGTGTTCAACTTCCTTGGCGTTCTGCTGGGCGGTGTCGGGGTGGCTTACGCCATCGTTCACCTGCTGCCGGTCGAGCTGCTGATCAATGTGAACACCGGGCATGGCCTGGCCATGGTCTTCTCGTTGCTGGCTGCGGCCATCACCTGGAACCTGGGTACCTGGTATTTCGGCATCCCGGCCTCGAGCTCGCACACCTTGATCGGTTCGATCCTTGGCGTGGGCCTGGCCAATGCCCTGATCAGCGACATTCCCTTGGGTGACGGCGTCAACTGGCAGAAGGCGATCGACATCGCCATGTCCCTGGTCATTTCGCCCATGGCCGGCTTTGCTGTGGCTGCGCTGTTGCTGCTCGGCCTGAAATGGTGGCGCCCGCTGTCGAAGATGCACAAGACGCCAGAGCAGCGCCGCAAGCTCGACGACAAGAAGCATCCCCCCTTCTGGAACCGCCTGGTGCTGGTGATTTCGGCAATGGGCGTGAGCTTCGTACACGGCTCCAACGATGGCCAGAAAGGCATCGGCCTGATCATGCTGGTACTGATCGGCATTGTTCCGGCCAAGTTCGTGCTCGACCTGAACAGCACCACCTACCAGATCGAGCGCACCCGCGACGCGACGATGCACCTGAGCCAGTTCTACCAGCGCAACGCCGCCACCCTGGGCGAGTTCCTGGCACTGGGCAAGGCGCAAGCCAGCGACCTGCCGGAGCAGTTCAGTTGCAACCCGCAGCAGACCGAACCCACCATCGCCGCACTGCAATCCTCGCTGCAGGGCGTGACCGATTACCGTGCCCTGGAAGCCGACAAGCGCGTGGAAGTGCGCCGCTATCTGCTGTGCCTGGATGACACGGCGAAGAAGGTCGGCAAGCTGCCGGGGCTGGATGCGCGTGAAAAGGCCGACCTCGACAAATTGCGCAAGGACCTCACCGCCACCACCGAATATGCCCCGTTCTGGGTAATCGTTGCCGTCGCCCTGGCTCTGGGCCTGGGCACCATGGTTGGCTGGAAACGCGTGGTACTGACCGTAGGCGAGAAGATCGGCAAACAGGGCATGACCTATGCCCAGGGCATGTCGGCCCAGATCACCGCAGCATGCGCCATTGGCATGGCCAACGTGTTCGCCCTGCCGGTTTCGACTACCCACGTGTTGTCGTCCGGCGTGGCCGGCACCATGGTTGCCAACAAGAGCGGCCTGCAAGGCGGCACAGTGAAAACCATCCTGCTGGCCTGGGTATTGACCCTGCCGGCGACGATGGGCCTGGCGGCTGGCTTGTTCTGGCTGGCATCCAAGGCTATCGGCTGAGCCATAACAGTGCAGTGAAAAGGGCCGCTTTGCGGCCCATCGCCGGCAAGCCGGCTCCCACAGGTACAGCGCAGCCCTCAAGAGCTGCGCGGTCCCTGTGAATGCTAACGCTTCTTGCCCCCGAGCAATGACCCCATCAACCCCCGCACCAGCTGGCGCCCCAACTGGTTGGCCGCCTGACGCACCGCCGACTTGATCGCCTGCCCCGCCGCGCTCTGCAAGAAATCCCCGGCCTTGTCGACCAGGCTGTCATCATCCGCCTTGGGCGCCGGCACGGGCTCTACCGGCTCGCCTTTGCGCCGGGCCAGCATTTCGTACGCCGACTCCCGGTCAATAGGCTTGTCATAGCGCCCCGCCAACGGTGACCCTGTTATCAGCGCACTACGCTCGGCCACACCCAACGGCCCGATTCGCGATTGCGGCGGCGCAATCAACACCCGCTGAACCATCGCCGGCGTACCCCTTTCTTCAAGCGTACCCACCAGAGCCTCGCCAATCCCCAGCTCGGTCAGCACTGCCAGAGTGTCGAATGCCGGGTTCGGGCGAAAGCCGTCTGCCACGGCCCGCAGCGATTTTTGCTCTTTGGCGGTAAAGGCCCTTAGCCCATGCTGTATGCGCAACCCCAATTGGGCCAGAACGCTGTCGGGCAGATCGCCCGGCGACTGGGTGACAAAGAATACCCCCACGCCCTTGGAGCGAATGAGCCGAACCACCTGTTCCAAGCGATCCTGCAGAGCTTTCGGGGTACCGTTGAACAGTAGGTGCGCTTCGTCGAAAAACAGCGCAAGCACCGGCTTGTCGGCGTCGCCTCGCTCCGGCAATTGCTCGAACAGCTCGGCCAGCAGCCACAGCAGGAAGGTGGCGTATACCTTCGGGGCCTCATGCACCAACCGGCTGGCATCGAGCAGATGAATTCGCCCACGACCATCAGCGTCCGTGCGCAATAGGTCCTCAAGTTGCAATGCCGGCTCACCGAACAGCGCCTCGGCACCCTGTTGCTCCAGCGTTGCCAAACGCCGCAACAATGCCTGGGTCGAGGCCGTGGTCATCAGCGCACTGTCTTCGCCCAGCAACTGGGGATTGTCTTTAAGGTGGGCCAGCAGCGCCTTGAGGTCCTTGAGGTCGAGCAGCAGCAACCCGTCACGGTCAGCCACCTTGAATGCGGCATACAACGCAGCCTGCTGGCTGTCGGTCAGCTCAAGCAGATTGCCGAGCAACAGCGGCCCCATCTCACTGAGGGTGGTGCGCAGCGGGTGGCCGGACTGCCCGGCGATATCCCACAGGCTCAGCGGGTAGGCCTGCGCCTTGTAACCCAGCCAAGGCATGCCGGCAATGCGCTCGGCCACCTTGCCCTGGGGCGCACCCGCCGCACCGACACCGCACAGGTCACCTTTGACATCGGCGGCGAACACTGCCACACCAGCATCACTGAACACCTCCGCCAGGTGTTGCAAGGTCACGGTCTTGCCGGTACCGGTGGCACCGGCAACCAGGCCATGGCGGTTAGCCAGGCGCATGGCTTGAGTCACAGGCTGGCCATCCGGGCCAGCGCCTACAACTATGGTCGAAGTTTCCGACATCTTTTTAATCCTCTGCTCAAGCTTGCCCACCCACCAGCCGATAGCTCTGGATGATATTCGCCTTTGAAGACAGAACACCCCTGAAAGGACTTTCGGGATGTTGCACTGTTTTAAGCGGTACTCGTGCGAACGCCCGATAAAAACCTTAGCGGAACCGATCACGCCATGAACAAAAGCCTTCGTTTCAGCCACAAGATTCTTTTGGCCGCATCACTGATCGTGATACTCGCCTTCAGCCTGTTCACCCTCTACAACGACTATCTCCAGCGTAATGCCATCCGTGAAAACCTGGAGAATTATCTGGCTGAAATGGGCACATCCACTTCGAACAACATTCGCAACCTGTTCGAAGGCCGTATAAAACTGGTTGAAAACCTGGCGCAGAACATCGCCCAGCAACCTGCCAGCGCAGAAACGCTGATGGGCCAGAGCGCCCTGACGTCAAGCTTCCTGACCGTCTACCTGGGCAAGGTCGACGGTGGCTTCAGCGTGCGACCCGACTCGAAGATGCCTGATGGCTACGACCCACGCACCCGCCCCTGGTACAAGGATGGCATGAGCGCCCCGGGCGCCATCCTCACCGAGCCCTACATCGACATGACCACCAACCAGATGGTCATCGGCATCCTCAGCAAAGTGTCCGCGAGTGTCGGCGTAGTCGGTGGCGACCTGGCCCTGGACGGCCTGGTGCAGATCATCAACTCGCTGAACTTCGGCGGCATGGGCTATGCCTTCCTGGTCAACGACCAAGGCAAGATTCTGGTGCACCCGGACAAGGCACTGGTCATGAAATCGCTGTCGGACCTGTTCCCGCAGCACACGCCGAAACTAACCGGCGAGCTCACCGAAATCGAGGCCGATGGCCAGACCCGCCTGCTGACCTTCACCCCGATCAAGGGCCTGCCATCGGCCAACTGGTACATCGGCCTGTCGGTGGACAAGGACAAAGCCTTTGCCATGCTCAGCAACTTCCGTACGTCGGCCGTGATCGCCACGGCGGTGGCGGTCGTGATCATCATTGGCTTGCTGGGCCTGCTGATCCGCGTGCTGATGCAACCCTTGCTCACCATGACCCGCGCCATGGAAGACATCGCCGAAGGTGAAGGCGACCTGACCAAACGCCTGAAAATCCACAACCATGATGAGTTCGGCATCCTCGGCACCGCCTTCAACCGCTTCGTCGAGCGCATCCACGGCTCGATCCGCGAGGTGTCCTCGGCCACCGAGCAGGTCAACGAAGTGGCCCTGCGCGTGATCAGCGCCTCCAACTCGTCGATGACCAACTCGGACGAGCAGTCCAACCGCACCAACAGCGTTGCCGCGGCCATCAACGAACTGGGTGCCGCCGCCCAGGAAATCGCCGGCAATGCCGCCCAGGCTTCGCAACATGCAAGCTCTGCACGCCTGTTGGCCGAAGAGGGCCAGCAAGTCGTGACGCGCAATATCGAGGCGATGAATCGCCTGTCGGACCTGATCGTCACCTCCAGCGCGCACATCGAAACGCTCAACAGCAAGACGGTGAACATCGGCCAGATCCTTGAGGTGATCACCAGTATTTCCCAACAGACCAACCTGCTGGCGCTGAACGCCGCCATCGAAGCCGCACGGGCTGGAGAAGCCGGGCGTGGTTTTGCCGTGGTCGCCGACGAAGTACGCAACCTGGCGCACCGTACCCAGGAGTCGGCGCAACAGGTACAGGCGATGATCGAGGAGCTGCAGGTCGGTGCCCGCGAGTCGGTCGATACCATGGGCCAGAGCCAGCGCCACAGCCAGGACAGCATGGCGATCGCCAACCAGGCCGGTGAGCGCCTGGACAGCGTCACCGTGCGCATCGGTGAAATCGACGGCATGAACCAGTCGGTGGCCACTGCAACCGAGGAGCAGACAGCCGTGGTCGACTCGATCAACATGGACATCAATGAGATCAACATGCTCAACCAGGAAGGGGTCGAGAACCTGCAGGCCACCCTGCGGGCGTGCTCGGACCTGGAGCAGCAGGCCTCCCGCCTCAAGCACCTGGTAGGCAGCTTCCGCATCTAGCGCCAAGCGGCAAGCTGCAAGCTGCAAGTAAAAGTGGATTTGGCGCCGCCTCTTGCTTGCAGCTCCCACCCAACCCAACCGAACAAACTATCCTTCAGGTAGGTCAACCTTAGGCGCGTCATCCCCGGCCTGTTACAGCCCGATGACGGACCAAAAGTCGATCCCGGAGGGATGCTGATCGTGCACATCGCTGACATCACCATGTTCTACGCCCCGGCCAGCGGCGGCGTACGCACTTATCTTGATGCCAAACACCACCGTCTCGACGCCATTGACGGCGTACGCCACAGCCTGTTGATTCCCGGAGCCAGCGCTCGCCAGGAAGACGGCATCTATCAAGTTCCGGCTCCGCCCCTGCCCTTCGGCAAAGGCTACCGCTTCCCAGTGCGGCTGGCCCCCTGGTGCAATGTGCTGCGCGGCCTCAAGCCCGACCTCATCGAGGTGGGTGACCCCTACCTGACCGCCTGGGCGGCCCTCGAGGCGCGGCGTCAGCTGGATGTACCCGTGATCGGTTTCTATCACTCCGACTTGCCGCTGCTGGTCAGCAACCGCATGGGCAACTGGTTCATGCCAAATGTAGAAGCCTATGTCAGCAAGCTGTACGGCAATTTCGACCGAGTGCTGGCGCCCAGCCAGGTGATGGCCGACAAGCTTCGCCGCCTGGGTGTGCGCGATGTCCATGTGCAGCGCCTGGGCGTCGATCTGGCCACGTTCAACCCGCAACACCGTGACCCGCAACTGCGCGCCGAACTGGGCATACCCGATACCAGTCGCCTGCTGGTCTTCGCTGGCCGTGGCTCGCGGGAAAAAAACCTGCCCGTACTGCTCGATTGCATACAGCGTCTTGGCCGCCCTTACCACCTGTTGCTGGTGGGCTCGAACATGCCAGCCAACGTCCCTGACAACGTCAGCGTGATCAATCGATTCTGCGCGCCGCAGGACGTCGCCAGGCTGGTGGCCAGCGCCGACCTGTTGGTGCATGCCGGCGACCAGGAAACCTTCGGCCTGGTCATCCTTGAAGCAATGGCCAGCGCCACTCCCGTGGTGGCCGTGCACGCCGGGGCCTTCGGCGAGATCGTCAATGAGCAGTGCGGGCGCCTGTGCCGGGCAAACGATGGGCAGGCCATGGCCACTGCAGTGCGTGAGGTGTTCGAAGCCGGCGTGCGCAAGCTCGGGGCCCAGGCCCGCAGCCACGTTGAGCAACATTATTCGTGGGACAATGTCGTCGCCGGCCTGCTGCAGCACTATCAAGCGGTGCTTGGCCATCAACCACAGGTACGCGCCCATGCTTGAGGCCAGCACCGCGCCGGGCAGCCTGATGCTCGTGCTGCACGATATCGCGCCTGAGACCTGGCCGGACTACCAGCCCTTCGTTCAGGCGGTCGACGAAATGGGCCATGTGCCCATGACCTGGCTGGTAGTGCCGAACTTCCATCACCGCAACCCGCTGGCAGGCTCCCCAGCATTCTGCCGCCTGCTCGAACGGCGCCTGGCGCGTGGCGATGAACTGGCGTTGCATGGCTTGTATCACGCCGACGATGGGCCATCGCCAAGCAGCCTGCGTGAGTACTTCATGCGCCGCCTGTACACCCATGAAGGTGAATTCTATGCCTTGAACCAGGCGCAGGCCATGCAACGCCTGGAGGCCGGCCTTGAAGTCTTCGCCCGGCAAGACTGGCCCGTCGCAGGCTTCGTCGCCCCGGCCTGGCTGATGAGCCAAGGCACCCGCCAGGCCCTGAGCCAACTGCCGTTGCGCTACACCAGCACACCACAGCACCTGTATCGCTTGCCGGACTTCACTGCGTTCAATGCCCCCGGCCTGGTCTGGAGTGCCCGCAGCACCTGGCGCCGCAGCGTGTCGCGAGTGGTCTGTGACTGGCAATGCAGGCGCTGGCGCAACGCGCAAACCCTGCGCCTTGGGCTGCATCCGGTGGACATGCGCCACCGCTCCTCACGAGATTACTGGCTGCGAACGCTGGACAAGCTGCTGATGCAAGGCCGCGCCCCCCTGACCAAGTCGGCCTGGCTACAGCGCCAGGCAAACGGATGAACCGTCTGGGCTGGCTGGCCATGGCTTTGGTGACGGCCATGGTGATACCGGCCCTGCTGGGGGGAAGCGAACTGCTGCCCCGGCTCAAGGCCTTCGACCCCGGCTTGATGCTGACCCTGCTGGGCATGATCCTGCTGTGCTGGGTGATCAATGCCGTGCGGCTGCGCCTGCTGCTTGGCCAGCAGGGAGCAAAGCTTGGGCACGTACGCAGCCTCGGCGTGGTGATGGCCACCGAATTCGCCATTTGCACCACCCCAGGCGGCAGTGGTGGGCCGCTGACACTCATGGCGCTGCTGGCCCGCGACCGTATCGGCCCGGCACGCAGCGGTGCGGTGTTTGCCATGGACCAGTTGAACGACCTGCTGTTCTTCTTCTGTGCCATGTTGGCAATAGCCGGTTACGCACTGTTCCACAGCCTTGGCCGCAGCCAGCAGAGCATGTTGCTGGGCAGCGCGCTGTTGCTGTGCTCGGCACTGGCGGCAATAGTGGCGCTGCTACGTTACCGACGGACGGTGATGCGCCTCAACGGGCGGCTTTTGCAGCGCATGGGGATGGCGCCGGCGCGCAAACGGCGCTGGGCACGCAAGCTGTTGCATTTCATCGATGCCTTGGCGCAGACCTGGCAGCTTCCCAAAAGCACGTTGGTGCTTGTGTTCACCCTCACCTGCGCGCACTGGAGCCTGCGCTACAGCGTGCTGTACCTGGTGTTGCAAGGCTTGGGCGTGGAGTTGTCGTGGATCCCGAGTTTTCTGGTGCAGATGCTCTCGCTCAGTGCCGGGCAATTCAGCCTGCTGCCGGGCGGAGCCGGGGCCGCCGAGCTGACATCGGCAAGCCTGTTGACGCCTCTGGTGGGCAGCTCCACCGCTGCCGCAGCGATCCTGATCTGGCGTGCGGTCACTTACTATTTTTACCTGCTGGCCGGGGGGCCGGTGTTCGTCTGCCTGCTGGCGCGCCCGCTACTGGAGCGCTGGCGGCGTCAGGCGGGTTGAGCTGGCGCCAGAGCTCGGCGGCACCGGGAAAATCGGTGCCGTCCTGTTCGCTCAGGGCATCGGGGTCATAGCGGGCAAGGCAGCCTTCACCAAGGGTGGGCGGTGCTGATGCGGTGGGTTTGTTGCGTGAGCTTGTCATGTTGCATCCCCTGCATAGCTGGGGCCGCGTTGCAGCCCCAAAGCCCGTATCAGTCGAACACGACAGTCTTGTTGCCGTGCACCAGCACGCGGTCTTCCAAGTGATAGCGCAGGCCACGGGCAAGCACCATCTTCTCGACGTCGCGGCCGAAGCGGACCATGTCCTCGATGCTGTCGGCATGGCTCACACGTACCACGTCCTGCTCGATGATCGGGCCTGCGTCCAGCTCTTCAGTCACGTAGTGGCAAGTAGCACCGATCAGCTTCACCCCACGCAGGGCGGCCTGGTGGTAAGGCTTGGCACCGACGAACGACGGCAGGAAGCTGTGGTGGATGTTGATGACTTTTTCGGCGTAATCCTGGCACAACTGCGGTGGCAGGATTTGCATGTAACGCGCCAGCACCACCACATCGGCCGCATGTTCCTGAACCAGGCGCGACACTTCAGCAAACGCAGGCGCCTTGTCTTTCGGGTCGACCGGTACATGGAAGAACGGGATGCCGTGCCACTCGACCATGCTGCGCAGATCGTTGTGGTTGGAAATCACGCAGGGGATCTCGCAATCCAGTTCATCGGTGTGCCAGCGGTGCAACAGGTCAGCCAGGCAGTGGGATTCGCGGCTCGCCATCAGCACCACGCGCTTTTTCTGAGCCGAGTCAGTAATGCGCCAGGCCATGGAAAACTCTTCGGCGATCGGCGAGAAGGCTTCACGGAAGGCCTCGATACCAAATGGCAGCGATTCGGCGCGGATTTCATGGCGCATGAAGAACCAGCCACTCTGCTCATCGGAGTGGTGGCTCGCTTCGTTGATCCAGCCATTGTACAAAGCCAGGAAATTACTGACTTTCGCCACGATACCAACACGGTCGGGGCAAGCGATCACCAGACGATAGGTGCGCATGAATAAGACTCCAGAACTTCGCAAAGGCGCTCATTCTAGCGGCCCGCCCGGAAAAACGCAGTAATCATTGCACCACACCGCCGCCCGCCTCCTCGCTTACACGCAAGCTGCGGCACGCTGCAACAGCGTGGGTGAAACATGACGAATTGCCGGGCCTTATGTAAATATTTTTTTAACCTTGAGATATTTTGTCACAGCGACATAAACAGTTGAGGAACTGATTAATAGGTTTACTTGAGAGTTTCGCCTGTCTATTATTGCTCCACACATTTCCGAACACGCATTAAGGAACACTCCATGTCCCTGATCAACGAATACCGCGCCACCGAAGAAGCCATCAAGGAACTTCAGGCCCGCCTGGCCAACCTGTCGCAGGATGACAAGCTGAAAAAAGAACTGGAGTTCGAAGGCAAACTGCGCACCCTGATGGGCGAATACTCCAAATCGCTGCGCGACGTCATTGCCCTGCTCGACCCGGAGTCGAAACTGAGCAAAGGGCCACGTGGCGCCGTCAAGACCACCGCCACCAAACGTGCGCGCAAGGTCAAGCAATACAAAAACCCGCACAATGGTGAAGTGATCGAAACCAAAGGCGGCAACCACAAAACCCTGAAAGAGTGGAAAGCCAAATGGGGTGGCGATGTGGTTGAAAGCTGGGCGACCCTGCTGGACTGATTGTCCGCTCGATCGCTGTACTGCTAAAAACAAAAACGCCGGCACGATGCCGGCGTTTTTGTTTGCTTGTATAAAACCACTCAAACACTGATGGCAAACTGCTCCGCCAGTTGTCGGGCATGCGCCTGCCAGGCATCCAGCACCTGACGCCCGGCCTCGTCCGCGTTGGCCCAGGCGCTTTGGCGCGCCTGCTCGAAGTCACCCAGCGTGTTGGGTGCCCCCCAATGCGGATCGCTCAGCCGCTGCTGGCAGAAACCATACCAGCGTTGCCGCTCTTCGCTATTCAAGGTTTCCGGGAAGTTGCGCGCCCGATACCGGAACAACAACTCAGGCATGCGCGGGTCATCGAACATCCAGTGGCCTTGCCCCAACTGTGCAGGGTCCAGCGTTCTTACTTGTTCGCACAGCCGGCGGTCGCGGTCGCCGAGAAACCCTTCATACAATTGCTGTTCCGGATCGTCACTCGGAACAAAGTCGTCCTTGCCGTAAATGTGTTCCAGCTTGTGTTGCCAAGCATTCTGTTGATTGGCCAACTCTTCAGCGCGTGATTGCACGAGCGCCAAATCGATACCGAGCCGTTGCTGATCGGGCGCGCGCAATACCGAGAGCGGCGCCACTACCGGGCAGCGATTGATCTGCACCAACTTCAGCGGTATGGGTAATTGTCCGTCAGACAATTCCTCACGACGCGTGTACAAGCGTTCACGAAGCACCTCGGCACTTTCCCTTAATAAGGGTAGGGTTTCCTGTTGCAGGTCGCACACAATCAGCGCGTTGCGATTACGTGGGTGCCAGGCCAAAGGCAAGACCACCCCCAGATAATTGCGCGCCGCCGAGAACCGCCCCGATATATGCACCAACGGCTGCAGCAGACGGATTTGCTCCATCACTTTGTGCTTGCTGCGCAACTGGAACAGCCACTCATACAACTTGGGTTGCTTGTGCCGGATCAGACGCGCCAGTGCGATGGTGGCCCGCACGTCGGAAAGTGCCTCGTGTGCATGCCCATGCTCGATGCCATTGGCCTTGCTGAGCAGTTCAAGACGCAGGCTGGTGCGCCCGTGCTGTTGCGGCCAGACGATGCCTTCAGGGCGAAGGGCATAAGCAGTGCGTACCACATCGATCAAGTCCCAGCGGCTATTGCCGCCCTGCCACTCCCGGGCATAGGGGTCGAAGAAGTTGCGGTACAGGCTGTAGCGGGTAACCTCGTCGTCGAAGCGCAAGGTGTTGTAACCGGCGCCGCAGGTCCCCGGGAGGGCCAGTTGCGCGTGCACCCGCGTCATGAACTCGGCTTCGCACAGGCCTTGGCTGGCCAGTTGCTGGGGGGTGATACCCGTCACCAGGCAGGCCGCCGGGTGCGGCAGGATATCGTCGCTGGGGCGGCAATAAAGACTGATCGGCTCGTCGATCTCATTGAGCTCGAAGTCGGTGCGCACTCCGGCCACCTGCAACGGCCTGTCGCAGCGCGGGTTGATACCGGTGGTTTCGTAGTCGTGCCAGAAAATGCTAGAGGTCACGGGGACGTCCTGATCAAAGGTCGCCCCGATTCTAGCGGACATGGCCTCAGACGGAAGCGTTGGCCGGGTGGAAACTGAAATAGTCGCGCAACGAGCGCACGAATTCGTCGTATTCGCGTGGTGCCTGCAGCAGCATGAAGCCCGAATCGTAATGGCCAGGCGTCTGGTCCTCACGGCACCACAGGCAACTGGCGGTCAGGTTGATGAACTGAAAGCCACCACCGGGCAGCGGCAGGCGCAACTGCAACTCGAAATCCGGCCCCACCAGCACCGGTAACTGGCTGATCAACATCAAGCCATCTTCCGAGGCATTGCCCAGCTGCCCGATCGGCTGATCGGTAAAGCGGTTGAAGACCCTCAGTACACAAGGTAACTGATGGCGTTCGATATGACGCTGATTGAACATGGTCACAATTGCAGTCCGTACCCGATGCCAGGAATACGAGGTACTGGCGGTTGTTGTAACAAGTGAGTTACAGGTTAACGCAGCGCACGCGGCAAATCCCGTGAAATAAACGATACCTTGGTGTTAACGCCAAGGAGAGGTATTCACCGGGCTGGCCATCGCACCCTCGCCAGCGCGGTAGTGGCCCAGCTTCTCCAGAGTCTGCAGTCGCGCCTTGGCCCGGTAGGCGTACTCGTTGCGCGGATACTGCTGGATCAGGTATTCGTAGGTTTGTGCTGCGTCCACGAAAAGCTTCTGGCGCTCCAGGCACTGACCCCGCAGCAACGACACTTCCGGATGGATGAACGGCCGCGCGCGGCTGGTACGGTCGACCTGCGACAGCTCGAGCATGACCCGCTGGCAATCGCCTCGGTCGTACGCACGATAGGCGTTGTTCAGATGGTGGTCCATGGACCAGCGGGTACAGCCGACGGCGCTGGCCGCCAGGGCAAAAACGATCAGGGCTCGCATGGGGATCTCCTTTAATAAAGAGTATATCGGCGTGCCGGTATATTTCTTCAGCTTGCAACTTGCAACTTGCAGCTTGCAGCTGCCCTATCGTACCCGCCTGCAGGTAGTGCAACGGAACAATGACTACAGGGCGATTCAGGAGTAGCCTTTCGCTGCGCTTCACTATAGGAGTCTGTGCATGACCATCCGCCGTACCAAAATCGTCGCCACCCTCGGCCCCGCCAGCAATTCGCCGCAAGTGATCGAACAACTGATCCTCGCCGGCCTGGACGTGGCACGCCTGAACTTTTCCCACGGCACCCCGGACGAGCACAAGGCGCGCGCCCGCCTGATCCGTGAAATCGCTGCCAAGAACGGCCGCCATGTCGCATTGCTGGGCGACCTGCAGGGTCCGAAGATCCGCATCGCCAAGTTCAGCAACAAGCGCATCGAACTGAAGATCGGTGACAAGTTCACCTTCTCCACCGCCCACCCGCTGACCGAAGGCAACCAGGACATCGTCGGTATCGACTATCCCGACCTGGTCAAGGACTGCGGCGTTGGTGACGAACTGCTGCTCGACGACGGCCGTGTGGTCATGCGCGTCGAGACCGCTACCGCGGATGCACTGCACTGCGTGGTGATCATCGGTGGCCCCCTGTCGGACCACAAAGGCATCAACCGCAAAGGTGGCGGCCTGACCGCGCCGGCCCTGACCGAAAAAGACAAGGCCGACATCAAGCTGGCCGCGGAAATGGACCTGGACTACCTGGCCGTGTCCTTCCCGCGTGACGCCAGCGACATGGAATATGCCCGCAAGCTGCGCGACGAGTCCGGCGGCAGCGCCTGGCTGGTGGCCAAGATCGAGCGTGCCGAAGCCGTTGCCGACGACGAAACCCTCGACAAGCTGATCGCCGCCTCCGATGCCGTGATGGTTGCCCGTGGCGACCTGGGCGTGGAAATCGGCGACGCCGAGCTGATCGCCATCCAAAAGAAGATCATCCAGCACGCACGCCGCAACAACAAGGCGGTGATCGTGGCGACCCAGATGATGGAGTCGATGATCCAGAACCCGATGCCGACCCGCGCCGAAGTGTCCGACGTGGCCAACGCCGTGCTGGACAACACCGATGCGGTGATGCTGTCGGCCGAAAGCGCCGCCGGTTCCTACCCGATCGAAGCGGTACAGGCCATGGCGCGCATCTGCCTGGGCGCTGAAAAGCACCCGACCAGCCAGAAGTCCAGCCACCGTCTGCACACCACCTTCGAGCGCTGCGACGAGAGCATCGCCCTGGCGGCGATGTACACTGCCAACCACTTCCCCGGCGTCAAGGCGATCATCGCCCTCACCGAAAGTGGCTACACCCCGCTGATCATGTCGCGCCTGCGCTCGCACGTACCGATCTACGCACTGTCGCCGCACCGCGCTACCCAGGCACGCGCGTCGATGTTCCGCGGCGTCTATCCGATCGCGTTCGACCCGGCTTCGCTGCCGGCCGACAAGGTCAGCCAGGCGGCAGTCGACGAACTGCTCAAGCGTGGCCTGGTGGAGCAAGGCGACTGGGTGATCCTGACCAAGGGCGACAGCTACCACACCATCGGTGGTACCAACGGCATGAAGATCCTGCATGTCGGTGATCCGCTGGTCGGCTGATCTGCCTCAACCGGCGCCGCTCTGCGGCGCCGGTTCAATCACTGCACACCGTCTTCAGGCATGCTCGACGAACACATCGGCAAATACCTGATTCCTCGGTACCCCCGCAATGAACAGCCGCCGCGCGAAACGCTCTACACTTCCCGGCGAGCCACACACCAACGCGATAGTCTGCCGCGATGATGGCCGCAATGTCGCCAGCGCTGCATCCAGCTGATCCGCCAGTACCCGCTCGACAATCACGCCTTCGATCTGCATCAACGGCTCAGCCAGGTAATGCCCGGCGTCATCATGCGCCACATGCATCACCCTGATCTCCCCCCGATGCCCCTGCCGCACCGCCTCGCGCAAGATGCCCCACAATGGCGCAAGCCCGGTACCTGCTGCCAGCAACCATAGCGCCCGCCCCTGCCAGTCCAGGTCGTAATGCAGCGCCCCACCGCGCAGTTCCCCCAGGCGCAGCGTATCGCCAACTTGCAAACCACGGGCCTTGTCGCAAAAGGCGCCCGGGCGCTGGCAGTCGATATGGAACTCAAGGAAGTCATCTTCGCCCGGCAGGCTTGCCAATGAATAGGGCCGGGCCACCGCACCGTTCCACAGCACCACATGCTGACCGGCCTGATAACGCAATGCCCGCTCCGGCCGCAGGCGCAAGCGCAGCACATCACCGAACCAGTCCAGCGCACAGACCTGTGCAGAGATGCCGTCCTGCAGGGGGTCGAACACCGCTACGCGCAGGTCGTCAATCACCCGGCACTGGCATGCCAACCGCCAGCCCTGTGCGTGTTTTTCCAGCGCCAGGGCCTCGGGCCGTGCATCGGCGGGTTGCCCGTCCAGGCAATGCACCAGGCAGGCGTGACAGCTACCTGCACGGCAGCTGTAAGGCACATTCAGCCCCGCGTCGTTCAGGGCATCGAGCAGATTGCTGCCGGTGGGCACCGTCCAGCGGCGCTCGCCGACACAGAGTTCAGGCATGGTCATCACTTCTCCGGCTATACATCGCCACTCTAAGGCAAGCCGGCATCGGCAGCAAAAAGGATGCCCGTCGCCTGCAGACCATGGTCCAGACCACACGCAGGTGTTTCGCAGGCACAGGCGCGCTATACTGCCGCGCCTTTTTGCGTCGGCCTGACCTGTCGACGCCTTGCCAGGCGTTTCGACACGCAGGTGTGCAGTGTCGGAAGGCCTTTACGAATGTTCCCGTCTTTAAGAGGAGCGCGCTGCATGACCGTGATCAAGCAAGACGACCTGATTCAGAGCGTCGCCGACGCCCTGCAATTCATTTCGTACTACCACCCCGTCGATTTCATCCAGGCGATGCACGAGGCCTACCTGCGTGAAGAGTCGCCTGCCGCGCGCGACTCCATCGCCCAGATCCTGATCAACTCGCGCATGTGCGCCACCGGCCACCGCCCGATCTGCCAGGATACCGGTATCGTCACCGTATTCGTGCGCGTCGGCATGGACGTGCGCTGGGACGGCGCCACCCTGAGCGTCGACGACATGATCAACGAAGGTGTGCGTCGCGCCTACAACCTGCCTGAAAACGTTCTGCGCGCTTCGATCCTGGCCGACCCGGCCGGTGCCCGCAAGAACACCAAGGACAACACTCCAGCCGTCATCCACTACTCGATCGTCCCTGGCGACAAGGTCGAAGTCGATGTGGCAGCCAAAGGCGGCGGCTCGGAAAACAAGTCGAAGATGGCCATGCTCAACCCGTCCGACTCGATCGTCGACTGGGTCCTGAAGACCGTCCCGACCATGGGTGCCGGCTGGTGCCCGCCTGGCATGCTCGGTATCGGCATCGGCGGTACCGCCGAAAAAGCCGCAGTCATGGCCAAGGAAGTGTTGATGGAGTCCATCGACATCCATGAACTCAAAGCCCGTGGCCCGCAGAACCGCCTCGAAGAGATCCGCCTGGAGCTGTTCGAGAAGGTCAACCAGCTGGGCATCGGCGCCCAGGGCCTGGGTGGCCTGACCACCGTGCTCGATGTCAAGATCATGGACTACCCGACCCACGCCGCATCCCTGCCGGTGTGCATGATCCCCAACTGCGCCGCCACCCGTCACGCGCATTTCGTGCTCGACGGCTCCGGCCCGGCCGAGCTTGAAGCCCCGTCGCTGGACGCCTACCCGGAAATCGTCTGGGAAGCCGGCCCGAGCGCCCGCCGCGTCAACCTCGACGACATCACCCCGGAAGAAGTGGCCAGCTGGAAGCCGGGCGAGACCATCCTGCTCAACGGCAAGATGCTCACCGGCCGCGATGCCGCGCACAAGCGCATGGTCGAGATGCTCAACCGTGGCGAAGCGCTGCCGGTTGACCTCAAAGGCCGCTTCATCTACTACGTCGGCCCGGTCGACCCGGTCGGTGACGAAGTGGTAGGCCCGGCTGGCCCGACCACCGCCACCCGGATGGACAAGTTCACCCGCCAGATCCTTGAACAGACCGGCCTGCTGGGCATGATCGGCAAGTCCGAGCGTGGCCCGACCGCCATCGAAGCGATCAAGGACAACAAGGCCGTTTACCTGATGGCCGTCGGCGGCGCTGCCTACCTGGTGGCCCAGGCGATTCGCAAGTCCAAGGTTCTGGCCTTCGCCGAACTGGGCATGGAAGCGATCTACGAGTTCGAAGTCAAAGACATGCCAGTCACCGTCGCGGTGGACAGCAACGGTGAGTCGGTGCACATCACCGGCCCTGCGCTGTGGCAGAGCAAGATCGCCGAAAGCCTGGCGGTAGAAGTCAAGTAAGCGGTATCGGGGCTGCTTTGCAGCCCCAATCGTTCATGCACCCCTATGGTTCACTGGCAGCCCGCCACGCGGATCATATGGGTAGTTCCTTGAGCCAGAATGACATGATCTTGTTGCTGCTTTCCTGTTCGCCCAAATCGCGCCAAGCGTAATGAGTGCGCAGGGATGGGTCATGCAGGAAGCCCCGGTTTCGCCAGAAACCGTGCAATGGCTTGTAGTTGGCAGGCCGTCTGGGGTGCATGCCAGGGCGCTCGACGGTGCAAAACGCGCAGTAGTCGAATTCGGCCAGCTTGTGCGCGTAGGACTCACGCTCGATGAAGAAGCGCACACCCAGGCCTTGGCCACGATATTCGGGCAGCACCAGCGATTCGCCGAAATAGTACACGCTGGCAGGGTCGCGCCCCTGCGCCAGGAACGGCTGCTGAAACTTGGGCGCAACGTCCACCAGTGGCAGGCCGGTCGAGGCGCCAACCACACGCCCATCGTCCAGGGCCAGCACTACCAGGCTGCGGCCGGAGCGGGCATAGGCTGCCATGTGCTCGGCCTCAAACTCTACTGTGCCGTCATACAGATAGGGGAACTCGCGCAACACAGTCAGGCGCAGGCGAGCGAGGTCATCGATGTAAGGCGCGATAGCGGCACCGTGCAACAGGCGTATTTCCATGCTTGGCGGTCGTTCTGTCGAGGTGGGTGACGCGCTCGGCTAAGCCGGGCTTGAGGGGAAACCCTAACATCCATACCAATGCCCCACCTTTTCCCCACACGACAGGAACTGTTCCAGGACCGCTACCGAACGGGTAAATGCCCACTACGCAGCTTTCAATGCCGGTGCACCCCAGCTTTCCTTGACTCGCTCAGCTGATACGCGTCCCCAGCACCTTGAGGAAGGCCGCAAGCCATGCCGGGTGCGCCGGCCACGCAGGAGCCGTCACTAGGTTGCCATCTACGTGAGCCTGGTCCACGGCGATGTCGATGAACTTCCCCCCTGCCAGACGTACCTCCGGCGCACACGCCGGATACGCACTGCACTCACGCCCTTCCAGCACGCCAGCCGCCGCCAGCAACTGCGCACCATGGCAAACCGCCGCAATCGGCTTGCCGGCCTGATCAAAAGCCTTTACCAGCGCCAGCACACGCTCATCCAGGCGCAAGTACTCCGGAGCTCGGCCACCTGGGATCAGCAAGGCGTCGTAGCTTTCGGCACGGACCTGGACGAAATCATGGTTCAGGGCAAAGTTGTGGCCTGGCTTCTCGCTGTAGGTCTGCTCGCCTTCAAAATCGTGGATCGCCGTGCGCACCGTCTGGCCCGCGATTTTTTCCGGGCACACCGCATGCACCGTGTGGCCCACCATGCTCAAGGCCTGGAAAGGCACCATCGCCTCGTAGTCCTCGACGTAGTCGCCCACCAGCATGAGAATCTTCTTCGCAGTCATCGCATCCACTCCTTCGGTAGTTTGGGGAACAACCACTGCACGATAGTCTGCTTCAGTCGCGACGGTCGAGCAGGTTGACCACAAGGCGGTCGAGCCAGCCCCACACCCGCTGCTTCACGCGGCGCCACAACGGCCGGGCGTGCCAGTGGTCAAGATCGACCTCGTCACTCAGGCTGAAGTCGCGCTCGAAGCTGGCGACCACGGCGGCCGTCAGCGGCGGGTCCAATGCCTCGACGTTGGCCTCCAGGTTGAAGCGCAGGTTCCAGTGATCGAAGTTGCACGAGCCGACGCTGACCCAATCATCCACCAGCGCCATCTTCAGGTGCAGGAAGCACGGCTGGTATTCGTAGATACGTACCCCCGCGCGTAATAAACGAGGGTAGTAACGATGACCGGCGTAGCGTACCGAGGGGTGATCGGTCCGCGGGCCGGTGAGCAGCAGGCGCACATCGACACCCTTGCCTGCCGCCCGGCGCAGCGAGCGGCGCACGCTCCAGGTAGGCAAAAAGTAAGGTGTGGCCAGCCAGACCCGCTGTTTACCGCTGTTGAGCGCACGCACCAGCGAATGCAGGATGTCACGGTGCTGGCGGGCGTCGGCATAGGCCACCCGGCCCATGCCCTGGCCCTGCACCGGCACCTTGGGCAGGCGCGGCAGGCCGAAGCCTTCAGCGGGGCGCCAGGCCGTACGGCGGTTGTTGGCCTGCCACTGGCGGTTGAACAGTAGCTGCCAATCACTGACCACCGGGCCGCGCATCTGCACCATCACCTCATGCCACTCGCTGGTCGCTTCACCCGGCGTCCAGAACTCATCGGTGACACCGGTACCACCGACCACCGCCAAGCGCTCGTCAACCAGCAGCAACTTGCGATGGTCGCGATACAGGTTGCGCACGCCGCGGCGCCAGCGCAGGCGGTTGTACCAGCGCAGGTACACACCGGCATCCAGCAGGCGTTGGCGCAAAACAGCATTGAAAGCCAACGAGCCGTAGTCGTCGAACAGGCAACGCACGCGTACACCGCGCCGGGCCGCCTGCTCCAGTGCCTGGACCACCGCCTCGGCGCAGGCACCAGCCTCGACCAGGTACAGCTCAAGATCGACCTGGGCTTGAGCACCCTCGATCGCCTGGAGCATGCGTGGAAAGAATTCGGGGCCGTCGATCAGCAGTTCGAACTGGTTGCCATCGCGCCAGGGAAAGACCGGCCCCGGCATGTCAGCGGGCGTTGAAAATCAGCACCGCATTGACCGGTACCGTCGGGTTGATGGATTTGAGCTTGGCGAACTTGCGCAAGGTTTCCAGGCCGGGCAGCAGGCCGAAGTCGTGGGCGTGCAGTATCAACGGTTCGAGGGTCACCACCTGAAAGCGCCGCGCATCGAGGCGGGTTGCCAGCAACAAGGCGTTGTAGCTGTGCGACTGGCCATGCAGCGTAACGGTCAGTGGCAGGCGCAATTCGACCTGCGCGCCGTCGGCCAGGTCGTTTATCGGCCGCAGGTCGAGTTGGGCCTTGACCGTCGCTTCGGCAAAGCGGCCGACCTCGAACAGGTCGTCACGCATGCGCTCGTCCCGTAGCGGGATACCACTGCTCACCGAGTCCATCTCGATACGCAGCCCGGCTGCGCCCTTGCGGTCGACGGTGCCATGCAGTACCAGAAAACGATGGACCTCGGCCGTATCGCCGTCCTTGCCGGTGACGAATGAAAGGCGTGAGGATTCACCATCGAGGTGCCAATTGGCGTGGGCGGGCAGGCACAGAGCCAGCAACAGTGCGGGTAGAAGACGGGGCAGCTTGAACATGACAGATCTCGTGAAACCAGACCGCCAACCTTACCCGGCCGTCTTCATGGCAGCAAGCGGCAGCCAGCCTGCGCCCCCTGCCATGCCGCCTGATTGCGCTGGCCCAGGCCCGCTGCGACAACCAGACGCTGCTGGCTGTCCTCCTCCAGCATGCTCAACGGCAACCACTGCGCGACATAACCCCGGCAATAGGCGGGGTCCAAGCCCATGACAAAACGGCAGGAGCAATATTCCTTGGCCGAATAAGCCGAAAGAATACCGGGGAAATCCGCCAATGCCTGGCGTTCCAGCCAGGCCCAGCCCAACAAGGCAACCATCACCAGCCCCAGCAGGCGCTTCATGCACCCTCCTTGGCCAGCGCTGCCAGCACACGCTTGAGCAGTTCGTTATGGTGGTAACTGCCATCACGGTCGTCGGCGTAGCGGACGATGACCAGCTTGTGGGTCGGCAGTATGTAAAGGGCCTGGCCCCAGTGGCCGAGGGCGGCATAGGTGTCTGCCGGCGCGTCAGGCCAAGGTGAAGCACTGCCCGGCAGTGGCTGGTTGAGCCACCAGTGGCCACCCGGGTTGGCTTCGCCGGGCAGCGGTGTAGCCTGGCTGAACAGGGTACGGTTGAAAGCAACCCAGCTTGCCGGCAGCAACTGGCGGCCACCCCAGCGTCCTTCACGCTGCATCAACAGGCCGATGCGCGCCAGGTCGCGGGCACTGAGGTAGAGGTAGGAAGAGCCAACGAAGGTGCCACTGCCATCGCGTTCCCAAACGGCGCTGTGAATGCCCAGAGGGGTGAACAGCGCCTGCCAGGGGTAGTCAGGGTAAGCACTGCCCTTGAGCATGCCGCGCAATGCGGCGGCCAGGACATTGCTGTCGCCACTCGAATAGATGAATCGCTGCCCGGGCTTTTCGGCGACGGGCCTTGAAGCGGTATAAGCCGCCATGTCATGGCGCCCGCGCGTGTAGAGCATGGCCACTACCGAGGATTTCAGCGGTGCGTATTCGTAGTCTTCCTGCCAGGCCAGGCCACTGGCCCAATGCAACAGATCGGCCAGACGCACGTCGGGGTGTGCCTGCATGGGCGGGTAAAAGCGGGCCGCAGGGTCCTGCAGTTGAAAACGCCCCTCACCTTGGGCCACGCCCAGCACTGTCGCCAGCACGCTTTTGCTCACCGACCAGGTCAGGTGGGCGGTTTTCGCGGTAGTAGGTGCGGCGTACCGTTCGTGCAGGATACGGCCGTCACGGATGATCAGCAGGGCGTCGCTGCGAATGCCGCTGCGCTTGGTGGCGTCGCGTTCAGGGAAGGCATAGCTGTCGACAGCCTGCCAGTCGATGGCCGTGATGTCGGCCTGCCAATCCGGTAGGGGCCAGTCCTCTGCCCTGGCCGAACCGACCGCCACCGCCACCGCCAGGATCAACAACCCTGCCCTCAACATAAACGCCTCTTGGGGCCGCAAGGCGACCCGGTTTTTCAACGGATCAGGCGATCCTGGCAGGCGTTCATGACAATCCGGCAGCCTCCCAAGCCTTGGCCAGGCGCTTTTCCCGAGCAGCCGTCGCCAGCGCCATCACCTCCTGATCACGCTGCCACAACTGCGCCCATTGCGCCGGCCCGGCCGACAGCGCTTTGTCGATGGCCCCTTTCAGTGCCTGAAACTGCGCAAACAAGCCCGCCAACAACAAATGGCAGCCAACACTGTCGGCGCACTGGCGGCTGGCCTCGGCACAGCCGGCCAACAAGGCAATCAGGCGCAACCGCAGCTCCTGTTGCCAGCCGCATTCCTGCGCTACGCCATACAACCAGGCAACCATCGCCGCCAGTACGTACAAATCTTCCAGCGAGCGAAACGGTTTGACGTACGCATCCCAACCATCACCTGCCAACAACTCGCAGGCAGCCTGGCGCAGTTGCAGGCGCCCGTGGCCGACCTCAGGCATCAAAGGCAGGGTCGGCAACGCCTCCAGGGTCACTCCTGGCTCACCCGGATAAACCACTCCCAGGCTCAGGCGCGGTGCTTCACCCTGCCCTTCGCTGCGCGCCGCCACCAGCAGCCATTCGGCGTCAAGCCCGGCGGTCACGAAGTCCTTGCTGCCGGTCAGGCGTAAACCCTCCAGGCGCGTCTGCATGTCCGCAGGGCGCACGCTACGCCGTTCGGTGGCGCATAACGCGCCGAGACTGGCCGGGGCGCTAGGCCACAGCATGCGCAAGGCGGCCTGGTAGCCAATGAGAAACGCCAGGCCGGGTGTGGCCATGGCGCGCCCACCCAGCACCGCCAGCTCGAACGGGGCGCACCCACCGAGGCGCTCGAGCTGCGCGGCATATGCCTCACCCAAAGTACCGGCCATAGGCTGGCGAAGGGGATCGTTGAGTCGTTGCAACCAGGCCATCGGACGCTCCTCGCTTGTCAGGGGGTGTCACGCAAGCATCACCAAAGGTTCACAGGGGTGACACCGCGCCTACCTAGGCTGACTTTGCACAACAAAGCCGACCGGCCGCAACCCTTCATGGCTGGCTTAGGGAGACTCGCAATGACTCGGACAGCTCGCTCTGGCGACAACAGCACTGAACGCCGTCTGCAAGCCGAACGCCTGGTCGGCGCCGCGGCCCTGCAGGAAGCACAGGCCCTGCGCTACAAAGTGTTCAGCGCAGAATTCAAGGCCAGGCTCAAGGGCGCTGAACTGGGCCTGGACATGGATGACTACGACGTACATTGCCGGCACATCGGTGTACGCGACCTGAACACCGGCGAACTGGTCGCCACCACCCGCCTGCTCGACCATCAGGCCGCCAGCAGCCTGGGGCGCTTCTACAGCGAAGAAGAATTCAGCCTGCATGGCCTGCTGCAACTGCAAGGCCCAATCCTCGAACTGGGCCGCACCTGCGTCGACCCCGGCTACCGCAACGGCGGCACCATCGCTGTGCTCTGGGGTGAGCTGGCCGAAGTGCTCAATGAAGGCCGCTACAGCTACCTGATGGGCTGCGCGAGCATCCCCATGCAGGATGGCGGGGTTCAGGCCCATGCCATCATGCAACGCCTGCGTGAGCGTTACCTGTGCAACGAACACCTGCGTGCGGAGCCAAAGAACCCGCTGCCCACCCTGGCCCTGCCGAACAACGTCATCGCCGAAATGCCGCCGCTGCTGAAGGCCTACATGCGCCTGGGTGCGAAGATCTGCGGTGAACCCTGTTGGGATGAGGACTTCCAGGTGGCCGACGTGTTCATCCTGCTCAAGCGTGATGACCTCTGCCCACGTTACGCCCGCCACTTCAAGGCAGCGGTCTGATGCCCAAACTGCGGGTGTTCGCCCGCCTCGCAAGGCTGTTGCTGGTACTGCTTTTCGGCATGCTCATGGCCAGCGTGATCGCCATCGGTGAACGCATGGGCATGAAGGCCTCCATCGAGCGCCGCCAGCGCTGGACCTGCCTGTTCATGAAACGCCTGGTCGCTGCCCTGCCCTTCGACGTGCGGGTAATCGGTGAACTGCCCAAACGGCCGATGTTGTGGGTCAGCAACCACGTGTCCTGGACCGATATCCCGCTGCTCGGCATGCTGCTGCCGCTGTCGTTTCTGTCCAAGGCCGAAGTCCGCCACTGGCCCGTGGCTGGCTGGCTGGCGGAGAAAGCCGGCACATTGTTCATCCGCCGCGGCGGCGGCGATAGCCAGCGCTTGCGTGAACAGATCAGCGCACAACTGGGCGACGCCAGGCCGCTGTTGATCTTCCCCGAGGGCACCACCACCGACGGGCGCCAGTTGCGCACCTTCCATGGGCGTTTGCTGGCAGGCGCCATCGATCAGGGTGTGGCAGTGCAGCCTGTTGCCATTGAGTACCTGCGCAACGGCGAGGCTGACCTGGTTGCGCCGTTCATCGGTGATGATGACCTCGTGTCACACCTGATGCGGCTGTTCGCCGAGCCGCGGGGTGAGGTGTGCATCCACCTGTTGCAGCCGATCAGCAGCGTGGACAAAGAACGCGCGGCGTTGGCATTTCAGGCGCAACAGGCTATCCACATTGCGTTGTTCGGGGTTGGCGAAGTCGAGGTGGCAGCGCGCCGGCAGGCCCGTGCTGCTTGATGCCTGATTGGCAGTACACCGCTATCGGCCAGACCTCTGTGCGGCGGCAAACGTCTGCAACTGTGGATAGAACTCACGGAAATCAGCCAGCAACGGCTCGTACAACCGCTCAAGCTCCGCCATCACGCCCATCATGCCCTCAGGCCGGGACAAGCGTCGCCCAATGCCGTTGAAGACCTGCTCCAGGGTGGAAAAATCGCCATACGCTCCCAGCCAGTCATCTGCGGCCATCAAGGGCGCAATGCGCGCCAGCCGCCCTGGCAACTCGGGCTCGGCCAGCAACACGCGATAGAACGCACCGGTGAACTGCTCCAGCGGCTGCTCGGCATAGTCGCCCCAGTGTTGCGCCAGGCAATGGTCGAAGAACACATCCACAATGATCCCGGCATAGCGGCGCCGCTCCCGGGGGAACCGCGCCAGCGCTGCCAATACCAACGGGTGCTGATCGGTGTAGCTGTCGATGTGCCGATGCAGCCGAATGGCAGCCTCCAGCGTTGGCGCAAAGCGCCCCTCCAGCGAGCCTTTGACGAAATCGCCGTACAGGCTGCCAAGCAGTTGTTGCGGCGCCGGGCCGCCCAGGTGCAGGTGTGCGAGGTAATTCATGGGCGCAGTTTAGCACTGCGCATCCGTATATCGTTATAACGCGATATAACGATTCGCGCTCAGCTCAGAACCACTTCATATTTCTATATCGCGAAATACCGATTTATATTTCGTCATATCGCGATATACCGCTACACCACGAGCCCCACACCATGCCTCTCGATCTCGACGACATAATAAAAGCCCTGGCCCACCCGGTCCGGCGAGAAATCCTCAACTGGCTGAAAGACCCGGCAGCGCACTTTCCCGCCCAGCACCACAGCACCGAGCACGGTGTCTGTGCCGGCCAGATCGATCAACGCTGCGGCCTGTCGCAGTCGACCGTTTCTGCCCACCTGGCAACGTTGCAGCGCGCAGGCCTGATCAGCAGCCAGAAGATCGGCCAGTGGCATTTTTTCAAACGCGACGAAGCCACCATCCAGGCGTTCCTCGAACAACTGCGCCAAGCGCTCTGACAAGGTAGGTAACCCGTTATGACCACGCTTTTCGATCCGATCACACTGGGCGATGTGCAACTGCCCAACCGCATCATCATGGCGCCGCTCACCCGCTGCCGCGCCGACGAAGGCCGGGTGCCCAACGCGCTGATGGCCGAGTACTACGTGCAGCGCGCCAGCGCCGGGCTGATCCTCAGTGAAGCGACCTCGGTCTCTGCCATGGGCGTCGGCTACCCTGATACGCCAGGCATCTGGAACGACCAGCAGGTACGCGGCTGGAACAACGTGACCAAGGCCGTGCACGGCGCAGGCGGTCGTATATTCCTGCAGTTGTGGCATGTTGGCCGCATTTCCCACCCCAGCTATTTGAACGGTGAACTGCCGGTGGCTCCCAGCGCCATCCAGCCCAAGGGCCATGTCAGCCTGGTGCGCCCGATCACCGAATACCCGACCCCACGGGCCTTGGAAAGCGAAGAAATCGCCGACATCGTCGAGGCTTACCGCAGTGGCGCAGAGAACGCCAAGGCTGCCGGTTTCGATGGCGTGGAAATCCACGGTGCCAACGGCTATCTGCTCGACCAGTTCCTGCAGAGCAGCACCAACCAGCGCACCGACCGCTACGGTGGTTCACTGGAAAACCGTGCCCGCCTGCTGCTGGAGGTGACAGACGCCGCCATCGGCGTGTGGGGCGCAGGCCGTGTCGGCGTGCACCTTGCGCCGCGCGCAGACTCCCATGACATGGGTGATGCCGACCGCGCCGAGACCTTCACCTATGTAGCGCGGGAACTGGGCAAGCGGGGTATCGCCTTCATCTGCTCTCGGGAGAAAGAAGCCGATGACAGTATCGGCCCGCTGATCAAAGCAGCGTTCGGTGGCCCTTACATCGTCAACGAGCGGTTCGACAAGGCCAGTGCCAATGCCGCGTTGGCCAGTGGCAAGGCGGATGCGGTGGCGTTCGGTGTGCCGTTCATTGCCAACCCGGACCTGCCGGCACGGCTGGCGGCCGATGCGCCGCTGAACCAGGCGCACCCGGAAACCTTCTATGCAAAAGGGCCGGTGGGGTACATCGATTACCCGCGGCTGTAAGTCAGATCGCCGGGGCCGCTTTGCGGCCCTTCGCGACACAAGGCCGCCCCGACAGTCGACCGCTCAATTTCGTGTAGGAGCGGCCTTGTGTCGCGAAAGGAGGGCGAAGCCCTCCCCTAAGGCCCTAAGGCCGAGCATTGATCTGCTGCTGCAGGTTCTGAATCTGGCTCTGCAAGGTGTTGAAGTTACGCGTGGTCTGCCCACGAAACGCATCGAACTCCTGCACCGAAGCGCCACTTGCTGGCGCCGCAGCCGGGCGATTGTCCACCTGGCTCTTCAATACCAGCACGTCCTGCTCCAGGCTCTCGATCGCCGCTTTCGGGTTGCCCTGCTTCTTCAGTGCGGCCACCTCCTCGCTAAGGCTCTTGAGCTGCCCATCGAGCTTGCCGCCATCCACCTGGCCTGACTTCAACGCCGCCAGCTCGGCATTCACCGCCTTCAACTGCGCCTGTAACTGGGTTTGCAGCTCAGTTACCGCCTTTTGCTGCTCGCGGGTATCGGCCAGCACCTGCTCCAGACGCTTGCCCAGGTCACCCGTCTGCCCGGCCACCCCCTGCTGTTGCTTGCCCTGCTCGGCCAGGCTGGCCTGCAGTTGGCGGATCTGCAGCTTGAGCGCCTCACTGCCGGTGCTGGTAGAGCTCTCGGTGGCAGCGACCTTGCCACTGATCGCCTGCAAGCGCCCCGCCGCTTCCTCGCTGATGCGCGCAAAGCTTTCCTGAGTGGCCACCAGTTGCTGCTCCATCAGCGAGATCTGCTGAAAGCTCCACCAGCCGAGCCCGGCCAGCGCGATGAACGAAGCCCCCAGCAACGCCCACAGTGGGCCGGTACTGGCGGGTCTGGTGGCCTTCTGGCGGTTGCGCGACACACGCGCCGGCAACAGTTCGTCGTCATCCAGGGTGCCGGCACGCAGGGTTGGCACATCATCAAAATCGTCGTGGGCATCGTTACGCATGGATAGTTTCAACCGCGGTAGTAGCAAAGAGACATGAGTATAAACCGCTCACGCGGCGCACTGATGACCATCATCCTGGCGCCTGGTTCACTGGCCAAGGGGCTGGTGCTTCCACCACGCGCAAAATTCATCCAGCGCCGTCCACAGGCTGACCTTGGGCTGATAGTCCAGGTACTGCCGGGCGCGGCTGATATCCAGGGTGAAATCGCGGCTCATCACTTGCATCCCCAGGCGCGTGAGGGTGGGCTGGGGTCGCCCGGGCCAGAGCATGCAAGCGGCCTCGTTCAGCGCCGCCATGCTGTAGGCCATGCCGTAGGCGCGATAACGGGTCACCTGGGGCAACTGCATCTGGCGCATCACGTAATTGACCACATCCCACAATGGCAACGGTTGACCATTACTGATGTTGTAGGCCTGCCCTAACGCGCGATCATCGGCGAACAGCGCGCCAAGCAGTGCCTCATTGAGATTGTGCACGCTGGTGAAATCGACTTTGTTCAGGCCGTTGCCGATGATCGCCACACGGCCCTTGCGCTGCATCTGCATCAGCCGCGGGAAAATACTGGCATCACCGGCTCCGGTTACAAAGCGCGGGCGCAGGGCCAGAACTTCGAGCCCAAACTCCTGGGCGCCGAAGACCTTTTGTTCAGCAAGGTATTTGGTCTGCGCGTAATGATGGTGAAAGCGGCGCGGCACCTGGTCCTCGCGGATATCCAGGCGCGAACGGCCATTGAAGTAGATCGACGGCGACGACAGGTGTACCAGGCGACGGACATGCTCCTTCAAGCAGCCCTCGACCACGTTCTCGGTGACCACCACATTGCCCTGGTAAAAATCCTGATAGCGCCCCCAGGTGCCCACCGCCCCCGCGCAATGCACCACCGCCTCGACGCCCTGGCACAGGCGCCGGGCCAGTTCGGCGTCACCGAGGTCGCCGGGGATGAACTGCGCACCGCGCTTGACCAGGTGCTCGACGCCCTCGGCGCGCCGGCCGCTGACCCGCACATCCAGGCCTTGCTCCAGGGCGAAGCGCGCAAAGCGCCCGCCGATGAAGCCGCTCGCGCCAGTGACCAGAATTCGCATGTAACACTCCGCCTCAGATTTCAGATGCAACAGACGCCAGCCGCCACTACAAGGGCACCAGCCAATGCTGTGCCGTGTGCCGCAGGTGTTCGGTCAGTTGCGCGAGCAGTTGCCCGCCGTTGCGCCAATGATGCCAGTACAGCGGCACATCGATGGGGGTATCGGCACAAATTTCCACCAGTCGCCCACTACTCAACTGCTCACGGGCCTGCAACTCAGGCACCAGGCCCCAGCCCAGGCCAGCTTCGGTCATGCGCAGGAAGCCTTCGGACGACGGGCAAAGGTGGTGCAGGAAGCCATCTTCGATACCGAGAGAAGCGAGGTATCGGTGCTGCAGAAAATCGTCCGGGCCGTACACGATCGCCGGCGTGCGGGCCAGGCGCCGGGCCTCGAAACCCATTGGGAAATAGCGCGCCATGAATGCCGGGCTGGCCAGCGCCCGGTAGCGCATGGCACCCAGCGGCATGCTGCGGGCGCCGGCCACCGGCCGCTCACTGCCGCACAGGCAGGCCGCCACCTCCCCGGCACGCATGCGCTTCAGGCCAACCTCCTGGTCTTCCACCACAAGGTCGGTGAGTACCTGCTGCTCGGCGCAGAACGAACCCACCGCAGCTGCCCACCAGGTCGCCAGGCTATCAGCGTTGAGCGCAATGCGCAGACGCTCTGGCATGCCCTCTTCATCGAGTGCCGGTACCTGACGCTGCAGGTCACGTTCGAGCAGCCGCACCTGCTGCACATGGTTGAGCAACTGTCGCCCGACCTCGGTCGGGCTCGGTGGCGCGGCGCGCACCAGCACCGGCTGACCAACCCGCGCCTCGAGCAGCTTGATGCGCTGTGAGATAGCCGATTGCGACAGCCCCAGCACCTGCGCTGCACGTTCGAAACCACCTTGCTCGATCACCGCCGCGAGCGCGGCAAGCAGCTTGTAGTCGAACATCGATTTTCCTAATGACGGATCAGCACTATTTGTTTTTCTTATACAGGGGGGATCCGCACAATAGCCAGCATCTTCTCTGGAGTATCTGCCATGTGGCAAAGCTATCTGAACGGCATGCTGGTGGCCTTCGGCCTGATCATGGCCATTGGCGCACAGAACGCCTTCGTCCTGGCGCAGAGCCTGCGCCGTGAACATCACCTGCCGGTGGCAGCACTGTGCATCGTCTGCGACGCCCTGCTGGTAGCCGCCGGTGTATTCGGCCTGGCCACGGTGCTGGCGCATAATCCGACGCTGCTGGCGATTGCACGCTGGGGTGGCGCGGTGTTTCTGCTCTGGTACGGCGCCAAGGCCCTGCGCAGTGCATGCTCCAAACAGAGCCTGCAGCATCAGCAAGGCCAAGGCATGCGCTCGCGGCGTGCGGTGCTGCTCAGTGCACTGGCCGTTACCCTCCTGAACCCGCATGTGTACCTGGACACCGTGTTGCTGATCGGCTCGCTGGGCGCACAGCAGACCGTGCCGGGCGCCTATGTGGCAGGGGCCGCCAGCGCTTCGCTGCTATGGTTCTCGACTTTGGCGATCGGTGCTGCATGGCTGGCGCCCTGGCTGGCCCGCCCGGCCACCTGGCGGATGCTCGACCTGATGGTGGCCGTGATGATGTTCGCCGTGGCGGCGCAGCTGATCTTTGCTTGAGCTGCAAGATTGCAACGGAGCGCCACCCGTCGGCGGCAGGCAACCGCTCTGGAACCTCTATTCCCTATCTTTGTTGCGTGGTTATGCGGCGGGGCTGGTGCTATGATCCAGCCCTTGCGTCGCAAAGAGTACAAACTCGCCGACGCACATAGGGCCGCCCGTGATCGGCCTTGCGCAAACCGCGAACTAGACCTGAATCAGGAGATCCACCATGGCTTTTGAATTGCCGCCGCTGCCGTACGCCCACGATGCCCTGCAGCCGCACATCTCCAAGGAAACCCTGGAGTATCACCACGACAAGCACCACAACACCTACGTCGTGAACCTGAACAACCTGGTCCCAGGCACCGAATTCGAAGGCAAGACCCTGGAAGAGATCGTCAAGAGCTCTTCGGGCGGCATCTTCAACAACGCCGCTCAAGTCTGGAACCACACCTTCTACTGGAACTGCCTGTCGCCAAACGGTGGTGGCCAGCCTACCGGTGCGCTGGCTGAAGCCATCAACGCCGCATTCGGTTCCTTCGACAAGTTCAAGGAGGAGTTCACCAAGACTTCGGTTGGCACCTTCGGTTCCGGCTGGGGCTGGCTGGTCAAGAAGGCCGACGGCTCCCTGGCCCTGGCCAGCACCATCGGTGCCGGCTGCCCGCTGACCAGCGGCGACACCCCGCTGCTGACCTGCGACGTCTGGGAACACGCCTACTACATCGACTACCGCAACCTGCGCCCGAAGTACGTAGAAGCATTCTGGAACCTGGTCAACTGGGCCTTCGTTGCCGAGCAGTTCGAAGGCAAGACCTTCAAGGCCTGATCTTGCGCCTTGAACTGAAAACCCGGCCATGCGCCGGGTTTTTTTATGGCCGGTGCCGGCATCACAGGCTCCCAACGAACAGTTTTCCCGGCGGCTCTTGCTCCCCCCGCAGAGCGCGCTAACATCAAACGTCTGAAAGTTCGCTACAGCGCACTCAAGTTGCAGGGTCAGGCAACCGATACACTGCTCAGGGCAGCTCCACCGGCCGATAGTGTATCGCCAAGGTTAATGGCAAAATGATGTCATGCGCATGGATTAAGGAAACCCCCATTGAAGCTGGAATTGCGGAACAGCTTATCGGTCAAGTTGCTCAGGGTCGTGCTCCTTTCGGCGCTGGCGGTCGGTGTCGTTCTTAGCTGCGCGCAGATCGTCTATGACACCTACAAGACCCGTCAGACCGTCGACAGCGACGCCCAGCGCATCCTCGACATGTTTCGCGATCCCTCGACCCAGGCGGTCTACAGCCTTGATCGGGAAATGGGCATGCAGGTCATGGAAGGCCTGTTCCAGGACGAGTCTGTACGCCAGGCTTCCATCGGCCACCCCAATGAAACCATGCTCGCCGAAAAGTCCCGCCCGCTGCAGGACTCTCCCGTACGCTGGTTGACCGACCTGCTCCTTGGCCAGGAACGCACCTACACCACTCAGTTGGTCGGCCGCGGCCCCTACAGCGAGTACTACGGTGACCTGAGTATCACCCTGGACACTGCCGCCTACGGTGAAGGCTTCCTGCTCAACGCCATCATCATTTTCATTTCCGGCGTGCTGCGCGCCCTGGCCATGGGCCTGGTGCTGTACCTGGTCTACCACTGGCTGCTGACCAAACCGCTGTCGAAAATCATCGAGCACCTCACCCAGATCAACCCTGACCGCCCCAGCCAGCACCAGATTCCGCTGCTCAAAGGCCATGAAAAAAACGAACTGGGCATCTGGGTCAACACCGCAAACCAGCTGCTGGCCTCGATCGAGCGCAATACCCATCTGCGCCACGAAGCCGAAAACAGCCTGCAACGCATGGCCCAATACGACTTCCTGACCGGCCTGCCGAACCGCCAGCAGCTACAGGCACAGCTCGACAAGATCCTTATAGACGGCGCCCGCCTGCAGCATCGCGTCGCCGTACTGTGCGTGGGCCTGGACGACTTCAAAGGCATTAACGAGCAGTTCAGCTATCAGGTCGGCGACCAGTTGCTGCTCGCCCTGGCTGACCGCCTGCGCGCCCACAGTGGCCGCCTGGGGGCGCTGGCACGCCTGGGTGGCGACCAGTTCGCCCTGGTGCAGGCCACTATCGAACAGCCCTACGAGGCCGCAGAACTGGCGCAGAGCATCCTCGATGACCTGGAAGCGCCGTTCGACCTGGATCACCAGCAGATTCGCCTGCGCGCCACCATCGGCATCACCCTGTTCCCCGAAGACGGCGACAGCACCGAGAAGCTGCTGCAAAAGGCCGAACAGACCATGACCTTGGCCAAGGCCCGCTCGCGCAACCGCTACCAGTTCTACATCGCCAGCGTCGACAGCGAGATGCGTCGACGCCGTGAATTGGAAAAGGACCTGCGCGAGGCGCTGTCGCGCAACCAGTTGTTCCTTGTCTACCAGCCGCAGATCAGCTACCGCGATCACCGCGTGGTCGGCGTCGAAGCCTTGCTGCGCTGGCAGCATCCTGAACTTGGCATGGTCCCGCCGGACCAGTTCATCCCGCTGGCCGAACAGAACGGCAACATCATCACCATCGGCGAGTGGGTACTCGACCAGGCCTGCAGGCAACTGCGCGAATGGCATGATCTGGGCTTCAGCGAACTGCGCATGGCAGTCAACCTGTCCACCGTGCAACTGCATCACAACGAACTTCCGCGCGTGGTCAACAATCTGCTGCAGGCTTACCGTCTGCCACCGCGCAGCCTGGAACTGGAAGTGACCGAGACCGGCCTGATGGAAGACATCAGCACCGCCGCCCAGCACCTGCTCAGCCTGCGCCGCTCCGGTGCGATGATCGCCATCGACGACTTCGGCACCGGTTACTCGTCGCTCAGCTACCTCAAGTCGCTGCCACTGGACAAGATCAAGATCGACAAGAGCTTCGTCCAGGACCTGCTGGACGACGATGACGATGCCACCATCGTTCGGGCGATCATCCAGTTGGGCAAAAGCCTGGGCATGCAGGTGATCGCCGAGGGCGTGGAGACGTCCGAGCAGGAAGCCTACATCATCGCCCAAGGCTGCCACGAAGGTCAGGGCTATCACTACAGCAAGCCACTGTCAGCGCGCGAGCTGACCAGTTTCCTGCGCCAGGCCCAGCGCAATCAGGTTTCTGCGTTATAACCCCTGCCCCTGTTGGTTCCAGGCCTTAACCGGCATTTACATAATTGCGCCCCACCCCTTTACAGCAAATGCAAATCTTTCGCATGATGTTGTAGTTTTACGTGCCACGGCGCACTGTCCAACCACACGACGCAGGGAAACCAACAATGATTCGTATGCCTCTGGCCTCCGCCAGTCTGCTGGCCATCGCCATCGCTCTCGCCGGTTGCGGTGAAAGCAAGGACGAGAAGGCCGCCGCCCCGCAAGCTGCGGCACCTGCCGCCGCGAGCACCGCCGCCGCAGCACCGGCTGCTGTCGACGAAGCGGCCGGCAAGGCCGTGGTCAAGCATTACACCGAGATGGTCTACGCCGTTTACAGCGACTCGCTGAGCACGGCCAAGTCCCTGCAAACAGCCATCGATGCATTCCTTGCCAACCCCAACGACGACACCCTCAAAGCTGCCAAAGAAGCCTGGGCTGCAGCGCGCGTACCGTACCTGCAGAGCGAAGCCTTCCGCTTCGGCAACACGATCATCGACGACTGGGAAGGCCAGGTGAACGCCTGGCCGCTTGACGAAGGCCTGATCGACTACGTCGACAAGAGCTACGAACATGCGCTGGGCAACCCGGCTGCAAGCTCGAACATCATTGCCAACACCGAAATCCAGGTCGGTGAGGAGAAGGTCGATGTCAAGGACATCACCCCTGAGAAGCTGGCCAGTTTGAACGAACTGGGCGGCTCCGAAGCCAACGTCGCCACTGGCTACCACGCCATCGAATTCCTGCTCTGGGGCCAGGACCTCAACGGTACCGGCCCAGGCGCAGGCAACCGCCCTGCTTCGGACTACCTCGAAGGTAAAGGCGCCACCGGCGGCCACAACGAGCGTCGCCGCGCCTACCTGAAGTCGGTCACCGAGCTGCTGGTCAAGGACCTCGAAGAAATGGTCGGCAACTGGGCCCCGAACGTCGCCGACAACTACCGCGCCACGCTGGAAGCCGAGCCTGCCACCGACGGCCTGCGCAAGATGCTGTTCGGCATGGGCAGCCTGTCGCTGGGCGAACTGGCTGGCGAGCGCATGAAGGTCTCGCTGGAAGCCAATTCGCCGGAAGACGAACAGGACTGTTTCAGCGACAACACCCACTACTCGCACTTCTACGACGCCAAGGGCATCCGCAACGTCTACCTGGGCGAGTACACCCGAGCCGACGGTACCAAGCTGACCGGCCCGAGCCTGTCGTCGCTGGTGGCCAAGGCCGACCCGGCTGCCGACGCTACCCTCAAGGCCGACCTGGAAGCGACCGAGGCGAAGCTTCAGGTCATTGTCGACCACGCGCTCAAAGGCGAGCATTACGACCAACTGATCGCAGCCGACAACGCTGCCGGCAACCAGGTCGTGCGTGATGCCATTGCCTCCCTGGTCAAGCAGACCGGTGCGATCGAGCAGGCTGCAGGCAAGCTGGGCATTGCCAACCTGAACCCGGACACTGCCGATCACGAGTTCTGATTCGGCATTGGCAGGCAAAAAAGGCTAACGCCAGTCAGTTAGCGTTAGTAGGGCTGCTACGCAGCCCGTCGCCGGCAAGCCAGCTTCCACCGGGGCGCGCAGTTCTTGAGTTCTGCGCGGTGCCTGTGAGGGCTGGCTTGCCTGCTACAGGGCCAAAACTGACAGCAGTTTCATCCAGCAATTGCAAATTCCTCTTATTCAAACATTCTCAGCCTGCTAAGCTTGCACGCCGGTTTTTCGCCTACGCCCAGGATTTTGCATGTCCTTGTCGCTGTCCCGACTCTCCCCTCCGCTGCTGGCCCTCGCCCTTGCCGCCTGTGACGACGCCCCGCGTTTCACTCAGGCAGAGCCTGGCGAAGCGCTGTCCGGTGGCCAGGCGACTGTCCAGCGCAACGACCGCAATGCCTTTTCCCTGCCCTCGGCCAACCTGTCGCCCGAGCGCCGCCTGGACTTTGCCGTAGGCAACAGTTTCTTCCGCAACCCCTGGGTGATCGCCCCGTCCACCACCACTGCACGCGATGGCCTGGGCCCACTGTTCAACACCAACGCCTGCCAGAACTGCCACGTACGCGACGGCCGTGGCCATCCGCCAGAGCCTGGCGACAGCAACGCGGTGTCGATGCTGGTGCGCCTGTCGATCCCCGACCAGCCTTACCTGGCAAAAGAAATCGAGCGCCTGGGCGTGGTCCCGGAGCCTGTCTATGGCACCCAGTTGCAGGACATGGCCAACCCTGGTGTGGCCCCGGAAGGCAAGGTGCGCGTGACTTACGACAACCAGACCGTCAGCTTCAACGACGGCCATCAGGTCGAACTGCGTCGCCCTACCCTGCAAATCACCCAGCTCGGCTATGGGCCGATGCACCCTGACACCCGCTTCTCTGCACGCGTGGCACCGCCCATGATCGGCCTGGGTCTGCTCGAAGCCATCCCCGAAGCTCAGATTCTGGCCAACGAAGACCCCGATGATCGCAACCGCGACGGTATTCGCGGCCGGGCCAACCGGGTTTGGGACGACGCCCAGAGCAAGACCGTGGTCGGTCGCTTCGGCTGGAAGGCCGGGCAACCGAACGTCAACCAGCAGAACGTGCACGCCTTTGCCGGGGACATGGGTTTGACCAGCAGCCTGCAGCCCCGGGACGACTGCACCCCGGCGCAGCGCGATTGCCTTGCAGCCCCCAATGGCGACGGCACCGACGGCGAAAAGGAAGTCAGCGACAACATCCTGCGCCTGGTCACCTTTTACACCCGCAACCTGGGCGTGCCAGCCCGGCGCGATGTCGGCGCCCCGCAAGTGCTGGCCGGCAAGAACCTGTTCTATCAGGCCGGCTGCCAGGGTTGCCACACCCCGCAGTTCACCACTGCCGCCGACGCCCCCGAGCCAGAGCTGGCCGGGCAAGTGATCCGCCCCTACAGCGACCTGCTGCTGCACGACATGGGCCCGGGCCTTGCCGACGATCGCACCGAATTTGCCGCCAACGGCCAAGACTGGCGAACCCCGCCGCTGTGGGGCATCGGCCTGAGTCCAGCGGTCAGTGGCCACACCCAGTACCTGCATGACGGCCGCGCCCGCAACCTGCTCGAGGCCGTGCTCTGGCACGGCGGCGAAGCGCAGGCAGCGCGCGACCATGTTCTGACTTTCAATACCGAGCAGCGCGCTGCGCTGCTGGCTTTCCTGAACTCACTTTAAAAGCGCAAGGAGCCGGGCATGTTCCGACCCAAACTGTTGTTCACCAGCCTCGCCGCACTCGCCCTCGGTGCCTGTTCACCGCAAGACCCGCAGGCCGTGACCTCCGCCGCCATCGCCAAGCAGGTGATCCTGCCCACCTACAGCCGCTGGGTCGAAGCCGACCGCCAGCTGGCCGCCAGTGCCTTGGCCTACTGCGAAGGCAAAGAGAGCCTGGACAGCGCTCGCGCCGATTTCCTCAACGCGCAGAAAGCCTGGGCCGAGCTGCAGCCACTGCTGGTCGGCCCGCTGGCCGAGGGCAACCGCGCCTGGCAGGTGCAGTTCTGGCCCGACAAGAAGAACCTGGTCGGTCGCCAGGTCGAGCAACTGGTCAATGGCGACAAGCCGATCGACGCCCAGACCCTGGGCAAGTCCAGCGTCGTGGTGCGCGGCCTGTCGGCCTACGAATACATCCTGTTCGACAGCAAGCCGGATGTCGCCACCGCCGAACAGAAAGCCCGATACTGCCCGCTGCTGGTCGCCATCGGTGAGCACCAGAAGGCCTTGGCTGAAGATATCCTCAAAGGCTGGAACAGCACCGACGGCATGCTCTCGCAGATGACCAAGTTCCCCAACCAGCGCTATGCCGACTCGCACGAGGCGATCGCCGACCTGTTGCGTGCGCAGGTGACTGCGCTGGACACCCTGAAGAAGAAGCTCGGCGCACCGATGGGCCGCCAGAGCAAAGGCATTGCGCAGCCACTGCAGGCCGAAGCCTGGCGCAGCCACGCCTCGCTGAAAAGCCTGGAAGCCAGCCTCAAGGCCGCCCAGGCGGTCTGGGTCGGGGTCGACAACCAAGGCCTGCGCGGCTTGCTGGGCAGCGACCAGAAAGCCCTGGCGCAAAAGATCGACGACGCCTACGCCACCTCGGTCAAACTGCTGACCGATAACCAGAAGACCTTGGGCGAGTTGCTGGCTGACGAAGATGGCATGCAGCGCCTCAACCAGATCTACGACAGCCTCAACGTCGTTCACCGCCTGCACGAAGGCGAACTGGCCAAGGCGTTGAACATCCAGCTGGGCTTCAATGCCAACGACGGTGACTGATCATGCTGCGACGCCAGGCACTCAAAATCGGTAGCGTTCTGCTCAGCGCCCTGACCTTGGGAGGCTGGAGCCTGATGCGCAACAAAGGCAGCGATCCTTTGCTGCTGTCGGCGCGTGACGATGGCGACGGCAAGCACTATGCCGTCGGGTTCCGCCTGGACGGCACCCAGGTGTTCAGCACCCAGGTGGCCCAGCGTTGCCATGCCATCATCAACCATCCAGAGCTGCCGATCGCCCTGTTCGTCGCGCGCCGTCCCGGAACCGAAAGCTACCTGATCGACCTGCGCGACGGGCGCTTGTTGCAGACCGTCTCGTCGCAGCCTGACCGGCATTTTTACGGCCACGCCGTGATTCATAAAGGCGGCGAATGGCTGTATGCCACCGAGAACGACACCACCGATCCAGGGCGTGGCGTACTGGGCGTGTACCGCTTCGAGGGTGAACGCCTGGTTCACACCGGCGAGATCCCCACCCACGGCATCGGCCCGCATGAAGTGGCATGGCTGCCCGATGGCGAGACTCTGGTCGTGGCCAATGGCGGTATCCGCACCGAGGCCGAAAGCCGGGTCGAGATGAACCTCAATGCCATGGAGCCGAGCCTGGTACTGATGCAGCGCGACGGCACGTTGCTGAGCAAGGAAACCCTGGCCCAGCAAATGAACAGCGTGCGCCACCTGGCAGTGGGCAGCGATGGCACCATCGCCGCCTGCCAGCAGTTCATGGGCGATGCCGATGAAACCGCCGAGCTGCTGGCAATCAAGCGCCCAGGCGAGCCGTTCAAGGCCTTCCCGGTGCCAGAGCGCCAGCTGCAAGCCATGGCCCAGTACACTGCCAGCGTCGCCATCCACAGCGACCTGCGCCTGGTGGCACTGACGGCGCCGCGGGCCAACCGCCTGTTCGTCTGGGACCTGGACAGTGGCGCAGTCAGGCTGGATGCGCCGATGCCGGACTGTGCCGGGGTGGGCGCGGTGAAGGATGGTTTTGTCGTGACGTCCGGGCAAGGGCGTTGCCGGTTCTATGATTGCCGCAAGCAGGAATTGATCGGCCAGCCGATGGATTTGCCTTCCGGTTTCTGGGACAACCACCTGCACCTGGCCTGATCAGGCCTGCGCGCCCCTACGGGGGCGCAATCCATTTCCCCTCAATCGAAAAACAGTCAATACTTCCCCCATCCGCACGTGGGCAGGACCGCCCGTTGTCGTGTCAAAACCAATAACAACCTCGCATCCAAGGAACCGGACTTATGCTGCGCCGCCGCATGCTCATCATGTTGGCCGTCGTTCTGCTGATCGTGCTGGCCCTGGGGGGCTACAAGGCCTTCTCGATCTACCGGCAGATCCAGGTGTTCACTGCCCCCAAGCCTCCCATCACCGTGGCGGTGGCCATGGCCGAGCAGCGCGAGTGGCAGCAGCGCCTGCCCGCCGTCGGCAGCCTCAAGGCCCTGCAGGGTGTCGAGCTGAGCCTGGAGGTGGAAGGCATCGTTCAATCCCTGCACTTCGACTCCGGTCAGAAGGTCAAGGCCGGGCAACTGCTGCTCAAGCTCAATGACGATCAGGAAACCGCCCTGCTGGGGACTGCCCAGGCCGACCTGGGGTTGGCCAAAGTGGACTTCGGCCGCGGCAGCCAGCTGGTGGGTGATTCGGCCATCTCCCGCGGCGAATATGATCGCCTCACTGCCCAATACCGGCGCAACCAGGCGGTTGTCGACCAGCTCAAGGCCGCAAAAACCAAGAAGAGCATCAGTGCCCCGTTCAGCGGTACGATCGGCATCCGCCAGGTGGATGTGGGTGACTACCTGGCGGCCGGCTCTGTGATCGCTACCCTGCAGGACCTCTCCAGCCTTTACGTCGACTTCAATGTACCGGAGCAGGCACTGCCACAGCTGAGCCTCGGCCAGCAGGTACAGGTGCAGGTGGCGGCCTACCCTGGCCAGACCTTCCCTGCCAGCCTCAGCGCCATCAACCCCAAGGTTGAAGAGAGCACGCGCAACCTGCTGGTGCGCGCGACAATGGCCAACCCGGATGGCAAGCTGCTGCCGGGCATGTTCGCCAACCTGCTGGTGCTGCTGCCTGACCCGCGCCCACAGGTGGTAGTGCCCGAAAGCGCCATCACCTACACGCTGTATGGCAATTCCGTGTATGTCGCCACGCCGAAGAAAGACAAGGACGGTAATCCCGAGCGGGACGACAGTGGCCGGCCGCAGCTTAGCGCCGAACAGCGCAGCGTGCAGACCGGCGAGCGGCGCGACGGCGTGGTGGTGGTCAGCAAAGGGCTCGCAGCGGGCGAACAGGTGGTCACCGCCGGCCAGCTCAAGCTGAGCCCTGGCGCGGCGATCCGCATCGGCCAGGACGCAGCGCTCGAACCCGAACAAGGCGCCCCACGCGCGGACTGATAAGGAGGCAGGCATGGCGTTCACCGACCCGTTCATCCGCCGCCCGGTGCTGGCCAGCGTGGTCAGCCTGCTGATCCTGCTGCTGGGTTTCCAGGCCTGGAACAAGCTGCAGATCCGCCAGTACCCGCAGATGGAAAACGCCCTGATCACGGTGACCACGGCCTACCCCGGCGCCAACGCAGAAACCATTCAGGGCTACATCACCCAACCGCTGCAGCAGAGCCTGGCCAGCGCCGAAGGCATCGACTACATGACCTCGGTGAGCCGGCAGAACTTCTCGATCATCTCCATCTATGCGCGCATCGGCGCCGACAGCGACCGCCTGTTCACCGAGTTGCTGGCCAAGGCCAACGAAGTGCGCAACCAGTTGCCGCAAGACGCAGAAGACCCGGTACTGAGCAAAGAAGCCGCAGATGCCTCGGCGCTGATGTACATCAGCTTTTACAGCAAGGAAATGAGCAACCCGCAGATCACCGACTACCTGTCACGGGTCATCCAGCCGAAACTTGCAACCTTGCCGGGCATGGCCGAGGCAGAGATCCTCGGCAACCAGGTGTTCGCCATGCGCATCTGGATCGACCCGGTCAAACTGGCAGCGTTCGGCCTTGCCGCCACCGACGTGACCAGCGCCGTACGCCGTTACAACTTTCTCGCCGCCGCTGGTGAGGTGAAGGGCGAATACGTGGTCACCAGCATCAACGCCAACACCGAACTGAAGTCGGCCGAGGCTTTTGCCGCATTGCCGCTCAAGACCTCCGGTGACAGCCGTGTATTGCTCGGTGATGTGGCACGGGTCGAGATGGGCGCGGAAAATTACGACACGGTCAGCTCGTTCGATGGCACGCCTTCGGTCTACATCGGCATCAAGGCCACCCCGGCCGCCAACCCGCTGGAGGTGATCAAGGAAGTACGCCGCATCATGCCGGAGCTGCAAAGCCAGTTGCCGTCCGCGCTCAAGGGGTCGATTGCCTATGACGCCACGCTGTTCATCCAGGCCTCGATCGACGAAGTGGTCAAGACCCTTGGCGAAGCAGTGCTGATCGTCATCGTGGTGGTGTTCTTATTCCTCGGCGCGCTGCGCTCGGTACTGATCCCGGTGGTGACCATCCCACTGTCGATGATCGGGGTGCTGTTCTTCATGCAGATGATGGGCTATTCGCTCAACCTGCTGACCCTGCTGGCAATGGTGCTGGCCATCGGCCTGGTGGTGGACGATGCCATCGTCGTGGTGGAAAACATCCACCGGCACATGGAGGAAGGCAAGTCACCGGTGGACGCGGCGCTGGAAGGTGCGCGGGAAATCGCCATGCCAGTGGTGTCGATGACCATCACCCTGGCCGCGGTATACGCACCGATCGGCTTCCTGACCGGGCTCACCGGCGCCTTGTTCAAGGAGTTCGCCCTGACCTTGGCAGGGGCGGTGATCATCTCGGGCGTCGTCGCCCTGACCCTGTCGCCGATGATGTGTGCCCTGCTATTGCGTCGTGAGCAGAATGCCAGCGGCCTGGCCCATCGCCTTGACGTGCTGTTCGAGCGGATCAAGGGCCGCTACCAGCGCCTGCTGCACACCACCCTGGACAGCCGCCCGGTGGTGCTGGTGTTCGCCGTGATCATCCTGTGCCTGATCCCGGTGCTGCTCAAGTTCACCCAGAACGAGCTGGCACCGAACGAAGATCAGGGGGTCATCTTCATGATCAGCAGCTCGCCACAACCAGCCAACCTCGACTACCTCAATGCCTACACCGACCAGTTCACCCCACTGTTCAAGGCCTTCCCCGAATACTACTCGTCGTTCCAGATCAACGGATTCAACGGTGTGCAGAGCGGCATCGGCGGTTTCCTGCTCAAGCCCTGGAACGAGCGCGACCGCACGCAAATGGAGTTGCTGCCCCTGGTACAGGCCAAACTCGACAACATCAGCGGCCTGCAGATCTTCGGCTTCAACCTGCCGTCACTGCCGGGGACCGGCGAAGGCCTGCCGTTCCAGTTCGTCATCAATACCGCAGGTGATTACCCGGCGCTGCTGGAGGTTGCCCAACGGGTCAAGGAACGCGCCCAGGCATCGGGCAAATTTGCCTTCCTCGACATCGACCTGGCGTTCGACAAGCCCGAAGTGGTAGTCGACATCGACCGCGCCAAGGCTGCACAGATGGGTGTATCCATGGACGTCCTTGGCGGCACCTTGGCGACCTTGCTGGGCGAGGGGGAAATCAACCGTTTCACCCTCGAAGGCCGCAGCTACAAAGTCATCGCCCAGGTCGAACGGCCCTACCGCGACAACGCCGGCTGGCTCAACAGCTATTACGTCAAGAACGACCAGGGCCAACTGCTGCCACTGTCCACACTGATCACCCTTAGCGACCGAGCGCGTCCACGCCAGCTCAACCAGTTCCAGCAACTGAACTCGGCAATCATCCAGGGCGTGCCTTTGGTCAGCATCGGCGAAGCCTTGCAGACAGTGCGGGATATTGCTGCCGAGCAGGCGCCGGAAGGGTTCTCCTTCGACTATGCCGGCGCGGCACGGCAGTACATACAGGAAGGCAGCGCGCTGTGGGTGACCTTCGGCCTGGCGTTGGCGATCATCTTCCTGGTACTGGCGGCACAGTTTGAAAGCTTCCGCGACCCGCTGGTGATTCTGGTGACGGTACCGCTGTCGATCTGCGGGGCGCTGTTGCCGCTATTCCTGGGTGTTTCCAGCATGAACATCTATACCCAGGTCGGGTTGGTGACGCTGATCGGGCTGATCAGCAAGCACGGTATCCTGATCGTCGAGTTCGCCAACCAGTTGCGTGAGGAAAAAGGGCTGAGCGCAAGGGAGGCGATCGAGGAAGCTGCGGCCATTCGTCTACGCCCGGTGCTGATGACCACCGCCGCAATGGTATTTGGCATGGTGCCGCTGATTCTGGCGACCGGGGCCGGGGCAGTGAGCCGCTTTGACATCGGTACGGTGATTGCGACGGGGATGTCGATCGGGACGTTGTTTACCTTGTTTGTGCTGCCGTGCATTTACACCCTGTTGGCGCACAAGACAGCGGCGACGGAACCTGTCGTAGCCTGAGCGGGCCAACTACAGAAAGCAAAGGCCCCGCAATAGCGGGGCCTCTTGTGCTCAAAGCAGGTCAGCCTGCAGGCCGCAAGCCCTGCCGCAGCCCGAACAGAAGCAACAGCAAATCCTGGTCCGGCTGGGCCTGGACCTGCTGCTTCACGTCCCTGGGCAACGCGCATTGTTCTGCCTGTTCAGCCTTGCTGAACACTCTGGGCCGTGGCTCTTCCCACGCCGCTACCGCCACGGTGGTCACAGCCAGACCCGCTATCAGAAACAATGCTCGAGCGATTTCTAGTTTCATTGCCCTAACCCTTTGACAGCGCTGCCAAACGCCATCTGGTAAAAGTAGAGCAACGATTGCCATTCCGCGTCATTGAGCGACGAATGGCGGCGCAACTGACGCAGGTCATTGCCCGCCGCGCGCTGGCAGCTGATACGGCGGCGGCACTTCTCCAGATCGAGCAATGCCACTTCAACACGGGCCTGTTCGCCCTCGCCGATCACTTTGACGAATACGTGCTTGCCATACAGGCAGCCATGCTGCCAGTGGCCCAGGTGCATGCGGGCCAGGTTGTCAGCCAACTCCTTGAGCATGCGTTCATGTACCACTTGCGGGTAGTGCTCGCGCGCACCTTGGGCATGCCAGGCATCGAGTTCGATGAAACCATCGAGCGCTTCGCTGACCAGCAGCGCACGCCATTGGTGGTCGGCATCGCGCTCGGCCCCACAAAATACGATGCGCGGGACACGCACGCCCAGTTGCTCGAAGCTGTTCAGCGCGTCGAGCTCACGCAGCACCGTCGGCCTGCCGAAGGGGTGCAACAGGCTGCGGTAGATGTGCCCGACCTGGCGCTTGGCATACAGCAACTTGCCATCGGCATCGTTGAGGCGTTGCACGCCACTTTCACCACCGCGGCGCTGGTTGGGTTCCTCGACCCATTCGCCCTGCTGACGCCAGTAATAATCGAAGCGTGACTCCCCGCTCTGGGCTACAGCCATCAAACACTACCCCTTACGTAATACATAGACCCGCCACATGGCATAGAACGGCAGGAAATCGAGGCGTTCCTGGATCCTGAAGCCGGCGGCCTTGAATTCTTCTTCGACTGTCTCTGCCGGTAACACGAAACGATTCTGGTAACTGCCCGGCTCGGCTTTGGCACTGCGCCGTTGCTCGAGCTTTTGACGCCGCCAGGCCTTGAAGTTTCCGTCCACCCACAATGACAGGATTACGCTGTCACGGCTAACCCTTTGAAACTCCGAAAGAATCGTTTTTCTGTGGGCTGCCTCACCGATGTGGTGAAACAAGCGCATGCAAAAAATGCTGTCGACCGAGTTGTCCGGCAAGTCGATGGCGAACGCTGACGTTTGCAAAGGGCGTACCCGCGCTACCACCTCTGGCGGTTGTGCGGCACAGGCAGTCTCGATCATCGCCTCGGAATTGTCGGCACCAATGATTACCCTGTTGGGTTTTTCTGCCAGCAGTGGCCAGAAACGGCCCGCGCCGCAAGGCAGATCCAGCACCAACCCCGGTTCTCCGGCCAGCGCCAAGGCTCGACGGGCCAATTGCTCATCGCGCTTGTGGGAAAGGCGACGTGCCAGACCATCCTGGTGCTTGAGGAAATACTCCCGAGCATGTTGCTGGTCGTACTTCTTGGAAAATTCGAGTTTGATCGGGCTACGCATTGGGCATCTCCTGGCTCCATTGCATGTACCTTAAGTAACACTGCGTAGGAAACAGGTCATGCCAATGTGAAAAAAGTGTTATCCCTAAAGGAATATAGCCCAGTAATTTACTCGCAAAGCTTTAACGGATCGGACTTTTCAGCGCCTTGGCTCAAGTCCACCTGAAAACGGCAACCATGGGGGGCGGTAGAAGTCAGCGTAACGCGCCAACCCTGGTCGTCACAGATCCGTTGTACCAGCGATAAGCCAAGCCCCAGACCTTCGCCGCGTCGCTCATCACCACGCACGAACGGTTTGAACATCGCCTCGCGCTGCTCCTCCGGAATGCCGACCCCGCTGTCCTCGACGCTGAACCCATTGGCTTCAAGACTCAGGCGGATGTAACCACTGTCGGTGTAGTGCGCAGCGTTGCGCAACAGGTTGCCCATCACCGATTGCAGGAACGTCGCGTTGTAAAGCAGCGGGCCTGCACTGACGCGGCCATCGAAGTACAGCGTCAGCCCTTTCTGCTCGATGGTGTCGCGCCATACGCCTATCAGATCGTCGGCCACCTCGCGCAGCGTCGCCTGGGAGGCCACGGCACCTTGGTCGCGCTGGGCACGGGCGAGCATCAGGAAGGTTTTGACCAACTCACGCATTTCTTCGGTGGCCCGGGCGATGCGTTCGACCTGGCTGCGTGAGCGGCTATCCAGATTGGGGTTTTCGATCAACAGCTCGCAGGAGGTGGCCAGCACCATCAGCGGCGTGCGCAATTCGTGGCTGACATCACTGGTGAACAGACGCTCGCGGGTCAGTGCATCGCGCAAACGGCCAAGGGTATCGTCGAATGCCACCGCTAGCTGGCCAACTTCATCGGCTGCGTAATCGGGTGCCAAGGGCGGTGCCAGGCCAAGAAGCTGATCACGATGGCGTACTTGCCGCGCCAGGCGGATCACCGGTGCCATCACTCGCCGTGCCAGCAGCCAGCCGAGGAACACCGCCAGTACCAGGCTGAGCACGAAGCCCACCATGACGACGGCGAACAGTACCCGCTCGCGCTCTTCGAAATCGCTTTGGTCCTGCAGCAATACATAACGTCGGCCGTCTACGATTTCCACCATTGCGTGGTAGGAAAGCTGGTCGCGAAATACCTCATGAAAGCCTGCATCGAGGTGGCGCAAATCTTTTGGCAGCTCGAAGTCATCGCGCCCACCGCTGAAGTAGAACAGCTGGTCAGGGCGCGGCCGATGGCTCCAGTCACTGATGCTGTCCATGCGCAACAGGCGCTGCAGGTCGCCGCCCAGCACCGAGGAGATCAAGCGCTCTTCAACCAGGTGGACAGTGGCGACGATACCGAAGGCGAACGCCCCAGCCACCAGCGCGCTCATCAGCGCAAACGCGATGATGATGCGCTGCGCCAGGCTTTGCTTAAACTCCATCGCGACCCTCGGCGAGGCGATAGCCGACGCCATGGACGGTATGCAGCAACGGCTTTTCGAACGGTTTGTCGATTACTTGGCGCAGCTGGTGTACATGGCTGCGCAAGCTGTCGCTGTCGGGGCAATCATCACCCCACAGCGCCTCTTCCAGTACCTCGCGGCGCAACACGTGGGGGCTTTTCTGCATCAGCACCGCGAGCAGCTTGAGGCCGACAGGGTTGAGCTTGAGCAAGCGCCCCTGGCGAGTGACTTCGAGGGTGTCCAGGTCGTAACTCAGGTCGGCAACCTGCAGGGTACGTCGCCCGCCGCCCTGGGCGCGGCGCAGCACGGCTTCGATGCGCGCAGCGAGTTCGGACAGGGCGAACGGTTTGAGCAGGTAATCGTCGGCGCCGGAGCGGAAGCCCTGCAGGCGGTCGTCGAGTTGGTCGCGGGCGGTCAGCATGATCACCGGCGTATCGCGACGGGCATCCTCGCGCAGGCGCTTGCACAGGGTGTAACCGTCGATTCCAGGCAGCATGATATCGAGCACGATCAGGTCGTAGTGCTCAGTGGCAGCCAGGTGCAGACCTGACAGGCCGTCCTGGGCGCAGTCGACGGTATAGCCCTTCATGCCCAGATAATCAGCCAGGTTGGCAAGGATATCGCGGTTGTCTTCAACCAAAAGAATGCGCATCGGGTTCTCCTGTGCGGCGCTTCGCTATGGTGCGCGGCAGGCGCAGCTTAAGGCCATCGCACGGACAGTGCCAGTGCTGGTGGAAATTCAACGAAGTTGACGCAAACGAAAAAGCCCCGGTTCTCACGAACCGGGGCTTTTCCTGTTACAGGGGGTGAGGCTGGCTTACATCATGCCGCCCATACCGCCCATGCCGCCCATGTCTGGCATGCCGCCAGCTGGCTTGTCTTCCGGCAGGTCGGCAACCATGGCTTCGGTGGTGATCATCAGACCGCCGATCGAAGCAGCTGCTTGCAGGGCCGAACGGGTGACCTTGGCTGGGTCAAGGATACCCATCTCGATCATGTCGCCGTATTCGCCAGTAGCGGCGTTGTAGCCGTAGTTGCCCGAACCTTGCTTGACCTTGTCGGCCACAACGCTTGGCTCGTCGCCGGCGTTGGCAGTGATCTGGCGCAGCGGCGCTTCAACAGCGCGACGCAGCAGGGCGATACCGACGTTCTGGTCTTCGTTGTCACCTTTGAGGTCGACAATGGCGCCCAGGGCGCGAACCAGAGCAACACCACCGCCAGGCACCACGCCTTCTTCGACGGCTGCACGGGTAGCGTGCAGGGCGTCTTCAACGCGGGCTTTCTTCTCTTTCATTTCAACTTCGGTGCCAGCACCGACCTTGATCACGGCAACACCGCCAGCCAGCTTGGCCAGGCGCTCTTGCAGCTTCTCACGGTCGTAGTCCGAAGAGGTCTCTTCGATCTGGGCACGGATCTGCTTGACGCGTGCTTCGATGTCGGCGTCCACGCCAGCACCGTCGATGATGGTGGTGTTTTCCTTGGACAGGATGACGCGCTTGGCGTTACCCAGGTGCTCCAGGGTGGTGGTTTCCAGGGTCAGGCCGATTTCTTCGGAGATGACCTGGCCGCCGGTCAGGACGGCGATGTCCTGCAGCATGGCCTTGCGACGGTCGCCAAAACCTGGTGCCTTGACTGCAGCAACCTTGACGATGCCGCGCATGTTGTTGACGACCAGGGTAGCCAGGGCTTCGCCTTCGACGTCTTCAGCAACGATCAGCAGTGGGCGGCCGGCCTTGGCAACGGCTTCCAGAACTGGCAGCAGCTCACGGATGTTGGAGATTTTCTTGTCGACCAGCAGCAGCAGCGGGCCTTCCAGCTCGGCAACCATGGTGTCCGGCTTGTTGACGAAGTACGGCGACAGGTAGCCGCGGTCGAACTGCATGCCTTCTACGACGGACAGTTCGTTTTCCAGGCCCGAGCCTTCTTCAACGGTGATCACGCCTTCTTTGCCGACTTTTTCCATGGCTTCAGCGATGATTTCGCCGATGGAGTTGTCGGAGTTGGCGGAGATGGTGCCAACCTGAGCGATGGCCTTGGAGTCGGCGCATGGCTTGGACAGGTTTTTCAGCTCGGCGACGACGGCAGCGGTGGCCTTGTCGATGCCGCGCTTGAGGTCCATCGGGTTCATGCCGGCAGCGACAGCCTTCAGGCCTTCGTTGACGATGGCCTGAGCCAGAACGGTCGCGGTGGTGGTGCCGTCACCGGCAGCATCGTTGGCCTTGGAAGCGACTTCCTTGACCAGTTGGGCGCCCATGTTTTCGAAGGCGTCTTTGAGTTCGATCTCTTTGGCGACGGAAACGCCGTCCTTGGTGATGGTCGGCGCGCCGAAGCTCTTGGCCAGGACCACGTTGCGGCCTTTCGGGCCCAGGGTCGCTTTTACCGCGTCAGCCAGAACGTTGACGCCAACCAGCATTTTTTTACGGGCGGAATCGCCGAATTTTACGTCTTTAGCAGCCATGATCGTTTAATCCTTGAAATTCTTTGGAGTAACGGGAAGTCGGGGAAATCAGCCTTCGACAACGGCGAGGATTTCGTTCTCGCTCATTACCAGCAGGTCTTCGCCATCGACTTTCACGGTGTTGCTGCCCGAGTAAGGGCCGAAAACCACTTTGTCACCCACTTTGACGGCCAGCGCACGTACTTCGCCGTTGTCCAGGATGCGACCGGTGCCGACGGCGACAACTTCGCCACGGTTTGGTTTTTCAGCGGCCGAACCCGGCAGGACGATACCGCCAGCGGTTTTCGATTCTTCTTCGCTGCGACGGATGACTACGCGGTCATGCAGAGGACGAAGCTTCATTGTCGATCTCTCCCAATTTGTGGTTTTCATCGGCCGGTGTCGACACCGGCGGGTTGATGCGGTCCGGCGTTGCCGGGGGTGGCCCGCGACGGGCGAACCACCTGTGTATTGTCTGGCGTTGCCACCAGAAACCTTGCGGTGACCACATACATGAGGCCGGCATGATCAATTACAAGGCTTGCTGCAGAAAATTTTTCAACGAGCAGAAAAGCTTGGGGCCGCAAAGCGGCCCCGGGGATGTCTACTTGTCGCGACGTTCGTATTCGCCTTCGATCACATTGGGCCGATGGCCGCTGTCGCGCGGCTGTGCCTGAGAGGGGTCGTCCTGGAACGCGCGCTGGCGCATGGCCTGGGCCTCGGCACGCTGTCGCATCTTGCGTGCGGCCAGATGGCGGGTGAAGGGCAACAGGCAGAGCAGGCCCAGCACGTCACTGATGAAGCCCGGAAGCAGCAGGAGGCCACCGCCCACCGCCAGCATCATGCCCTGGAACATGTCCTCGGCGGGCAGTTCGCCACGCTGCAGGCTTTCACGGGCACGCAAGGCGGTGGCCAGGCCGGCCACACGCATCACCAGCACACCCAAGGCGGAACCTGCGATTATCAACAGCAGCGCCGGGAAGAAACCGATGGCTGAGCTGACCTTGACGAAGACGAACAACTCCAGCACAGGGAAAAGCAGAAACAGCAGTAGAAAAACACGCATCAAGGATTCCTCGACGGAAGACTATCTTCCTTTAAGACCATCAGATGGATGCGTGCGCTCGGTTTTTCAAGCTTCGACTTCTGTCGCGGCCGGCCATTGGTCGGCGCGCGCCAGTAAAACCAAGGCCTCGCGAACTTGTGTCGGCGTATTGCAATTGCTTGGGAAAGCCAGCCAATGGATACCTTGGCCTATGCGCAGGTGCATGCCTTCGCTGTCGATGCCGACCATCTGCGCTGGCGCGCTACGCGGCAGGTCGCTCAATTCGACGTAGTGGGCGATGGCGTTGGCATGATCGCTGTTCATGTGCTCGATCATGCTGGCCTCCGCCTTGCCGGCGAAGGGGTTGGCCAACGTCACCTGATCGAGCCAGTGGATCGCCCCGAAGCCACCTATGTAACGATGGCGCACCGGCTGCAGCACCCAGAAGTCGAAATCGTGCGCCTTGTGATAGTTGGCGGCATCGGGGAAGTAACGGTAATAGCGCTCGGCAGCGGCGTCGACGGCAGCCTCATCGACCAGCTTGTGCGCCTCGGCCATGATCGTCAGGCGGCCAACGGCCTGCACGTCCTCGGCTTCCCGCTCCCCCACCAGCAAGGAGCACTTGGGGTCTTTCTGCAGGTTGTGGGTGTGCTGGGCGATGCGGCTGATGAGGATCAGCGGGTTGCCCTCGGCATCCAGGCAATAAGGCACCACAGAACCGAAAGGGAAGCCAGGCATGGACTTGGAATGGGTCGAGAGTACACCGCGGTACTCCTTGAGCAGCAGTTCCCGGGCGGGGCGGATGGCCTTCTGACTCACGTCTGACTCCTCGACAGGTGGCTATTGGGTTGCAAGCTACCTGTAAGCTTCAAGCTTCAAGCTTCAAGCTGCAAGAAAAAGCAGGAGCGAGGCGCCATGCCACTCGCTTTTAGCTTGCAGCTTGAAGCTGACCCCTACCAGGTCACGCCAAAGCCTGCGGTATAGCGCGTCTTGTCCAGGTCACTCTCACGCGTGCCGGTGATGATGTCTTTTTCTGCCTTGAGATTGAGCGAGGCCCATTCGGTCACTTTGTAGCGCAGCCCCACCTCGGCATCCAGCGAATAGTCGGCAACGCCCCCCAGCGGCTTGGCGAACTCACCGTTGGTGAACAGCTGGACATTCTTGCCGATCAGGTAACGGGTGTAGTCCCACTTCACCGCTGCCGAATAGAAGTTGTCCTTGCCGCCATTCTGATACTCGAAGTCGGTGCGATTGATCAGTGAACCAAGCGAGAACGCACCCAGTTCGTCATCCCAGAACTGGTAACCGGGGCCGGTACCCACGGTGCGCTGACGCGCCAGATCCTCGATGTGATCCCGCTTGTACTCAAGACGCCCCTGCCAGAACCATTTCTCGGTGATGAAGCGATCGAGCGCATACTCTGCGCTCCAGTTGTTGGTCGTGGTGACGTCGTCCTTGGTCTCGCGGTTGTACTCGCCTTCGGCGTTGTGCCGCCAACGGCCATGACGGGCCGTGGTCTTGAAACCGATGTCATAGTCGTCGGTATCGTTCTCGGCACGCTGGTAGTCCAGCGCGGCATCGATATTGCCTTTCCAGACCAGGTCCTCGACCACAGGCTTGGGCTTCATGATCTGCTCGATGCTGGCAAGCTCTACAGTCTTGGGCGTCTCACCGTTGGCCAGGGTCACCTTGCCAGGCTCGGCGGCCTTCAACGACTTGGCCCGCTCGCCGTTGTAGGCGTCCTGCTTGACCAGCAGCTCCTGGTCGCTCTCCAGGGTCTGGACCTGCTTCCAGTCCAGCGAAATAGAACCACCGTATGGGGTTTCCAGCAGCAGCTTGCCACCATCGAAGACCCGAATCTTGCCGCTCAAGCGGTCACCGTTCTTCATCCACACGGTGTCGGCGAACGCAGGAGCAGCGCACAGGGAAGCGGTCAACAGGCACAGCAAGGATCTAGAATGCATAAGCGAAATACAGGTTCGATTAGACGAATGAGCCGGGCATTATCCGGATGCGGACGACCAGAGCAAGGAAAGACCCCCCACTATGGCGTTGAGTTCAATACGCATTTGCCGTGACCACTGGTCCGGTTTCACTTCAGGCCAGGGCTGCCGCGATGTCTGAGGCACATGAGTACGCGCTGCAGACGCCCGAGGCCCGACGAACGGCGCTTTATTCAGTGCTGGGCCAGGTGCCAGCAGGCAAGGTGGTCAGCTACGGCCAGCTCGCCGAATTGGCGGGCCTTGGCCGAGCGGCGCGTTGGGTTGGAAAGACCCTCGGCCAGCTTCCTGCGGACACCCGTCTGCCGTGGCACCGTGTACTGGGTGCCGGCGGTCGTCTGAGCCTGGCGCTGGGGACTCCCTCGGGAGATGAACAAAGGGCGCGGCTGCGTGCGGAGGGCGTGAATGTAGCCAATAATCGTGTGGATATGATGCGCCATGGCTGGCGCCCAATGGAGCACAGCGGTTAGAGTGCGCGTTTTGTTTTCGCAAACTTGAGGCAGATGTTGGCCCATGCCCCGTAAAACCTGGCGCGCTGCGCTCGCTGCCTATGCCAGCCCGTCAACCCTGGTGCTTCTGCTGCTCGGCTTCGCTGCCGGTCTGCCCTACATGCTGGTGTTTTCGACCCTGTCGGTGTGGCTGCGCGAAGCTGGCGTGGCGCGCGAAACCATTGGCTATGCCAGCCTGATCGGCCTGGCCTATGCCTTCAAATGGGTATGGTCGCCGCTGCTCGATCAATGGCGGTTGCCGCTGCTGGGTGGGCTGGGTCGCCGGCGCTCGTGGCTGTTGCTGTCACAGGCACTGGTGGTGATCGGCCTGGTGGGCATGAGCCTGTGTGACCCTCAGCAACATCTGTCGTGGCTCATCGCTTTGGCCGTGCTGGTCGCGTTCGCGTCTGCCACCCAGGACATCGCTGTCGATGCCTATCGCCTGGAGATTGCCGACGATCAACGCCAGGCCGCCCTGGCCGCAAGCTACATGGCCGGTTACCGGATCGCTGCGCTGCTCGCCACTGCTGGCGCCCTGTTCTTTGCCGAATGGTTCGGCTCCACCGGTTTCAGCTACCTGCACAAGGCCTGGGCCGGCACTTACGTACTGTTCGGCGTGATGATGCTGCCTGCGCTGTTCACCACGCTGGTGATGCGCGAACCTCCCGTACCATTGCGCACCCAGTTGTCGGCAGCGCGCTATGGGCTTATTCACCAGTTGGCCTCGGTGTTTGTGCTGATCATCCTGCTGGTGTCGGTACCGGCTAGCTTCACCCAGCTGTTCAACACCGACTGGGCCAGCGTCATCTTCGGCGATGCCACACCACTGGACCTGCTGCTCGAAGACCGCGCCTTCCTGCGTCTTATCCTTTATGTGCTGCTGAGTTGGGCGTGCCTGTCGAGCATGGGCCGTCGCGGCCTGGCGCCAGTGCTGACGCCAGTCAACGACTTCATCACCCGCTATCGCTGGCAGGCCCTGCTGCTGCTGGGCCTGATCGCCACCTATCGGATGTCGGACACGGTGATGGGCGTCATGGCGAACGTGTTCTACATCGACATGGGCTTCACCAAGGACCAGATTGCCAGCGTCAGCAAGATCTTCGGCCTGATCATGACCTTGGTGGGCGCAGGTGCAGGTGGGCTGCTGATCGTGCGCTTCGGCATACTGCCGATCCTGTTCATCGGCGGTGCGGCCTCGGCGGGTACCAACATCCTGTTCCTGATGCTGGCCGACATGGGGCCAAATCTTCAGATGCTGGTGGTCACCATTTCGCTGGACAACTTCAGCTCGGGCCTGGCGACATCGGCATTCGTCGCCTACCTGTCGAGCCTGACCAACCTGAAGTTCTCGGCCACGCAATATGCCCTGCTCAGCTCGATCATGCTGCTGTTGCCACGCCTGATCGGCGGCTATTCGGGGGTGATTGTCGAGAAGTTCGGTTATCACGACTTCTTCCTGATCACCGCCCTGCTGGGTGTACCGACCTTGATCCTGATCGCCTTGCAATGGCGACAGGAAGCGGGCCGCGGGAAACAGGCACCGGTGGAGAACTCGGCAACCGAGCAGCCCTGAGGGAGACTCGCGGCCTGTACCCGCCCCATCGCAGGCATGCCGGCGATGGGGCCAGGCAATCGCTACTGAGCGACAGCACCCTCATCAGGCCGGCCACCGACCACAAACCACAACGGCCAGAGCGCCAGCGCCCCCGCTACACCTGCCGCCAAGGCAAAGTGCATCAAGCTCGCCCCCGCCCCGATCATCGCCATCAGCGCCCCGCCCAAGCCCAGCAAGGCGATGGTGATCATCCCCAGCATCGCAGACACCAAGCCTTTGCTCTGATCGCTGGAGAACAGTGTCATGCGGTACAGCACCGCATTGGCCACGCCCAGGCCCAGCGCATACAGCGACATGCCCGCCACCACGCTGGTCACGGTGGGCCAGTACCAGGTGGCAAGCACCATCAGGCACAAGCCTGCCAGGTATGGCCACAGCGCACCGCGCACCAGCGCCGGCAGCGGATAGCGGTCAGCGATGCGGTTGATGATCAGGTTGCCCAGGATCAGCCCACCGAATACTGGCAACTGCCACAGGGCGTATTCCATCGTGCTGAGCCCCTCGTCATGGATAAGCAACACGGGTGACAGGCCGATCCAGCCGATCAGCGGCAGGCCCACCAGGCCCAATGCCGCGCTGCCGGCGACGAAACGCCGGTTGGCCAGCAACTGGCCATAGCCCGCCAGTAGCGGCAGCAGGTGGATCGGCGTGAACGCCAGGCGTGAGCCGTCGCGCCGCTCCACGCCCAAGGTCTCGGGCATCAAGCGGTACAGCAGCCCCCACACCAACACAGCGCCAACGGCGAACGCCACGAACAGCCAGCGCCAGTCCAGCCATTGCAACATCAGGGTACCCACCAGCGGGCCGAGCAGTGGCGACAGCAAGGCAATATTGGCCAGCAACGCCATCATCCGTACCGCATCGGCCTCGCTGAACGCTTCGTTCAGGGCCGGGTAGCTTACCGTCACCACAAAGCCCAGGCCGATGCCTTGCACTAGCCGCAGCAGGTTGAAAAGGCCAATGTCCTGCACCCAATAGGTAGCCAGGCAAGCCGCGCCGAAGAGCGCGCAACCGGCCAGCAGCAGTGGGCGACGACCATAACGGTCGGCCAGCGGGCCGATCAGCCACTGCAGCACCACACCACCGAGCAGGTACAGGTTCAACGCGTGCGGGATGTATTCGGGGCTGGCGTTCAGATGGTCGACCACCACCGGCATGGCTGGCATGACGGCGTCGCTGGCCAGGTAGGTCAGCAGTTCGAACAGGGCCAGGGTCAGGCCGAACAACAGGGCTCTGAAAGGGGTGATGTACAGCAATGGTTTCATGGTGGGGTATCGGTGCAGAGGCAGGTGGGGTCAGGCTATATGCCAGAAATGACGCGGCTTGGCTGTGAACAAGTGTAAATACAAGGGGCCGCTGCGCGCCCCAATCGCCGGCAAGCCGGCTCCTCCAGGCTCACTGCAAGCATCAGGCGCAGTGCATACCTGTTAGAGCCGGCTTGCCGGCGATTGGGCCGCACAGCGGCCCCCATGGTGCAACCTCAGCGTTACTGCGCGGCAGGCTCCTGGACCACACGAATCACCCGCTGCGGGAACGGAATGTCGATTCCTTCGGCCTTCAAGCGATCACGCGCATGTTCATTGAGCATGAACAGCACATCCCAGTAATCGCTGGTCTTGGTCCACAGGCGCAAGGATACGGTGATAGAGCTGTCACCCAGGGTCGCCACCACGGCCTGCGGCGCCGGGTCGGGCAACACGCGAGGGTCCTGCGCAAGCTCCAGCAGTACGTTGCGGGCCTTCTGCAGGTCGGCCTCGTAATCCACACCTACGTCGAACACCACCTTGCGCGTCGGCTGGCGGTTGGTGTTGGTGATGATGCCGTTGGACAGGCTGCCGTTAGGCATGATCACTGTCTTGTTGTCACCGGTGCGCAGCACAGTGTGGAAGATCTGAATGCTGTCCACCGTGCCCGCCACACCCTGCGCCTCGATCCAGTCGCCGATGCGGAACGGGCGGAACATCAGGATCAGCACGCCACCGGCAAAGTTCGCCAGGCTACCCTGCAGGGCCAGGCCGATGGCCAGGCCGGCGGCACCGATGGCAGCGACGAAGGAGGTGGTTTCGATGCCGATCATCGAGGCCACACTGACCAGCAGCAGCACCTTCAGCACGATGTTGGCCAAGGTGCTGATGAAGCCCTGCAGCGCCAGGTCGGCGTTACGCAGACCTACCAGTTTGCCCAGGCGGGCGCTGACCTTGTTGATGATCCACCAGCCGACCGCCAGGGTCAGCAGTGCCAGCAGCACACGGCTGCCGTACTCCATGATCAAGGGGACCCAGGTCTGCGATTGGCGGACCAGCTGATCGACTTCAGCGTTCAAATCCATGTTCATCTCCTGATGCCGAACGGCAAGTACACGGTAAAACCGGCCGCGAAAAATTCAGCGGCCATGGCCCCCATGGACATCATTGCGCCATCGGGGTTCCTGCCAACAAGGATCAGTCGCGGAAGTTGTTGAACTGCAGCGGCATGTCGAACTCTTTGGCACGCAAGGCAGCAATGGCCTCTTGCAGGTCATCACGCTTCTTGCCGGTCACGCGCACCTGCTCACCCTGAATGGCAGCCTGGACCTTGAGCTTGGCATCCTTGATGTGGGCGACGATCTTCTTGGCCAGCTCTTTGTCGATGCCTTCGCGGAACTTGGCCTCCTGCTTCATTTCCTTGCCCGAGGCGTAGGCGTCTTGGGTTTCCAGGCATTTCACGTCGATCTTGCGCTTGACCAGCGCCAGGCGCAGGATCTCGATCATCGCTTCGAGCTGGAACTCAGCCTCGGCAGTCAGCAGCACGGTCTGTTCCTTTTCCTTGAACTCGAAGCTGCCCTTGCCCTTGAGGTCGTAACGACGGTCGAGCTCCTTGATGGCGTTTTCGACGGCGTTCTGCACTTCGTGCTTGTCCAGTTCCGATACCACGTCGAACGAAGGCATGGTTGTTCTCCATAAAATAAAAGCGCGCTCGGTCTGAAGATGGAGCGCGTCGGGGTTTGAAGGTTAAAATGCGGGCTTATTATAACGGGTTGCGAAACGCAGATGAGCAGCACCTGGCATATTCTCGGCGCCGGTAGCCTCGGCACCCTCTGGGCTTGCCGACTGGCACGTGCCGGCAAGGCGGTGCGCCTGATTCTGCGCGATCGGCAGCGGTTGCTGGCCTATGAACAGACTGGCGGCCTGACGCTGGTCGAACAGGACCACGCCAATCATTACGCGATCCCTGCCGAAACAGCCGATACCAACGGGCCGGTGCACCGCCTGCTGGTGGCTTGCAAGGCCTACGACGCAGCACCTGCGATCGCACGGCTGGCCCCGCGCCTGGCCGCTGGCGCGCAAATCGTGCTGCTGCAGAACGGGCTGGGCAGCCAGGACGAAGTCGCCGATCAGGTACCGCTGGCCCGCTGCATCTTCGCCTCCAGCACCGAGGGCGCATTCCGCGAGGACGACTGGCGGGTACGCTTTGCCGGCCACGGCTTCAACTGGCTGGGCGACCCGGCCAACCCCGCGGCGCCAGAGTGGTTCGACGAGCTCCATGACGCCGGTATCCCGGCTGAATGGACCGTCGACATACTTACCCGCCTGTGGCGCAAGCTCGCGCTCAATTGCGCGATCAATCCGCTGACCGTGCTGCATGACTGCCAGAACGGCGGGCTGCTGGGGCACCTGAGCGAAGTCGATGGGTTGATTGCCGAACTCGGCGAACTGCTGGGCCGCTGTGGCCAACCCGAAGCCGCCGATAATCTGGGCGAAGAAGTACAACGGGTGATCCTCGCCACGTCAGCCAACTACTCTTCGATGTATCAGGATGTGCGCGCAGGCCGGCGTACCGAGGTGCATTACTTGCTTGGCCATGCCTGCCGCTCAGCCGCGCGCCATGGCATGGTGCTGCCTGGGCTGGAACGCCTGCACCAGCGGCTGGTCGATAACCTGCGTGCACGTGGCTTGCCAAGCGCCTGACGCGCCCTTTCAACCGGATACGGACATTGCCTAGCCCATGACCTTGCGCCAACGCCTGGAAAACCTCCCGGTCGGGCAGAAGCTGCTGGCCGCCCTGCTGGTACTGCTGGTGACCATCCTGCTGGTGGCCAACCTGACGTTCATCAGCGCCGCCTACTGGATCACCCAGGAAAGCATGGCGCCGCAAGCGTTGCAGACCATCGGCCGCCTGGTCGCCAACCCTCAGCTGGCAGCACGCGCCGGCGAATCCCAGGACACTGCCACGGCGCTGCTCAAAGAGCTGGACAGCTATACGCCGCTGCGCGCTGCGGCGGTCTATGGTGGCGATGGTCGCATGTTGGCCCAATTGCAACATGGCGACCCGCTGGCCCTGCCCAAGCGCTATCGAAACATCGACGGCTGGCGCCTGATGGAATTTCGCAGCACCCAACTGATCCGTATCCCCCGTGATGCCAGCCCGCCCGCGCACCTGCTGCTGGTGGCCAGCAGCGAACTGCCAACCGCGTTCTACACCGGCACCCTGAGCGCCAGCCTGGCGATCCTGGTGTTCAGCATCCTGCTATGGCTGGTCATCGCCCGGCAGATCAAACGCCTGATCACCCAGCCGATCAATCAGCTCGAAGAACTCAGCCGCCAGGTCACCCGTGAAGAAAGCTACGCGCTGCGTGCCAAAAGGGGCAACGACGATGAGATCGGCAGCCTCGCCGACGCTTTCAACACCATGCTCTCGCGCATCGAGGCGCGCGAGCAGCAACTCAAGCGCACCCGCGACGAATTCCAGGACGCTTACGATCAGGCCCAGGGCCTGGCCGAGGAAACCCGCCACACCAACCGCAAGCTGGAACTGGAAGTCCAGGTGCGCAGCAAGATCGAGAAAAAGCTCACGGGCTTTCAGAACTATCTCAACAGCATCATTGACTCCATGCCCTCGGCGCTGATCGCCCTCGACGAGCAGCTTTATGTCACCCAGTGGAATCACGAGGCCACGGTGCTCTCCGGCACGCCGCTGGACGAAGCGCTGAACCAGCCGATCTTCATCGCTTTCGAGCCGCTCAAGCCGTTCCTGCCGCAGCTCAAGGAAACCGTGGAAAAACACCGTGTCGCCAAGATCGAGCGGGTCACCTGGGCCAAAGGCGACGACCTGCGCCATTACGCCCTGACCTTCTATCCACTGATGGGTGGCGGCGGCCGCGGCGTGGTCATCCGCATCGACGACATCACCCAGCGCCTGTCGCTGGAGGAAATGATGGTGCAATCGGAAAAGATGCTCTCGGTCGGTGGCCTGGCCGCCGGCATGGCACACGAAATCAACAACCCGCTGGGCGCGATCCTGCACAACGTGCAGAACATCCGCAGGCGACTGTCGCCGGAGCTGCCGCGCAACCAGGAGCAAGCCAGCGAGCTGGGCATCGACCTGCCCAGCGTCAATCGCTACCTGGAAAGCCGCGAGGTACCGCAACTGCTCGATGGCATTCAGCAGGCCGGTGCCCGGGCGGCCAAGATCGTCACTCATATGCTCAGTTTCAGCCGCCGTAGCAACCGCCAACTGGCGCCCTGCGACCTGCCGGCATTGATCGACCAGGCCGTGGAAATCGCCGGTAACGACTTCGACCTGACCATCGGTTTCGATTTCAAGGGCCAGGCCATTGTCCGCCAGTTCGACCCCAACCTGGGGCCGGTGCCGTGCACCGCCAACGAGCTGGAGCAAGTGCTGCTGAACCTGCTGAAGAATGCCGCCCAGGCCATTCACCAACGGCCTCAGCCCAGCGAGCCAGGAAGGATCACCTTGCGTACCCGGCTCAGCCCGCCGTGGGCCGAGATCCAGGTCGAGGACAACGGCGTCGGCATGCCCGAAGCGGTCCGCAAGCGCACCTTCGAGCCCTTCTTCACCACCAAGGAAATCGGCCAGGGCACCGGGCTCGGTTTGTCGGTTTCCTACTTCATCATCACCAATAACCACAAGGGGCAGATGGAAGTGCAGTCCACGCCCGGCCAGGGCACCTGCTTCACCCTGCGCCTGCCCCTCGGCCAGCCGTCGGCAGCGGCCCCGAACCAGACGGAGACATGACATGGGCTATCGCCTGTCGAAGATTTACACCCGCACCGGTGACACAGGTGAAACCGGCCTGGGCGATGGGCGCAGAGTGCCCAAGGACCACCCGCGGATCGAGGCAATTGGCGAGGTGGACAGCCTTAACAGCCAGCTTGGGCTGCTGCTGGCCGGCCTTGCAGAGCAAGGTCTGGATGAGGTCAGCGAGGTTCTGGCGCCATGCCAGCACCGCCTGTTCGACCTGGGCGGCGAGCTGGCGATGCCCAGTTACAAGGCACTGAACGAGGCCGAGGTGGAACGGCTTGAGGCTGCCATCGATGGGTGGAACGAGGAACTGGGGCCGTTGACGAACTTTATCCTGCCCAGTGGATCGGCGCTGATCGCCCAGGCGCACGTCTGCCGAAGCCTGGCACGCAGTGCGGAACGACGCTGCCAGCAACTGAATGCGGTTGAGCCGCTGGAAGGCGTGGGGTTGGCGTATATCAATCGCCTTTCCGATCTGCTGTTTGTGGCGGCGCGGATCATCGGGCGGCGGCAGGGGGTTGCCGAGGTGTTGTGGCAGGCTGCGGACAAGCCAGCAGGCTGACACCGCAAAGGGGCTGCCTGGCAGCCCCCTGCGACGGCCGCCTCAGGCCTCAGGCCAAAAGGCCCGAATCCCGGCAACACCTTGCGCCCCGGTTTGCCAGGCCCGCTCACGCTCGCCTGGCCCAACACCACCGAGCAGGAACACCGGCTTGCCGAACCCGGCAATCAAGCGCTGAGCCTCATCCCAACCCAGCGGCGAGGCCTCAGGATGCGTCTGCGTCAGCTGCACTGGCGAGAGCGTGACGAAATCCACACCCATCTGCTCAGCCAGTGCCAGCTCTTCAGCACTGTGACAGGACGCTGCCAGCCAACGATCTTTAGGGAAAGGCCGGCCCTTGGCGGCGTATTTGCGCAGTTGCGCTGCCGTCAGGTGCCAGCCCGCCGCGGGGAAGTCGCCCAACCACTCCAGCGGCCCCTTGAGCATCAACTGTGCCTTGCCCGCACATAGCCCCACCGCATCCACCGCCACATCGCGGTACTTGGGGTCGTACATGTCCGGCGCACGCAACTGGATCAGGCGGATGCCGGCGGCAACAGCCTTCTGTATACCCTTGAGCATCTCGGGCACGTCCAGGCCGTCCGGGGTGATCAAGTACTGATCGGGCAGGCGCGCGGCGGCCACGATCGGCTTGTTGGCCTCGGGGAACTCATACTGTGGCAATTCCCTCGGCGACACCCAGGCCAGCGGCTGGCCTTCAGCGCCGTGGGGTTCACCTGTGAACGCTTCGACCTCACGGACATCGAGCAACACCTGTTTGTCCGGGTAGTCGTGGCTGACCTTGATCAGCGCCCGTGAACGGGTCACTTCGATACCCAGCTCTTCGCGAAGCTCGCGAGCCAGCGCCGCTTCGACGCTTTCGCCCTCCTCCACCTTGCCGCCAGGGAATTCCCACAGGCCACCCTGATGCTGGCTGTCGGCCCGTCGGGCAATGAGGATGCGGCCGTCTGTACCGCGAATCACCGCTGCTGCTACATGAATCCGTTTCACCCTTCACGCTCCGCCAGGCCTGCTTGCTGCCAGGCCTTGAAGGCCGGCCATTGGTAAATGGTTTCGATATAGCTCGCAGCCTGCGCTGGCACCTCTACACGGTAAGTACGCAGGCGCACGGCAACCGGGGCGAAGAAGGCATCGGCCAGGGTCGGCTTGCCGAACAGGAACGGGCCGCTGTCCTTGGCCACCAGGCGGCATTCGGACCACAGCGCGACGATACGGTCGATATCCACTTGCACATCCAGCGGGATGTTTTCCAGCGCTTCGTCCCGGGACAGATCGAAGGGCATGGCGCCACGCAGGGCGAAAAAACCGCTGTGCATCTGCGCACAGGCCGAACGGGCCTGGGCACGGGCTGCCACATCGACAGGCCACAAGTGGGCCTCGGGGTGGCGCTCGTTAAGGTATTCAGCGATGGCCAGGGAGTCGGCGATCACCCCGTGCTCGGTCTTGAGCAGCGGCACCTTGCCGGTGGAGGAGAACGCGAGAATGCGCTGACGGGTGTCGGGCTGGTTGAGTTTGATCAGGCTTTCTTCGTAGGGAACGCCGGCCAGCTCAAGGGCCAGGGCGCCGCGTAGCGACCAGGAAGAATACAGCTTGTCGCCGATGATCAGGTGATAGCTCATGGGTCGGCTCCGATGATGTGGCAATGTCGGTGGCCTTGGGGCTGCTGTGCAGCCCATCGCCGGCAAGCCGGCTTCCACAGGTGGCTGCGAGCAGGCTTTTCGGCGATTAGGCCATTGGATCAGGTACGGTATTCGGCGTTGATCTTCACGTATTCGTGGGACAGGTCGGTGGTCCAGATGGTTTCGCTGCACTGGCCACGGCCCAGCTCGATACGGATGGTGATCTCTTCCTGAGCCATCACTGCCGAGCCCTGCTCTTCGGTATAACTCGGGCTGCGGCCGCCTTTGCTGGCGATACACACATTGTCGAGGTACACGTCGATCAGGCTTACATCCAGCGCAGGCACCCCAGCGCGCCCTACGGCAGCAAGGATACGGCCCCAGTTCGGGTCGGAGGCGAACAGCGCGGTCTTGATCAGCGGCGAGTGAGCGACAGCGTAACCGACATCCAGGCACTCCTGATGGTTACCACCGCCATTGACCTGCACGGTCACGAACTTGGTAGCGCCTTCGCCGTCACGGACGATGGCCTGGGCCACTTCCATGCACACTTCGAACACCGCCTTCTTCAGCGCTTCGAACAGCGCGCCGCTGGCCTCGGTGACTTCCGGCAGGCCCGCTTTGCCGGTGGCGATCAGCATGCAGCAGTCGTTGGTCGAGGTGTCGCCATCGATGGTGATGCGGTTGAACGACTTGTTGGCGCCGTCGAGCATCAGGTCCTTGAGCACGGCCGGGGCAACTTTGGCGTCGGTAGCGATGTAGCCGAGCATGGTGGCCATGTTCGGGCGGATCATGCCGGCGCCTTTGCTGATACCGGTAACGGTGACGGTCACGCCTTCGTGCTGGAACTGGCGGCTGGCGCCCTTGGGCAGGGTGTCGGTGGTCATGATGCCGGTGGCGGCTTCAGCCCAGTTTTTTTCCGACAGGTTGTCCAAAGCGGCCTGCAGGGCACCTTCGATCTTTTCGACCGGCAGCGGCTCACCGATCACACCGGTGGAGAATGGCAACACCGACTCGGCAGGCACACCGGCCAGTTCCGCCAGCTTGGCGCAGGTACGCTCAGCAGCGGCCAGCCCCGGCGCGCCGGTGCCCGCGTTGGCGTTGCCAGTGTTGGTCAGCAGGTAACGCACAGTGCCCTGAACGCGTTGCTTGGCAAGGATCACCGGTGCTGCGCAAAAGGCGTTGAGGGTGAACACGCCTGCCACGCTGGAGCCCTCGGCGCAGCGCATGACCACCACATCCTTGCGCCCTGGGCGCTTGATGCCGGCAGAAGCGATGCCGAGTTCAAAACCCGGAACCGGGTGCAGGGTGGGCAAAGGACCAAGACCAACAGCCATTAGAGCGCTCCTAGAAAAACGGTGAAGTGATGAGGAAAGAGCGGGGCCGCTTCGCGCCCCATTCGCGGCACAAGGCCGCTCCTACAGGGACCGCGCCAACCGGTGAGCGAGCGCGATATGTGAGAGCGGCCTTGTGTCGCGAAAGGGCCGCAATGCGGCCCCAGGCTTTTACAAACGTCTGTTCAGATCACTCGATCTGACCATGGCAATGCTTGAACTTCTTGCCCGAACCACACCAGCACGGCTCGTTGCGGCCCAGCTTCTGATCGTTGCGCACCGGGGCAACGGCGACTGCCACTTCGGCACCTTCTTCGCTCAGTTGCTCGCTCTCAAGGCCTGGCGCAGGGGCGTGCTGGAACTGCATGCGGCTGGCCAGTTCTTCGGCTTCGCGGCGCAGGCGGGCCTCTTCTTCGACCGGGTCTTCGCGGCGTACCTGAACGTGCGACAGCACGCGGATGGTGTCGCGCTTGATCGACTCGAGCAATTCCTGGAACAGGGTGAAGGATTCGCGCTTGTACTCCTGCTTCGGGTTCTTCTGCGCATAACCACGCAGGTGAATGCCGTGGCGCAGGTGGTCCATGGTCGACAGGTGGTCTTTCCACAGGTCGTCCAGCACGCGTAGCAGGATCTGCTTCTCGAAGGTACGCAGGGCGTCGATGCCGGCCTGGTCTTCCTTCTCGTTGTAGGCGTCGGTGATTTCCTTCAGCAGCTTCTCGCGCAGGGTCTCCTCGTAGAGGTGATCGTCCTCGTCGAGCCACTGCTGGATAGGCAGCTTGATGGCGAAGTCGCTGGCCAGCGAAGCCTCCAGGCCGGCAACGTCCCACTGTTCGGGCAGCGACTGCGGCGGGATGTGCTGGCTGATGGTGGCATCGAGCACTTCCTGACGGAACTCGGCGATGGTGTCACCGATGTTTTCGGCAGCCAGCAGGCTGTTGCGCATGTGGTAGATCACCTTGCGCTGTTCGTTGGCCACGTCATCGTATTCGAGCAGTTGCTTACGAATATCGAAGTTGCGCCCTTCGACCTTGCGCTGCGCCTTTTCGATGGCGTTGGTGACCATGCGGTGTTCGATGGCCTCACCGGACTGCATGCCCAGTGCTTTCATGAAGTTCTTCACCCGATCGGAGGCGAAGATACGCATCAGGCTGTCTTCCAGCGACAGGTAGAAGCGGCTGGAACCCGGGTCGCCCTGACGGCCGGAACGGCCACGCAGCTGGTTGTCGATACGACGCGATTCATGGCGTTCGGAGGCGATCACATGCAGGCCACCGGACTCGATCACCTGCTGGTGACGCTTCTGCCAGTCGGCCTTGATCTGAGCGATCTGCTCGGGGCTCGGGCTCTCCAGGGCAGCCACCTCGGCTTCCCAGTTACCGCCCAGAAGAATGTCGGTACCACGACCGGCCATGTTGGTGGCAATGGTCAGTGCACCCGGAGCCCCCGCTTGCGCGATGATCTCGGCTTCCTTTTCGTGGTACTTGGCGTTCAGGACCTTGTGCTCGATGCCTTCCTGCTTCAGCAGGTTCGACATGTGCTCGGAGGTTTCAATGGTCGCAGTACCCACCAGAACCGGACGGCCCTGGGTCATGCTTTCTTTGATGTCGGCAATGATCGCGGCGTACTTCTCGTCCGCGGTCAGGTACACCAGGTCGTTGAAGTCCTTACGCGCCAGCGGCTTGTTCGGCGGAATCACCATCACGTTGAGGCCGTAGATCGACTGGAACTCGAACGCTTCGGTGTCGGCGGTACCGGTCATGCCGGACAGCTTGGTGTACAGACGGAAATAATTCTGGAAGGTGGTCGAAGCCAGGGTCTGGCTCTCGGCCTGGATGTTCAGGTTCTCTTTCGCCTCGATGGCCTGGTGCAAGCCTTCGGAAAGGCGACGGCCAGGCATGGTACGGCCGGTGTGCTCGTCGATCAGCAGGACCTGACCGTCCTGAACGATGTACTCGACATTGCGGTGGAACAGTTTGTGCGCACGCAGGCCGGCATAGACATGAGTCAGCAGGCCCAGGTTGTGCGACGAGTAGAGGCTCTCGCCCTCAGCCAGCAGGCCGGACTGGGTGAGCATCTCTTCGATGAACTGGTGACCGGCTTCGTTGAGCTCGACCTGGCGGCTCTTCTCGTCGATGGAGAAATGACCTTCCTGGGTGACCTGGCCTTCGACTTCTTCGATGTGCTGGGTCAGGCGCGGGATCAGGCGGTTGATCTCGATGTACAGCTTGGAGCTGTCTTCTGCCTGGCCGGAGATGATCAGCGGCGTACGGGCTTCGTCGATGAGGATCGAGTCGACTTCGTCGATCACGGCGAAATTCAGTTCACGCTGGAATTTCTCTTCCAGGCTGAAAGCCATGTTGTCGCGCAGGTAGTCGAAACCGAACTCGTTGTTGGTGCCGTAGGTGATATCGGAGGCATACGCAGCGCGCTTTTCCTCTGGTGGCTGGAAGGCCGAGACGATGCCTACGGACAGACCGAGGAATTCGTACAGAGGGCGCATCCAGTTGGCGTCGCGGCGGGCCAGGTAGTCGTTGACCGTGACCACGTGCACCCCTTTGCCGGAAAGGGCGTTGAGGTAAACGGCCAGGGTACCGACCAAGGTCTTGCCTTCACCGGTGCGCATTTCTGCGATCATGCCCTCGTGCAGGGTCATGCCGCCGATCAGCTGCACATCGAAGTGGCGCATGCCCATCACGCGCTTGCCGGCTTCACGGGCCACGGCGAAGGCTTCAGGCAGCAGTTGGTCCAGTGTCTCGCCTTTGGCCAGACGCTCCTTGAACTCTGCGGTTTTGGCGCGCAGTTGCTCATCGGAGAGGGCGACCATTTTCTCTTCGAAGGCATTGACGATGTTCACCGTCTTGAGCATGCGTTTGACTTCACGCTCGTTCTTGCTTCCAAAAAGTTTCTTTAACAAAGGCGCAAACATATCGGCAGGATCTTCCACACGTAGGGATGGAGGGCGGCCCCATGAGTCGCCCGTGCAGCCCTTGGGCCGCATGCGAACGAGCATTCTACCCGGAAACGATGGTGAGGAAAGTGGTGGATTTCCACGATGCTGGCACAGCGCTTTGGCGGGGGCGTTTCTAAGATAAGGGCATTTTCGCTGAGTTCAACCCGGAGCATCATGAAACGTATCGAGAATGACTCGTATGCTGTCTGTGTGCGATGGCGCTGGCGCCGTCAGTGGGGCCGACAGAGGTGTTAGACTGCCAATCTTGTAACCTGATGCGACCCCCATGGCCTACAAACCCTCCCCGCCCAGCCCCCTTCGGCACTGCTGCGCCAGGTGCGCCCGCTGCGCCTGTTGCTGAACCAGGCCGAACGCCTGGCGCACCTGCAGCGCCTGCTGGAAAGCCAGTTGCAACCGGCAGCCCGCGAGCACTGCCACGTGGCTTCGTGGCGCGACGGCACGCTGCTGCTGGTGGTCACGGACGGGCACTGGGCCACCCGCCTGCGCTATCAGCAGAAGCGCCTGATGCGTCAGCTGCAGGCGCTGGAAGCGTTCGGCAACCTTCAGCGCATCCTTTACAAGGTGCAGCCGCCGCTGGTTCCGGCCAAGCGCGGCGGTAACATGACCGAGCTGTCGACCAATGCCGCCGAAGGCATTCGGGGTTCCGCCGAAGGCATCACCGACCCCAAACTGCGTGAAGCACTGGAACGCCTGGCCAGTCACGCCAAGGGCAAGGGTTGAGTCAGCAGGCCTGAGCACAACCCATAAAAAAGGCCACCCGAAGGTGGCCTTAATCACTAGAGAGAGTGTTCGAACTTACACGGCCGCAACAGGGCGCATATAAGAGATCGGTGCCGTACTGGCATCTTCGAAAGTGACCACTTCCCAGGCATCGGTTTCATTGATCAGCTTGCGCAGCAGCTGGTTGTTCAGCGCGTGCCCGGACTTGTAGCCCTTGAACTCGCCAATCAGGCTGTTGCCCAGCAGGTAAAGGTCGCCGATGGCGTCGAGGATCTTGTGCTTGACGAACTCGTCTTCGGAGCGAAGGCCGTCTTCGTTAAGGACACCGGTCTCATCGACAACGATGGCGTTCTCGACACTGCCACCCAGCGCAAGGTTGTGCTTGCGCAGGTACTCGATGTCACGCATGAAGCCGAAAGTACGGGCGCGGCTGACTTCCTTGACGAACGAAGTGCTGGAGAAGTCGACGACGGCGCTCTGGGTCTGGCCCTTGAGGACCGGGTGATCGAAGTCGATCTCGAAGCTCACCTTGAAGCCTTCGAAAGGCAGGAAGGTAGCGCGCTTGTCGCCCTCCTCCACTGTCACTTCACGCAGGATGCGGATGAACTTCTTGGCTGCGTCCTGCTCTTCCAGGCCGGCAGACTGAATCAGGAATACGAAGGGACCGGCGCTGCCATCCATGATCGGAACTTCCGAGGCGGAGAGCTCGACGTAGGCGTTATCGATGCCCAACCCCGCCATGGCGGAAAGCAGGTGCTCGACGGTATCGACCTTGACGTCACCGTTGACCAGCGTGGTGGACATGGTGGTCTCACCGACGTTGGCCGCACGTGCCGGGATCTCGACCACAGGGTCGAGGTCGGCGCGACGGAAGACGATGCCGGTATCGACAGGCGCAGGCTTGAGGGTCAGATAGACCTTCTCCCCGGAGTGCAGGCCGACGCCTGTGGCACGGATGGTATTCTTCAGGGTGCGTTGTCTAATCATGGCATTGGCCGCTTCAGCGCAAATTGCGAACAGGTATCAACAAAGGCTGAGGATGATAACAGACCCGGCCTTTGCTGAACACCAATCACCCTTATACCCCTGATAAATTCCATTAATCGGCCTGACGACGCAGGAAGGCCGGGATATCCAGGTAGTCCAAGTCATCCTGAGGGTTGAGTTTAGCTGCTGCGGCAGCGCCTGCGTGGGCCTGGTTGCGCATCACGGTCGGACGCTCCAGGTCACGGTAGTTGACCGCTGGCTGCTCCTGACGAACAGGGGCCGGGTTGGAGGCCTCGTACGCCTGCTGGGCAGTCTGCAGTGTGTTGTCGACCACCTTGACCGGCTTCTCGATACGCGCGCCCAGGCCAGTGGCCACCACGGTCACGTGCAGCTCATCGCGCATGTCCGGGTCGATCACGGTGCCCACCTTGACCATCGCGTGGTCGGAGGCGAAGGCTTCGATGATGCTACCCACATCGGAGTACTCGCCCAGCGACAGGTCAGGGCCTGCGGTGATGTTCACCAGGATGCCGCGGGCGCCCTGCAGGTTGACGTCTTCGAGCAGCGGGTTGCGGATTGCCGCCTCGGTGGCTTCGCGAGCACGGTTCGGGCCGCTGGCGCAACCGGTACCCATCATCGCCATGCCCATCTCGCCCATCACGGTGCGCACGTCGGCGAAGTCGACGTTGATCATGCCCGGGCGCTTGATGATGTCGGAAATACCGCGAACGGCACCGGCCAGTACATCGTCAGCCTTGGCAAAGGCGGACAGCAGGCTGGCATCCTTGCCCAGGATGGTCAGCAGCTTCTCGTTGGGAATGGTGATCAGCGAGTCGACGCTCTCGGCCAGCATGCGGATGCCTTCATCGGCGATCTGCATACGTTTGCGACCTTCGAACGGGAACGGGCGGGTTACCACGGCAACCGTGAGAATGCCCATTTCCTTCGCCACTTCGGCGATGATCGGCGCTGCACCGGTACCGGTACCGCCGCCCATGCCGGTAGTGATGAACACCATGTTGGTGCCCTGCAGCACCTCGGCGATGCGCTCACGGTCTTCCAGAGCAGCCTGACGGCCGACTTCCGGATTGGCACCTGCACCAAGGCCCTTGGTGACCCCGGTACCCAGTTGCAGGATGGTGCGCGCGCCGATGTTTTTCAGCGCCTGAGCATCGGTGTTGGCGCAGATGAACTCGACGCCTTCGATGCTGCTTTTCACCATGTGGTTGACGGCGTTGCCGCCGCCACCGCCGACACCGATCACTTTGATGACCGGGCTTTGCGGGACGTTGTCTACGAGCTCGAACATTTTCCCTCTCCTTTCAGTTCTCTAGTTGTCGCGCCTACCACTACTGCTTTGAAACTTAGAAGTTGCCCTGAACCCACCGCTTGAAGCGCTCAAGCACTGGGGCCTTCGGTTCATCGCCATAGCTGTTGCTGCTGCTGTTACCGGTCAGGGGCAAGTCTTCGGACTGCTTCTGCAGGCCGTAAGCGAGCAAGCCCACGCCGGTGGAATAGATCGGGTTGCGCACCACGTCGCTCAACCCCCGAACGCTGTGCGGTACGCCCAGGCGTACCGGCATGTGGAAAATTTCTTCGGCCAGTTCCACGGCGCCTTCCATCTTCGCGGTGCCGCCGGTGAGGACGATGCCGGCCGGCACCAGGTCCTCGTAACCGCTGCGGCGCAGCTCGGCCTGGATCAGCGTGAAAAGCTCGTCGTAACGGGGCTCTACCACCTCGGCCAGGGCCTGGCGCGACAGTTCGCGCGGTGGGCGGTCGCCCACGCTCGGCACCTTGATGGTCTCGCCGGCGCCGGCCAGTTTGGCCAAGGCGCAGGCGTAACGGATCTTGATTTCCTCGGCGTACTGGGTGGGTGTACGCAGGGCCATGGCGATGTCGTTGGTGACCTGGTCGCCGGCAATCGGGATGACCGCAGTGTGACGGATCGCGCCTTCGGTGAAGATGGCGATGTCGGTGGTGCCGCCGCCGATGTCCACCAGGCACACACCGAGCTCTTTCTCATCGTCGGTCAGCACCGAGTAGGCCGAGGCCAGTTGCTCGAGGATGATGTCGTCGATTTCCAGGCCACAACGGCGCACGCACTTCTCGATGTTCTGCGCCGCGTTGACCGCGCAAGTGACCACGTGAACCTTGGCTTCCAGGCGCACGCCAGACATGCCCAGCGGCTCGCGCACACCTTCCTGGTTATCGATCACGTAGTCCTGCGGCAGGGTGTGCAGCACGCGCTGGTCAGCCGGAATGGCCACGGCCTGGGCAGCGTCAAGCACACGCTCGAGGTCGGCAAGGCTGACCTCGCGGTCGCGAATGGCGACGATGCCGTGGGAGTTCAGGCTGCGGATATGGTTGCCGGCCACGCCGACGAACGCCGAGTGGATGCGGCAGCCAGCCATCAGCTGCGCTTCTTCCACTGCGCGCTGGATCGACTGCACGGTGGACTCGATGTTCACCACCACGCCCTTCTTCAGGCCGCGGGAAGGGTGAGTACCGATCCCGACGATCTCCAGGGTACCGTCTTCGCCTACTTCACCCACCAGCGCCACCACCTTGGAGGTGCCAATGTCCAGCCCGACGATCATTTTGCCGCTATGCGCGTTTGCCATGGTCCTGCCTCTCTCTAATTCTTCGCAACGGCGGGTTGGGCCGTCGTCGGTGCGTTCGGTTCCCGCCAACCAACGGCAAGTCCGTTGGAATAACGCAGATCAATGCGGGCGATGTTGGTGATCTGCTCTTTGAGTGTCTTGTCGTAAATGGCAATGAAACGGCGCATCTTCTCCACCAGATGATCGCGCCCCAGCAGCAGCTCGACGCCCTGCCCGGTGCTGCCCGCACCGGTGGTCAGGAACCAGCTGCCACGCTCGCGCAGCTCCAGGCGAGCGATGGAAAAGCCCAAGGGGCGCAGCATCTGGCTCAAAACCTGATACTGCTGCATGACTTGCTGCTGGGCACGCTGCGGCCCGGCCAACTGCGGCAGATGCTCGTAGTTGGCCAACTCGCGCGGGGTGAAGGCCTGGCCCTGGTTGTTGAGCAAGGCTTCCTCACCCCAGCGTGCCACCGGCAACTGTTCTTCCAGGCGAATCACCACCTCGTCCGGCCAAACCCGGCGTACTTCGGCGTGGGCGATCCATGGCATCTGTTCGAGCTCGGCTCGCATCGCCGTGAGGTCGACGCTGAAGAAACTCGCTGCCACGTATGGCGCGATCCGCTGCTGCACCGACTGCTGGCTGATGTAACTGAGGTCGCCCTGCACGTCGATCTTGGTGATCGGCCGGTCGGCGTACGGCATCAGGCGAATGGCGCCCTCGTAGGCGCCAAAGCCTGCGGCCACCAGCAACACCGGCCACAGCAGGCGCTTGAGGCCGCCCAGGCTGGGCCGCGGCAGGCGCGCCGATACGGGCTCGTCGGCCACCAGTCGGCTGGCACCACGCGGCACCGGCTTGCTACGGCCGGTAACGGGTTGCTGCTGACGTATCATTGCGCCTTGCATGGTTTGTTAACCTCGCGTCGCTACGCTGTCGGCCAGGATCGCCAGCACCAGTTGCTGGAAGTCCAGACCGGCCGCGCGGGCCGCCATGGGCACCAGGCTATGATCAGTCATGCCCGGCGCGGTGTTTACTTCGAGCAGCCAGAACCGGCCCTGCTCGTCCTGCATCACGTCCAGACGGCCCCACCCTTCAATGCCGATGGCATCGCAGGCGCGCGCGGTCAGGTCGATAAGCTCCTGCTCCTTGGCACTGTCCAGCCCGCACGGAATGCGGTACTGGGTGTCATTGGCGATGTACTTGGCGTCGTAGTCGTAGAACACGTGCGGAGTGCCCAGGGCGATCGGCGGCAGCACCTGGCCACGCAGAACGGCAATGGTGAACTCCGGGCCGTGAATCCATTGCTCGACCAGCACCTGAGAATCGTATTTGGCGGCGTCTTGCCAGGCAGCGACCAGTTCCTGCTCGCTGTTCACCTTGGCCATGCCGATGCTAGAGCCTTCATGGGCAGGTTTGACGATCAGCGGGAAGCCCAGTTCCGTACCAGCTACAACACAATCTTCTTCGCTGGCCAGCACAGCATGACGCGGGGTCGGAATGCCCAGGCTTTGCCATACCTGCTTGGTCCGCAGCTTGTCCATGGCCAGGGCCGAGGCGAGGATGCCACTGCCGGTGTAGGGAATGCCCAGGCACTCCAGCAGGCCTTGCATGCTGCCGTCCTCACCGCCGCGGCCGTGCAGGATGATGAAGGCACGGTCGATCTTCTCGCTTTGCAGGCGGGCCAGCAGGTCATCGCCCACGTCGATGGCGACCACGTCGACACCGGCGCTGCGCAGCGCCTCGATCACGGCAGCGCCCGACTTGAGCGAGACTTCACGCTCGGCGCTCTTGCCGCCGTACAGTACAGCGACACGGCCGAACGCGTTGACGTCCAGGGTTGAATGTAGCTTCTCGTAGGCGCTGGTCATTTCGACTTCTCCTGCTTGGCGCCAGCGAACAGCGGGCTTTTCATCAATTGCGGGGCCAGGCCACCGACATCGCCGGCACCTTGGCACAGCAGGATGTCACCGGCACGCAGCAGCGGCTTGACCAGCGGTGCCAGCTCGGCGCCGCGTTCGATGTAGATCGGGTCCAGCTTGCCGCGCTGGCGGATGCTGTGGCACAGCTGACGGCTGTCGGCACCGGGTATCGGCTCTTCACCGGCCGGGTACACCTCCATCAGCAGCAGCACGTTGGCATCGCCCAGCACCTGCACGAAATCGTCGTACAGGTCACGGGTGCGGCTGTAACGGTGTGGCTGGTAGACGATGACCAGGCGACGGCTTGGCCAGCCACCGCGTACAGCCTTGATCACCGCCGCCACTTCGGTCGGGTGGTGGCCGTAGTCGTCGACCAGCATCACGCTGCCGCCTTCAACCGGCAGTTCGCCGTACACCTGGAAGCGTCGACCGACACCCTGGAAGCCCGAAAGCCCCTGCACGATGGCTTCGTCGCTGATGCCTTCGTCGGTGGCGATGGCGATGGTGGCCAGGGCATTGAGCACGTTGTGGTTACCCGGCATGTTGACCGACACTTCCAGCGGCTCACGATCACGGCGCAGCACGGTGAAGTGGGTCTGCATGCCCTTCTGGCTGACGTTGATCGCGCGGATGTCAGCCTCTTCGCTGAAACCGTAGGTCACGGTCGGGCGCTTGACCTGCGGCAGGATCTCACGCACCACCGGGTCGTCCAGGCACATCACGGCCAGGCCGTAGAACGGCAGGTTGTGCAGGAACTCGACGAAGGTTTTCTTCAGTTTGTTGAAGTCACCCTCGTAGGTGGCCATGTGGTCGGCGTCGATGTTGGTGACCACAGCAACCATCGGCTGCAGGTGCAGGAAGCTGGCGTCGCTTTCGTCGGCTTCGGCGATCAGGTAACGGCTGGTTCCCAACTGCGCATTGGTGCCGGCAGCGGTCAGGCGGCCACCGATGACGAACGTCGGGTCCAGGCCACCGGCGGCAAATACCGAGGCCAGCAGGCTGGTGGTGGTGGTTTTGCCATGGGTACCGGCAACCGCCACACCATGGCGGTAGCGCATCAGCTCAGCGAGCATTTCGGCACGCGGCACCACTGGGATGCGCCGTTCAAGCGCAGTGGCGACTTCCGGGTTGGCCGGGTTGATGGCGCTGGACACCACCAGTACATCGGCATTGGCGGCGTTTTCGGCACGGTGGCCAACGAAGATCTCGGCACCGAACGACTCCAGGCGCTGGGTAACCGGCGACACCTTGAGGTCGGAGCCGGACACTTCATAGCCCAGATTCAGCAGCACTTCGGCAATACCGCACATGCCCACGCCGCCGATACCGACGAAGTGGATACGATGAATACGGCCCATCTTCGGCTGGGGCATGGCTTTCTGGCTTTCAACCATGGGCCACCTCCAGGCAGATATCGACCACGGTGCTGGTTGCGGAAGGTTTGGCAAGGCCCCGTGCGGTGCGTGCCATGGTGTTGAGTTTCTCGGGTTGCATCAGCACCTCGTTCAGGCGTTCAGCGAGTTGCGCTGCGCCAGTTGTCGCTTGTGGCATGAGGAAGGCGGCGCCTTCCCGAGCCAGATATTGGGCGTTATGGGTCTGGTGGTCGTCGATGGCATGGGGCAAAGGCACCAGCATCGAAGGCAGGCCGGCCGCCGCGAGCTCGCTGACGGTCAGGGCACCGGCCCGGCACACCACCAGGTCGGCCCAGCTGTAGGCGTGGGCCATGTCCTTGATGAACGGCTCTACCTGAGCCTCGACACCCGCCTCTTGATAACGCTCGGCGGTGATCGGCGCGTGGTGCTTGCCGGCCTGATGGAACACCTCGGGCCGCAGGTCAGCGGGCACCTCGGACAGGGCCTTAGGCAACAATTTGTTCAATGGTTCCGCACCCAGGCTGCCACCCATGACCAACAGGCGGGCACGGCGCTCGCCCAAGGGCGCACGCTGCGCGTCCATGAACAGCTCAGGGCGCACCGGATTGCCGGTGGTACGCAGCTTTTCGCCAGCTTCAAACGTGCCTGGGAAAGCCTCGCAGACACGCGCCGACAACGGCACCAGCAGGCGATTGGCGGTACCGGCGCGGGCGTTCTGTTCGTGAATCACCAGCGGCACACCGCACAGACGCGCGGCGACGCCGCCAGGGCCGGTCACATAGCCACCGAAGCCGATCACGCAGACCGGCTTGAGCTGGCCAATGATACGCCGCGCCTGGAGCACGGCCTTGACCAGGGTAAACGGTGCCTTGAGCAGCGACAGCTTGCCCTTGCCACGCAAGCCGCTGACCTGGATCAGGTGCAGCGCCAGGCCGGCCTGGGGGACCAGCTCATTCTCGATGCCGCGGGGGGTGCCCAGCCAGTGCACGGTATAGCCGCGCGCCTGGAACTCACGTGCGCAGGCCAGGGCCGGGAACACATGGCCTCCGGTGCCACCCGCCATGATCAGTACGTTTTTGCCGTCAGCGGCCATGACTGGTCTCCTCGGCAAAATCGCTTTCGCTGAATTCGTGTTCCTCGCTGCCCAAGTGCGTGCGGCTTTCCCATTCGATACGCAGCAACAAGCCGACGCAGGCACAGCAGATCACCAGGGAGCTGCCCCCGTAACTGAGGAAGGGCAAGGTCAGGCCCTTGGTCGGCAGCAAGCCGACGTTCACGCCAATGTTGATCAGGAACTGGCCAATCCACAGGAACGCCAGGCCAAATGCCATGTAGGCGGCAAAGTACTGCTTGGCCTTCTCGGCCCACAGGCCGATGTAGAGGGCGCGCACGGTCACGAATACGAACAGCGCGATGGTCACCAGCGAACCGACCACGCCCAACTCCTCGGCGAGTACCGAGAACACGAAGTCGGTGTGCGCTTCAGGCAGGTAGAACTGCTTTTGCACACTGTTGCCCAGCCCTACGCCCAGCCACTCGCCGCGGCCGAAGGCGATCAATGCCTGGGTCAACTGGTAACCAGAGCCGAACTGGTCGGACCAGGGGTCGGTAAAAGTGATCAGGCGCGCCATCCGGTAGGGCTGCGCCTGCACCAGCACGAACACTGCGACCACCGCCAGCACCACCATCAGGCTGAAGCGGAACAACCCTACTCCGCCGAGGAACAGCATGGCTGCGGCAGCGCCCATCATGACCACGGTGGCACCGAAGTCCGGCTCCATCAGCAGCAGGCCGGCCATCGGCAGCAGCACGATGAACGGTTTGAAAAAGCCCATCCAGCTTTCGCGCACTTCGGTCTGCCGACGTACCAGGTAGCCGGCGAGATAAATGACCACGAAGACCTTGGCGATCTCCGAAGGCTGGACGTTGAAGAAGCTGAAGCCGATCCAGCGCATCGAGCCGTTCACTTCCCGACCAATGCCAGGCACCAGCACCAGTACCAGCAGGCCAAAGGCACCAACCAGCATCATGAAGCCCATGCGCTGCCACGTGGCGATCGGCACCAGCAGGGTCGCACCACAGGCGACCAGGCCAATGGCCACATAAACCAGATGGCGGAACATGTGGTACAGCGGGTTGCCTGACTGTACTGCGGCCACTTCCGACGACGCCGAGGTGATCATCACCAGGCCCAGGCCGAGCAGCGCCAGGCAGCCGGCCAGGAAGGCGAAGTCGAGGTCGATGCCACGGCCGCTGATAAGCGGCGACGGGTACGGCTTGAGGATGCCGAAGATCATGCCAGCCCTCCCGCCGCCTGGGCGAACAGCCGCCCGCGTTCTTCAAAGTTCTTGAACATGTCGAGGCTGGCGCACGCCGGCGACAGCAACACGGCGTCACCCGGCAGGGCCAGCTCGGCGCATTGCTGCACGGCCTCGTCCAGCGTCTTGACCCGCACCAGCGGCACGGCATCACCTAGCACCTCGGCCAGGCGTTCGGCATCACGGCCGAGCAACACAACGGCGCGGCAAAAACGTGCCACCGGCTGACGCAGGGCGGCAAAATCGGCACCCTTGCCGTCGCCGCCGGCGATCAGCACCAGCTTGCCGTCGATATCCGCGCCCAGGCCTTCGATGGCGGCCAGGGCAGCACCGACGTTGGTCGCCTTGGAATCGTCGTACCAGCTCACACCGTTGCGCGCACGCACCCATTGGCAACGATGGGCCAGGCCGCCGAATTCGCGCAGGGCTTCGAGCATCGGCTCGAACGGCAGACCGGCGGCATGCCCGAGGGCCAGGGCCGCCAGGGCGTTGCTCTGGTTGTGGGCACCCCGAATTTTCAGGTCACGGACCGGCATCAGTGCCTGGAACTCGAAAGCCAGGTACTTCTCGCCCTCGACTTCACGCAAGCCGAAGGCCTTGAAGTCCGGCTGATTCAGGCCAAAGCTCCAGCACGGGCGATTTTCGACCGGCAACGGCCGGCTCAGGGCATCCTGGCGGTTCACCACCACTTGGCGGGCGCCACGGAATATCCGGTGCTTGGCCAGGTGATAGGCCGGCAGGCCGCTGTAGCGGTCCATGTGGTCTTCGCTGATGTTCAGCACCGTGGCAACTTCGGCATTGAGCTGGTCGGTGGTTTCCAGCTGGAAGCTCGACAGCTCCATGACATACAGCTCGACATCATCACTGAGCAGGTCCAGGGCCGGTGTACCCAGGTTGCCGCCGACGGCCACGCGCTTGCCGGCCTTGGCGGCCATCTCGCCGACCAGGGTGGTTACCGTGCTTTTCGCATTGGAGCCACTGATCGCCACGATCGGCGCCTTGGCATGGCGGGCGAACAGTTCGATGTCACCGGACAGCTTCACGCCACGCGCCGCCGCCTGCTGCAGGGCCGGCGTGGCCAGTGCCAGGCCTGGGCTCACATACAACTCGTTGGCGCGGCACAGGAAGTCCACGTCCAGTTCACCACAGCGTACTTCCACCTGCGGGTAATCACGGCGCAGGGTGTCCAGTTCCGGCGGTTGCTCGCGGGTGTCGGCGACCGCAAAGGCAATGCCCTGGTTCGCCAGGAAGCGAACCAGGGACATGCCGCTCTTGCCGAGGCCGACAACGATGCGGAATTGGTCGGAAGCGATCAGTGACACGCTCGTCTACCTCAGTTTCAGGGTTGCAAGGCCGATCAGCACCAGAATCACGGTGATGATCCAGAAACGGACAATCACCCGTGGTTCAGGCCAACCCTTGAGTTCAAAGTGGTGGTGGATCGGTGCCATGCGGAACACGCGCTTGCCGGTCAGCTTGAAGGAAGCCACCTGGATCACCACCGACAGGGTTTCCATCACGAAGATGCCGCCCATGATGAACAGCACGATTTCCTGGCGCACGATTACGGCGATGGTGCCCAGTGCAGCGCCCAGCGCCAGCGCGCCGACGTCACCCATGAACACCTGGGCCGGATAGGTGTTGAACCACAAAAAGCCCAGGCCGGCGCCGATCAGCGCGCCGCAGAACACGATGAGCTCACCTGAACCCGGCACATAAGGAATGAGCAAGTACTCAGCGAACTTCACGTTACCCGACAGGTAGCAGAAGATGCCCAGCGCACCGCCAACCATCACCGTCGGCATGATCGCCAGGCCATCGAGGCCATCGGTCAGGTTGACCGCATTGCTCGACCCGACGATGACGAAGTAGGTGAGGACGACGAAGCCGATGCCCAGCGGGATGGTGACGTCCTTGAGGAACGGCACGATCAGGGTGGTTTCGACAGTGGTCGGGGCCGTCTGATACAGGAAGATCGCCGCCGTCAGGCCGAACACCGACTGCCAGAAGTACTTCCAGCGGCTAGGCAGGCCGCGCGAGTTCTTTTCGATCACCTTGCGGTAGTCGTCGACCCACCCGATGGCGCCGAACAGCAGCGTGACGATCAGTACCGTCCACACATAGCGGTTCGACAGGTCGGCCCACAGCAGGGTGCTGATGCCGATGGCGGACAGGATCAAGGCACCACCCATGGTTGGCGTGCCGGATTTGGACAAGTGCGATTGCGGGCCGTCATTACGGACGGCCTGACCGATCTGGCGGATCTGCAGGGTACGGATCATCCACGGGCCCAGCCACAGCGCCAGCGACAACGCGGTCAGTACGCCAAGGATCCCGCGCAGGGACAGGTACTGGAAGACCGCGAAGCCTTTGTGGAACTGTTGCAGATACTCAGCCAACAGCAGCAGCATTAATGTTTCTCCCCGCTGGCACCGCACAATGCAGCCACGACGTTTTCCATCGCAGCGCTGCGCGAGCCCTTGATCAAGATAGTGGTGTTGCTGGCAGTTTCGGCACGAACGGCCTCGATCAGCTCAGCTTGAGTTGCGAAATGACGGCCATTGGCGCCGAACGCCTTGACCGCATGTGTCATGTTGGTACCCACTGCATACAGGGCATCGACCTTACCGCGCGCGTAATCGCCCACCTGACGGTGGCCTTCTTCGGCCCACTGCCCCAGCTCGCCGATATCCCCCAGCACCAGAACGGTGCGACCGGAAAAGCCGGCGAGTATATCAATGGCCGCGCACATCGAGGTGGGATTTGCGTTGTAACTGTCATCGATCACGCGCACGCCATTCGGGGCGATTTGCGCCACGGTACGGCCCTTGACCGGCTGCATGGCGTTCAGGCCGGCGGCAATGCCGCTCAGGCTCAGACCAACGGCATGGGCGGCGGCGGCGGCGGCCAAGGCGTTGCTGACGTTATGCTCACCGAGCACATTGAGCTGCACGGCCACCGATGCGCCGGCGCCATGCAGTGTGAACGACGGGCAACCCCGCGCGTCGCGCCCGATGTCGGTGGCATGGAAGTCGGCGCGGGCGTCGCTGCGGGCAAAGCTGATGACCTTGTGCGCACCCGCACGCGCCTTCCAGATGGCAAAGGCCTTGTCGTCCAGGTTGAGGATGGCCGTGCCACCCTCGCCCAGCCCTTCGAGAATCTCGCCCTTGGCTTCAACGATCTTCTCTGGCCCGCCGAACTCGCCGACGTGGGCAGTACCTGCGTTGTTGATGATGACCACCTGTGGCTGGGTGAGGCCCACGGTATAGCGGATCTCGCCAATGCGCGAAGCGCCCAGCTCAATGACGGCGGCGCTGTGCTGCGGGGCAATTTCCAGCAGGGTCAGCGGTGCACCCAGGTCGTTGTTCAGGTTGCCACGGGTGGCATGAACAGGGCCACGGGTACGCAGGATGCAGGCAAGCATCTCTTTGACCGTGGTCTTGCCGCTGGAGCCGGTGATCGCTACCACAGGTTTGTCGTAGCCGGCACGGTTCAGCGCACCAAGCTGGCCGAGGGCCAGACGACTGTCGGCAACCACCAGTTGCGGCAGGTCGACATCGGCCACTTCACGCTCCACCAGCGCTGCCACAGCCCCCTTGGCCTGCACATCGGCCAGGTAGTCGTGGCCATCGAAACGCGGCCCCGCCAGGGCGACGAACAACTGCCCGGCGCCGACGCTGCGGCTGTCGATGCTGACACCGCTGAAGCTGGCGTCTGCGCCGACCAGGCGAGCGCTCAGTGCTGCGGTCAGCTGGCTGAGTGTCATGGGCTTAAGCATGTGGAGCCTCCCAGGCTGCAAGTGCCTTTTCGGCTTCGACCAAGTCGGAGAAGTCATGGCGCTGGCCATTGATTTCCTGGTAATCCTCGTGCCCCTTGCCGGCCAGGACGATGACGTCCGAGGCGGCAGCAGAAGCGATCAGGTGTGCAATGGCCTCGCCACGGCCAGCGATGAACTCGACCTCGGCGGGCCGGGCAAAACCAGGGCGAATGTCGTTGAAGATGGCCTGCGGGTCTTCGGTACGTGGGTTATCGTCAGTGACCAGTACACGGTCAGCCAGGCGCTCGGCCACCTCGGCCATCAGCGGACGCTTGCCACGATCGCGATCGCCGCCACAACCGAACAGGCACAGCAATTGGCCGTGGGCGTGCGGGCGCAGGGCCTGGAGTACTTTTTCCAGGGCGTCAGGAGTGTGCGCGTAGTCGACCACCACCAGCGGCTTCTCACCACCGCCAAGGCGCTGCATGCGGCCCACCGGGCCCTGCAATTGCGGGGTGACCTTGAGGATTTCATCCAGCGAATAATCCAGAGCCATCAGAGTGGCCACGGCCGCGAGCATGTTGCTCAAGTTGAAGCGGCCCAGCAGCTGGCTGCGCAAGGTGCGCTCACCCTGGGCAGTGACGATGATGGCGCGTACGCCATCGTCGTCGAATTTGGCTTCACGGCAATACAAGGAAGCGTCGGAGTTTTCCAGGCTATAGCTGAGCAAACGGGTCTCGATATGATCGACACTCGGACGACGGGCAAAATCAGCCGCCAGGCGACGCCCGAATCCGTCATCCAGGTTGACCACCTGGCAACGCAGGCCAGGCCAGGCGAAAAGCTTGGCCTTCGCGGCCTCATAGGCCTCCATGCTGCCGTGATAGTCCAGATGATCACGGGACAGGTTGGTCATCACCGCGATATCGAATTCCAGCGCAGCAACACGACCCTGTTCCAGGGCGTGCGAGGATACTTCCATCGCCACAGCCTTGGCGCCAGCCTTTTTCAGATCATAAAGGGTCGACTGCACCGCAATCGGGTCTGGCGTGGTCAACCGACCGCTCTGCAACTCACCATGAAACCCGGTACCCAGGGTGCCGATCAGGCCGCACCGCTGGCCAAGTGCATCGAGCGCCTGGGCCACCAGCTGAGTGACGCTGGTCTTGCCGTTGGTGCCGGTAACCCCGACCAGGTTCAGCTGACGGCTCGGCTCGCCATAGAAGCGGCCGGCAATATCCGACAGCTGGGCGATCAGGCCTTTGACCGGGATCAGCGGCACATCGGTGATCGGCAGCACATGGGTGCCCTGCTGTTCGTAAGCGACTGCGGCGGCACCACGGGCCAGCGCGTCGCTGATATGGTCACGGCCATCGACCTTGGCCCCCGGCACGGCCAGGAACAGGTCACCTGCGCGCACAGCACGGCTGTCCAGGGTCAGCTCACGGATCAGCGGGTCGCGACTGGCGTGGGCGAAAAGCTTGCTCAGTGGCATTGTCATCATCCACGCCCTCCCTTGGCGGGTACTGCATTGACTTGTTGCGGGTCGGCAGGCGGTGGCAGGTTGTCTGGCGGCACATTCATCAGCCGCAGGGTGCCCGACATGACGTTGCTGAACACCGGCGCCGATACCAGACCACCGAAATAACCGCCTTTCCTCGGCTCGTCGATGACCACGACAATGGCGTAACGCGGGTCGCTCATCGGGCCGAAGCCGGCGAACAGCGAGCGGTAGGCGTTTTCGGTGTAGCCCTTGGCGCCAACTGTGGCTTTACGTGCGGTACCGGACTTGCCGGCCACGTGATAGAACGGCACCTGGGCACGGAATACCCCGCGCGGCGCCTCGATCACTTGCTGCAACATGCCTTGCACGGTCTCGGCGGTGTCCTTTGGAATGGCCTGGACTGCCTCGGGCGCCTTGTCGACCTTGAGGATCGACAGCGGCACCATCTTGCCGTCGTTGGCCAGCGCCGCGTAGGCATGCACCAGCTGCAGGGCGGTAACCGAGACGCCGTAGCCATAGGACAAGGTCGCGGTTTCGGCCTTGCGCCACTCGCGATGGTTGGGCAGGTTGCCAACGCGCTCCCCCGGGAACCCAAGGCCGGTGTACTGGCCAAGGCCGACCTGGGACATGACCCGGTAGATGGCTTCGCCGCCGATATCGAAGGCGATCTTGCTCATGCCGACGTTACTGGAGTTGATCAGGATGCCGGTCAGGTCGAGGATCGGCCCCTCGCTCCTGGACACGTCCTTGATGGTGTAGCGGCCGATCTGCAAGCTGCCCGGGTACACCTCGACCTTGTCGGTGGGCTTCCAGCGCCCACTCTCCAATGCGGCGCTCATGGAGATCGGTTTGACCGTGGAGCCTGGCTCGAACACGTCAATGATCGCCCGGTTACGCATCGCCGCCGGGAACATGGTGCGACGGTTGTTCGGGTTGTAGGTCGGCTGGTTGACCATCGCCAGGACCTCACCGGTCTTGACATCCATGATCACCAGGCTGCCGGCCTTGGCGTCCTGTTCGGCGATTGCGTTACGCAGTTCGCGAGTGGCCAGGTATTGCAGGCGCAGGTCGATGGACAACGCCAAGGTCTTGCCGGCCTTGGCGTTCTTGGTTACCTGAATGTCCTTGATCAAGCGGCCGCGCCGGTCCTTGATCACTTGCCGCTTGCCGGGCACCCCGGCCAGCCATTCATCGTAGGCCAGTTCCACCCCTTCGCGGCCATGGTCATCCAGGTCGGTGAAACCGACCATGTGCGCGGTGACATCACCGGCGGGATAGAAGCGGCGGAATTCTTCAAGGCCGTATACACCCGGCACTTTCAGGTCGAGCACATGCTGCCCCTGCTCCGGGGTCAGGCCGCGGACCAGGTAGATGAATTCTTTGCTGGCCTGCTGGGTCAGGCGCTCGCTCAGCTGTTGGGCGTTTTGCCCCAGTGCTGCGGCCAGTTGCGGCCAGCGCTCCTTGGAGGCTTGCATTTCCTTGGGGTTGGCCCACAAGGTGGTGACAGGCGTACTGACGGCCAGAGGCTCACCATTGCGATCGGTAATCAGACCACGGTGTGCCGGAATAGGGATATGACGCAGGCTGCGGGCATCGCCCTGGCCCTTGAGGAAGTCACGGTCGACCACCTGCAGGTCGATGATGCGCCAGCAGATGGCACCGACCATCAACGCCAGCAAGCCGATCACCACGCGGAAGCGCCAGGGGTAGAGCGCGCCTTCGAGCTTCATCATGGCGCCACCATCCGTACTTCGTCGGCGGCAGGCACGTGCATCTTCAGCTGCTCGGAAGCCAGGTTCTCGATGCGGCTGGCAGCGGTCCAAGTGCTTTGTTCGAGGATAAGCCGGCCCCACTCGGCCTGGGCCTTGTCGCGCTCATTCAACTCGCCGTACAGGGTGTTGAGCAACTGGCGATTCCAGTGGGCGCTGTACGATACGGCAATGGCCGAAACAAGCACGCCAACGAACAGCAGAAGCATCAGGAAGCTTCCGCCTGGCAAAGGTTTGGCAAATAGCCGGCTCACCGAAGCTTCTCCGCCACCCGCATCACGGCGCTGCGCGACCGCGGATTGGCCTTGAGCTCGGCTTCGGAAGCAAACTGGGCCTTGCCGATCAGACGGATCTTCGGCTCGAAGACCTTGTGCTGAACCGGGAGGTTGCGCGGCAGGTTGTCCGCTTCACCCTTGACCAGTTTGCGCATGAACAGCTTGACGATACGGTCTTCCAGCGAGTGGAAGCTGATCACCGCCAAACGGCCGCCGACTTCCAGCGCATCGAGCGCGGCTTCAAGGCCGGCCTCAAGATCGCCCAGCTCGTTGTTAACGTGAATGCGCAGGCCCTGGAAGGCACGGGTAGCCGGGTTCTTACCCTTTTCCCAGGCAGGGTTGGCGACCTTGAGCACCTCGGCCAGGTCCGCAGTACGCGTGAACGGCTGCTTTTCGCGGCGCTCTACCACGGCACGCGCCATGCGCCCGGCAAAACGCTCCTCGCCGTACTCTTTGAAAACGCGGGCAATTTCCTCAACCGGCGCGGTGGCGATGAACTCGGCAGCACTGACGCCCTGGTCGGGGTTCATGCGCATGTCCAGCGGGCCGTCATTGAGGAAACTGAAACCACGCTCGGGGTCGTCCAGCTGGGGCGAGGACACGCCCAGATCAAGCAGGATACCGCTGACCTTGCCAGCCAGCCCGCGCTCGGCCACTTCCGCGCCCAGTTCGGCAAAACTGCGCTGCACAATGACAAAGCGGCCGTCTTCGGCCGCCAGCGCTTGCCCCGTGGCAATCGCTTGAGGATCTTTGTCGAAGCCCAGCAGCCGCCCTTGCGGCCCGAGCTTGCTGAGGATCAGACGGCTGTGCCCGCCGCGGCCGAAGGTGCCGTCGAGATAGCAACCGTCGGCGCGCAGGGCCAATGCCTCGACAGCTTCGTCGAGCAGGACGGTGATGTGGTTGAAGCCGCTATCTATGGTCACAGGATCAGGTCACGTAAATCGTCGGGCATGGCGCCCGGTTGTTGGATAGCTGCAAGGTCGGCTGCCGAAACTGCGTTCCAGGCATCCTCATCCCACAGCTGGAATTTGTTCAACTGCCCCACCAGCATCGCCTTCTTGTCCAGCTTGGCGTACTCCCGCAGGCGGGGCGGTACCAGGAAACGGCCACTGCCGTCGAGCTCCAGGTCCACCGCATTACCGATCAGCAAACGCTGCAGGCGGCGGTTTTCCTCACGCAACGACGGCAAGGCACGCAACTTGGCTTCAATCTGCTCCCACTCATCGAGGGGATAAACACACAAGCAGGGGTCGACGGCGTCGATGGTCACGATCAGCTGACCATTGCAACGCGAATCGAGCTCGTCACGGTACCGGCTCGGCATGGCGAGACGGCCCTTTGCATCGAGGCTGACGGCGTTGGCTCCGCGGAACACGGCTGCGATTCCCCACAATGGTAGCTTTTTTGTGCCAGAAAACCCACTTCATCCCACTTTCTGCCACTTGCGCACACTATAGGAATCCGTCCGCTGCACCGTCAAGGCGCGTTCATAGGGAAAACCCTTACAGGACCGAGATTTAGCTCAATAAAGGAAGAAGGAAGGAGTACTGGGGGCAAAAAAAAACGTGAAAAATCAAACCCACTCAAACGGATACCGTTTGAACTTAAAGTGATTTATTAAGAGTAAGATCTTTTCGGTATTACAAACGCGCTCTGCTATCGATCGAGCAGAAGGGAGGAGAGGTGGAGAGTCGATCTGTAAGCCGGGTTTTGTCGAGGACAGTCATTCCTCTACGACGGCCATCACTGGACGCCTCTAGCAACCTACCCGGTTCCGACGCGGGCCACGCCTGATGGAACCCTATTTGGTCTTGCTCCGAGTGGGGTTTACCTAGCCACGAACTGTTGCCAGACGTGCGGTGCGCTCTTACCGCACCTTTTCACCCTTACCGGCACCGAAGTGCTTAGGCGGTTATTTTCTGTGGCACTTTCCGTAGGCTCGCGCCTCCCAGGCGTTACCTGGCACTCTGCCCTATGGAGCCCGGACTTTCCTCCCCCCGCCGTTACGCAACAAAAGTTGCGGAACAAAAGCAGGCAGCGACTGTCCGATCGACTCTCCGGCGCCAAGGTTAACGGCAGCTGCGCTCAAGAACAAGCAATACCGCAACTATATCAAATTGCCACTACTGCGGTTTCTGCTTTTCCAGTGCCGCCTGATACAACAGGTTCTTGCGCACACCGGTGATCTCGGCCGCCAAGGCCGCCGCACGCTTGAGCGGCAACTCGGCCAGCAGCAGGTCCAGCACACGCTGCGCTTGGACACTGATCGCCGCCTCACCTTCCGGCGCACTCCAGCCACCGACCAACACCACGCACTCGCCGCGCTGCTGGTTACTGTCACCCGCCACGAACTCGCACAACTCTGCGAGCGGCAACCCTTTGAGGGTCTCGAAGGTTTTGGTCAGCTCACGTGCGAGCAACGCCGGGCGCTCGGCACCGAACACCAGCTTCATATCCTCCAGACACTCAAGAATACGATGAGGCGCTTCGTAGAAAATCAACGTGCGCGGCTCTTCCTTCACCTGCTCGAGCCGGCCACGGCGACCGGCGCTTTTGGCGGGGAGGAAACCTTCGAAAATGAACCGATCGGAAGGCAGCCCGGCCGCCGAAAGCGCGGCGATCAGCGCGCAGGCGCCAGGCACAGGCACCACATCGACGCCTGCGGCTCGCGCCTGACGCACCAGGTGGTAGCCAGGATCGGAAATCAACGGTGTACCGGCATCGGAAACCAACGCCACATCCTCACCGGCCAACAGCTTGGTGATGAATCGCCCGCCTTCGTCCCGCTCATTGTGCTCGTGACAGGCTGCCAGCGGCGTGTCGATGCCGAAATGCTGCAGCAGGCGGATCGAGTGCCGGGTGTCCTCGGCGGCGATCAAGGCGACGTTGGCCAGCACCTTCAATGCCCTGGCGCTCATGTCGTCGAGGTTGCCAATGGGGGTTGCGACCACATACAGCGTCCCCACGGTGGATTTCGAAGCCCCTGCCACATCAGTCACTGCGCACACCTGCCTTTCGGATCAAAGGCGCCATTGTAGCCCGAGCGCCGGTAACAGGGCGCAAAGAACTTCACCTGCGGCCACGTCAAGTACACCTATAGTGAAGGTTCCCGTTCAGCAACATCGCGCCCCGGCCAACGCTTGGGTACAATTGCCGGCCAACTTGATCGAGTAACAGGACCTTTACATGATCGCTTGCCTGCGGCTGCTCACAGCCCTCTGCCTCGCTGCCCTGCTGGCAGCCTGCGCCAGCTCGCCCTCATCCAGCCTCGGAGAGCTGCCACGCACGCCGGACGCCAGCATCGAGCAACTGCTCGAAAAAGCGGCGGCCAGCACGTCTGCCGAAGATGCCGCCCTGCTGCGCCTGAGCGCTGCCGACCTGGCATACAAGCAGAAGGATTACCCGCGCGCCGCACGCATTCTCGAGCAGGTCCCCATGGATACGCTCAAGCCCGCCCAACAAATCTTCGCCGCCACACTTGGCGCCGAACTGGCCATGAGCCGCAACCAGCCCAAAGCCGCCCTCAGCGCCCTCTCGCACACCAGCCTGCAGCACCTCGCCCAATTGCCGGCAGAGCAGCAGGTGCGCACCTACGGCGTCCACGCCGCCGCCCTTGAAGCCGACGGCCAGGCCCTGGCCGCTGCACAACAGCGCGTAATGCTGGGCCCACTGCTCAGCGGCCAGGCTGCCAGCGCCAACAATGACGCGATCTGGGCCCTGGTCGCCTCGCTGCCGGCAGAGCAACTGCAGCAGCCCGCCGGCGACCAGACCCTGGCCGGCTGGACCAGCCTGGCCCTGGCCGTGAAAAGCGCCGGCACTCTGGAGCAGCAACAGGCCGCCATCGAAACCTGGCGCAAGCAGCACCCCGACCACCCCGCGGCACAGCAGCTGCCATCGGCTCTGGTCAAGCTCAAGGAACTGGCAAGCCAGCCGCTGACCAAGATCGGTCTGCTGCTGCCCCAGGAAGGCCCGCTTGCCGGTGTCGCCCGCGCCCTGCGTGACGGCTTCATGGCCGCGCACTTCCAGGCCCAGCAAGCTGGCCAGCAAGCGCCGGCCGTACAGGTGTACGACAGCTCACGCATCGGCTCGCTGGACGAGTTCTATCGTCTGGCCCAGGCCGATGGCGTGCAACTGGTAGTCGGCCCCCTGGAAAAAGCGCTGGTAAAGAAACTGGCCGCCAATGCGCAGCTGCCCATCACGACCCTCGCCCTGAATTACGCCGACGCCGGCCAGAACGCCCCGCCACAGCTTTTCCAGTTCGGCCTGGCGGCCGAAGACGAAGCCCGCGAAGTCTCGCGCCGCGCCCGCGCCGACGGCATGGTTCGCGCGGTGGCCCTGGTGCCGAGCGGTGAATGGGGCGACCGCGTGCTTGCCGCGTTCCGCCAAGACTGGGAAGGCAATGGCGGCACCATCATCGCCGCCGAACGCATCGCCCAGCCGGTCGCCCTGGCCCAGCAGATCGCCAACCTGTTCCAGCTGCGCCAGAGCGAAGGCCGCGCACAGAGCCTGCAGAGCACCGTGGGCGGCACCATTGCCGCGCAGCCATCGCGCCGCCAGGACATCGACTTCATCTTCCTCGCCTCGACCCCGCAACAGGCGCAGCAGATCAAACCGACCCTGAACTTCCAGTACGCTGGCGACGTTCCGGTCTACGCCACCTCGAATCTTTACAGCGCCAGCGGTGACGTCAACCAGTACAAAGACATGAACGGCATTCGCTTCTGCGAAACCCCGTGGCTGCTCGACACCACCAACAGCCTGCGCCAGCAGGTGGTTCAGCAGTGGCCACAAGCCGCTGGCAGCCTCGGCCGCCTGTATGCAATGGGCGTAGACGCCTATAGCCTGGCGCCACGCCTGGGCCAGCTCAAAGCACTGCCGGACAACCGTGTACAAGGCCTTTCCGGCAGCCTGAGCATGAGCGCCAGCCAGCGCATCGAGCGCCAGCTGCCATGGGCTGAATTCTCTGGCGGCCAGGTCAAGCGCCTGCCCGATACCATCCGCTGATGCCCCAAGCATCGCCAACCAGCGCCGGCCAGGCCGCAGAAAACCAGGCCCTTGAGTTTCTTCAAGGGCAAGGCCTGCAACTGCTGACGCGCAATTGGCGATGCAAAGGCGGCGAGCTTGATCTGGTCATGCTCGACACCGATACAGTAGTATTCGTCGAAGTCCGCTATCGGTTGCACGCGGGCTTCGGTGGCGCCCTGGGCAGTATCGACGGGCGCAAGCAGAAGCGACTGGTGCATGCCGCCAGCCTTTTTCTGCTGAAGGAGTCTTGCTGGGCCAACCACCCTTGCCGCTTCGATGTTGTCGCCTTGCAGGGTAGCCACCATGCAGGCAGGCCGCTTCAATGGCTGAAAAACGCCTTCGAATGCTGAACCCACTCCCCTATTTTTGCTCTATGTTTCGCGGGCTGGTCCCTGTTGCGCGTAGCAAAGGCCACCGCCCCACTTAAGGTCACCAGATGGACATGCAATCCCGAATTCGCCGGCTGTTCCAGGCCAGCATCGATACCAAGCAACAGGCAATGGACATCCTGGCACCGCACATCGAGCAGGCCAGCCTGGTCATGGTCAATGCGCTGCTCAACGAGGGCAAGATGCTCGCCTGCGGCAACGGCGGCTCGGCCGGCGACGCCCAGCATTTCTCTTCGGAGCTGCTCAACCGCTTTGAGCGCGAGCGTCCGAGCCTGCCGGCAATCGCTTTGACCACCGACAGCTCGACACTGACCTCGATTGCCAACGACTACAGCTACAACGAAATCTTTTCCAAGCAGATTCGCGCCTTGGGCCAGCCCGGCGACGTCCTGCTGGCGATTTCGACCAGCGGCAACTCGGCAAACGTGATTCAAGCGATCCAGGCGGCACATGATCGCGAAATGATTGTCGTAGCATTGACCGGGCGTGACGGTGGCGGCATGGCTTCGCTGCTGTTGCCCGAGGACGTGGAGATCCGCGTACCCTCGACGGTCACTGCACGCATCCAGGAAGTCCACCTGCTGGCGATCCACTGCCTGTGTGATCTGATCGACAGCCAACTGTTCGGGAGTGAAGAATGATCCCCAAGCGCCTCGGCCTGATGGCCCTGACCCTGTGCCTGAGCGTCACCGGCTGCAGCTCGGTACTGACCTCGACCCGCAATTCGCCGATCGAGGATGATCGCGGCACTCGCACCATCGGCAGCAAGATCGACGACTCGTTGATCGAAACCAAGGCCGCTGTAAACATCTCCAAGGCCAACCCTGATCTGGACAAGGGTTCGCACATTGTCGTCAGCAGCTACAACGGCATTGTCCTGCTCGCCGGCCAAACCCCGCGCGCCGACCTGAAGAGCCTGGCCGAGCAGACTGCCAGCCAAGTGCAGCGGGTCAAGCGGGTGCATAACGAGCTGCAGGTGATGCAACCCTCCTCCATCCTTGCGCGCAATAACGACGCCTGGCTGACCACCAAGATCAAGACCCAGATGCTCACCGACAATGCCGTGCCCAGCTCACGCATCAAGGTCATCACCGAGAACGGTATCGTCTACCTGCTAGGCCTGGTTACCCGGCAGGAAGCCAACTCCGCCACTGCCGTGGTACAGGGCGTGTCGGGCGTGCAAAAGATCGTCAAGCTGTTCGAGTACATCGACTGATACGCTTGCCTGCACCGGCCCTCGCATACCGGCACAGGCATCCTAATGGCTCCACCTTCAGAACTTCAGGAAACACCGCATGAAAAAGCTTCTGCTGCCCGCCCTGTTGATCGGCGCCTTCGCCACCCTGGCCGGCTGCTCCACCCCTAGCCTGATCACCCTGAACGACGGTCGCGAATTCCAGACCGTTGACGAACCACAGTTTGATCAGGACTCCGGCTTCTACGAGTTCCAGCAGCTCGACGGTAAACAGACCCGCGTTAACCGTGACCAGATTCGCACCATCAGCGACCTGTAACCACCACCGTGCTGCAAAGAAAAAGGCGACCCAACCGGATCGCCTTTTTTGTTACTTGACCACCTTCAGGCTCGGCCGACCACTCGGGCGCGGCGGCTGCCCCCCACCTTCCGGCGGGCCATCATCATCCGGCTCGACACCCTCGTCTTCCAGCTCTTCACCCTCCATCAACGGAGGCTCCAGCTCGAAGACCATGCCTTGGCCGTTCTCCCGGGCATAAATGCCCAGAATCGCGCCGACCGGCACGAACAACGAGTGGGCAACGCCACCGAAGCGCCCCTCGAAGCTCACCGCGTCGTTGTCCATGTGCAGGCTGCGCACGGCACTTGGGGAAATGTTCAGGACGATCTGGCCGTCACTGGCGAAACCTTGCGGCACCTGGACTGCCGGATATTCGGCATTGACCAGCATATGGGGCGTGCAATCGTTGTCGACGATCCACTCGTACAGTGCTCGAACCAGATAGGGGCGACTGGAGTTCATCAACGGCTCCTTAAAGCTTGCGCATTTCACGTTCAACGGAGGACAGGCTCGCCAGGAAAGGCTCACGGGCGAACTGCCGCTCCATATAATCCAGCAGCGGCTTTGCTTGCCGCGGCAATTCGATACCCAGTACCGGCAAACGCCAGAGTATGGGCAATAGACAACAATCGACCAGGCTTTGCTCATCGCTCATGAAACAAGCGAACTCGTTGAACAATGGCGAGACGCCCGTCAGGCTCTCACGCAGTGCCTTGCGCGCCTCGGCACGAGCGGCATCACTGCTGCGCGAATCGAGCACGGTATCGGCCAGCGCGCACCAGTCACGCTGAATGCGATGCATCAACAAGCGGCTGTTACCACGCGCCACCGGATACACCGGCATCAGGGGCGGATGCGGATAACGCTCCTCGAGGTATTCCATCACCACGGTCGATTCATACAACGCAAGATCGCGGTCGACCAGGGTCGGCACGCTGCCGTAAGGGTTCACTTCACCCAGCTTGGGTGGCAGACGACCGGGATCGACGTCGATGATCTGCACGCTGACACCTTTCTCGGCGAGAACCAGGCGTACCCGATGAGAATAATGGTCAGCGGGGTCGGAATAGCAGGCTAACCTGATGGTCGCGCCCATGTAGCGCCTCCTCGCATGGGGATGCTTGTGAAACTGCAAATGCAAACGCGCCCTGGAGGCCCCTTCGCATACACGAGGGAGCGCCCAGGGCGCGTTCAACTACCAGAAACTACTGCGTGATCAGTGCACGTCCTTCCAGTATTCGCGCTTGAGCAAGTAGGCGAACACGAAGAAGAAGGCCAGGTACAGCAACACATACGTGCCGATGCGCTGGCTTTCCAGTTTGACCGGGTTGGCCGAATAGGCCAGGAAGGTCACCAGGTTCTTGACCTTCTCGTCGAACTGCTCAGGCGTCAGGGTACCGGAATTCGGCGTGATGGTCAGCTGGTCACACGCTTCATGGGTCAAAGGGCTGCCGGTCAAGGGGTCGAATTGCTTCTTGCCATCGACCACCATCTGCACCTGCTTGCACCCTATCACCTGATTGCCCTGCAGCCCGACCAGCACATTGGGCATACCGACATTCGGGAACACCTTGTTGTTAACCCCGTAAGGTCGCGACTTGTCCTCATAGAAGCTGCGCAGGTAGGTGTACAGCCAGTCGGTACCACGCACCCGGGCAACCAGGGTAAGGTCCGGTGGCGCAGCACCGAACCAGGTCTTGGCGTCATCGGGCTTCATGCCGATGTTCATGTGGTCGCCGATCTTGGCACCCGTGAACACCAGCTTCTCCAGCATCAACTCATGGGGTATTCCCAAGTCATCGGCTACGCGCTCGTAACGCTGGAACTTGGCACTGTGGCAACCCATGCAATAGTTGGCGAAAGTCCGTGCGCCATCCTGCATCGCAGCCTTGTCCGTCAGGTCGATATCGACTTTGTCCAGCTCCAGCCCCGGTCCGGCAGCAAAGGAAAAGGCAGGCATCACTGCCAGCAAAAATACTGCAATCAACTTTTTCATCAGCCAGTCACCCTTTCCGGAACCGGTTTGGTCTTCTCAAGCCTTGTGTAGAACGGCATCAGCAGGAAGTAGGCGAAGTACAGCACGGTGCACACCTGCGACAGCAGCGTGCGACCTGGCGTAGGTGCCAGCACCCCCAAAATGCCGAGGATGACGAAGGAAATGCAGAACACCAGCAGGAAGACCTTGCTGATCCAGCCCTTGTAGCGCATGGAGCGTACCGGGCTTCGATCGAGCCAAGGCAATACGAACAGCACGGCGATCGCCGCCCCCATGGCGATTACGCCCATCAACTTGTCGGGCACCGCACGCAGAATCGCGTAGAACGGCGTGAAGTACCAGACCGGCGCAATATGCTCAGGCGTCTTGAACGCATTGGCCTGTTCGAAGTTGGGTTTTTCCAGGAAGTAACCGCCCATTTCCGGGAAGAAGAACACTACCGCACAGAACACGAACAGGAACACCACCACGCCGACAATGTCCTTGACGGTGTAGTAAGGGTGGAACGGAATACCATCCAGCGGGATGCCGTTTTCGTCCTTTTTCTTCTTGATATCGACCCCGTCCGGGTTGTTCGAACCCACCTCGTGCAGGGCCAGAATGTGCAACACGACCAGCCCGAGAATGACGATCGGCAGGGCCACGACGTGCAGCGCGAAGAAGCGGTTCAGGGTAATGCCGGAAATAAGGTAGTCACCACGAATCCACTGGGTGAGATCGTCGCCGATCACCGGAATGGCACCGAACAGCGAGATGATCACCTGCGCCCCCCAGTAAGACATCTGACCCCACGGCAGCAGATAGCCCATGAAGGCCTCGGCCATCAGCGCCAGGTAGATCAGCATGCCGAACAGCCAGACCAGTTCACGTGGCTTCTGATAGGAGCCATAGAGCAGGCCGCGGAACATGTGCAGGTAGACCACGACAAAGAACGCCGAAGCACCGGTGGAGTGCAGGTAGCGCAGGATCCAGCCGTACTCCACGTCACGCATGATGTACTCGACCGAAGCGAAGGCCTCCTCCGCCGAGGGCGTGAAACTCATGGTCAGCCATACACCGGTGACAATCTGGTTGACCAGCACCAGCAGGGCCAGCGAGCCGAAGAAATACAGGAAGTTGAAGTTCTTGGGCGCGTAATACTTGCTCAGGTGCTCTTCCCACATCTTGGTGGCGGGGAAGCGAGCATCAATCCAGTCCATGAACTTGCTCATCATGCTTTCTCCTGGTCGACGCCGATGACGACGATGTCATCCGACTCGTAAGAGTGCGGCGGCACTGGCAGGTTGAGAGGCGCTGGCTGCGATTTGTAGACACGCCCCGCCAGGTCGTAGTGGGAACCATGGCAGGGGCAGAAATAGCCGCCCACCCACTTGGGCCCCAGATCGGCGGGCGCGACTTCCGGGCGGAAGGTCGGTGAGCACCCAAGGTGAGTGCACAGGCCCACGAGAATGAGGATTTCCGGCTTGATCGAGCGTACCTGGGGGTCGACGTACTCCGGCTGTACGGAGGCCTTCGATTCAGGGTCGGCGAGCTCGGCAGTGACTTTTTTCAGGTTACCGAGGATCTCATCCGTTCGCCGCACGATGAACACAGGCTGGCCACGCCATTCCGCAACCATCTGCTGCCCAGGCTCAACCTTGGCGATGTTGACCTTCACCGGTGCCCCGGCCGCCTTCGCCTTGGCGCTGGGAAACCATGACCCCACGAACGGTACCGCAGCCCCCACTGCCCCCGCTGCCCCGACCACGGATGTCGCGGCTACGAGGAAGCGGCGCCGGCCTGCGTTGACGCCGTCATTGCTCATTCAGTCCTCTCCCATCAGCTTGCTTGGCCTGTTGGATCAGGCCTGTACTTAGGTAATGTCTGTGGCACCCCAAATTGGCCGCCATGGTAAGAAACAAATCCACACAGTGACAAGGTGATTAACCCAGGTCTGGGCTACAACCCTCGCTTTGCTTGATCTGCGTCTATGCGACAGGACACCACGGACATGCTGACAGGTTAGTTCAAGCCATAAAAAAAGCCCGGTTCCAAAGAACCGGGCTTTTTTCGACTGCCGAAGCGGTATTAACGCTTGGAGTACTGAGGACGCTTACGCGCTTTACGCAGACCCACTTTCTTACGCTCGACTTCACGAGCGTCGCGGGTGACGTAGCCAGCACGACGCAGAGCGCCACGCAGGGTTTCGTCGTATTCCATCAGAGCGCGGGTGATACCGTGACGGATCGCACCGGCTTGACCGCTGACACCACCACCGGCAACGGTGACGTAGATGTCGAACTTCGCGGTGGTCTCGGTCAGCTCCAGCGGCTGGCGAACAACCATACGAGCGGTTTCGCGGCCGAAGAAGGTGTCCAGAGGACGGTTGTTGATGGAGATGTTACCAGTACCCGGACGCAGGAAAACGCGAGCGGTTGCGGTCTTGCGACGGCCAGTGCCGTAATTTTGAGTCGCCGACATAATGAACTATCCCGTTAGATCTTCAGTTCTTGAGGCTGCTGAGCAGTGTGTGGGTGAGCAGCACCCGCGTACACTTTCAGCTTACGGTACATGTCGCGACCCAGCGGGTTCTTCGGCAGCATGCCTTTGACCGCGGTTTCGATAACACGCTCAGGGGCCTTGGCGATCAACTTCTCGAAGTTGATTTCCTTGATACCGCCCGGGAAGCCGGAGTGGGAGTAGTACATCTTGTCGGAAGACTTGGCGCCAGTTACACGGATTTGCTCGGCGTTGATGACGACGATGTAGTCGCCGGTGTCAACGTGAGGAGTGTATTCTGGTTTGTGCTTGCCACGCAGACGGCTAGCGATTTCGGTAGCCAGACGACCCAGGGTCTGGCCAGCGGCGTCGACTACGAACCACTCGCGCTTTACTGTTTCCGGTTTAGCAGTAAAAGTTTTCATTCTCTAAAGCCTCAGAGGCCGCCCAGCGAAAAATAGACGGCGAATCTTACTGGATAGTGCACAGCTTGCCAAGGGCAAGCGCGCAGCCGAACACAGACGCTTTTGGGGGCTCGGGTCGGGCACGCCAATGTTCGACGGGGTTCTTCCTGCGTGGTGGTGCATCACTTCCGCCACACGGAGAGGGGCCGAATTATCCAGATTGCGCGAAAAATTTCAACCTGCTTTTATGGGTGTCTTTGCCAAGGAGTGTTTTCCCGATGGAATACCGCAAGCTCGGCCGTACCGATCTCGATGTCAGCGCCCTGTGCCTGGGCACCATGACCTGGGGCGAGCAGAACGACGAGGCCGAGGCCTTCGCCCAGATCAAACTGGCCAAAACCAGCGGGGTCAATTTTATCGACACCGCCGAAATGTATCCGGTGCCGCCACGCCCCGAGACCTATGCCGCCACCGAGCGCATCATCGGCAACTGGTTCCGCCAGCACGGCGACCGTGATGACTGGATTCTCGCCAGCAAGGTCGCCGGCCCCGGCAACGGTATCAGCCACATCCGCGACGGCCAGCTCAAGCACAACCGCCAGCACATCGTGGCGGCGCTGGATGCGAGCCTTGAGCGCCTGCAAACCGACCGTATCGACCTGTATCAGCTGCACTGGCCGGAGCGCAGCACCAACTTCTTCGGCAAGCTGGGTTACCAGCACCTGCCGCATGACCTGTTCACCCCCCTGGAAGAAACCCTCGAGGTGCTCGACGAGCAGGTGCGGGCAGGCAAGATCCGCCACATTGGCCTTTCCAACGAAACGCCGTGGGGCACCATGAAGTTCCTGCACCTGGCCGACACCCGCGGCTGGCCCCGGGCGGTGTCGATCCAGAACCCGTACAACCTGCTCAACCGCAGCTTCGAGGTGGGCCTGGCGGAAGTGGCCATCCGCGAGCAGTGTGGCCTGCTGGCCTACTCGCCGCTGGCCTTCGGCATGCTGTCGGGTAAATACGAGAACGGCGCCCGGCCGGAAAAAGGCCGCCTGACCCTGTTCAGCCGCTTCGCCCGCTACTCCAACCCGCAGACCGTGGCGGCCTGCAGCCGCTATGTGCAACTGGCCCAGGCACACGGGCTGGACCCGGCACAAATGGCCCTGGCATTCGTCACCCGCCAGCCCTTCGTGACCAGCAACATCATCGGTGCCACTGACCTGGTACAACTTCAGAGCAACCTCAAAAGCCTGGAGCTGAACCTGAGTGATGAGCTGCTGGCGGCGATCGAGGCCGTTCATCAGGAGCAGCCCAACCCGGCACCTTGAACAAAGCTGCAAGAAAAAGCAGAGCGGTGTCGCAGCCTCTGCTTTTTTCTTGCCGCTTGCAGCTTGAAGCTTGCAGCTCGACAAAAAACATAAGACGATCCAGCCGGTGATTGACCACTCTACCCTATAAGAACAATGACAATGATGTTTACCCAACCCTCCGCGTCATTGCGGCGCGTCAGCATCCTGGCCATTGACAAGGTGTTCGCTTCGACCTTGATGCAAGCCAAGGACTTTTTCCACCTCGCCAGCCTGCGCTACAGCAAACAGCTGGGCCTGGGCCTGCAGCCCATGTTCGAGATCTGCCTGGTGAGCCCCGACGGCCGGCCGGTGGACAGTTTCAGCAATGTGCAGCTGCCGGTCGATGGCGGCCTGGACGACGCCGATGTGATCATCCTCCCAGCCTTCTGGGAAGACTTCGACAACCTGCTGCAACGTTATCCGCAAGTGCTGCCCTGGTTGCGCGAGCAACATGCCCGCGGCGCCGTACTCTGCGCTGAAGCCAGCGGGGTATTCTGGCTGGCCGAGTCCGGCCTGCTCGACGGCAAGGAGGCGACCACCTACTGGCGCTTCTTCACCAGCTTCGCCGAGCGCTACCCGAAGATCCGGCTGAACCAGGACAAGCACCTGACCGACGCCGACAACCTTTACTGCGCCGGCGGCACCACCTCGGCCTGCGACCTGTACATCTACCTGATCGAACGCTTCTGCGGGGCCAACGTGGCCCGCGCCGTGGCCCGTGACATCCTCTACGAAGTGCAGCGCAACTACACCCCTGGGCGCATGGGTTTCGGTGGGCAGAAGCTGCACCAGGACCTGATCATCCTGCAGATTCAACACTGGCTCGAGGAGCACTTCGCCGACAAGTTCCGCTTCGAGGATGTGGCCCGCAACCATGGCATGAGCATCCGCAACTTCATGCGGCGCTTCCAGGGCGCGACCGGCGACAAGCCGCTGCACTACCTGCAGCGGCTACGGATAGAAACAGCCAAGGGGTTGCTGTCGAGCACACGCAAGAGCATCAAGACCATCAGCTATGAAGTCGGCTATGACGATGCGAGTTTCTTTGCGCGGCTGTTCCGCCAGCACACGGAGTTGTCGCCGAACCAGTATCGGCAGCAGTTTATGCAGGAAGCCTGAATTCAGCCCAAGCGACCGTCTGTAATCGATGGACTCGCCCCCGCCGAGGCATCACAGTGCCACGGTGGCGTTCTAAGAAGCCAACGGCAGCGAGGGCGAGTCCATGAAAAAGCATAGTTCGAAGCACGATTCCCTGTCTTCCACTGATGTGGAGCTTTGCACAACCATCTGCGTAGACCTGACCAAGCAGGTCTTCCAGCTAGCAGGCGAAGATGCTGCCGGCCGGGTGATCTACGAAGATCGCATCAAATCCCGCCAAGCCTTCCATGATTTCTTGCTCAAACTACCCGTGACGGTGACCGTCTTGATGATCAGCCAGACGATCGCCGCCTCTTGCGCTGGCTATCCCGCCTTGGGCGCAAGGAGGCGGCAATCAGACTGGCTAATCGGAATCTGCGGATAATCTGGGCTCTGCTGCAGAGTGGCCAGGTTTACCAACGCAAAGCGGAAAATCGGTCGGAGGCTGCTATGAGCCGCTGATCAACTGAGCAATGCCACCGGGCGCTGAGCGCTCCAACCCCTGCTAGTGAACATTGACCCTTGGTAAGACCGTCGCAGACAGATGCCCCCGCTCCTACAGGCCTGATGAGTGGCCTCAATGTAAACGGCACGCTGCGAGCTCACCACGATGTTGGCCAGAAGCAAAAAGCTTCCTTGAATAGGCCTGATACGTAGATGCAACCGGGTTCCTATGTTCAAAAAGCAGCTAAGTCCATACATAGGAGCGGCCTTGCTGGGGCGCCGGACCGGTCGGAAAGGGCTGCGCAGCGGCCCCGATGTTTTTTGTTGCGCCACAGAACCTGGGGCCGCTGCGCGCCCCTTTCGCGACGCAAGGCCGCTCCTACAGCGCAAGGACCTCAGGGCTTGTGCGCGCGGGCCAGGAATTCGTGCGACTGCATCTCCAGCAACCGGCTCAAGGTGCGCTGGAACTCGAAGCTCAGGCGCCCACCGGTGTACAAATCCTTCAGCTCTACCTCGGCCGAAATGATCAGCTTGACGTTGCGGTCGTAGAACTCGTCCACCATGTTGATGAAGCGCCGGGCGATGTCGTCGGTGGTGACGCCCATCTGCTCGACGTTGCTCAACAGCACGGCATGGAAAATCTTGCCCAGTTCAATGTAGTCGTTCTGGCTGCGCGGCCCGTCGCACAGGGCGCGGAAGTCGAACCAGGCGACATCGTCACAGGTACGCAGCGCATGGATCGGGCGGTTCTCGATCATCAGCACGTCATTGTCGACGGCCTGGGTGCACTCGGGTGTCAGCGCCTTGAAGCTCGCACGCATGCTCTGCTCGGCAGCCTCGTCGAGCGGGAAGTGGAACAGTTCGGCCTGCTCCAGGTGACGCAGGCGGTAGTCGACCCCGCTGTCGACGTTCACCACGTCCGTATACTGCTTGATCATGGCGATGGCCGGCAGGAAGCGCGCACGCTGCAGGCCATCCTTGTACAGGCCGTCGGGGACGATGTTGGAGGTCGCCACCAGCGATACGCCGTTCTTGAACAGCTCTTCCATCAGGGTGCCGAGGATCATGGCATCGGTGATGTCGGAGACGAAGAATTCGTCGAAACAGATCACCTTGGCTTCATCGCTGAAGCGCTTGGCGATCAGGGTCAGCGGGTTCTTCTCGCCCTTGAGGGTTTTCATCTCCTCGTGCACCCGCTTCATGAAGCGGTGGAAGTGCGTACGCATCTTCTGCTTGAACGGCAGCGCTTCATAGAAGGTATCGACCAAGTAGGTCTTGCCCCGGCCTACCCCGCCCCAGAAATACAGGCCTTTGACCGGCGTCTGCTCCTTCTTGCCGAACAGCTTGCCGAACATGCCCGGCTTGTTGTTCTGCGCGTGCACCAGGTCGTCGTACAGGCGCTGCAAGTGACGCACCGCAGTTTCCTGCGCCGCATCATGGAAGAAGTCGGGACGTTTCAGATCTGCTTGATATCGTTCTAGGGGCGTCATGATTTCGTTAGCGAGGCAACAAAAAACGGGCCGTCACTGTAGCGACCGGCCCGCCTAATGGCAATCAGACTTGCGTCAAACTGTCTCAGTCCTGCTGCGGCGCCAGGGCCTCACGCAGGCTTTGAACGGCCATGTCACGGGCCTGGGCACTGGCAAACTGCGGCCCGTCGGCAACCTGCTCGCCGTTCAGCCACAAGCTGAAGCCCAGGCCTTCGACACGCACATCGGCGTCGCCGCCCTGCTGCAACTGCTTGCTCACCGCGCCCGCGCTCTTGCCGTCGGCGAAGCTGCGAGACAACAGCAGTTGCTCGCCATCAGCGGCCAACAGGCGGAAGCGGAAGCTGCCGTCCTCGTCACGGAAGCTGACGAAGCGTGCGCTCTTGACGGCCTTCTTCTTCACCTCTGTAGTGGCCTGCACGCTGCTACGGAACGAGCGCAGGCCAACGGCCTCGCGCAGTTGCTCGAGGAACGGCGTGGCGGTCTTGCGGGCCTTGGCAGCGCCAGCCAGCAGGATGTCTTCCAGGTCCGACGGGCGGGAAATCAGTTGGTGATAGTGCTCACGCTTCTCGGCCAGTTGCCCGTCAAGCAGCTGGAACAGGCGCTGCTTGGCCTCGCCCCAGCCCAGGCCCTGCAGCAGTTCTTCGCGAAACTCGGCGCATTGCACCGGCGTCGAGAAGGCCTGGAACAGGGTGAACAGGTGCGCGTTGTCCGGATCTTTCGCTTCGCCAGGTGCGCGGGAGTCGGTGACGATGCGCGAAATGGCGTCTTTCATGTCCTTGGCGCTGGAGAAAAGCGGGATGGTGTTGTCATAGCTCTTGGACATCTTGCGCCCGTCCAGGCCAGGCAACGTCGCCACACTTTCTTCGATAACCGCCTCTGGCAAGGCGAAGAAGTCCTTGCCTTGGCCGAACAGGTGGTTGAAGCGCTGGCCGATGTCACGGGCCATTTCCACGTGCTGGATCTGGTCGCGACCGACCGGCACCTTGTGCGCGTTGAACATCAGGATGTCCGCCGCCATCAGCACCGGGTAGCTGTAAAGGCCCATGGTCACGCCGGCGTCCGGGTCTTCGCCATTCTCGAGGTTCTTGTCCACCGAAGCCTTGTAGGCGTGCGCACGGTTGAGCAGGCCCTTGGCCGCAACGCAGGTGAGCAGCCAGGTCAGCTCGGGGATCTCGGGAATATCGGACTGACGATAGAAGGTCACCTTGTCCGGGTCGAGGCCGCCGGCCAGCCAGGTAGCAGCGATTTCCAGACGCGAGCGCTGAATGCGCAGCGGGTCATCGCACTTGATCAGGGCGTGGTAGTCGGCCAAAAAGTAGAACGAGTCGGCCCCCGGCTGCTGGCTGGCAACGATCGCCGGGCGAATGGCACCGGCGTAGTTGCCCAGGTGTGGGGTACCGGTGGTGGTGATACCAGTGAGAATGCGCGTGGTCATGGGTGTTCGCTTATTCAGGCTTGGCTCAATTCGAAAGGCGCGGCAGCAGCAGATCCTTCAGATCGGTCAGCTTGCCATGGAAGAAGTGTCCGCATTCTGCCACTTTCAGCAGCTCATGGGGGCGCGGCAGCGTGTCAGACCATTCGTAAACGAGCTGCGGTGCAACGACTTCGTCGGCATCTGGCTGCACCACGGTGATCGGGCAGCGCTGCGGCAAGGGGAACTCTGCAGTCAGGCGCATCACGGCCGGGGCTATCATGAACAGGTGCTGCAGCGTGACGTCAGCGCTCTCAAGGCGCCCGGCCAGGCTGGTGGCGACAAAGCCGCCGAACGAGAAGCCCATCAGCACCAGCGGCAGGTGCGGGTGTTTTTCGCGCAACCAGGCTGCGGCAGCTTGTGCATCGGCCACTTCACCAGCGCCCATGTCATGGCTGCCCGCGCTCTGGCCAACACCGCGGTAATTGAAACGCAATGTCACGTAGCCAGCGTCGCGTGCCGTGCGCTGCAGGGTCGAGACCACCTTGTTGAGCATGGTGCCACCCTGAACCGGATTGGGGTGGCAGATCAGCACCGCGCCACGGGCGTCGGCCACGTCCAGGTACAAGGCTTCCAGCTGGCCGACGGGGCCATCGATGAACAAGGGGGTTTCGCGGACAAGCAAGGCACTCACTCCGTGACCTCGAAGGGGGTCGATTCGTCTAGGGTAGGAATTCTGTTCTGATTTGCGATCGCTCGCGGTATACAGCGCAGGTCTGAGCCGTTAACGTAAAGCAAAGCCGTTTATAGAGGAAGGACTCGTGGAACTCTCGCTCCTTGTTTGGTTGTTGCCAACCCTGGCCCTGGTCATCGGTGTGGCGGTCGGTTTCATCGTGGCCCGCCTGCTGCCCAATGCTGCGCCGACCAACACCCAGCGCCAACTGGACGACATCCAGAAGCGCTTCGACAGCTACCAGAACGAAGTGGTCACCCACTTCAACAGCACCGCAATGCTGGTCAAGAAACTGACCCAGAGCTACCAGGATGTCCAGGATCACCTGGCCGAAGGCGCCAACAGCCTGGCCCTCGATGAAGTCACTCGCCAGCGCCTGCTGGCTGCACTGCACTCCGAGTCGGCCCAGGCACCACGTGACCGCCTGACGCCGCCGAAGGACACCGCCGAAGTACCGCGCGACTATGCGCCAAAAGCGCCGAACTCGCCGGGCATGCTTGACGAGAGCTACGGGCTCAAGCGTTGATCTGCTGAACACGTAAAAGGCCTCGTAAGAGGCCTTTTTTGTGGATGCCGTTTTCCTGCCCGTGCACGACCCCATGTAGGAGCGGCCTCGCGCCGCGAACGGGCTGCAAAGCAGCCCCGGCAATCTTGCAGGATGGCTGAAATCCGGGGGCCGCTGCGCGCCCCTTTCGCGGCACAAGGCCGCTCTTACAGATGCCCCAGCGCCTGCTCGATGTCCGCCAGCAGGTCTTGCACATCCTCCAGCCCCACCGATAACCTCACCAGCCCCTCCGATATCCCGTGATGCGCCCTCTCCTGCGGTGTGTAGCTGGAATGGGTCATGCTCGCCGGGTGCTGCGCCAGCGACTCGGCATCCCCCAGGCTCACTGCCCGGGCAAACAGCTGCAGGGCATTCATGAAGCGCCGCCCAGCCTCGAAACCACCCTTGAGCTCAAACGCAATCATCCCGCCCGGCAAACGCATCTGCCGCTGTGCCAGTTCGTACTGGGCAAACGACGGCAACCCCGGGTAATGAATCAGCTCTACCTGCGGCTGCCGAGCCAGGCATTGCGCCACCTGCAGTGCATTGGCGCAGTGCCGGTCCATGCGCAGTGCAAGGGTCTTGATACCGCGCATCAATAGCGAAGCGTCATGCGGCGAAAGCACAGCCCCGGTCATGTCTTTCAGCCCTTCCAGGCGAATGCGGTCGACCAGCGCTTTGCGCCCCACCACCAGGCCGGCGGTAATGTCGCCATGGCCACTGAGGTACTTGGTCGCCGAATGCACCACCAAGTCCGCCCCAAGCTCCAGCGGCCGCTGCAGATAAGGCGTGCAGTAGGTGTTATCGACCACCACAAGCACATCACTGCCTTGCACTGCCTCGACGACGGCCGCTATATCCACCAATTGCATGTTGGGGTTGGCCGGCGTTTCGAAGTAGATCATCCGCGTTTTGCCGTTGATCGCCGCTTTCATGGCCTTGGCATCGTTAAGGTCGACATGGCGAATCTTGACCCCGAACTCGCCGATGCCATGGTGCAGGAACGCGAAGGTGCAGCCATACAAGGTGCGCCCGACGATCAACTCATCACCAGGCCGCAGCAGGGTCCAGATGGTCGAAGTGATGGCGCCCATCCCCGACGCCAGCGCCAATCCCGCCTCTGCGCCCTCCAGCGAGGCCATGCGCTGCTCAAGCAAGGCCAGGGTGGGGTTGGAGATGCGGCTGTAGAAGTGCCCCGCCTCCTCCCCGGCGAAGCAGGCAGCACCGTATTCGACGGTCGGGAAGGCATAGGTAGCGGTCTGGTACACCGGTGGCACCAGGGCACCACCGTGGGAAAGCGGATCGTAGCCATGGTGAATGGCCCGTGTGGAAAAACCGGTGTTGTTATGGGAGTCGCGCATCGCAACAGCCTCTTGTGGTTTGTTATAAGCTTATGCCACCGAGCTGCCCGATTTTTTCCAAAATAGCCCACACATCTGCGTGCTTGCTGGAACAAAAACAACAATTAACGGACCAGGAGGGCAAAACATGCCTTCAAGCCTCGACCGCACCGACCGCGCCCTACTCGCCGCCTTACAGGACAACGCCCGCCTCACCGTCGCCGAACTCGCCGACCAGGTAGCCCTGACCACCTCGCCCTGCTGGCGACGGGTCAAGCTGCTGGAGGACAACGGCTACATCACCGGCTACCAGGCTATTCTTTCGCCCAAATCGCTAGGGTTTGGGGTAACTGCGTTCGTCAGCATCATGATGGACTCGCACACCAAGGAAATGGCGCTGGCGTTCGAACAGCGGCTGATGGAAATCCCCGAGATCGTCGCCTGCCACAACATCTCCGGGCGCTATGACTTCCTGCTGGAAATCCTCGCACGGGATCTGGAGTCGTTCGGCGAATTTACCCGCGAAGTGCTGCAGCGCTTGCCCGGGGTGAAGGAGATTTATTCGAGTTTTTCCTACAAGGCAGTTAAGGAAAAACGCGTGATCCCCGTGTCGGAAACGCATATCTGAATGAGACCTTTCAAGCCGGAAGTAGGGCTAGCTTTCCCCATTTCCTCCAATGAGCAGTTGCTCAATAACACAACCAGTCAAAAAGTCACCTAAGAGCGCACTAAAATCTAAATCCACATAAAACCACCAAGCGTATTAAGTTTGGTGGTCTACATTCAGCGAAACGCGATTATGCATCACGGATAGTCATGTGGAATCTTAATGAGTGGCGGAGGGATTGGTGGATAGACCTCCGGATATATTTTGGTTCTACGCGGCAGCCGTCCAGGCACATAGCCATAGCGCGCCCATCGCACCTCCCCATTACGACCGTCAAAGATCAGGATATTTCCCGTATCAGTCAACGCAAGATAGTTGTTTTCCCAGTAGGACCTATCCAGTGTTTCAGTGGACTGTGCGGACCAGATCCGCAGTCGGACAGGATCATATAAAAATCCGGAGTTGCTGACAACGAACTGGAGTGACTCGCGAGTTCGTAACCGAAATGTAGAGCTATGAGATTGACTCTCGTCTGCCACCCATACGACGGTCCCCCCATCTTCCAACACAAGATTTCCATCACTTCGAAGACGCAGAATAAACCGGCCATTCTCTGATTTTATAAACTGCCCAGCCTGCATGGCTTGATTAGGAGGTAGCAATATCCCACCAGAACCAAGGAAAGGCTGATAGCGGTTTTCCGATACTTACTTCGCCCCATTGCACACCTCATTCCTATGGATACACATGGAGTGCTCAAGCAGCGCTCCATGGCCATCATGGGTACATAGCGCGCAAAACAACACATAGAATTACTCCCCACCAAATCAGGAACAAATTCCTACGCATCAAGGCGGAATTTCCTACACCTATTGCGCCATATTAATTCTCGAAAACAAGGCATAATTCAAGAACAAACCGCTCACCCAGTCCCTGCACAGCAACGTGTACCCCTCGAGCAAATAATTACTTTAACGAACTCTACCCATGAAAAAGCTAGCGATCACCACCCTATTATTGCTAAGTGGATGCACCGGCGAAATGCCTATGCTTCTCCCTGACAAACAAGAAATCCACTTTAAATGCGACATGGATCCCTACAAGCAGGGTTGCGAACGACAGAAGGATTACCAAGAACACTTCCGATGGATAGATAACACAAAACAAAACAACCCTACGGAGTAATTACTCGAAATTCGAAATCCATGTGCTTGCTTCGCGACAACACAGAACTGCAGCAGCCTCATGCAGACCTGCCAAAGGCAATCGAGCGCAGGATCCGGCAGATACAATTGGAGCAGCAGATCTGTTTCGACTGTCTGCCTAACTTCGTACAGCATCAGGTGGTTCAGGCCACGTCCATTCAGGATACCGATACCCTGCCCCAGCGGCTGTCGGCATACTTGAATACCGCCAACGGTCTGATTGAGGCCAAGAAGGCGTAAGTACCGGCATTCAGCGAATCCAACCCGAACATCATCGGGCCACTGCCCAAGCCGCAAACCGAAGCCTTGCAACATTTGGTCGATGAGCAGGCCACACGTCGAGCCGGACAACTGTGGGCGGACTACCATCGCGCACTCGCGCTGACAGAATCCATTCGCTACCTGCAAGGGTCAGCGCTGCGATGGGCAACCTGGCTCAGCGCGCCATTGAGGCGGAGCAACTTCAAGCCAGGCACGCGGCAGAACAGGCTGCGGGCCAGGAAGCTGCACGACTGAAGGCCGAAACGCAACGATTGGCTGCCGAAGAGGCTGCACGAAAACAGGCAGAAGCCGAACGACTGGCAGCACACGCTGAACGTCAGCGCCAAGAAGCGGCAAGCCAACGCATCAGCTACATCAGCGATGCCCGAACCGCATCCTCAGTACCCACCATCACTCCGATCGGCGCGGCAACGTTCGCACTAGCGGAAAGTGCGTCCACTGTAATGCTGGAGGCTATCAAAGCAGCAGTAGCTGGCATGGGGGCGGTGACCGTTGCGGCTGCTCCTCAGTTCATCGTCACCGCTCTGGCAGCAGCTTGGCCATCAACACTCGGTAGTGCTGATCGGCGCTACCTTGTCAGCACCCCACTCTCCAGACCCAAGCCTTCTTGGCACTTTCGGCGCCTTGGCCATCATCTTTTCCACCGGATGTAGCGGATTAGCCATGCGCCCTCCAATAAACAAAAAACCCGCCGAAGCGGGTTTTTTGATGCAGCAGCCAGCGCTTAGATCGCGCCGCGCTGACGCAGCACGTCCAGCACCTGTTTCACACCTTCGTCCACGCTAGTGGCCTGGGTGTCGATCACAAGGTCAGCATCCAGCGGCACATCGAACGGGAAGCTTTCACCCGGGATGTTGTCACCACCAGCCGCGTACAGGCCTTGCGGGTCGCGCTCACGGCAGGCCAATGGCGAGGCCTGGACGTAAACGGTCACCAGGCGCTCCTTGCCGATCAGCGCCTTGGCCTGCTCGCGGCCTTCGGCATCCGGGGCCACGAACGCGGCCAGGGTCAGCAGGCCGGCTTCGTTGAACTGGCGCGCCACATGGGCGGCGCGGCGCCAGTTTTCGGTGCGACCGGCGCGGTCTTGCGGCAGGCCCTTGTTCAGGTCGTGGCGCAGGTTCTGGCCGTCGAGCACGTAAACTGCACGGCCCATGTCGAACAGCTTGCGCTCGACCGCGTAGGCCAGGGTGCTCTTGCCAGCGCCGGACAGGCCGCTGAACAGCACGGTGGCTGGCTGCTGGCCGAAGCGCAGGGCGCGCTCTTCGGTGGACACGTGGGCCTGCTTGCCATGCTGGCCGGTGCTGCCGTGCGGCAGAACAGGCGGAGCGATGATCATGCCGGCGCCGACGGTGCCGTTGGTCAGGCGGTCGATGACGATGAACGCACCGGTGGTGCGGTTGCTGTCGTAGCCGTCCAGGGCGATGGCGCTGTCCAGCGACACCTTGACGCGACCGATCTCGTTCAGTTGCAGCGCGCTGGCTGCATCTTTTTCGAGGGTGTTCACATCGACCTTGTGGGTGATGCTGGCAATCGAGCCTGGCACGTAGCTGGTGGCGCGCTTGATGTCGTATTTCTTGCCCGGCAGCATCGGTTCTTCGGCCATCCATACCAGCATGGCGTCGAACTGGTCGGTCACTGGCGGGACGTTGTCGGCATGCACCAGCAGGTCGCCACGGGAGATGTCGATCTCGTCTTCCATGGTCAGGGTCACGGCCTGGCCCGGGCCGGCGTTCTCCAGTTCACCTTCGTAGGTGACGATGGACTTGACCCGGCTGCTCTTGCCCGAGGGCAGTACGACGATTTCGTCACCTTTGTGCACAACGCCGCTGGCAAGGGTACCGGCGAAGCCGCGGAAGTTCAGGTTCGGGCGGTTGACGTACTGCACCGGGAAACGCAGGTCGGTGAAGTTGCGGTCGGCCGCGACCTCGACGGTTTCGAGGATTTCCATCAGCGCAGGGCCGGTGTACCACGGCGAACGCTCGCTGCGGTTGACCACGTTGTCGCCCTTGAGCGCCGACATCGGCACGAAGTGCAGGCTGCTCGGGGTCAGGTTGATGGCATCGGCAAACTTCAGGTAGTCGGCCTTGATTTCCTCGAAGACGCCTTCATCGAAGCCTTTGAGGTCCATCTTGTTGACCGCGACGACGATGTGCTTGATGCCCAGCAACGAAGCGATGTAGCTGTGGCGGCGGGTCTGGGTCTGCACGCCGTAGCGGGCATCCACCAGAATGATCGCCAGGTCGCAGGTGGACGCGCCGGTGGCCATGTTGCGGGTGTACTGCTCGTGGCCCGGGGTATCGGCAATGATGAACTTGCGCTTGGCGGTGGAGAAGTAGCGGTAGGCGACATCGATGGTGATGCCCTGCTCACGCTCGGCCTGCAGACCATCGACCAGCAGCGCCAGGTCGACTTCTTCACCGGTGGTACCGGACTTCTTCGAATCACGGGTGATGGCCTCGAGGTGGTCCTCGTAGATCATCTTGGAGTCGTGCAGCAGGCGCCCGATCAGGGTGCTCTTGCCGTCGTCGACGTTGCCGCAGGTCAGGAAACGCAGCAGTTCCTTGCGCTCGTGCTGGGCCAGGTAGGCGAGGATGTCCTCGCTGATCAGATCAGATTGGTGCGACATGGAGTAACCCTGAAATTAGAAGTAGCCTTGGCGTTTCTTGTCTTCCATGGAACCGGCGCCATCGTGGTCGATGACACGGCCCTGGCGTTCGGACGTTCGGGTCAGGAGCATTTCCTGAATGATGTCCGTCAGGGTCTCGGCTTCCGACTCGACAGCACCCGTCAACGGGTAGCAGCCCAGGGTACGGAAACGCACCTTCTTCTTGACGATGCGCGCTTTCTCTTCCTCGGAGAGGTGCTCGAGGATGCGCTCGTCGTCGATCATGATCAGGGTGCCGTTCTTCTCGATGACTTCACGCTCGGCGGCGAAGTACAACGGCACGATCGGGATGCCTTCAAGGTAGATGTACTGCCAGATGTCCAGCTCGGTCCAGTTCGACAGGGGGAACACGCGGATCGACTCGCCCTTGTTGACCTTGCCGTTATAGACGTTCCACAGTTCCGGGCGCTGGTTCTTCGGGTCCCAGCGGTGCTTGCTGTCACGGAACGAGTAGACGCGCTCTTTGGCACGTGACTTCTCTTCATCGCGGCGGGCACCACCGAAAGCGGCGTCGAAACCATGCTTGTCCAGTGCCTGCTTGAGGCCTTGGGTTTTCATGATGTCGGTGTGCTTGGAGCTGCCATGGGTGAACGGGTTGATGCCCTGCGCCACACCTTCGGGGTTGACGTGGGTGATCAGCTCCAGGCCCATTTCTTCGACCATCTTGTCGCGGAAGCGGTACATCTCCTGGAATTTCCACTGGGTGTCGACGTGCATCACCGGGAACGGCAGCTTGCCTGGGAAGAAGGCTTTGCGCGCCAGGTGCAGCATCACGGCGGAATCCTTGCCGATCGAGTACAGCATCACCGGGTTGTCGAACTCGGCGGCCACCTCGCGGATGATGTGGATGCTTTCCGCCTCCAGCTGTTTCAAGTGCGTCAGTTTGTCGACCATGGCTACTCACGTAAAACGATCTTATGGACGGCCTTCGGGCCGTGTTCGAGCGAGCCACTTTATCACAGCGGCTGATTCTATTTAGGCGCCGGACTAGATCGAAAAGGTCTAACGATATGACTGGGGGTTTGGCTATCAAAGGGCCGCTCTGCGGCCCAATCGCCGGCAAGCCGGCCCCACCGCCCCATGGGAGCCAGCTTGCCGGCGATGAGGCCGAAGATGGCCTCAGATAGGGTTCGGGCAGTCGATGAACAGGTGCTCCAGAGCAAAGCGCCGCGCCAGGTAGTCGCCCAGCGCCTGCACACCATAGCGCTCGGTGGCATGATGCCCGGCGGCAATGAAGCTCACGCCATTCTCGCGGGCACTGTGGTAGGTCTGTTCGGACGCTTCACCACTGATGAACAAGTCCACCCCGGCAGCAATCGCCGTATCGATATAGCCCTGCCCACCGCCCGTACACCAGCCGACGCGACGGATCACCTGGTCACCTTCGACCAGCAGGGGTTCGCGCCCCATGACCTCCTGAACACGGCGGGCGAAATCGCGCGCCGTCACAGGCTCGGCCAACGAGCCGACCAGCCCGACCACCTTGGGGTCGCTTGGGTCCAGCGGCCCTTCGACGGTGATGTCCAGCTGGCGGGCCAGTTGCACGTTGTTGCCGACCTCAGGGTGCACATCCAGCGGCAAGTGGAAGGCCAGCAGGCTGATGTCGTGCTTGAGCAGGGTTTTCAAGCGCCGCTGCTTGATCCCGGTAATGCACGGGTTCTCGCCCTTCCAGAAATAACCGTGGTGTACCAGCACCAGGTCGGCCTGTGCCTCGACCGCCGCATCCAGCAATGCCTGGCTGGCGGTGACGCCGCTGACGATGCGGCTGACCTGCGGGCGGCCTTCGACCTGCAGGCCGTTGGGGCAGTAATCCTGGATTTTCGCGCTACCCAGGTAACGCTCGGCTTCTTCAACCAGGGTGTCAAGGGCGACGGCCATGGAAAATCTCCTCGAAATCTGCACGTTCAACGGGAACAACGCCCGTATAATGGCCGCCATTATGGGCCGTCGCCGGCGTTGGGGAAACCGGTGTATGATCGCGCGCGTTCGCGCCCCGCCGCACCACCATGGCCCTCGCCCACTCCCAGGATTCGTTCATGTTCAAGGCTTTGCGTTATTTTGGCTGGCCCCTACTTACCGGCATACTGATCGCCATGCTGATCATCCAGCGCTTCCCGCAGTGGGTCGGCCTGCCCAGCCAGGATGTAAACCTGCAACAAGCGCCACAGACCACGCAGATCATGCAAGGCCCGGTGTCCTATGCCGACGCCGTCACGCTCGCCGCCCCTGCCGTGGTCAACCTGTACACCACCAAGGTGGTGAACAAGAGCGCCCACCCGCTGTTCGAAGACCCGCAGTTCCGCCGCTTCTTCGGCGACAACCTGCCCAAGCAACGGCGCTGGGAGTCGAGCCTGGGCTCGGCGGTGATCATGAGCCCCGAGGGCTATCTGCTGACCAACAACCACGTCACCAGCGGCGCCGACCAGATCGTCGTGGCGCTCAAAGACGGCCGCGAAACCCTGGCACGGGTGATCGGCAGCGACCCCGAAACCGATCTGGCGGTATTGAAGATCGACCTGAAGAACCTGCCGGCCATCACCATCGGCCGCTCCGACACCATCCACATCGGTGACGTCACCCTGGCCATCGGCAACCCCTTCGGCGTCGGCCAGACCGTTACCATGGGCATCATCAGCGCCACTGGCCGCAACCAGCTGGGCCTGAACAACTACGAAGACTTCATCCAGACCGACGCCGCAATCAACCCGGGCAACTCCGGCGGCGCGCTGGTCGATGCCAACGGCAACCTGGTCGGCATCAATACGGCGATCTTCTCCAAATCGGGCGGTTCGCAGGGCATCGGCTTCGCCATACCGGTCAAACTGGCGCTGGAAGTGATGAAGTCGATCGTCGAGCACGGCCAGGTGATTCGTGGCTGGCTGGGTATCGAAGTTCAGCCGCTGAGCCAGGAACTGGCCGAATCGTTCGGCATGCAAGGGCGCCCAGGCATCGTTGTAGCGGGCATTTTCCGCGATGGCCCGGCGCAGAAGGCCGGGTTGCAACTGGGTGACGTGATCCTGAGCATCAATGGTGAGCCGGCCGGTGACGGGCGCAAGTCGATGAACCAGGTGGCGCGGATCAAGCCCAACGAGAAGATCACCATCGAGGTGATGCGCAACGGGCAGCAGTTGAAGCTGATCGCCGAAGTGGGGCTACGGCCGCCGCCTGCGCCGGCTGCGGCTCAGGAAGAGAAGTAAGGCTTCAAGATCCGGGGCTGCTTTGCAGCCCTTTCGCGACACAAGGCCGCTCCTGCAGGCAAAACGCGTGACCCTGCAGGAGCGGCCTTGTGCCCCTACAGCATCAGTGCAGGATCTGGCTTAGGAACAGCTTTGTCCGGTCACTGCGTGGCCGGTCGAAGAAGTCATCCGGCGCAGCCTGCTCCACGATCTCCCCCTTATCCATGAAGATCACCCGGTTCGCCACGGTTCGGGCAAAGCCCATTTCGTGGGTCACGCAGAGCATGGTCATGCCGTCCTCGGCCAGGCCAACCATGGTGTCGAGCACTTCCTTGACCATTTCCGGGTCGAGCGCCGACGTCGGCTCGTCGAACAGCATGATTTTCGGCTTCATGCACAGCGCCCGGGCAATCGCCACGCGCTGCTGCTGGCCACCGGACAACTGCCCAGGGTACTTGTGCGCCTGCTCCGGGATACGTACCCGCTCCAGATAGTGCATGGCGATTTCCTCGGCCTTGCGCCGCGGCATCTTGCGTACCCACATGGGCGCCAGGGTGCAGTTTTCAAGGATGGTCAGGTGCGGGAACAGGTTGAAGTGCTGGAACACCATGCCCACCTCACGGCGGATCGCCTCGATCTGCTTGAGATCGTTGGTCAACTCCACACCATCGACCACGATGCGCCCCTGCTGGTGTTCTTCCAGGCGGTTGAGGCAGCGGATGGTGGTGGACTTGCCCGAACCGGAAGGCCCGCACAGCACGATACGCTCACCCTGGCGCACGTTCAGGTTGATGTCCTTCAGTACATGGAACTGGCCGTACCACTTGTTGACGCCCTGCATCTGGATGATGCCTTCGGGGCCGGCAGGCTGCTTGATCGCTTCACTCATTTCGAAACTCCTAACGCTTGTGGCCAGTGTCCAGCTTGCGCTCCAGGTGCATGGAGTAGCGGGACATACCGAAACAGAAGATCCAGAACACCAGGGCTGCGAACACATAGCCCTCGGTGGCCATGCCCAGCCAGGCCGGGTCGGCGGCAGCCTGCTTGACGCTGTTGAGCAGGTCGAACAGGCCGATGATGATGACCAGGCTGGTGTCCTTGAACAGGGCGATGAAGGTATTGACGATGCCAGGGATCACCAGCTTCAAGGCCTGCGGCAGGATCACCAGGCCCATCGAGCGCCAGTAGCCCAGGCCCATCGCCGCAGCGGCTTCATATTGCCCCTTGGGGATGGCCTGCAGGCCGCCGCGCACCACCTCGGCGATGTACGCCGACTGGAACAGGATCACGCCGATCATGGCCCGCAGCAGCTTGTCGAAGCTCATGCCTTCGGGCAGGAACAACGGCAGCATCACCGACGACATGAACAGCACGGTGATCAACGGCACGCCACGCCAGAACTCGATGAAGGTCACGCAGACCACCTTCACCGCAGGCATGTTTGAACGCCGCCCCAGGGCCAGCAAGATGCCCAGCGGCAAGGCGCCGACGATACCCACCGTGGCGATCACCAAGGTCAGCATCAGCCCGCCCCACTGGCTGGTCGGCACGCTTTCCAGGCCCAGGTAGCCGCCATGCAGCAGCGTGTAGGCCAGGAACGGGTACACCACCAGAAAGCCCAGGCCGTAAACGGCCTTGCGCGGGAAGCGCTTGATGAACAGCGGCGCAGCGCCAAGCACGGCAAGCCATACGGTCAGGTCCACGCGCCAGCGCAACTCAGCCGGGTAATAGCCGTACATGAACTGGCCAAAGCGCTGCTGGATGAACACCCAGCAGGCACCCTCCTTGGTGCAGTCGGCGCGCGTGGTGCCGACCCAGTTGGCGTCGATCAACGCCCACTGCAGCAGCGGCGGCACGATCAGCCATACCAGGTACACGGCGAACAGGGTCAACAGGGTGTTGAGCCAGCTGGAGAACAGGTTTGCCCGCATCCATGCGAGCACGCCGACGGTCTTGACCGGTGGCGGCATGTCAGGTTTGAAAACATGAGCATTCACGGGCGTATCCTCACCGCTCGATCAGCGCAATGCGCTTGTTGTACCAGTTCATCAGCAGCGAGATGCTGATGCTGATGGCGAGATAGACACTCATGGTGATGGCGATCACCTCGATGGCCTGGCCGGTCTGATTGAGTACGGTACCGGCGAACAGCGAGACCATCTCCGGGTAGCCGATACCGGCCGCCAGCGACGAGTTCTTCGCCAGGTTCAGGTACTGGCTGGTCAGTGGCGGAATGATCACCCGCAGTGCCTGGGGGATGATCACCTTGCGCAGCGTCGGGCCTTCGCGCAGCCCGAGCGAACGGGCGGCTTCGGTCTGGCCATGGCTGACCGAACGGATGCCCGAACGCACGATTTCGGCGATGAACGCGGCGGTGTAGATGGTCAGCGCCAAGGTCAGCGCCAGCAGTTCCGGGATCAGTACCCAGCCGCCAACGAAGTTGAAACCTTTGAGCTGCGGGACTTCCCACTGCACAGGGCTGCCGAACAGCAATGCACAGAGGCCTGGAATCACCACCAACAGGGCAAGCCCTGCCCAGAACTTATGGAACGGCTCGCCGGTTTCGTTGAAGCGCTTGTTGGCGTAACGCACCATCGCCATGATGGCTACGATCGCCAGGGCTACGGCAGCGACGAACGGCCAGAAGCCGTCGGCCATCAGGGCGCCGGGCATGTTCAGGCCACGATTGCTGATGAAGAAGGCATCGTCGAAGCTGATGCTGCCCCGTGGCCCCGGCAGGGTCAGGAACACGGCGAAATACCAGAAGAGGATCTGCAGCAGCGGCGGGATGTTGCGGAACGTCTCGACATACACGGTCGCCAGCTTGTTGATCATCCAGTTCGGTGACAGGCGAGCCACACCGATGATGAACCCCAGGATCGTTGCCAGGATAACGCCGATGAAGGTGACCAGCAGGGTATTGAGCAAGCCGATCACGAACACCCGCGCATAGCTGTCGGACTCCACATAGGGAATCAGATGCTGGGCGATGCCGAAGCCGGCACTGCGGTCGAGGAAGTCGAAGCCGGACGTAATGCCCCGGTGTTGCAGGTTGGTTTGAGTATTGTGGAACAGGTACCAGCCCAGACCCACCACGAAGATGATCGTGAGAATCTGGAACAACCACGCGCGCACACGTGGATCGCTCAGGGTCAGCCCCTTTTGTGCGCCGATTCGATTTTGCATGAAGTGCCCCGGACAGTAGGGATTCGAACAGCCTGCGGCGGCGGAATGCCGCCGCAGGGTGCAGCCATCAGCGCACAGGTGGCGCGTACTGGATGCCGCCGTTGTTCCACAGGGCGTTCATGCCACGGTCGATCTTCAGGTCAGTGCTCTGGCCCAGGTTCTTCTCGAACACCTCGCCATAGTTACCCACTTGCTTGACGATCTGCACTACCCAGTCCTTGGGCAGCTTCAGGTCCTTGCCGTACTCACCGTCAGCGCCGAGCAGGCGGGCGGTGTCCGGGTTCTTGGTGGACTTGGCCTCGGCTTCGACGTTCTTCGAAGTGACGCCCGCCTCTTCGGCATTGAGCATGGCGAACAGGGTCCACTTGACGATGCTGAACCACTCCTCGTCGCCCTTGCGCACCACCGGGCCCAGCGGTTCCTTGGAGATGGTTTCCGGCAGCACCACGTAGTCGGTTGGCCCGGCCAGCTTGGAACGCTGGGCGAACAGCTGCGACTTGTCCGAGGTCAGCACGTCGCAACGGCCCGACTCCAGCGATTTGGCGCTCTCGTCGGAGGTATCGAAGGTGATCGGGGTGTACTTCAGGCCGTTGGCGCGGAAGTAGTCGGACACGTTCAGCTCGGTGGTGGTGCCTGCCTGGATGCAGATGGTCGCGCCATCGAGTTCCTTGGCACTGGAAACACCCAGCTTCTTGTTGACCAGGAAGCCGACGCCGTCATAGTAAGTGACGCCTGCGAACACCAGGCCCATGCCGGCATCGCGCGAGCTGGTCCAGGTGGTGTTGCGCGACAGCACGTCGACTTCGCCGGACTGCAGCGCAGTGAAGCGTTCCTTGGCGTTGAGCTGGCTGAACTTGACCTTGGTGGCATCGCCGAACACGGCGGCGGCCACGGCGCGGCAGACATCAGCGTCGATACCGACGATCTTGCCCTGCGCATCAGGTACCGAGAAGCCTGGAAGACCGTCGCTCACGCCACACTGGACGAAGCCCTTCTTCTTGACCGCATCGAGGGTGGCGCCGGCCTGGGCATTGCTCACGGCGCCCAGCGCGGCGGCAGCGGTGAGGACTGCCAGGGTGGTTTTCAACATCTTCATTCACAACCTCCAAATCGCTCTTGTTGTACGAGCCGGAATTGCACCGCACCCTTATGAGGCGCATCCGACCCTTGTTGGCTTGTTATTGGGTCAATGGCGCAATGGGCTGTTCTATGACAGCCTTCGCGTGACAAGGGTGTTACCGTACCGGCCCGACCCTTGCATCGAAGGTTTCATAGCAAGGGGCGTACCACAGTTGGCGGCTAAAGCGTTTAAGCGCTCGTCAAGTAGGGAAAGTTGTATCGTTGCGACATTCTTTTTCCGACAATCATTTCCAGCGCCTTCTTTTTGCGCATGCCTTCATACGATTCGCACACTTTCGGAGCAGTCATGACCCACCCGTTGATTCTCGAACCCCAGAAAACCGCAGACGCCTGTGTGATCTGGTTGCACGGCCTGGGCGCCGACCGTTACGACTTCCTACCGGTTGCCGAATTCATGCAGGAGCGTCTGCTCAGCACGCGGTTCGTCATGCCCCAGGCGCCGACCCGGCCTGTCACCATCAACGGCGGCTATGCAATGCCCAGTTGGTACGACATCAAGGCCATGACCCCGGCCCGCGCCATCGACGAAGCGCAGCTGGAAGAATCGGCTGACCAGATCATTGCCCTGATCGAGGCCGAGCGGGCCAAAGGCATCGACCTGGCACGGATCATCCTGGCCGGGTTCTCCCAGGGCGGCGCCGTGGTGCTGCACACTGCTTATATAAAGTGGCAAGAGGCACTGGGCGGCGTGATCGCACTGTCTACCTATGCACCAACCTTCAACGACGGCCATCAGCTGAGCGCCTGCCAGCAACGTACCCCGGCCCTGTGCCTGCACGGCGTGCACGACCCGGTGGTGATCCCCTCCATGGGCCGCACCGCCTTCGAGTACCTGAACACCTGGGGCGTGGCCGCGCGGTGGCAGGAATACCCAATGGAACACGAGGTGGTGGTGGCAGAGCTGAGCGATATCCACGACTGGCTGAGCAAGCAACTGCAATAGGCAGGCTCTCTTGTAGTTGTGGGCGCATTCCGCTACGCCGCGCCCAGATCTTGCATTACACTGCCCGGCGTACATTCCTAAATCAGTTGATGAGACGATCGTGCTCAAGGCACTCAAGAAAATATTCGGCAAGGGAGACCCGGCACCTCAGGCCGCCGCTCCTGCTGCCAGCATCACCCCGCCTGCGGCCCCCATGGCTCAGCCCGAGCCGCAGCCCTCCACGCCGCGCACCAAACCCGCCGCCAAGGCCCAGATGCCTGCAGCCGCGCCCGTTGCCGAGCAACCGGCCATGGACAAGCCGCGCCGCGAACGCAAGCCCAAACCCCAGGCCAGCCTGTGGAAGCCGGAAGACTTCGTGGTCGAACCGCAGGAAGGCAAGACCCGCTTCCACGACTTCAAGCTCTCCAACGAGCTGATGCACGCCATCCATGACCTGGGCTTCCCGTACTGCACGCCGATTCAGGCCCAGGTGCTGGGCCACACCCTGCGTGGCCAGGACGCCATCGGGCGCGCGCAGACCGGCACCGGCAAGACCGCCGCGTTCCTCATCTCGATCATCTCTCAGTTGCAGCAGACGCCGCCGCCCAAAGAGCGCTACATGGGCGAGCCGCGTGCACTGATCATCGCGCCAACCCGCGAGCTGGTGGTACAGATCGCCAAGGACGCCGCCGCCCTGACCAAATACACCGGCCTGAACGTCATGACCTTCGTCGGCGGCATGGACTTCGACAAGCAGCTCAAGGCGCTCGAAGCGCGCCATTGTGACATCCTGGTGGCTACCCCTGGCCGCCTGCTGGACTTCAACCAGCGGGGCGATGTGCACCTGGACATGGTCGAGGTGATGGTGCTGGACGAAGCCGACCGCATGCTGGACATGGGCTTCATCCCGCAGGTACGGCAGATCATCCGCCAGACCCCGCCCAAGAGCGAGCGCCAGACCCTGCTGTTCTCTGCCACCTTCACCGACGACGTGATGAACCTGGCCAAGCAGTGGACCACCGACCCTGCGATCGTCGAGATCGAGCCGGAGAATGTCGCCAGCGAAACCGTCGAACAGCACGTGTTCGCAGTGGCGGGCAGCGACAAGTACAAGCTGCTGTACAACCTGGTGACCCAGAACAAGTGGGAACGGGTGATGGTGTTCGCCAACCGCAAGGACGAAGTGCGGCGTATCGAGGAAAAACTGGTGCGCGACGGTATCAATGCCGCCCAGCTGTCGGGCGATGTGCCGCAGCACAAGCGCATACGTACCCTGGAAAGCTTCCGCGAGGGCCGGATTACCGTGCTGGTGGCCACCGACGTGGCGGGGCGAGGCATTCACATCGACGGCATCAGCCATGTGATCAACTTCACCCTGCCGGAAGACCCGGATGACTACGTGCACCGCATCGGTCGTACGGGCCGTGCCGGCACCAGTGGCGTGTCGATCAGCTTTGCCGGCGAGGATGACTCCTACCAGTTGCCGGCGATCGAAGAGTTGCTGGGGCGCAAGATCAAGTGCGAGATGCCACCGGACGAGCTGCTCACGCCGGTGCCGCGCAAACACCATTGATACAGGGCTGCTTTGCAGCCCAATCGCCGGCAAGCCGGCTCACACTGGGTTTGCGCTGAGTTTGAGAGCGACGGGGTACCTGTAGGAGCCGGCTTGCCGGCGATCCGGGGCAAAGCCCCGGCCAATCGATCAGACCTTACCAGCGCCCCGCCGCATCCTGATCACTCTGCCTGCCTTCGACCCAGCGCGGGCCCTCCTGGGTATTCTCCTTCTTCCAGAACGGCGCACGGGTCTTCAGGTAATCCATGATGAAATTGCAGGCATCGAAAGCCGCCTGCCGATGGGCACTGGCCACCCCCACGAACACGATCGGCTCCCCAGGCTCCAGCGCACCAATACGATGCAGCACTTCAACCTTCAGCAACGGCCAGCGCTGCTCGGCCTCGACCACGATCTTCGCCAAAGCCTTCTCGGTCATGCCAGGGTAATGCTCCAGGAACATCCCGGCCACGTCCCGGCCATCATTGAAATCGCGCACGTAACCAACGAACCCGACCACCGCGCCCACGCCAACATTGGCGGCATGCATGGCATTGACCTCGACCCCGGGGTCGAACGCGCCATCCTGCACTCGCACTGCCATGCTCAGCCTCCGGTCACCGGTGGGAAGAACGCCACCTCATCGCCCGCTTCCAGCGGCTCATCGAGCCTGCACAGCTCTTCGTTGCGCGCGCACATCAGGTTCTGCTCGGCCAGCACCTGGTACTGCCCACCCTTGGCCACCAGGGCCTGGCGTACATCGTCAAGCACCTTGAAGTCGCCCTCCAGGCGCTCGGCATCCACACCAAGCAACTCACGGTAACGGGCGAAATACATCACTTTCACGTTCATCACGCATCCACCTTGTAGTGGCCGCTTTTGCCACCGAGCTTTTCCAGCAGGCGCACCTGCTCGATGACCATACCCTTGTCCACGGCCTTGCACATGTCATAGATCGTCAGCGCCGCGACGCTGGCAGCGGTCAATGCTTCCATCTCCACACCGGTCTGTCCGGCCAGCTTGCAGCGCGCGACGATGCGCACCACATCCGTGCCTTCTGCGCTGAGTTCGACCTTGACGCTGGTGAGCATCAAAGGGTGGCACAACGGAATCAGGTCGCTGGTCTTCTTCGCCGCCTGAATGCCGGCGATACGCGCCACGGCGAACACATCGCCCTTAGGGTGCTCACCCTCGACGATCATCTGCAAGGTCTGCGGCAACATCCGCACGCGCGCCTCAGCGGTGGCCTCGCGCTCGGTCACGGCCTTTTCAGTGACGTCGACCATGTTGGCCCGCCCCTGGGAATCAAGATGTGTCAGCACTGCTCTGCTCCTGTGAAGGGAACACAGAGTGTAAACCTGTGGGTCAGGTTTGAGCAGTGGAAAAAACCGGGCGGCGCACCGCCCGGTTCGAGAGGTTACAGATGCGACTCGGCGTACTCGGCCAGCACCGAGCGCGGTACACCTTGCAAGGTGATGTGCACGCCGTGGGGGAAGTCCTTGAAGCGTTCGGTCAGGTAGGTCAGGCCCGAACTGGTCGCGGACAGGTAGGGGGTGTCGATCTGCGCCAGGTTGCCCAGGCAGACCACCTTGGAACCAGAGCCGGCACGGGTGATGATGGTTTTCATCTGGTGCGGCGTCAGGTTCTGGCACTCGTCGATCAGGATCAGGCTCTGCTGGAAGCTGCGGCCCCGGATGTAGTTCAGCGATTTGAACTGCAGCGGGACCCGCTCGAGGATGTACTCGACACTGCCGTGGGTGCTCTCGTCATCCATGTGCAACGCTTCGAGGTTGTCGGTGATCGCACCCAGCCAAGGTTCCATTTTCTCGGCTTCGGTCCCCGGCAGGAAACCGATTTCCTGGTCCAGCCCCTGCACGCTGCGGGTGGCGATGATACGGCGGTAACGCTTGCTGACCATGGTCTGCTCGATAGCCGCTGCCAGCGCCAGGATAGTCTTGCCGGAGCCGGCGGCGCCGGTCAGGTTGACCAGGTGGATATCCGGGTCGAGCAACGCGAACAGCGCCAGGCTTTGATGGATATCCCGCGGTTTGAGGCCCCAGGCCTCCTGGTGCAGCAGTGGCTCCTGGTGCAGGTCGAGCAGCAGCAGTTCATCTTCGCGGATGCCCTTGATCCAGCCGACGAACCCTTGCTCATCGATGATGAACTCGTTGACATGCACTGCCGGCAGGTTGTCGATCAGTTGCACCCGGTGCCAGGTTCGGCCCCGCTCCTGACGGGTATCGACCTTGCTGACACGGTCCCAGAACGAACCGGTGACCGAGTGGTAGCCCTTGGAAAGCAGCGAGACGTCATCGACCAGCTGGTCGGTGCTGTAATCTTCGGCCGCGATACCGCAGGCCCGCGCCTTAAGGCGCATGTTGATGTCTTTGGTTACCAGCACCACGTCCAGGTCGGCACGTTTGGCCCGAAGTTCCAGCAACTGGTTGATGATGATGTTGTCGTTGAGGTTCTCCGGCAGCAGCCGGTTGGGTTCGTTGCGTGGGCTCATCAGGATCGAAAGGAAGCCCTTGGGCCCACTCTTGCCACGCTGTATGGGTACGCCCTGCTCGACATCGCTGGGCGAGGCGTCACCGAGGGTCTGGTCGATCAGGCGGATGGCCTGGCGACATTCGGCGGCGATGGACTGTTTACCGGTCTTGAGCTTGTCGAGTTCCTCCAGCACCGTCATCGGAAGGGCGACGTGGTGCTCCTCGAAGTTGAGAAGTGCGTTGGGGTCGTGAATCAGGACGTTGGTATCGAGCACATAGAGGATTGGCTTGCTGGAGGAAGGGTTGCGTCCTTGGTCATCCATACTCGGTCACCTTATGTCGAAGCCACACGGCGCGGTCTGCTGCGCCGCAGAGTGACTGCCGTTCTCCCCGTATCCGCGTTGCTACGGGCGGGAAGTGAACCTGGCAAGGTGGGCTCGGATGACGCCACCTGTGCTGCAGGAATCGGCTGTCTGGTTTCTTCATACCGCAAAAAGCATGACTAAAAAAAGCATTTTTACGTGTTGGTGAAGTTTATTTTTCCGATTGACGAACAGGACTTGGCGATGGACCCAGACGGGACTACAGTCAGAAGTCAGACCCGTTATTCCTGATAGCCGTATTCACGGCAATCCTCCCAGCCAATGCCGCTTTGCGCGGTATGTTCCAGCAACCATTGCACCGCCGGCTGCGCCTTGGGCAGGCTGTCATGGAACTGGATCACGCCCTTGCGCCACAGCAGCATCAAGGTCACCACCCGCTGGGCCGAGGCTTGGGCTGTCAACGGGCCGTCATCCTGTGCGTCGATATCCCACAGCGACACCCGCAGCTGCTGGCTGGCCATGAATGCCTCGCCATCGGCCCGGCGCTGGCCATAGGGCGGGCGGAACAACGGCACATACTGCTCAGGCAGGTCGGCCTGGACCCGCGCCTGGCTGCGCCTGAGCGAATCCTGCCAGCCATTCCACTGGGCATGCGAGCGATACTCCCACCCCTGAAGCCCCACGCACTGGCCATCATAGAGCTGCCCCAGCGCATTGGCCGCTCCAGCGTCACGGCGCTGCTGCAAGCGGTTGCCCAGTACAAAGAAGGTGCCCTGCATCTTCTGTTTGCGCAGGTAAGCGGTCAGCGTGTCGGTCGTGCTGCCCTGGGGGCCGGGGCCGCCCACGAAGGTCAGCAAGAACATGCGGTCATTCAGCTCATCGCCGCTGCGCTCACGATTGGACAGGCGTTCGACCTCGCTGGTGATCTGCGGCAACAGCGCCGCCTTGCGCAGTTGCTCATCCAGGTAGCGCACATGGAACTGGTGGCTTGGTTCGACCCAGCCGGTATAGAAGGTGCCGACATCGGTAGCGAACGTCGCAGCCCTTGTGCGCAAATCGGCCATGGACTCCACCACGTAGCAGAACGAGGCATCCTGCTCGCAGCTGCGCTGGGCCTGCTGGTAGCCCTGCCACAAACGCTGCCACATGCGCGCCCGCAGCGCCCGGACCTTCTGCAGGTTGATCTGCCGCAAGCCCAGGCGCGCAGCCAGCGCCCCATCGTCGAGCAGCTCACTTTCGTGCAGTACCTGGGCAAACGACAGGATCTCTGCGCGCGAGGCGACATCGAACAATGCAGGGCTGTCCAACTGTTCGGGCCACAGGCTGCGGTCCAGGCTGGCGGGGGGGATAGGAGCGGCTTGGGCGGCCAGGCTCAGGAGTGAGGCCAGCAAGGCACCGGCAATGCGCACGATCGGTCTCTCCGTCACAGCGAAACGCGCACTATAGCGCCTGCTCATCCGATGGTCTGTGACTATTGTCGCCATAGTTTGGCGTTCCCCCCTTCAATCCGTAGAATCCCCGGCAACGATTTCAGGAGCCGACCCGATGCTGACGGTGATTTCCCCCGCCAAGACCCTCGATTACGACACCCCACCGGTGACCGAGCGTTTTACCCTGCCCCAGTACCTGGACGACTCCCAGGAACTGATCGTGCAACTGCGTGAGCTGTCACCGGCGCAGATCAGCGAGCTGATGCACCTGTCGGACAAGCTCGCCGGTCTCAACGCCGCCCGCTTTGGCAGCTGGACGCCAGACTTCACGCCGGCAAACGCCAAGCAGGCCCTGCTGGCCTTCAAGGGTGACGTGTATACCGGGCTGGACGCCGAAACCCTGAGCGAAGACGACTTCACCTACGCCCAGCAGCACCTGCGCACGCTTTCCGGCCTGTACGGCCTGCTGCGCCCGCTCGACCTGATGCAGCCTTACCGCCTGGAAATGGGTACCAAGCTGGCCAATGCCCGTGGCAAGGACCTGTATGCCTTCTGGGGCACGCGTATCAGCCAATGGCTGAACCAGGCGCTGACCGAGCAGGGCGATGACCTGCTGTTGAACCTGGCCAGCAACGAGTATTTCAGCGCGGTGAAACGCAGCGCCCTGAAAGGCCGGGTAATCAACGTCGACTTCAAGGACCTGAAGAACGGTCAGTACAAGATCATCAGTTTCTACGCCAAGAAAGCCCGCGGCATGATGAGCCGCTTCGTGATCCAGGAACGGGTCAATGACCCGCAGCAGCTCAAGCAGTTCGATGTACAGGGCTACTACTACAGCGCCGAACAGTCCAAGCCTGATCACCTGGTGTTCTTGCGCGATCATCCGGCCGAGTGAGTGCCTGCACCACCGCCAAGCCCTGATCCCTGGATCTGTGACAACCGACCGGGCCGCACAGCGGCCCTTTACGGAATTTGCACATAACCCGCCGATAGCCCCTGCACCTCGACCCCCTGCGCTACCGCGACACCTGCCGTGACCGGTACCTTGCGCCCCTGTCGATCTGCCGTAGCCCGGTAAACCACGTAAGCCTGCCCCGCCTCATCCACCTGCAGCGCCTCTGCCGGTACCGCAATGCCCTGTTCCGTTCTGTGCGCGATCACTGTCAATTGCGCCGTCATCCCAAGGCGCAACAATGGTGTCGGCGGCTCCCTCGGTATTTCCAAGGCCACCCGCACGTCGTACCAGGCCCCCTGCCCTTCATCGTCCCTGGCCTGAAGGGCAACGCGTTGCACCTGGCCGGCAAGTGGCTGACCGGCGATGATGACCTCGACCTCCAGCCCTTCGCGCAGCCTGTCCAGATCATGCTCCTGGACTGCGGCAAGCACCTGCAGCTGGCTCAGGTCGACCAGCGTCAGCAATGGCGCACCCTGGCTCACCTGCTGGCCCGCTTGCAGGTGCCGTGAGGCACCGCCCCCAGCGTTGTCGGCACGCACCACCAAGGCCGCAAAAGGCGCCCTGACCACCCTGCGCTCACGCTGGGCCAGCATCGCCTGCCAGCGGGCGTGGGTATTAGCCAGCGCCATCTGTGCAATGCGCAGCTCATCGCCTCGCCCGCGTTCGCGCACCAGGCTCAGCTCCTGTTCGGCATCTTGCAGTGCCTCGCGCTGAGCGACTACCTGCTGCGCCAGGCTGTCGACCTCGATGCGGGCGACGATCCCCCGCTCGAACAGGCGTCGTGTGTCTGCCAGCGCGCCCTCGCTGGCTGCCAAAGCCCCCCGGGCGCCGAACATCGCGCGGCGCGCACGGGCCACCTGCGGCCCGGTTTGCCAACCCTGCAGCAGGCGCACGCTTGTCCGCGCCTTGAGCCACTCGGCCTCGGCCTGGCGTATCTGCACATCCAGTTGTGCGGTATCGAGCCTGAACAGTGGCTGGCCTGGAGCCACCCGCTGCCCTGGCTCCACCTCCACTTCGGTGACCACCCCGTCGAATGGCGCAGCCTGGATCTGCTGGCGGACCGCCTGGACCCTGCCGACCAGGCCCACCCGGCTTTCCAGCCGCTGCGGCTCAACCCACAACCAGCGCGCCGCGACATCCTGTCCCTGGCTAGCAGGCCAGGCTTGCCACAGGAGCCACGCTGCCGGCCACGCCAGCAGCCACAACAGCAACCGCCACCTAATCATTGAGCGCCACAGCCCAGCTTTCCAGCGTGGTACCCAGTGTCCGGTCGAGTTCAGCCTGGCCATTGAGGTAGGCAATTCTGGCATCCAGTTCGACGCTCTGCGCATGGCGCAAATCGCTCTCGAAGCTGAGCACCTGGAAATTGCTCGAGCGTCCGACGGCGAGTTTTTCCTGTTCTATCTCCAGTTTGCGCCGCGATAGCGCCAGCGCCCGTGCGGCAATTTCCAGCTGGCGCCAACGCACCTGGGAATCGCGCACTGCAGTCAACACATCGCGCTGGAGTTGCTGGCGCGCCTCGGCCAGGCTGACCTGCTGCCTTTCGACCGCCACGCGGGCACGTACCTCGGCCTGACGCCGGCTCAGGTCTCCAAGCGGTATTTCCAGCTCCAGCCCTACATAGTGCTCCCAGCCGGCCTGGTTGCCAGGGCGCTGGCGCGTCTGGCTGGCCCCGCCGACCAGCGACACGTCCCACCATTGCTCATTGCGTGCCACCTGCAGCTCAATCAACGCCTGCTCACCCGTGATCACCTGCATCAGATACGCAGGCTGCAGCGCTTCGGCTTGGGTCAGTGCCTGCGCAGTATCGACCTGCAAGCGCTGGACGTGGACCTTTTCCACTGCTCGCAAAGGGGTGGCCAGGTCCACTGCCAACACCTGGGCCAACGCCAGCCGGCTTGCGTGGAGCTGATTACGGCTGCTTTCGAGCGCCAACTCCTGCCCAGCCACCTCGGCTTCGGCCTGAACCTTGTCGAATGCGGCCATGCGCCCGGCAGCGATCAGCGCCTGGTTCACCTCTACCAACTGCTGCGCCCGGGCCAGCGCCTGCTGGGCAATGTGCAACTGCTCCTGGGCGTGAAGCAGTTCGCGATAGTGCAGGATGGTACGCGTGATCACTTCAGCCACGCGGTCTTTGAGCACCAGCCGGTTTAGTTGCTCGGCCAGCAGCGCCTGGCGTAGCGGTGCACTGGCCACCTCGCGCCCGGCACCGCGCAGCAGCGGCTGAATCACCATCAGGTTGGCGCCATCACGGTAATGTACGCCAGCCCTGTCGGCGCGTGTCTGGCCGTACGCCCAGTCCAGGCTCAGCCGTGTGCCGTAGGGCGTGAGCAGGCTCGCCGCCGGAGCGAGCTGGACTTCGCGGTAGTGGTCATCACTGTTGCGATTGCCAAGGTAGCGTGCCTTGAATGACAGCTGCGGGGCATAGTGATCACGCGCCACGCGCAGGTCGAATTTCTGCGCGATGCGCTCAAGATAAGCACTGCGAACGGCGCGGTTGTCGCGCAGGGCCAAGGCAACGGCATCGGCCAGCTCCAGCGATACCTCGGCGCCCCCGCTGGCCGCCCAGGCAGTGGCCGACACCGCAAAGCCCTGGTCCGAACGCGGCAGCTGCAGCGGATCAGCAGCCAGTACGGCACCGCCCAGCAGCGCCAAGCACAGAAAAACGAGCCATCTAGTCATCGCGCAACGCCAATACAGGTTGCAGGTGCGCCGCCGCCAGTGCCGGTTGCAAGCCGAAGAAAAGGCCGAGCGCCAACGCGCTGCCCATGCCCAGCGCTATCGATGACGCATCCAGCGCATAGCGCCAGCCTGACACCAGGGCAAAGCCCCAGCTCGCCGCTAGCCCCACCAGTGTTCCGAGCAACGCTCCGCCAACCGCCAGCAACAGCGCTTCGAGCAGGAACAACCAGGCAATATCGCGGGTGCGTGCGCCCAGCGCCAAGCGCACGCCGATCTCGCGACGGCGCTGCGCAACGCTCATCAGCATCACATTCATCACCCCGCCCCCACCCAACAGCAATGCGATACCGGCGAACCCGGCGAGCACCCACGTGAACATCCGTGACTGGTTGGCCATCCCTTCCAGCAGCTGCTGTGGCAGTTGCACGTCGACCTCGTAACCTGGCAATCGTGCAACCAGGTAGTCAGTCAGCGCCTGCGCCGTGCCCGTCAACACCGCGACATCATGCCCGCGTGCAAGCACCGTCCCCACCTCGGGCGCAGCGCCCAGGCGGCGCATACCCGGCAAGGGCATCAGCAGAACATCGTCGACCTGTATTGGCAGCATCGGGTTGTAACCCCGCTGCGCAAGCACGCCAACCACCTCGAACAGGTAGCGGCCCGACTGCAGACGATCGCCCACACGCGCACCCAGTTGCCGGGCCAGCGTAGCCCCCAGCAATACATGCGTGGTGTCATCGTCGTAGGCGGACAACAAGCGGCCCTGGCTGGCTTGCAGGTCCAGCACTTGCGCCAGTTGCAGCGTGCTTGCGCCGACAAGGGTCTCATGGCGCTTGCTTGCCAATTGCACTGTGGCCACAGAAACCAGCAATGGCGCAGCGGCGCGAACGGACGCTGGCAGTACTGACAGGTCCAGTGCCACGGGTGCTGCAACTTCAGCGGGGCGTTGCAGATTGGCGACCAGCAGTTCACTGCCCATGCCTCGATACAGCTGCCGAGCATGCTGCGTGGCGCTGTGGCCGATATTGAGCAAGGCCACCAGCGCAGCGCACCCCACAGCGATGCCGATCAGCGCCAGCCAGGCGCGGGGGCCTGCCTGACGCAAGCTGGCCAACGCCTCGCTCAAGCGCTGCGGCCACGAAGGGCCATAGGCCTCAGGCATCAAAGGCCCCACCGTTGCGCACCTCGATGCAACGGTCCATGCGCCGCGCCATGGCAGGGTCGTGGGTGACCATCAGCAAGGTCACGCCCCGCTCACGATTGAGCGCCAGTAACAGCGCTGCGATACCCTCGGCCGTGGCGCCATCGAGATTACCGGTCGGCTCATCGGCCAGCAGCAACGCAGGCTCCGTCACCAGCGCCCGGGCGATGGCGACCCGTTGCCGCTGGCCACCGGACAAGTCGGCAGGCAGGTGCTGCGCCCGCTGACCTAGCCCGACCGCCTCCAGTTGCTGCTGTGCCGCCTGGCGTGCCGCTACCCGCCCGATGCCCCGGTAACTCAACGGCAAAGCGACGTTGTCCAGCACAGTCAGGCGCGGCAGCAGGTTGAAGCTCTGGAAGATGAAACCCAGCAGGCGATTACGCATGATTGCGCGCTGGTCGGCGGTGGCGGCGGTCATGTCCCGGCCAGCCAGCACTATCTGGCCACGGCAAGGCTGGTCGAGCAGGCCGATCAGGTTGAGCAAGGTACTTTTGCCCGAGCCGGAAGGGCCGATGATGGCGCAGGTCTGGCCGCGGGGGATGGACAAAGAGACATCTTGCAGGACTGGCTGGCAGCCCAGAATGCGCGCGATACCGTTCACGCAGACTATCGGGTTCATGCCTTGCCCCCCCCATTCTCACCCTGAAATGCAGCGTCGCTCTGCGAGTCGAGTGCTTTCGCTTGATCGCTTCGTGCCGATTTCCACTCCTTTGCCAGCATGTCGATCAACGAAGTATCAAACTCCGGCTGCGGCACTTCATGCTGCGACAACTGCATCATGATATCGGCCTCATAGTTCCCATATTCGGCAACTTCAATGGGCGGTAGAGCATTATAAAAGTCCAGAATTTCATGCAACCCTTCATCAATTCGGCCCGTTCGCTGATATTCAGCGTTCATCTTGCCGCTTATTGATTGTGCCCACTGGTTATGCTGGTCTGTTTTTTCGAACATTGCAGCACGCCGCTCACTCACCGTGAAAGCCCCGCTTTCATCGTAAATGATCAGGCTTAGCTGCTCGCGACTAAAACCCTTGAATGGGTTGCTACCTTTGCCACTTGCAAAATCATTGGCTTGGCGCGCACGCGCCAGCAACTCGGCATTATCCGTATCCGGTAGCTGTGAATCATAAAAGTCTTTCGCCAAGGAATATGAAAGCCCTCCCAACCGGTCAAGAATGCTGGCTGCAAGGTCTGCCAGCTCACTACGGGAGAGCTGGCTATCACGCAACGCCGCACGCTCGGCAGCAGCGCTCAACTGTTTAGCCAGGCTCGAAATTTTTTCTTCGCCATTCCCCGTTTTGCTGTCTATTTTCTGCGCGTCTACAAGGTCAGACTCCTCTACACGCCTGACAGTTAGAGCCGTGCCAACCTGGCTTTTATATACCCCACGACCATTGACTCCATCCATATACATAACTCCTGCTGCTGATGCAGCACCCACCTTTCGCACAAATACTTCAATTACACTCCGCCGGCGCATACCGGCAAAGTGCAGACGTTGAGAAGAAGACTGAAACGCCACTCACCTCATCGTGAATTCAACTTTCCATGCGAAGTCAGCGGATGTACTCGTAATAGTCGCCGTGCACGTTGCTCCGCCACTTGGCGTTGCGGTTTTGGTCCACTGGGGCTGCTTTATTCCACCCGGTAGCATGCGCATCTGAAAAGTGGTGCCAAAAGCGCACGTCTTGCTGCCAATGGTGTAGCGCACCATCGCACCATTTACGTCCGGGCTTACCAACCGCTGCACGCGCATGAAGGTGGAAGATGAGGCTGGAATCGTATTGGAGGGTTTAGGGTTGGCGATCTGATAGCTACTGGTCTCATTTGAGGTCACCAGTTTCATGACTGCGGGCTGAGCGCCGAGATTTTTGATGGTCACCTCAACCGGCGGCCCCGCCTGCGCCAGGCCGGCGGCAAGCAGCGATACGGTGGCAAGCACAATCTGCGATGTCTTTTTCATTAGCGTGATCTCGTCTCTTCCATGTGATTAAGGATGAGACGCCCCTGATGGCCAGTGGCCTCAGGCTGCCCAAGACGCTCCGTCGTTCATGGACAGCTCCGAATAGGCGCGTCCAAGGGTGTTAACGACCAGCCCCGGAAAAACCTTAGCTTTCGCATGGCTTTGAATATTTCTGAATGTGAACCCGCACCACACTGAAGCAGGGATCACGCAGCCACCATGCCAACAAACCAGCGCCAAAAAATCGGCATACGAGCTGTTATCGCAAACCGTCATAAGCCCATTCGTAGTTTTTTGACGAATTTTGAAAAAAATTTTTCGGTGCTGGCACAAAAATATCTCACCCGGATTTCGCCCTTTATATACAGGGGTGCGCCTGAGGCGTGCTATCAGTTTGAAAGTATTCGCCACTGAAGAATTATTTAGAAATCTTTCATCGAGGCGAAACCCACCCAGGAACTTCTTCTGTGACGCATCGCTCATAGTGCCGTAACGAATTTCATGCCTGTGCGGTGTGAGAGATGACTTACAGATGACAAGCAGCCGCGAACCAATAGCGGCTCCGAAACTTTTAACAGATGCCACGGGTACTCCCGTAGGCCCTGCCCAGCAGGAGAGACGCGCCCCTAAAGAATCGTCCTAGTGGTTGATTTCAAAGGATTTTTCCACTTGAAAGAACAAGCACAGCAACGCGCCAAGTAGCGCTTTGCAATAAAGACGGCTGCATTTCAGGGCACGCCTATTAATTACTGGCCTTTGACTGCCAACTTTGAGTGCACAACGTTGTGCGCTCCGGATTTATTCATGCCTGCGCTCGGTGAAGTGTGCATTCGCCATGGGATCCGTGCGCCCTAAAACTGTTGTTAATCAACCCGGTCCGGCTCTTCCCGGAAGAGCTGGCGTGATAAACACATGAGGTGATAGCGATGCGTATCAGCATCTTTGGTTTGGGTTATGTGGGTGCGGTCTGTGCAGGCTGCCTGACGGCGCGAGGCCATGACGTGATTGGTGTGGACGTGTCCAGCACCAAGATCGACCTGATCAACCAGGGCAAGTCGCCCATCGTCGAACCTGGCCTGGAAGCACTGCTGCAGCAGGGCATCGCCAACGGCCGCCTGCGTGGCACCACCGACTTCGCCGAGGCCATCCGCGCCAGCGACGTGTCGATGATCTGCGTCGGTACCCCAAGCAAGAAAAATGGCGACCTGGGCCTGGAATACATCGAGTCGGTCTGCCGCGAAATCGGCTACGTCCTGCGCGATACCACTCGCCGCCACACCATCGTGGTGCGCAGCACGGTGCTGCCAGGCACGGTCAAGAACGTGGTCATCCCGATTCTCGAAGACTGCTCGGGCAAGAAAGCCGGCGTCGACTTCGGCGTCGCGGTCAACCCCGAGTTCCTGCGTGAAAGCACCGCGATCAAGGACTACGACCACCCACCTATGACTGTCATCGGCGAACTGGACAGCGCCAGCGGCGACGTCCTGCAAAGCCTGTACGAAGAACTCGATGCACCGATCATCCGCAAGCCGATCGAAGTCGCCGAGATGATCAAGTACACCTGCAACGTCTGGCACGCCACCAAGGTCACCTTCGCCAACGAAATCGGCAACATCGCCAAGGCCGTCGGCGTCGATGGCCGCGACGTGATGGACGTGGTCTGCCAGGACAAGGTGTTGAACCTGTCGCAGTACTACATGCGCCCTGGCTTCGCCTTCGGCGGCTCGTGCCTGCCCAAGGACGTGCGCGCCCTCACCTACCGTGCCGCCAGCCTCGACGTACGGGCGCCACTGCTCGACTCGCTGATGCGCAGCAACGAATCTCAGGTGCAGAACGCCTTCGAACTGATCGAAGCCCACGACAAGCGCAAGGTCGCCTTGCTGGGCCTGAGCTTCAAGGCCGGTACCGACGACCTGCGTGAAAGCCCGCTGGTGGAGCTGGCCGAGCGCCTGATCGGCAAAGGCTACCAACTGGACATCTACGACGAGAACGTCGAGTACGCCCGTGTTCACGGTGCGAACAAAGAGTACATCGAGTCGAAGATCCCGCACGTCTCGTCGCTGCTCAACGCCAACTTCCAGAAGGTCATCGACAACGCCGACATCATCGTCCTGGGCAACCGTGACGAGCAGTTCCGCGCCCTGGCCGAACAAGCGCCGGAAGGCAAGCAAGTGATCGACCTGGTCGGCTTCATGAGCAAACCGACCTGCAACATCAGCCGTACCGAAGGCATCTGCTGGTAAGCCAGCAGCCAGGCAGCGCAGGCCTCCTGCGCTGCCCTTTTCCCAGAATTCTCGACGGATGCTGAACATGCAAAGGCTACAGACAGTGCTGCTGCAGTGCGCCGGTTGGCTGCTCTACATGAGCCTGCTCATGTTGATCGCCCTGGCCTTGCCGGCCGAAATCTTCGACTCGCAGTCCAAGCACTTCATCTTCCTGGTCGGCGCAGTCGGCATCTGGCGCTACTCCATGGGCGCCACCCATTTCATTCGCGGCATGATCTTCCTATACGGCGTGTACCCCTACCTGCGCCGCAAGGTGCAGAAGATGGGCAGCGCGGCCGACCCGTCGCACGTGTACCTGATGGTCACCAGCTTTCGCATCGAAGCATTGACCACTGCCCAGGTGTACAGCTCAGTGATCCGTGAAGCGATCGATTGCGGCTTCCCCACCACCGTGGTCTGTTCGCTGGTGGAAATGTCCGATGAACTGCTGGTAAAGAGCCTGTGGGCCAAATACAACCCGCCCGCCCACGTGAAGCTGGACATCGTGCGCATCGCCGGGACCGGCAAGCGTGATGGCCTGGCGTACGGCTTTCGCGCCATCTCGCGGATGCTGCCGGATGAGAACGCCGTTGTCGCGGTGATCGACGGCGATACCGTGCTGGCCGAAGGCGTGGTTCGCAAGACCGTACCCTGGTTCAAGCTGTACCCGAACGTCGGTGGCCTGACCACCAACGAGTTCTGCGAAGTGCGCGGTGGCTACATCATGAGCGAGTGGCACAAGCTGCGCTTCGCCCAGCGCCACATCAACATGTGCTCGATGGCCCTGAGCAAGCGCGTGCTGACCATGACCGGGCGCATGTCGATGTTCCGTGCCAGCGTTGTGACCAACCCCGAGTTCATCGCCGACGTCGAAAGCGACTCGCTGATGCACTGGCGCCTGGGCCGCTTCAAGTTCCTCACCGGGGACGACAAGTCCAGCTGGTTCAGCCTGATGCGCCTTGGCTACGACACCTTCTACGTGCCGGACGCCGCCATCAACACGGTCGAGCACCCGCCGGAGAAGAGCTTCCTCAAGGCCAGCCGCAAACTGATGTACCGCTGGTACGGCAACAACCTGCGGCAGAACTCCCGCGCGCTGGGCTTGGGCATGCGCCGCCTGGGGCTGTTCACCAGCATCGTGCTGTTCGATCAGCGCGTGTCGATGTGGACCAGCCTCTTGGGCCTGACCGTGGCCGTGATCGCCAGCCTCAAGTTCGGCCTCGGCTTCCTGCTGGTGTACCTGCTGTGGATCGGCATCACCCGCCTGATCCTCACCATCATGCTGCTGTGCTCGGGGCACAACGTCGGCCCGGCCTATCCGCTGATCCTCTATTACAACCAGATCGTCGGCGCACTGATGAAGATCTACGTGTTCTTCCGCCTCGACAAGCAGTCCTGGACCCGTCAACCGACTGCCCTGAAACGCGACCTCGCCAGTTTTCAACAATGGTTCAACACCTGGTCCTCGCGGACCATGACCTTCTCGGCTGCCAGCATCTTCGTCGCTGTGCTGTTCATGGTCGTGTGAGCCCAACCCGGATCGGAACTAACAGGAACAAACCACCATGAATACCGCCGTGAACGTCAATGTCGTGCATGAGTCCGAAGCCCAGCGCCAGCACGCCCGGGTGCGCATCCCGGCCAAGCTGCGCTACCTGGATGGCGAACGCCAGACCCATGAGGTGAAGGTCGAAGACCTGTCCGCAGGCGGCTTGAGCTTTTACGCCAAGCAGCCGCTGCAGGTCGGCCAGGTACTGCGCGGGCGCTTGCAGTTCGTGGTCGACAACCTGGGCCTGTCGATGGACATCGAGTTTCAGGTGCGCTCCTGCAACCCGAGCGATGGCCGTACCGGTGCGCAGTTCCAGAACCTCGAACCCCGCGACATCGCCACCCTGCGCCACATCATCACCAGCCACCTTTCGGGTGAACTGATCAGCGTCGGCGACGTGCTCAGCACCCTGCAGCGCGACAACTTCACCAAGGCGCGCAAACAGAAGGACGGCGGCTCTGGCCTGTCCGCTTTCGGCCGCCTCAAGGCAGTGACCGTGACCCTCGGGGTGTTCGTCGTTGGTGTAGCCGCCTTCGGCTTCGTCGCCAAATCGCTGTACGGCATGTACTTCGTCAGCCACGCCGAAGCCGGCGTGGTCGCGGTGCCGACCACCAACATCACCATGCCGCGTGACGGCACCGTCAACAGCCTGGTCGAGCCCGGTGGCATGGTGGTCAAGGGCGCGCCGCTGGCAAGCTTCAGCACCAGCATGCTGGACATGCTCAAAGGCCACCTGGACGACTCGCAGCTGGAGCCGGCCAAGGTCGAGGAACTGTTCGGCAAGCAACTCTCCGGCACCCTCACCAGCCCCTGCGATTGCGTAGTCGCCCGCCAGTTGGTGGACGATGGCCAGTACGCCGCCAAGGGCCAGCCGATCTTCCAACTGGTCCCGCGTACCAGCAACCCGATGGTCGAAGCACGCTTCAGCTACCGCCAGTTCGACGAAGTCAAGCCAGGTACCCGCGTCAACTTCCAGGTGGCTGGCGAAAACGAAGTGCGCACCGGCCAGATCGTCAGCAGCGCCAGCCTCGACAGCGAAAACCTGGCCTCCGACATCCGCGTGCAGATCAAACCAGACGGCGGCCTGCCTGCCGAGCTGGCCGGGCGCCCGGCATCGGTCAGCAGCGACCGTGGCCCTTCGCTCAACTGGCTGATCGACAAAGCCGTGGCCCGTGGGCTGTAAGAGGATCAAACGATGATTCCCCACAAGAAAAGCGCAAGCCTGGGCCTCTGTGCCCTGGCCGCGGCGATCGCCCTGGCAGGCTGTGCGGGCCTGCCTGACCAGCGCCTGGCCAACGAAGCCCTCAAGCGCGGTGACACCGCGCTGGCCGAGCGCAACTACAAGGCCCTGGCTGACCTGGGCTACAGCGACGCACAAGTAGGCCTGGCCGACATCAAGGTCGCTACCCGCGACCCTTCGCAGCTCAAGGAAGCTGAGGCCACTTATCGCGCTGCGGCGGCAACCTCGCCACGCGCCCAGGCACGCCTCGGCCGCCTGCTGGTGGCCAAGCCCGACAGCACCCAGGCCGAACGCGAAGAAGCCCAGGCCCTGCTCAAGCTCGCCGCCAAGCAGGGCCAAGGCAATACCCTGATCCCGCTGGCGATGCTCTACCTGACCTACCCGCAGAGTTTCCCCAACATCAATGCCCAGCAGCAGATCGACCAGTGGCGCGCTGCCGGCAACCCGGAAGCGGGCCTGGCCCAGGTGCTGCTGTATCGCACCCAGGGCACCTACGACCAGCACCTGGGTGAAGTCGAGAAGATCTGCAAGGCTGCGCTGAACACCAGCGACATCTGCTATGTCGAGCTGGCCACCGTGTATCAGAAACGCGGCCAGGCCGACCAGCAAGCCGCCCTGCTCGGCCAGCTCAAGTCCGCCTATGCCCGCGGTGCGGTGCCTGCCACTCGGGTCGACAGCGTTGCCCGTGTACTGGCCGACCGTAGCTTGGGCCAGACTGACGAAAAAACCGCCAAAGCGCTGCTGGAACAGGTCGCCCCGGCCAATCCGGCTTCCTGGGTGAGCCTGGCGCAACTGGTCTACGACTTCCCGGAACTGGGCGACACCGACCAGCTGATGGCCTACATCGACAAGGGCCGCGAAGCCGAACAGCCGCGTGCCGAACTGTTGCTGGGCCGCCTGTACTACGAAGGCAAGACCTTGCCCGCCGATGCCGAAAAGGCCGAACACCACCTGCAGGCAGCTGCCGAGGCCGGCGAAGTCAGCGCCCACTACTACCTTGGCCAGCTGTATCGCCGTGGCTACCTGGGCAACGTCGAGCCGCAAAAGGCCGTCGATCACCTGCTCAGCGCAGCCCGCGGTGGCCAGAACAGTGCCGACTATGCCCTTGCCCAGCTGTTCAGCGAAGGCCATGGCATTCGCCCACAACCTGGCAACGCCTGGGTATTCGCCCAGCTTTCGCAGGCCAACCCGACGCCGCAGTCCACCGAGCTGCTGCAGCAACTCGACCAGCAGCTCACGCCTGACCAGCGCAGCCAGGCACAAAGCCTGCTGACGCAGGAAAAGCAGGCTCGCGGCAGCATGGCCCAAGGCGGCACCCTGGCCCTCGAGGCCCTGCAAGACGACGAAAAAGAAGTAGACGGTGAGGACTCGCTATGACGCTCAATCCCTTCGTGAAAGCCGGCATCGGCCTGAGCTTCGCCCTGCTGTGGTCCTGCCCGACCCTGGCCGACATGACCGCCCAGAAAAACTTCGGCCTGGATGTGAAGATCACCGGCCAGTCGGAAGACGATCGCGACCTGGGCACCCGCTCCGGCGGTGACGTCAACGGCCTGGGCCTTGACCTGCGCCCTTGGGTATACGGCGAGCGCGGCAACTGGAGTGCCTTCGCCATGGGCCAGGCCGTTGCTGCCACAGACACCATCGAAACCGACACCCTGCGCCAGAACGATGACGGCACCACCACCGACACCGGTGACGACAGCCGCCAACCCGACAAAAGCTACCTGGCCATGCGCGAGTTCTGGGTCGGCTACAGCGGCCTCACGGCTTACCCGGGCGAGCAGCTGCGCCTTGGTCGCCAACGCCTGCGCAGCGACGACGGCATGTGGCGCGACACCAACATCGAAGCGTTGAACTGGACCTTCGACACCACCTTGCTCAAGGCTGACCTGGGTGTGGCCCAACGCTTCAGCGAATACCGCACCGACCTGACCGAGCTGGCCCCGGAAGACGAAGACCGTACGCACATCTACGGTAACGTCGCCACGCAGTGGACACCCGGCCACTGGGTCGGCCTGCGCGCCCATCACACCCATGACAGCGGCAGCCTGAAAAGCCCGGGCGAAACCATCGACGCACTGGACAAGACTCGCACCGGCGACCTCACCTGGCTGGGCCTGGAAGCCAACAGCGACGCCTACAACTGGCGCAACGACCACACCGTCAACTACTGGGGCAGCCTGACCTGGCTGACCGGTGATCGCGACAAGCTCAACAGCCAGCTGGTCGGTGACGACCAGGTCGTCGTCGGCAAGCAGAGCGGCGACGTCAACGCCTGGGCCACCGACCTGGGCATCCGCCTGCGCCTGGACCCGAACTGGCAGGTTGGCGCGGCCTATGCCCGCGGCAGCGGCGGTGGTGGCGACGACGGTTCGAGCAACTTCGAGCAGACCGGCCTTGAGAGCAACCGCTCCAACTTCACCGGTACCCGTTCGCGCGTGCACCGCTTCGGCGAGGCCTTCCGCGGCGAGCTGGGCAACCTGCAGGCGGCCACCCTGTTCGCCTCCTGGCAACTGCGCGAGGACTACGACGCCAGCTTCATCTACCACAAGTTCTGGCGTGTCGACGGTTCGCAGAACATCGGCTCCAGCGGCATCAACGCTGCAGTCAACGACAACGGCGTGAGCCGCCCGCTGGTCAACGGCGAGAAAGACCTGGGCCAGGAAATGGACGTGGTCGTCACCAAGTACTTCAAGCAGGGCCTGCTGCCTGCTTCGATGAGCCAGGCGATCGACGAGCCGTCCGCGCTGGTGCGCCTGCGCGCCGGTGTGTTCAAGCCCGGCGATGCCTATGGCAAGGAAGCGGACTCCTACATGCACCGCGCCTTCGTCGACGTGATCTGGCGCTTCTAAGGCCGGTAGAGGACCTGCAATGAACCTTCACCCGCACTTACGTCACAGCCTTCTGGCCAGCGCTCTGCTGCTGGCCTCAGGGCTGGCCGTCGCCGCAGAACCTGCGGTGATCGCCAAGGAACTGCAGCATGCCAAGACCTACACCGTGTCCAGCGCACCGACCGAGCCGTTGCACATGGACCCGCCCAAGCTGCCCGATCTGAGCGGTTACACCGCCGCCGCTGTGCAGAAAAAGATCGACCGCAGCCACAAGGGCAAGGTCAGCGTGCGCCGCATGCTGCAGGAAGAATCGCTCAAGGAATTCATCGGCGGCGACAACAAGGCTGCCGAGTGGGTACAACGCCAGCACGGCATCCCCCAGGCGATCTTCGTCGATGACGGCCATGTCGACCTGGTCGAACTGAGCAAGAAGGTGCCCAAGCAGTACCTCAGCGAAGTCGAGCCAGGTGTTTACCTGGCGCGTCTGCCGATCGTGGTCGGGCACAAGGGCATCCTCGAGATCGACGGCAAGGTCAAGCAACTGCGCCTGTCCCAGGAGGGCGGCGCGTTCCTGGTCAATGACGGCAAACTGTTCGTCAGCGACACCCAGGTCACTGGCTGGCGCGAGAAGGACAACGGCCCGGCGACCTTCCGCTCGCCCAATGAATTCCGCCCGTTCCTGCTGTCGTGGGGCGGCACCGAGACGTACATCGTCAACACCAAGATGGCCAGTTTTGGCTATGCCAAGTCCAAGTCGTACGGTGTGAGCATCTCGCAGTACACCCCGAACATGGCCAAGCGCATGGGCCGCCCGGAGCCCACCGGCTGGATCATCGGCTCGGAATTCAGTGACATGTGGTACGGGTTCTACTGCTACGAGACCCAGGACTTCGTGGTCAAGGACAGCACCTACCGCGACAACATCGTCTACGGCATCGACCCGCACGACCGTTCGCACCGCCTGATCATCGCCGGCAACACGGTGTATGGCACCAAGAAAAAGCACGGGATCATCGTCTCGCGTGAGGTCAACGACAGCTGGATCATCAACAACAAGAGCTACGACAACAAGCTCTCGGGCGTGGTGATCGACCGTAACAGCGTCAACAACCTGATCGCTTACAACGAGATCTACCGTAACCACACCGACGGCATCACTTTGTACGAAAGCGGTGACAACCTGATCTGGGGCAACAAGCTGATCAGCAACCGTCGCCACGGCATCCGCGTGCGCAACAGCGTCAACATCCGCCTGTACGAGAACGTCGCCATGGCCAATGGCCTGGTTGGCGTGTACGGGCACATCAAGGACCTGTCCGACACCGACCGTGACATCGCCCTCGACCCGTTCGACACCAAGGTCTCGCTGATCGTGGTCGGCGGTGAGCTGGCGGCCAACGGCTCGGGGCCTCTTTCGATCGATTCGCCGCTGTCGGTGGAGCTGTACAAAGTCTCCATGCTCGCCCCGCGCAAATCCAACGGCATCAGCCTCAACGGCATCCTGGGCGAGCGCCAGGACGAAATCCTCGACCTGCTGGTGCGCCAGCAGAAGGCCGTGCTGATCGACCCGGTCGAACGCCAGACCGAAATGATCGATTAAGGAAGCCCAGACCATGACCCCACACTTGATGAAACTGCTGGGCCTGTCCGCCGCCCTCCTGGCCATCAGCCAGGGCGTGCGCGCCGACGAGGTCAAGGCGCCGACCTTCACTGCCGAGCCTTGCTGCCAGCTGTGCCCCGAAGCACACGACGCCAGCCGCTACACCACACGCTACCAGCAGAACTTCACCACGCTGGTACAGGCCAAGGGTGACTGGCTGTTCCGTACCCGCGAAGACCTGCGTACCGAGTTCAGCACCACACCGGCAGGCTACAAACGCCTGCAGCAAGTGCACGACGCGTTCAAGAAGCGGGGCGTGGAACTGGTGGTGGTGTACCAGCCCACCCGGGGCCTGGTGAACCGCAACATGCTCAACCCGGCCGAGAAAGCCGCCTTCGATTACCAGAAGGCCCTGGGCAACTACCAGGCCATGCTCAAGCGCTTCGCCGGCATGGGCTACAACGTGCCGGACCTGTCGCCGCTGACCAACGAACAGTTGGCGGCCGCCGAGCAGGGCAAGGACTTCTACTTCCGTGGTGACCAGCACTGGACGCCTTACGGCGCCGAACGTGCAGCCAGGATCGTGGCCGACACCGTACACAAGATGCCGGCCTTCGAAGGTATCCCGCGCAAGGAATTCGAGACCCACAAGTCCGGGCGCATGGGCAAGACCGGCACCCTGCACAACGTTGCCGGGCAGCTGTGCGGCACCAGCTACGCCGTGCAGTACATGGACCAGTTCGCCACCGAACCGAAAGGCGCCAGCGGCGGCGACGATCTGTTCGGCGACAGCGGTAACGCCCAGATCACCCTGGTCGGCACCAGCCACAGCGGCAAAAACTACAACTTCTCGGGCTTCCTCGAGCAGTACATCGGCGCCGACGTGCTCAACGTCGCCTTCCCTGGCGGCGGCCTGGAAGGCTCGATGATCGAGTACCTGGGCAGCGAGGAATTCCAGAACAATCCACCGAAGATCCTCATCTGGGAATTCTCGCCGCTGTATCGCCTGGACCAGGAAACCATCTGGCGGCAGATCCTCGCTCTGCTCGACGATGGCTGTGACGCGCGCCCGGCACTGATGAGCGCCAGCAGCACCCTCAAGCCCGGCAAGAACGAGCTGATGGTCAACGGCAAGGGCGGCGTGATCAAGGACCTGGTCAACCGCAACCTGCAGATGGACATCAAGTTTGAAGACCCTTCGGTCAAGGTGCTGCAAGCCACCCTCTGGTACCTCAACGGGCGCCACGAGGACATCAAGATCGAGAAGCCGGAAACCTCCGACACCAATGGCCGCTTCGTCTTCCAGATGCGTGAAGACGAGGACTGGGCCAGCCAGAACCTGCTGGCCCTGGAAGTCCAGGGGCCGGAAAACGGTACCCAGAAGGTCGAGGCCAAGCTCTGCAAACGCAACAACTTCGCCGTGCCCGCGCAAACCGCGCAAGCCGGCCAGTGAGGCGATCATGACTGCATTCAAGCGAATCTTCAGCCCGGCCCTGCTCGTTCTGGCCCTGTACGGAGGTGCCGCGCATGCCGCGCTGGTACCGCCCCAGGGTTATTACGAGGGGATTGAAAAGATCAAGACCAGCGACGGCAACTTCCGCTGCGAATCTGCGCCCAAACCTTTCACCGGCGCGCTGCAATTTCGCAGCAAGTACGAAGGCTCGGACAAGGCTCGGGCGACCCTGAACCGGGACTCGGAACAAGCCTTCCGCGACTCCACCAAAGACATCACCACCCTTGAGCGTGGTGTCGCCAAGATGGTCAACCAGTACATGCGTGACGGCCGCCCGGCACAACTGGACTGCACCCTGACCTGGCTGGGCACCTGGGCACGCGCCGATGCGCTGATGTCCACCAACTACAACCACACCGGCAAGTCCATGCGCAAATGGGCGCTGGGCAGCATGAGCGGCTCGTGGCTGCGCCTGAAGTTCTCCAATTCGCAGCCACTGGCAGCACACCAGGCCGAGGCCGAGCTGATCGAGAAGTGGTTCGCCCGCCTCGCCGAGCAGACCGTGCGCGACTGGAGCAACCTGCCGCTGGAGAAGATCAACAACCACAGCTACTGGGCGGCCTGGTCGGTGATGGCCACCGCCGTGGCCACCGACCGCCGTGACCTGTTCGACTGGGCGGTGAAGGAATACAAGGTCGGCGCCAACCAGATCGACGACCAAGGCTTCCTGCCCAACGAAATCAAGCGCAAGCAGCGTGCCCTGGCTTACCACAACTACGCCCTGCCGCCACTGGCGATGATCGCAAGCTTTGCCAAGGCCAATGGCGTGGACCTGCGCAGCGAAAACAACTTTGCCCTGCAGCGCCTGGGTGAAGGCGTGCTGTACGGCGCCCGCGACCCGCGCCACTTCGCCGAGCGCGCAGGTGAGAAACAGGACATGAAGGACCTCAAGGTCGACGGCAAGTACGCCTGGCTCGAGCCTTGGTGCGCGCTGTACCAGTGCGTGGGCGACACGCTTGAGCGCAAACACCGGATGCAGCCGTTCGACAGCTTCCGCCTGGGCGGCAACCTGACCCGGGTCTATGACCCGAGCGCGCAATCCAAGAAATGAGCGTTGCCTGAATGGGGGCCGCTTTGCGGCCCATCGCGACGCAAGGCCGCTCCTACAAGGACGGCGCTGAATCTGTAGGAGCGGCCTCGCGTCGCGAAACGAGGGCCAAGCCCCTCGCCAGCGGTATTGAAGCAACAAAGGTTTCCTCCAGTTTCTCACTGGGGGGTTTGGGGGGCGCTTTGCCCTGGATGCTGTGAACAATTTAGGAGAACCGGGATGGTCTTCTCGTCCAACGTGTTCCTGTTCCTGTTCTTGCCGATATTCCTCGGCCTGTACTACCTGAGCGGGCAACGCTATCGCAACCTGCTGCTGCTGGTCGCCAGCTACATCTTCTACGCCTGGTGGCGGGTGGACTTCCTCGCCCTGTTCGCCGGTGTCACCCTGTGGAACTACTGGATCGGCCTGAAAGTCGGCGCCGCTGGCGTGCGCACCAAGCCTGCACAGCGCTGGCTGTTGCTGGGCGTAGGCGTGGACCTGGCGATCCTCGGCTACTTCAAGTACGCCAATTTCGGCGTCGACAGCCTCAACGCGATCATCAGCTCGTTCGGCCTTGAGCCCTTCATCCTCACCCACGTGCTGTTGCCGATCGGTATCTCGTTCTACATCTTCGAGTCGATCAGCTACATCATCGATGTGTACCGCGGCGACACCCCGGCCACCCGCAACCTGATCGACTTCGCAGCGTTCGTGGCGATCTTCCCGCACCTGATCGCCGGCCCGGTGCTGCGCTTCAAGGACCTGGTCGACCAGTTCAACAACCGCACCCACACCCTGGACAAGTTCTCCGAAGGCTGCACCCGCTTCATGCAGGGCTTCATCAAGAAAGTGTTCATCGCCGACACCCTGGCGGTGGTCGCCGACCATTGCTTCGCCCTGCAGAACCCGACCACCGGTGACGCCTGGCTCGGTGCGCTGGCCTACACCGCGCAGCTGTACTTCGACTTCTCCGGCTACAGCGACATGGCCATCGGCCTGGGGCTGATGATGGGCTTCCGCTTCATGGAGAACTTCAAGCAGCCTTACATCAGCCAGTCGATCACCGAGTTCTGGCGCCGCTGGCACATCAGCCTGTCGACCTGGCTGCGCGACTACCTGTACATCACCCTGGGCGGCAACCGCAAAGGCACCTTCAACACCTACCGCAACCTGTTCCTGACCATGCTGCTGGGCGGGCTGTGGCACGGCGCCAACTTCACCTACATCATCTGGGGCGCCTGGCACGGCATGTGGCTGGCAATCGAGCGAGCACTGGGCCTGGACACCAACCCGCAGCGCTTCAACCCGGTCAAGTGGGCGTTCACCTTCCTGCTGGTGGTGGTCGGCTGGGTGATCTTCCGCGCCGAAAACCTGGAAGTGGCCGGCCGCATGTACGGCGCCATGTTCAGCTTCGGCGAGTGGCAGCTGTCCGAACTCAACCGCGCCCAGCTCACCGGGCTGCAGGTGGCGACGCTGGTCATCGCCTACATCACCCTGGCGTTCTTCGGCCTGCGTGACTTCTACCGCAATGCCACCCCGCCGGCAGCCATGCGCACCCCGGCGCAGGTCAATGCCGACGGCTCGCTTGGCCTGGACTGGACCCGGGTGATGACCCGCGCCCTGATCCTGCTGCTGTTCGTGGCCTCGATCCTCAAGCTTTCGGCGCAGAGCTACTCGCCGTTCCTTTACTTCCAGTTCTGAGGTTGATGACCATGACCCGGACATTACGCATCACCTATTCCCTGTCGTTCATCGGCCTGCTGGTAGGCATGGGCGCCTGGTCCACCGGTGGCCTGCAAAGCTTCCAGCGCACCGAACAGATGACCGTGCTCAACGGCAAGCTGGCCAAGGCCGCCGAGACGCACTACGACGACGAGTTCCCGATCAAGCGCCTGGGCACCAACCTCTGGGCCGCGCTGGATTACAAGCTGTTCAACGAAGGCCGCCCGGGCGTGGTGCTGGGCCGTGACCAGTGGCTGTTCAGCGACGAAGAGTTCAAACCGACTGCCGGTGCCGACCAGCTCATGCAGGAAAACCTGGCGCTGATCCGCGGTGTGCGCGACACCCTGCAACAGCACGGCAGCCAGCTGGTGCTGGCGATCGTGCCGGCCAAGGCGCGGGTCTACTCGGAGTATGTGGGCAAGGAAGCGCCAGCCAGCCTGCATGACGACCTGTACAACCAGTTCCATGCCCAGGTCCGTCAGGCCAACGTGTTCGCCCCTGACCTGATGGCCCCGATGGAACAGGCCAAGGCCCGCGGCCAGGTCTTCCTGCGCACCGATACCCACTGGACGCCGATGGGCGCTGAAGTCGCCGCACAGGCTGTGGCCGAGGCGGTCGGGCGCCAGAGCCTGCTCAATGGCGCCCCCCAGACGTTCATCACCGAGACCGGCAACACCGCCCCGTACAAGGGCGACCTGACCAACTTCCTGCCACTGGACCCGCTGTTCAGCAACCTCTTGCCCAGCCCGGACACCCTGCAGCAACGCAGCACGCGCCCGGTCGAGGCCGAAGGTGATGCGGGCGATGCCCTGTTCGCCGACAGCCAGATCCCGGTCGCCCTGGTCGGCACCAGCTACAGCGCCAACCCGCACTGGAACTTCCTCGGCGCGCTGCAGCAGGCCCTGCGCAGCGACGTCGCCAACTATGCCGAAGACGGCCACGGCCCCCTGCTGCCAATGCTCAAGTACCTGCAAAGCGATGCTTTCAAGAACGCCGCGCCACAGGTTGTGGTGTGGGAATTCCCCGAACGTTATCTGCCAATGAAAAACGACCTCAGCAGCTTCGATCCACAGTGGATCGCGCAACTGAAGAACACCCGCAAATCCGAAGAAAACCTGGCCCTGTCGTCCAACCGGACGGACCACTGATAGATAGAGAGGAACACGCACATGACTACCAAGACTTCCATTGCCAAAGCCCTCACCCTCGCAGCAGGCCTGTCGTTGGCTTCGATGCAGGCATTCGCCGGCGCCGACGCTGCCCTGTATGGCCCGACCGCACCGAAAGGCTCGACCTTCGTGCGCCTGTACAACGCCTCCCCTGCACCGGCTGCCGCCAGCGTCGGCAACACCCAGATCAAACAGGTCGGCGCCCAGGCCAGCAGCGACTTCAGCTTCCTCCCGGGCGGTGACTACACCGCGCAGGTCGCCGGCAAGAGTGTCCCGGTCAAGCTCGCCGCAGACAAGTACTACACCCTGGTCAACAACGGCAGCGGCAACCCGCAGCTGATCGAAGAACCGCCTTTCAAGAACAAGCAGAAAGCCCTGGTGCGTGTACAGAACCTGAGCGATCAGGCGCTGGCCCTGAAGACCGCTGACGGCAAGACCGAGGTGGTTACTCCGGTGGCGGCCAAAGGCCGTGGCGAGCGTGAGATCAACCCGGTCAAGGTGAACCTGGCCCTGTTTGCAGGAGACAAGAAAGTCAGCGACGTCAAACCCGTCGCCCTGGAGCGCGGCGAAGCCGCCGTGCTGTACGTCACCGGCTCGGGCAGCAGCCTGTCGCCAGTCTGGGTCACCCGCCCAGTGTCCACCAACTGATCCTCTGCCTCTTTAACGACCTTATTGGAGAAACAACATGATCCCGGTAATTCTTTCTGGTGGTAGCGGTTCGCGTCTGTGGCCTTTGTCGCGCAAGCAGTTCCCCAAGCAGTTCCTCGCCCTGACCGGTGAGCACACGCTGTTCCAGCAAACCCTCGAGCGCCTGGTGTTCGAAGGCATGGACGCCCCGATCGTGGTCTGCAACAAGGACCACAAGTTCATCGTCCAGGAACAGCTCGCGGCGCTGAAACTGCAAACCCAGGGCATCCTGATGGAACCCTTCGGCCGCAACACGGCCCCTGCGGTGGCCATGGCCGCCATGAAGCTGGTCAACGAGGGGCGCGATGACTTGATGCTGGTGCTGCCGGCCGACCACGTGATCGACGACCAGAAGGCCCTGCAACGTGCCCTGGCCCTGGCCACCGTGGCCGCCGAGCGTGGCGAGATGGTGCTGTTCGGCGTCCCGGCGACCAAGCCCGAGACCGGCTATGGCTACATCCGCTCCAGCCAGGACGCCCTGCTGCCCGAAGGTGTGGCCCGGGTGGCGCAGTTCGTCGAAAAACCCGACGAAAAACGCGCCGCCGAATTCGTTCAGTCCGGTGGCTACTTCTGGAACAGCGGCATGTTCCTGTTCCGCGCCAGCCGCTTCCTTGAAGAGCTGAAAAAGCACGAGCCCGACATCTATGACACTTGCGTGCTGGCCCTGGAGCGCAGCGACGAAACAGATGATGTGCTGAGCATCGACGAAGCGACCTTCGCCTGCTGCCCGGACAACTCCATCGACTACGCGGTGATGGAAAAGACCCAGCGCGCCTGCGTTGTACCGATGTCGGCTGGCTGGAGCGACGTCGGCTGCTGGTCGTCGCTGTGGGAAGTGCATGACAAGGACGCCAATGGCAACGTCACCAAGGGTGATGTGGTGGTGCAGGACAGCCGCAACTGCATGATCCATGGCAATGGCAAGCTGGTGTCGGTGATCGGCCTGGAAAATATCGTCGTGGTCGAGACCAAGGACGCGATGATGATCGCCCACAAGGACAAGGTCCAGGGCGTCAAGCAGATGGTCAAGACCCTCGACGAGCAAGGCCGTAGCGAAACCCAGAACCATCTCGAAGTGTACCGCCCGTGGGGCTCTTATGATTCGGTGGACATGGGCGGTCGTTTCCAGGTCAAGCACATCACCGTCAAGCCGGGCGCCAGCCTGTCGCTGCAGATGCACCACCACCGGGCCGAGCACTGGATCGTGGTATCGGGCACCGCCGAAGTGACGTGCGATGAAAACGTTTTCCTGCTCACCGAAAACCAGTCGACCTATATCCCGATCGCCTCGGTCCACCGCCTGCGCAACCCGGGCAAGATCCCGCTGGAGATCATCGAAGTGCAGTCCGGCAGCTACCTGGGCGAAGATGATATCGAGCGCTTCGAGGATGTGTATGGGCGCACGGCAACTCCCGTCGAACGTGGCGTATCGGTGAAGACCATCGCGCAGTAAGCTACGAGCTGCAAGCTACAAGCACAGCGGGTCGGCGGTGTACCTACAGATGTGGGGCCATCGCCGACCCGCTTTTCTCTTGCCGCTTGCAGCTTGTAGCTGGCAGCTCCAAGATGTCCGAAGACTCGAACGGGATTCGGACCACATGATAATCGGCGCCTTCCTCATCCTCACCTGGCTGGTACTGCTCCTGCGTTACCCGGCCAAGGCCTTGCCGATCTCGCTGGCCGCTGTCTGCGGCCTCGGGCTGGTCGCGCTGTTCGTCGTCTGGCAGGACACACGCGAAGCTTCGCAACTGGCGCGTCTTGACCTGCGCCTGACCTATGCCCCGGATCAATGCCCCGCCGACCGTGCCTTGAAGGTACACATGAAAAACGGCAACAAGGCTCCGCTGACAGAACTGCGCTGGCGGGTCGGTGCCTATGCCCCGGGCGATACCATCAACCTGGCCGAAAACACCTACAGCGCACCGCGCTATCGTGGGCCGGGCGAACTGCAGCCTGGGGCCGAATGGACCGATTGCCTGCCACTGCCGCCACTGCGCGCCGGCTACCGGCCGCAGACACTGGAGTTTCGTGCCGAGCATCTACAGGGTACATTCGCCAACTGATATACATAACTTATTCTGAGCACAGGCCTGCCCAATGCCCACCGTCCTGATCACCGGTTGTTCCAGCGGCATCGGCCGCGCCCTGGCCGAAGCCTTTCGCGATGCCGGCCACGACGTTTGGGCCACCGCCCGTAAAGCCGAAGACGTCGAACACCTGGCCGGCGCCGGCTTCACCGCCCGGCAGCTTGACGTCAACGACGCCGAGGGCCTGAAGCACCTGGCCGAGGAGCTGGAAGCACGCCACGGCCGGCTCGACATCCTGGTCAACAACGCAGGTTACGGTGCCATGGGCCCCCTGCTCGATGGCGGCGTGGACGCCCTGCGCCAACAGTTCGAAACCAATGTGTTCGCCGTGATCGGTGTAACCGGTGCACTGTTCCCGCTGCTGCGCCGTGCGCGTGGGCTGGTGGTCAACATCGGCAGTGTATCGGGCGTACTGGTCACGCCGTTCGCCGGCGCCTACTGCGCCTCCAAGGCTGCCGTGCACGCACTGAGCGACGCCCTGCGCCTGGAGCTGGCGCCTTTCGGCATTCAGGTGATGGAAGTGCAACCGGGGGCGATCGCCTCACAATTCGCCAGCAATGCCCAGCGCCAAGCCGATCAGGTGGTAGCGGCGCAGTCGCCGTGGTGGCCGCTGCGCGAGCATATCCAGGCGCGGGCCCGCGCCTCGCAAGACCGGCCCACATCCGCGGCGCAATTTGCCCAAGGGCTGCTGGCGGCCACGCGCAAATCGCCTGTGCCAGCGGTGGTGCGGCTGGGCAATGGCAGTACGGCGTTGCCGCTACTGGCACGCTGGCTGCCACGCCGGTTACTGGACTGGGTACTGCGCAAACGCTTCGGGCTGCTGCGACCGCTCTGATTCACCGCCCAGGTGGATCACCTGCCCCCATTTGCGCTCGGCCATGCCGCGGGCGTAATGACGCTGCAGGCGCCGGGCAACGTCCCGCGTGCCGTTGTTGACCAGGATATCGGTATGCGGCACCTGCTCCAGCAACGCCTGTACGCCCTGTTCGGTGCCCAGGTCAGCGGCAACACCAATGATCCGTGCCTTGGGCAAGCGCTCACGTATCGCTTTCAGCGCAGCGTCGACCAACGCCTGGGTGCGGTCGTTGAGCACGACCTCCGCGCCGGCGGCGGCAAGGTCTATGGCGGTAGACAGGCCCTGCCCTGCCATGGAGCCACTGATGAGTGCGCGCTTTCCATTGAGGGAGAGGTGCATGGCTGCCTCCGCTTGATCACACCTTTGTCGTCGGCTGCCCGTCGAACGCCTGCCAGCCACCACCCAAAGCCTTGTACAGCCCGACCAATGCCTGCGATACCGCCGCCGAACTGTCGATCCACTGCTCTTCGCTGGCCAGCAACGCACTCTGTACAGTCAGCACGTTGAGAAAGTCCACTGCCCCTTCCACGTACTGACGCTGGGCGGTTTCCAGGGCGATGCGGTTCTGCCGCACCGCTTCGGCCAAATGATCACGGCGCAGCTGGCTGGCGTTGTACAGGCGTAACACATCGTCGATCTCGTGCCAGGCACCGAGCACCACCTTGCGGTAGTTGAGCGCCGCCTCCTGCTGCTGCGCCTCACGCAGCGCCAGGGTGCCCTTGAGCCGGCCACCCTCGAAGATCGGCAACGACAGCTGTGGGCCGAAGGCAAAGCGGCGCGAGTCCCAGGCGCCGAAATCCGACAGTTGCATGGCCTGGAAGCCGACGCTGCCGGACAGCCGGATGCTGGGGTAGAAATCCGCCTTGGCCACGCCAATGCTGGCAGTGGCCGCATGCAGCCGCGCCTCGGCCTGGCGGATGTCCGGACGGCGCTCGGCCAGCTCGGACGGCAAGCCGATCGCAAATTGCTGCTGCGGCGCGGGCAACTCCCCGCCCTCAAGCAACTGTGCCTGCAAACTGCGTGGGGGCTCGGCCGCCAGCAGGCTGAGCGCGTTGATCAGGTCGTCGCGCCGGGCCTCCAGGCTCGGTAGACGGGCCTGGATCGAGGCAACCTGGGCACTGGCCTGGGCCACGTCGAGCCGGGTGGCGACACCCTCGGCCTGGCGGTCCTGGGACAGCTTCAGGCTGTGCCGGGCGACCTTCAGGTTGTCGCGCGTGACATCGAGCGTGTGCTGCACGGCACGCAACTGGATGTAGTTGCCTGCGGTTTCCGACAACAGCGCCAAGAGCACACCGCGCCGGTCATTCTCGGCCACTTCCACCGTGGCGTCGGCAGCCTCCACCTGCCGGCGCACCCGGCCCCAGAGGTCCAGCTCCCAACCGGCGACCAGGTCGCCCTGCCACAGGTTGAACGCCGACTTGCCTGCTTTGCCAGACGGGTCGCTGAGGCCTTCGGCACTGTTACGGGCGCGGCTGTAGCCGCCATCCACATCGACCGACGGCGCCTGGTCGGCAGCCACCGTGCTGCGCAAGGCGCGGCTTTGCAGCAGCCGCGCACTGGCGATCTGCAGGTCGAGGTTACGCTCGGCCACCTGCTGGATCAGCGCACTCAGGCGCGCATCGTGGAAGGTCTCCCACCAACGCAGTTCAAGCGGTTCTGCTTGCGGCTGGCTGGGTGCCGCCTGGCCCTGCAGCGGTGCCCATTGCTGCGGGGCCTGGCTGGCCGGGCGTTTGAAGTCGGGGCCCAGGGTGCAGCCGGCCATCAGTACGGCCAGCAGCAAGGGGCTCAAGCGTACTGCCGGTTTCATCGTGCACTCACCTCTTTGCCACTGAACGTGTCACCACGGGTGTCGATGGTCGCTTCCACCGACATGCCCACACGCAGGCGCGCAAGCAACGGCTGGCCGTCATCGAAGACGATTTTCACCGGGATGCGCTGCACGACCTTGGTGAAGTTGCCGGTGGCGTTGTCGGGTTTTACTGCCGCGAAGGTCACGCCAGTTGCAGGCGCAATGCTTTGGACATGGCCCTTGAGGGTTTCACCGGAAAAGGTATCGACGCTGATACTGACAGGCTGCCCCGGCTGCACATGGGTCAGCTGGGTTTCCTGGAAATTGCCGACCACATAGGCATGCTGCAAGGGCACCACCGACAGCAGGCGTGCGCCCGGGTTGACGAAGGCGCCAACGCGCAGGGCACGCTCACCGACCATGCCATCCACCGGGGCAGTAATGCGCGTGTAGGACAGGTCCAGCTGAGCTTTTTCAACGCCCGCTTCGGCACGCTTGAACTGCCCATCGGCGCTGGCGACCTGAGCGCTGAGGATGTCCACCTGCTTGCGCGCGGCAACCAATGCAGCCTGGGTATTGGCCAGCCGTGCGCGGGCCTGGTCGACCCGGCTGCGCGCCTGCTGGGCATTCTGCACGGTGCCGGCCCCCTGCTGGGCGAGGCGGCTGTAGCGGTTGACCTCGTGGTCGGCGAACGATGCTTCAGCCTGCGCTGCCTTCACCGCCGCCTCGGCCTGGGCAATCAATGCCGCCTGGCGTTCCAGGGTGGCACGGGCATCGGCGCTTTGCGCCTTGGCCACCAGCAACTGGGCCTGCGCGGCATCCAGGGCGGCCTGGTAGTCCCGCGCATCGATGGTCGCCAGCAACTGGCCGGCCTGCACCTGCTGGTTGTCTTCGACCAGCACTTGCTTGACGAAGCCGGCCACCTTGGGCGCCACTACGGTGTAATCGGCGATCACGTAGGCGTCGTTGGTGCTTTGCCGGTGGTCACTGCCGAGCAGCCAGGGGCCGACGATACCCGCCAGCACGGCCACGGCGAGTACCGAGCCGATCACGATTGTCTTGCGCTTGTTGGTCATTTTCAGCGGTCTCGAATTCATCCGGGCTCAGGCCACCGCGCGCGGTGGGTAGACCCGGGTAGGCACGAAAGGAATCAGGCAGATCAGCGCCACGGCGATACCGGCCATGACCAGGTAAAGGTCGGCCGAAGTCAGCACCAGCGCCTGGTCATGGATACGCTTGGCAAGGCCCGTAGCGTGGTCATCGATCAGCGGGGCGTTGCCCAGGCTGTCCACCAGGTGGTTGGAATGAAAGTGTCGGCGCAGCGTACCGAGGGCATCCAGCAGGCCACCGGCGATCACTGCGGCGAGCCCCTTGACGGTGTTGAACCAGCTGGAGGCGAATGGGCCTTCCTGCGGGCTCATGCCATTGGTGGAGAGCATCAGCAGCGGCAGTACCGCCATCGGTTGGCCGAACACCTGAAGCAGGTAGAAAGGGTAGAAATCACTACGGATCCACTCGGAGGTCAGCAGGCTGCTGCCGATGCACGACAGCGCCAGCATCGCCAGCCCCGTGGCCAGCACCCAGCGGCAGTCCACCGCACGCAGGTTGCACAGTGCCGCCGTCAACGGCAGGGCAATCAGTTGCGGCATGGCCACCAGCATCATCAGCGGGCTGGTTTGCGCCGGGCGATACCCTTGGATTTGCGCAAGGTAGGCAGAGGGAATGCTGCCCACACCGGAAAGCACCACCAACACGCCGGCCAGGGTGAGCAGCGCGAAGCTCAGGTTGCGGCGCGACAGCATGCGCAACTGGAAGAACGGCAGCGGCTCGGACCATTCGTTGTACAGGAACAGCACCAGCAACAGCACGCCCCCGCCCAGCAGCCAGCAGATCAGCGGCGAATCGAACCAGCCCCAGCGGTCCCCTAGCGACAGGCCCAGGACAATGCAGCTGATGGCCGGCAGGCCCAGCAACACGCCGCGCCAGTCGAACTGCTTGAAGCGCTCCAGGCGCAGCGGGTCCTGCGGTAAGCCCCAGCCGACACAGAACATGGCCAGGGCCGAGGGCAGAATGATCTGCCAGAACGCCCACTGCCAACCGACGTATTCGGTCCACAACCCGGCCAGCGGCGTGCCGAGGTTGGGCCCGAAGGTGGCCGTCAGGGCATAGCAGGCCAGGCCGTAGACCTTGATGCCCGGCGGCAGAAAACGCAGCGCCACGCTCATGAGCATCGGTGGCAAGGCGCCCGCTGCAAAACCCTGAAGGATGCGCAGCAGCATGAGGCTGTGCAGGTTGGGGGCCAACGGCTGCAGCAACCCCAGCAGCGCAAACAGCCCGACCGCGCTCATGGTGAAGCGGCGCAAGGAGAAGGTAGTGGCCAGCCACGGCGCGAAGGCCATGGCCGAAACCGACGCGGCGCTGTACACCGCCAGCAGCCAGGCGCCCTCGTCGGCGCCGATGCCCATGCCCCCGCGGATATCGGCCAGGGAAATCTTGGTCACCGACTCGTTGAGGCCGGCGCACAGCACGGCCAGCAACACGCCGAACAGCCCGACCACCACGCGCAGGCCGAACGCCGACTGCACGGGCGCAGCCGGCGCGGGGGCGGCGGCGATCGCGGTGGCAGGGGCGGACAGGGAACTCATGGGTAGACAACTCCAGCAACAATTTTATGGCTGGGGCAAGTCTAAGAAAGTCGAATGCTTACGAAAACTGACTTATCGGCAGCTTTATATTGCGTTTAACGCAATCCGCTCCAGCCGCCGTAGGGCGAAGCGGGTTTATGGATCGACACTGCAGCAGGTTTTCAGGATCTGCCGCAACCAGCGGTGGGCCGGATCGTTGTGATAACGCGGGTGCCAGGCCTGCAGCACGGTTACCCGCTCCAGCGGCACCGGGATCTCGAACGAGCGCAACGGCAAGCCGAGCTTGTGCACACTGTTGAGGATATTGGCGGGCATCGGCAGGATCAGGTCCGAATCCGGCAGCGAGAACAACGCCGAGTGGAAGCTCGGCGTGATCAGCGCCACGCGCCGCTGCACCTTGAAGTTGGCCAGTTCGACGTCAATCGGCCCATTGGCGCGGCCACGCCTGGATACGCTGATCTGTGGATAACTGGCAAAGCTCTGCGGTGTGATCGGCTGGTCGAATATGGGATGGTCGCGCCGCGCCAAACCCACGTAGTAGGTCTGGAACAGGCTCTGCACCTTGATCTCCGGGCCCAGGTCGACGGTCGAGCTGATGATCAGGTCGGTGCGCCCGTCGCGCAGCACGCTATCGTCATCACCGCCGGGGCTCTCGGGCACGAAGCGCAGGACCGTGCGCGGGGCCTGTTCATGCATGCGGCGCAACAGCATGGCGCCATACAGGGCAATGAACAGGTCATTGGTGCGGATGTTGAAGGCTCGGTCGAGCTTGGGCAAATCCACCTCTGCAGCACTGCGGAACACCTCACCGGCCTGCTCCACCAGCGCCGCCACCTGCTCGCGCAGGGCCAGCGCCCGAGGTGTAGGTACCAGGCCACGACCCGCGCGCACCAGGATCGGGTCGCCCAAGGCATCGCGGATACGCCCGAGGGTCCGGCTCATCGCCGCCGGGCTGAGGTTCATGCGCTGCGCCGCACCGACCACACTGCCTTCATCGAGCAGGGCGTCGAGGGCGACGAGCAGGTTCATGTCCGGGAGTGGCATGGCCGATTTCCGTGGCAGTTGTGGGAACGCGATGTTAACAGGTCGCATGATTGCACCAGACGCAATGCGTTCGTGCGTGGAGGGGCATTTATCTCGAGGGCGAGATGAGCCATTAATGATGCTGTGGCTGTACCGGCCCTATCGCCGGCAAGCCGGCTCCTACAGGTGCCCCACTGCCCTGCGATCGGTGCATTACTTGTGGGCCGGCTTGCCGGCGATGGGGCGGTACAGGCAACCGACCAGCCAGTTTTTCAGCAAGGAACCTCCATGCCCAGCCCCGTCCTGATCGCCATCGACGCGTCCCCTGCCTCGACCGCCCTGCTCACCCTCGCCCGCCGCTACTGCCGGCCCGACGAACACGAACTGCATGTACTGCTGGCCATCGACTCGACTTTCGCGGTGCACGACAAGCCTGCGCCCTACACCGCCGAGGAACTGGAGCAATACCCTGCCGCCTGTGAGGAACAACGCCTCGGCGACCGCGCCGTGGCCGAGGCTGTTGCATGGCTAAAGCAGGCCGGCTTCACCAGCCACGGCTGCATGGTCGCCGGGCAACCGGTCGAGGCCATTGTCGCCAAGGCACGGGAACTGCAATGCGAGCTGATCATCATGGGCCACCGGCACCTGTCGCGGCTGGGGCGGATGCTGGATCCGTCGATCAGCACTAAAGTGATCGATCGGGTTGAGGTGCCAGTGCTGGTGGGAGCGGCTTGAGGGGACATTTTCAAAAGCCATGGCTCACTCTTGACGAATAGCCAGCTCCCGCTCGATCTGCTCGACAGTGGGCAAGCTTGCCTGCAGCTCTTCCGGCAAGGTATTGATCAACTGAAATTCAGCGACACCAATGGGTTGAGACTTGCCGCGTAACGCGTACTCGGCCACCACCTTGTTCTTGCCTTTGCACAGCAGCAAGCCAATCGTGGGGTTGTCTTGCTCTAGCTTCATCTGTAAATCAACTGCAGTGAGGTAGAAGCTCAGCTGACCCAGATGCTCCGGCTTGAACTTTTCTGCCTTCAACTCAATGACTACATAACAACGCAGCTTCAGGTGGTAAAACAGAAGATCGATATAGAAGTCATCACCTCCGACTTCCATATGCACTTGGCGGCCGACGAAGGCAAAACCTGCCCCTAGCTCAAGCAGAAATTGGGTGATGTGCTCCACCAACGCTGCCTCGATCTCTCGTTCACTCGCCTCTTGGGTTACATTCAGGAAGTCGAAAAGATAAGGATCCTTTAGAAACTGGCGAGCCAGGTCAGTCCCTGGCGGTTGCAAGAGCGCCGAAAAATTTGAAACACCATTACCCTCGCGCTCCAGCAACCTGGACTCGATATGCATCTGCAAGGTCGACCGTGACCAACCGCACTCCGATGCCCGCACTGCATAAGCAAGCCGCTCTTGTGGCTTTTTTAACTTGGTCAGCAACACCAGATTATGGCCCCATGGCAATTGTCCAACAGCCTGTTGGACAATTGCTTCCTCTGGCCAAGCCTCAGCAAATGCTCGCATATACATCAGATTGGCTCGTGAGAACCCCTTCATCGCGGGGAACGCAGTTTTGAGGTCATGAGCCAGCCGCTCTATGACTTTCGCTCCCCAACCTTGAGCCGCTTGGCGTTCGACAATATCTCGCCCAAGATGCCAATAAAGACCCACCAGCTCCCGATTCACGGCAAGGCTGGCCCTTTGCTGGGCTTTTTGAATACGACCTTTCAGGTCAGCTAGCCAAGCGCTGTAGCCCTGAGGGGTGTCGATCAGGGATAGCGTTTTTTCGGGCATGGGATCAGAGTTCCTCGAACAATCGATGGGTTGCTTTCGTGACAACCCAGGCTGCTCCGATGGAAAAGCACCGCCAAGAGCTCCAGCAGGCGATTTCTCCCTAAATCAAGTAGGATATTTCCCAATCCCTCCCTGAGCTCAAAACTAACGTTCTTACGGCATCCCGCGATAACAGTTTCATTCCTCCCTCTTCACCACCACCGTACACGTCGTCCCCGCCGCCAGCAGAAACCCGTCCGGCACTTCATCAATGTGAATCCGCACCGGCACGCGCTGGGCCAGGCGCACCCAGTTGAAGGTCGGGTTCACATCGGCAATCAGCTCGCGGCTCTGCGGGTTGTCGCGGTCGTAGATACCGCGGGCGATGCTCTGCACATGGCCCTTGAGCCGTTCGCCGCTCATCATCTGCAGCTCAGCCTGGTCACCCACCTTCACGTGCGGCAGCTTGGTTTCCTCAAAGAAGCCGTAAACCCAGAACGAGTTTTCATCGACCACTGCCATCACCGCCTCACCGGTCCGCGCATAGTCACCTTTGTGGATATTCAGGTTGGTCACGTAACCATCGACCGTGGCAACGATCCGGGTGCGCTTGAGGTTCAGCTCGGCCGCTGCCAATGCTGCCTGGGCCTGTTGATAGTCGGCCAGGGCGGCGTTGGCGATGTTGCTGGCGTCGTCGCGGTTTTCCTTGGAGATCACCAGGTTGTCCATGTCGGCACGGCGCCGGGCGTTGACCTTGCGCATCTCCCAGGTGGCCTTGCGCGAGGCGACCAGCGCCTTGGCCTGGTCGACAGCCAGCTGGTAGTGCTCGGGGTCGATGCGGATCAGCAGGTCGCCCTTCTTCACCCGCTGGTTATCCTTGACCGGTACGTCCACTACATAACCGGGCACGTCGGCGGCGACATTGATGATGTCGGCCCGCACGCGGCCGTCACGGGTCCAGGGCGTGGTCATGTAGTGCAGCCACAACTGGCGACCGATCACCACGGCAGCGGTCAGCACCAGCAAGGTAGCGATCAGGCTGAAGAACTTTTTCATCGAAGGATTCTCACCAGTAGAGCGACAGCGCCAGGGCGCCGAACAGGCAGACGAACAGGCTCAGGCGCAACAGCGCCGGGTGCCAGAAGAAGCGGTAGCCATCATGGCTGGCAATGAAGCGGTCCAGGCCCCAGGCCAGGCCCAGGGCGAACAGGAACATCAAGGTCATGGTGGGCATGTACACGCCATGAAAAGCGATCTCACGGGGCATGATTTCACGGAACATCGTGCAATCCTTTCGTCGTAGCCAACGGCGACTGTGGGTCGAGCAGGGAGGAACGGATGAAGTGCAGGTAGCTCTGCGCGCGGCGTAACACCGAGGTGTCGAAGTGCCGGGCGAAGGGTTCGTCGGTGGCCTGCACGCGGCTGATGGCGTGGTCCACCGCCACCAGCGCGCGCTCGTGGTTGCTGGCGCTGGGCTGCAGGAACAGTCGTGCCAAGGCGCGGCCCATGACACGGATGGCCTGGCGCCACGGCTGCGACTCGGCATACGCCGGGTGGATTGGTGCGCGGGCCTGCTCCTTGCGCAGCTCGATGACCGCGTGGCCGATTTCCAGCACGGTGAACATCCAGCCCATCAGCTGGCTTTGGACCTGCGGCTTGCCGGCAGCCAGGCCATAGGCCTGGTGCAACAGGTCACGGGTGCGGCTTTCGAAAGCCGAGCCCAGACCGCGCAGGCGACCGCTGATGGCGAACAGCACCTGCTCGCGCAGCTCCTGCTCCAGGCGGCTCCACAACCAGCGGCTGTTGGGCGGCAGGATGATCGCCCCGGCCGCAGCGCAGACGAACATGCCGATGACCATGCCGATGTAGTCGTTGATGAAGGTGTAAGGGTCGTACACGGTCAGGTTGTTGGGCACCGAACCGATGGCGAAGAACACCAGCAGGCCTATGCCGTAACCTGCGTAAGCCGGCCGCGAAGACAGGAACGCGCCGAGCACGAACACCGGCGCCAGGACCATGCACAGCAGCGGGAAACCATCGATCCAGGGGAACACGAAGAAGGTTTCGAAGAAGCCGACGAACGCGCCGATCGCCGTGCCGCAGGCCATTTGGAACGACATGCGCTTGGGGTTCGGCGAAGCCGCCGACAGGCCCACGGTGACGGTGGCGATCAAGGTCATCATGGCCCCGCTGGGCCAGTCGCTGAGCAGCCAGTAGCTACCCAGCAGCAACAGCACCGCCGAGGCGCGCACGCCAGCGGCCAGCGACACCAGCCAGCTGGTCCGGGCCACGTAAGGCTCGTCCCACTGCTCGCGCGCGTGCGTGTGCGCTGCCAGGGAGGCATGGGTTTCGGCGTAGCTGTACATCTCGTCGACGAAGCGATAGAGCAGTTCGAAAGCGGTATGGAAATCCAGCAGGTCGGACTCGCTGGGCTCGGTCAGCAGGTACTCGGCGCGCAGACCGCGTACCTGAGCCTGCAGGCCCTCTTTGTAGGCCGCCAGTTCCAGCGTCAGGCGCAGTGCATCGGCATCGGTCAGCGCACGCCCTACATAGGGCTCAAGCAGCTCGACCAAGGTGTTCAGGCCCGGCTCGATGGCCCCGACGATCTGCAGCGGGCCGCGGGCGCGCAAGCGCTCAAGCAACCGGTGCAGGGCGTTGAAGCGCGTGGTAATGGCCATGAACTCGCTGTTCATGCGCACCAGCCGGCCAGAGCGCCTGCGCATGTGCGGGTCTTCGAAGGCGGTGACGTTGCGCAGGCTTTCCAGGCCGACCGCCTCGGCGACGAACCGTACGTTGCTGGTTTCGAAACGGTCACGCTGGCTGTCACCGCGCAAGGCTTCGACCACCACCCCGGCGAACACGCCAAAACGCTGGTACAACGCATTGCGCATGGCGGCGCTGGCCGATTGCGGCAAGATCGCGGCACTGACGAAGGTCGAGACCAGAATGCCCAGGGCAATCTCCAGCACCCGCCACACCGCAGCCATGAACGCCTGGTCAGGGTGCTCCAGCACCGGCAGGCCGATCATGGCAGCGGTGTAACCGGCCAGCACGAAGCCATAGGCGCGCAAGGTGCGGTAGCGCATGGCGCCCGCTGAACATAGGCCCACCCACAGCGCCAGGCTGGGCAGGAACAGCTCTGTGTTCTGCGGGAACAGGGCGATCAGCGCCACCATCATCGCCGAGCCAGCCAGAGTGCCGAGCACCCGGTAGAAGCTCTTGGCGAAGACATGGCCGCTCTGCGGCTGCATGACGATGAACACGGTGATCATCGCCGTGCGCGGCTGCGGCAACTCCAGGCGCATGGCCAGCCACAGGGTGATGAACGCAGCGGCCAGCACCTTGAAGATGTAGACCCAGGTCACCCCGTCGGTACGCGCCCAGGCAAAGAAGCCCCGGCGCCACTGCAGGCTGTGCAGCCAGCGCAGGGGCAGGCTCGATGTACTCATTCGGCGTGGTCCGGTTTGCGGTCGAAAACAGCCAGGGTGGCTGGGGTTTTCGGCACCGCCTGGCGCTCCTGCTCAGGCACGTCCTTGCCGGCCTGCAGGCCACCGCCCAGCGCGGTCACCAGCTCGGCATGGGCGATCAGGCGCGCGGCCTGCACCTGCTGTTGCACCTGCTGCTGACGCAGCAGCAAGGTCTGGGCATTGAGCACGTTGAGGTAGTCGGTCAGGCCGCGCTGGAAGGCGACCATGGCAATATCGTAGGTTTTCTGTGCAGCGGCCACGGATTCGGCGGCGAAATGGGCCTGCTCCTTCATCGACTCACGGCGGATCAACTGGTCGGAAATGTTCTTCAGCGCGCCGATGACCGTCTGGTTGTAGTGCGCCACGGCCACGTCATAGCCCGCCGAGGCCACACCCAGCTGCGAGCGCAAGCGGCCGCCGTCGAAGACCGGCAGGCTGATGGCCGGCCCGACGTTGTAGTTGAACTTGCGCCCGGTGAGGAATTCCAGCGGCCCGCCACCGGTGGCCATGAAGCCCAGGCTGCCGACCAGGTCGACGTTGGGGAAGAAGCCGGCGTGGGCGACGTCGATACCACGCGCCTGCGCGGCCACCTGCCAGCGGCTGGCGACCACGTCGGGGCGCTGGCCGACCAGCTCGGCCGGCAGGGCCGACGGCAGTTTCAAAGGGGCGGCGAGGGCCAGGCTGGGGCGCTGGATCTGCGCGCCCTCACCCGGCCCCTTGCCCGCCAGCGCGGCCAGCTGGTTGCGGGTAAGGGCGATTTCTTCGTCCAGGCTATCCAGCTGACGGTGGGTTTCGGGCAACGGTGCTTCGGCCTGGCTGACCTCAAAATGGGTACCGATACCGCCGTCCAGGCGGCGCTTGGCCAAAGCCAGGATCTGCTCCTGCTGCTCCAGCTGGGCCTTGACGATGTCGCGCTGGGCGAAGTGCAGGCTGAGCTGAATGTAGGCACGCACCACATTGTTCTGCAGTTCCAGTTGCGCCTGGCGGGCCTCGGCCACGCTCATGTGTGCCTGGTCCACGGCCTGTTCGCTGGCATTGCGCTCGCGCCCCCAGAGGTCCAGGGCATAGCTGAAGCCGATGGCGGCGTTGTTGTCCCAGGTGTTGGCACCCGACAGTGCGCCAGGGCCATAGAACTGGTCTTCAGGCCAGTTGTGGCGTTTGAGCGACGCCTGGCCGTTGGCCTGCAGCTTTTCTGCCGACTCGACCACACCGGCCATGGCCTTGGCTGCGCGCACCCGCGCTGCGGCCATGGCCAGGGTCGGGCTACCGGCCATAACCAGGTCGAGCCAACGATCGAGCTGTGGATCACGGTAGGCGTGCCACCACTGCTGGTCGGGCCAGCGGGCATCGCTGGCGGCTTCGCGGATGGCCGCATCGGTGGTCAGGGTATTGGCTTGGAGGGTCTTGCTTTGTGGGGCAATGCCCCAGGTTCCGATACAGCCGCTCAAGGTGAGGCTAAGGGCACAGGCACTGAACGCCTGAAGCGTTCTGATGATGCGACGCGGCACAGCTGCGATTTCCCGAGGAAGAGGTGGAGGGCTGGGCAATTCTAGGGGGCGGCCGCACTGGCGATAAGCGCAGATTCCTGCGAATCTTTGTTACCAAAACAGCGATAATCCGGCTTTGGTCGAAGGCACATGCAACTAACTTCGTGACACAATTTGCCCTCTACCTTGAGAGTGACCCATGGACACCCTGCAAAACATGCGTGCTTTCAGTTGCGTAGCCCAGCTTGGCAGTTTCACTGCCGCTGCGGCGCAACTGGATACGACTACCGCGAACGTGTCGCGGGCGGTCTCCAATCTGGAAGCCCATCTGCAAACCCGGCTGCTCAACCGCACCACCCGGCGCATCGCCCTGACCGAGGCGGGCAAGCGTTACCTGATGCGCTGTGAACAGATCCTCACCTATGTCGAAGAAGCCGAAGCCGAGGCAAGCGACGCGCATGCCCGGCCTGCCGGGCAATTGAAGGTGCATTCGATGACCGGGGTCGGCCAGCACTTCGTGGTCGATGCCATCGCCCGCTACCGCGAGTCGCACCCGGACGTGACCTTCGACCTGACCATGGCCAACCGCGTCCCCGACCTGCTCGACGAAGGCTATGACGTGTCCATCGTGCTGGCCACCGAGCTGCCGGACTCAGGTTTCGTGTCGCAGCGCCTGGGCATCACCTACAGCATCGTCTGCGCCTCGCCCGAGTACGTGGCCAGGCACGGCTTCGCGCACAAGCCGGTCGACCTGCTGCAGCATGCCTGCCTGCGCATGGTCAGCCCGGTGATCCCGCTGGAAAAGTGGTTGTTCGACGGCCCGGAAGGCCAGGAACTGGTCAACATCACCAGCTCGCCGTTCCAGGTCAACTCGGCCGACGCGATGAAAACCGCGATTCGCAGCGGCATGGGCATGGGCGTGCTGCCGATCTACTCGGCCATCGATGGTTTGCGTGATGGCAGCCTGGTGCGGGTGATGCCGGACTACCGGCTGCAGGAACTGAACCTGTATGCGATCTACCCGTCGCGCCAGTACCTGGATGCGAAGATCAAGACCTGGGTTGAGTACCTGCGCAACTCGTTGCCAGAGATTCTCGCAGCCCATGAAGCGGACCTGAAAACCCACGAGTTGCTGATCGCGAACTGAAAGCAGCTGCAAGCGGCAAGAAAAAGCAGATTGGTGCACGCGCTGCTTTTTCTTGCGGCTTGAAGCTTGTAGCTTGTAGCTTGTAGCTTTTGCGTTGGAAGTAGCCCGATGAAAAAGACCGTCCTGGCCTTCAGCCGTATCACCCCGGCCATGGCCGAGCGCCTGCAGCAAGATTTCAACGTGATCGTGCCGAACCCCAAGCTCGGCGACATCAGTGTCCAGTTCAATGAAGCTTTGCCCCAAGCCCACGGCCTGATCGGCGCCGGTCGCAAGCTCGGCCGCGCGCAGCTCGAGGGGGCAGCCAAACTGGAAGTGGTGTCCAGCGTATCGGTGGGCTACGACAACTACGACGTCGACTACTTCAACGAGCGCGGCATCGCCCTGACCAATACCCCCGATGTGCTCACTGAAAGCACCGCCGACCTGGGCTTCTCGCTGATCATGGGCTGCGCCCGCCGCACGGCCGAACTGGATGCCTGGACCAAGGCCGGCCAATGGCAAGCCACCGTCGGCCCGGCGCACTTCGGCAGCGATGTGTACGGCAAGACACTGGGTATCGTCGGCCTGGGCAACATCGGCGCGGCCGTCGCCCGCCGTGGCCGCTTCGGCTTCAACATGTCGGTGCTGTATGCCGGCAACAGCCGCAAACCGGCGCTGGAGCAGGAACTGGGGGCGCAATACCGCAGCCTCGAACAACTGCTGGCAGAGTCCGATTTCGTCTGCATCGTGGTGCCGCTGTCCGACGCCACCCGCAAGCTGATCGGTGCTCGCGAGCTGAAGCTGATGAAGCCGAGCGCCTTCCTGATCAACATTGCCCGTGGCCCTGTGGTAGACGAGGCAGCGCTGGTCGAGGCCCTGCACAACGGCACCATTCGTGGCGCTGGTCTGGATGTCTACGAGAAAGAGCCGCTTAGAGAATCGCCGCTGTTCAAATTGCCCAATGCCCTGACACTGCCGCACATCGGCTCGGCCACCGCCGAAACCCGTGAGGCCATGGCCAACCGGGCAATGGACAATCTGCGTGCGGCGCTGCTGGGCGAGCGGCCGCAGGACCTGGTGAATCCGCAGGTGTGGAAGGGCTGATAACGCGTTTGTCCCACCAAGGGGCCTGCGCAGACAACCTTCACGTGGGTTGTCTGCGCCGCCTCAGCACCTTGCGCACCACGTACCGGGGCCGCTGTTTGGTCTCCTGGTAGATCCGCCCTACGTACTCCCCCAGTATTCCGATACCGATCAACTGCACACCGCCAAGGAACAGCACTGCCGTCATCAACGACGGATAGCCCGGCACATCGTTTCCGAACAGCAGTTTGTCGATCACCATGTACACCGCAAAGGCAAAAGCCGACAGCGATACACCTCCGCCCACGTAACTCCATAGCCGCAAAGGCACAGTGCTAAACGAGGTGATGCCATCCAGGGCCAGGTTCCACAGCCGCCAGAAGCTGAACTTGCTGTTGCCCGCCGTACGTTCGGGCCGGTCGTATTCGACGATGGCGGTACGAAAGCCTACCCAGGACAACACACCTTTCATGAACAACTGCTGCTCCGGCAACTGGCGGATGGCGGCTACCACTTTGCGGTCCAGCAGGCGAAAATCACCGACGTTCTCCTCGATCCGGGTCGAGGCAATGCGGTTGTGCAGGCGGTAGTACAAGCGTGCGCTCCACCGTTTGAACCGTGTGTCAGCGGCACGGCTACGGCGCTTTGCCAGAACGACCTCCGCCCCTTGCTGCCACACATCGATCATCTGCGCGATAAGCTCGACCGGGTCCTGCAAGTCGACATCGATCGGCACCACGACGTCGCCCTCGGCGTACTCAAGGCCGGCGAACAACGCCGACTCCTTGCCAAAGTTACGCGAGAAATTGACGACGGTTACCCATTCATCCCGTGCCGCCAACTCGGCGCAGATGGCCTCGCTGGCATCATTGCTGCCGTCATTGACCAGCAGGATCTCGACCACCACGCCCTGTAAAGACGGCTCGTTACGCACCGTGTGATAGAACCGTTCGAGGGTGTCCTGCTCGTTGTACAGGGGCACGACCAAGGTAATGTTCATGGCTGCCTCCGCTTGAACACCACTGTCCGCGAGTAGCCGTAGCCGATGATCAGGCTGACGGCTGAAAAAGCTACCAAGGTCAGCCAGGGTGACAAACCAGCCCGGTCCGATAGCGCCCCCATGCTCAGGCTCAGGCAACCCATGCCCGATACGAACGCCAGGTAACGCAGCTTGCTCGGCGCGGTGGCGAACGTGAAGCGAGCATTGAGGTAATAGGACGCACTGACAGCCACTGCGAATGCCAGCAAGTTGCTCGATGCCTGGTTCAGCCCGGCAGCCTGGTGCAGCAGGAAGAAAACCGCCCAGTGCAACAGCGTATTTCCAACACCGATGAGGCCATACCGGTAGAAACGCAGGGTCGTTACCATCGGTAGGCCTCGCTCTGGGCAGGTGCTTTCATCAGCACATAGCCGTTACCGTCGACCAGGTGGATGTCGAAAAACGTGCTCTTCACCACCGCTGCATGGCTGCGCGCAAGTACCTGCTCACGGTCGAGCGGGGGATTTGTAGTGAAGTTGACCAGCCCGAGGCGCGGCATCATCTCAGGCAACAGCAGAAAATCGATGTTCAGGACATAACGCAACGCTGGCATCTGTTCATAACTGGCGCTGGCTGCAGGCAACCAACGTGCGCTGCTACCGATGTCGAGAACATAGAATCGCTTGGTCTCGTACAACTGCGGCCGGCTTTGGATGGCATTGGCGAGCGAAGACGTCACCATGCGTTGCAGTTCCTTCTGCACGATCAGCGTTCGGCCGTAAGCAAACGAAAATGACAACATGAACAACACAGGAATAGCCAGCAGCCACCTCAGCCGACCGCCAAGCCCTGACAGTAGCCGATGGGCCAGCAGTGCCAGCATCATCAAGACCACGCCGAACCCCATCAACAGGCGTGCGCGACCGTCAAAATGCGCGAACACCATCATCAGGCCGTACACCAGCAACGCCACAGCCGGGATGGGCAGCAGCAGCGCAGCCGTCAACACCCCCCGTTCCCATACAGGGCGTGGATCAACCAATACCTCACGCAAGGCGATCAGCAGCGCCACAAGCGCCAGCCCCGAAAGGCCGATGAACACCCACGCCGTTCCTGGCGTGATCAACAACGCCACGTGCCCCAAGATAACTTCCAGGCGCCGCAACACCTCAGGCCACCACTGGGCATCCAGAGGCAGCAACGCGGTGCGGGGGACATCTATGAACTGATGGGCCGTGAGCGAGTACAGCAGGCACCCGCCGAACAGTTGTGTCAGCCGGCCGAAAAGATGACGGCAGACCTGACGCAACCCGGCATGGCCGAGCACCTGACGCATGATTTCGAGGCAACACAAGCCAGCGAAGACGTTGATGCTGACCTGGTAGAAACTCGCGGCACATGCCACCAGCACGCCGCCCAGCAGGCACTGCTGCCAGCGCTCGGCACTCAGCGTGATGGCCCAGACGCATGCAGCCAGCGCCAACGCCATACCGGGTGCGTCGTATTGGTACGACAGGTTTTGCAGAAAGAAGGGGTTGTACCATAAGGGCAATACCACCAGCACAGAGGTCGCCGTGGGGGCCGGGAAGTAATGTGACACCAGCCGGGCGAGCGCCAGTGCAGTCACGCTGGCAGCCAGCAGAATAGGCAAAGGGAACAGATTCACAGCCCCGACAGAGAAGCCCAGCATGCGATGCATCAGGTAGAGCAGGAAGCGCCCCTGCCCTGTCCAGGATTCATTGCCGGTAGGCGTGAGGCCAGCGTTCTGGGCGCGCCACACATCATCGATATAGGCGTAATCGGCAAGCACCAGCGGCAATAGATGCACCGCCAAGGCCAACAGGCAGAGCAGCTGCACCTGACGATGCGACAGTCGCTTGTTCCAGGGGAGCAATGGTGACATTGACGTTTCCGGGCTAATGGCTCCCGGGCAAGTCTAAACAGGCCACTGCGTGCCAACACCTGGCATTTATGTCAGTTGCTGCGCAGCGCTCAACGTGCCAGAGCACCTGCCAACGTGGGTTTGGGCTTGCGAAACACCAACACATTACCCGCCATGACAGCGACCAGCCCGAGCAAAGCGGGGGCTGTCCATTGATAGCCCTCGGCAAACGCCGACACGTTAAGCGCCACCAGCGGGAACAGCACCGTGCAATACGCAGCCCGCTCCGGGCCCATGCGCCCGACCAACGTCAGGTACGCGGTGAAACCGATCACTGAACCCGGTATCACCAGGTACAGCAGCGAGCCGACATAGCGCGTGTTCCACTCCATCGCAAATGGAATACCGCTGATCAGGCAATACACGGCCAGCATCGCGGCGCCATAGACCATGCCCCAGGCATTGGTGGTCATGGGCTTGAGGCCAGCTTTCTGCTGCATGCTCGACAGCATGTTGCCTGCCGAAAAGCACAACGTACCGAGCAAGGCCAGGCCGAGACCATAGAGCGTTTCACGGCTTGCCGCATGGTGCGACAGCTCCGGCCAGAACAGCAGCCCCAACCCCAAAAGGCCAAGCGCGCCGCCACCGAGTACGTTGCTGGCAACCCTCTGGCCGAAAAAGAGGCGCGCGTTCAGCGCATTCCACAGTGTTGCAGTGGAAAACACCACGGCGATCAAGCCACTGGCGATCCACTGGCTGGCGGTGAGGAAACACATGAAATTGACGCAGAACAGGCACACGCCCTGCGCCAGGCACAGCAGATGACCGCGCCGATTCATCGGCTGCAGGCGGCGGGTGAGCAGCAGGATGGCGAACAGAATCAGGCCGGCCAAGGCAAAGCGGTAGACGATCGAAACCGGGATGGCCACTTCACCCAATTGCAGTTTCAGGGCGATCCAGGTGGTACCCCAGATCAGGACAGTGAGCAGGTACAGGGAAAGGTTCATGGGGGTTCCTTAGGCATACGACCATGCATTGCGGGGGGGCACCATGCGGCCAACCTGTGGGAGCTGGCTTGCCGGCGATCGAGGGCGCAGCCCTCGCCAGGGCCATCAGTGTTCTCTGCGGCCAGTGAAGTGCGCTTGCACAAACTTGCGCTTTTCAGCATTCAGGGAGCTGCCACCTCGGCGCATCGGCAGTACGATGGCGACAGAGGAAACGCTCATGACCCCACTGACCCAGTTGCACGTGTTCAACGCCATGCATGCCTCGCCCCACGCGAGGCTGGAACTGAGCGCGCACCTGGGCGACGGGCTGGCGGCGGCGCTATGGAGCAACCGTGACGATGCCCGCGACTATCAGGCGCCCAGCCACCACACGCTGTCGTGCTACATCGCCCACGGCACCGGCACCTTTCGCCGCCAGCGCCCAGCCGACAAAGGAGCGCCGGACAAATTGTGCATCATGCCGGCCGGCCACGAGTCCAACTGGGTGGTCAATGGGCAGATCCGCCTGGCGCACCTGTACATCAGCGAGGTGCAATTCGCCCTGGGCTGCGTGCGCCTGCTCGACCGGGAACCGCGGGAGATGCAACTGCAGGAAGCGACATTTCTCGACGACCCACGGCAGTCGGTGCGTTTTCGCCAGTTGATCAGCCTGGCCTGGGAAGAGCCAGGCGAGCGCTTGCTGGCCAGCAGCCTGGCACACGAGATTGTCGATCACGCCGTGCTCAGCCAGGTAGGGCTGCGCCAGGGGTTACGCCTCAAAGGCGGGTTGGCACCGAACCTGCGCCGGCAACTGGTGGAATACATCGAGACACACCTGGATCAGCCCATCACCCTCGGTGAGTTGGCCGTGCGTTGCAACCTCTCCGAGTATCACTTCGCACGCATGTTCCGCACCAGCTTCGGCTTGCCGCCACACCAGTACCTGCTGGCCCGCCGGCTGCATCGGGCCTGCCAACTGCTGCGCCTGGGCCAGCTGCCATTGGGAGACATTGCACTGCTGTGCGGGTTTGCCAGTGCCAGCCATTTCAGCAACCGCTTTCGCCAGGCAGTCGGCGCGACACCTGGCGACTATCGCGCCGCCTTCAGCCACTAGAACTCGAAGGTACTCGACAGGCTCACCTGGCGCGCATCACCTATGGCAACGAAGTACTGGTTCACCGCCGAGCTGTAGTAAACCTTGTCGAACAGGTTCTTCACGTTCAGTTGCAGGCGCACATTGTGCTCGTCGAGCCGGGTCTCGTACGTGGCGAAAGCATCGGCAACGGTGTAGCTGGGCAAGTCGAAGGTGTTGGTCGAGTTGCCCGGGCGCTCGCCGACATGACGGGCTCCGGCACCGAAACGCAAACGGTCGCCACCGAACAGGCTGCCGAAGTCGTACACCGCCGACAATGAGCCACTGTGCCTGGCCACGTTCTGCAGGCGGTTACCCTCGAGGTCCGGGTCCTTGGTCACCTTGGCGTCGGTAAAGGCATAGCTGCCGATCAGGCTCCAACGCTCACTGAGCTGTCCGGTCAGGTCAAGCTCCACCCCCCTTGAACTGACCTCGCCCGCATTGCTGTAGACCGTCTCGCCGGTACCGCTGTCGAAGTTGGAGACCAGCACGTTGCGCTTGGTGATGTCGAACAGCGCCAGGGTGCCGGTCAGGCTGCCAGGCATGTCGAGCTTGGCACCCAGCTCCCACGACTTGCCCTCTTCCGGCGCAATCGACGAATCCAGCACCACACCGCCGGTCAGCGGGGCAATGCTGGAGTTGGGTTTGAACGACTCGCTGTAACTGCCATAGAACGACAACTGCTCATCGACCTTGTAGACGATGCCGGCATGCGGTACCCAGGCCTGGCCGCTGGTGTCGGTATTGGCCTTGAACGGCCGGCCGCGGCCGGCGTACTGGTCGTACTGCTGAAAGCGGGCGCCGGCCACCAGTATCCAGTGCTGGTCCAGGTGCAGTGCGTCCTGCAGGAACAGCGCCTCGGTGCGCAGCTTGTCGGTCTGATCGCTGTCGCTGGCGCGCACCGTACTGCCCTCCACTTCCTGGCCATAGACCGGGTTCACATAACTGAAGGTGGACTGAGCGGTCTGGCGAATCAGGTCGCCGCGAAAGACCTTGCGGTCTTCGTGATCAATGCCAATGAGCAGGTCATGCTGCATTCCGGCCAGCTCGACGTTGCCATTGAGGCTGAGGGTCGCGAACTGGTCGCGGCTCATGGCGTTGTGGGTGCCATCGATGCTGCGCGTAAGCGTGCCCTTGGCTTCGTTGACGCCGGTCACGCGCACCTGGCTTGCGTCGTAAGTCTCGCGGTTGAAGCTGTAGCCCACGTGCAGCTTCCAATCGTCGGCCAACTGGTGGTCGACCTCAAGGCGATACAGGTCGGAGCGGCCTTCCATGTCGTTGAAGGGTTCATCCAGGCGGCGCGTGGCCGGAATGTCCAGCGGGTGGCCGTTGCTGCCGAACGCAGTGCCCCGGTCGAACGGGTAGAGAAACTCACGGTGCTCATAAGCCAGCACCACTTGGGTGTCCTCGCCCAGCCAGGCCAGCGACGGCGCCACCAGCGATTCGCGGTGCACGCCATAGTTGCGCCAGTAATCCTCGTCCTCATGATCGACGATCAAACGGTAGGCGAAGTTGCTGTCGCCCAGTGCCCCGGTGCTGTCGAACCCACCGCCGCTGCCGTTCTTGCCGCTGCCGTAGGTCGAGCCGCGCACGGTCAGGGCGTTGTACTGCTGCAATTGCGGGCGCTTGCTGACCACGTTGATCACCCCGCCCGGGTCCTGGATGCCATACAGCAGCGAAGCCGGGCCCTTGAGCACCTCGACCCGCTCGGTGTTCGCATTGAGGCTGCGCCCCTGCACGACGGGCATGCCATCGCGCATGATCGAACCGTCGCGGTTGTCACCGAAGCCGCGCTTCATCACCGTGTCGGAGGTGCCACCGAAATTGTTGCCCTGGGTGATGCCGCTGACATTGGCCAGGGCGTCATCCAGGTTGCGCGGGGCCTGGTCGCGGATGACCTGGGCAGGGACCACGTTGATGGCTTGGGGGATGTCCTGGGACGGGCCTTGGCCACGCATGATAGAGGCGCTGGCCGGCGGCTGGTAGCTGTAGGTGTCCATCTGCGAGGTCACCGTGGTGGCCTGCAGGTTGAGCGCACCGGAGGTGTCCACCGGTTCAAGCGTCAGGGTGCGGGCATCGACCCGGCGCCACGTCAGGCCAGCGTTGCCCAGCAATCGCTGCAGCGCCTGTTCGGCACTGAACGTACCCTGCAGGGCCGGTGCCTGCACGGCAGGCAGTTCCAAGGTGTAGACCACGCTCTGGCCGGTGGCGCGGCTGAAGGCATTGAGCGCCTGGGGCAAGGGCTGGCTCGGCTGGGCGAACCGGTGCAGTTCAAGCTGCTCGGCGGCAAGGACACAAGGGGCAGCAGCCAAGGCCGAAAGCGCAGAGAAACCTAGCCAGAGAGGGACGCAACGGTGGGTGAACTTCATGGACGCTGACCTGTGAGAGGGTGATGACTGCGAATGAATCGCACTTCCACTCATTACACGGATGTCACGTCCTGTTACCTCATCCGCTTTTGAAAATTATTTTTCCAGTGCCGCCGCTTAACGGATAACGGTCAACCGGCCGAAAACCGTCTGCCGCGAGAACCCCATCACCTTGCCCAGCGAATCCAGTGCCGCCAGTGGCTCGCGCACCGGGAAACTGCCGCTGACCTTGCGCTGCCCCAACTCGCCGTCGAGCAGCACGATCCGCCCCGGGTAATAGCGCCCCAGGTCCTCGACCACCTGCGCCAATGGCACCTGGTAGTAATTGACCCAGCCCTGGCGCCAGGCCAGACGGCTGTCGCTGTCCACACTCGCCGTCTCACCGGCCCGGCCTCTGGCATAGGCCAGTTGCTGGTTGGCCGTCAGCTCACGGGCGGCCTGCCCCTGAGCCGGCGTGACCGCCACCCGACCGTTGCGCACCGTGACCTGTGCCCCCTCGGCCTGCTCGCGCACTTCGAACTCGGTGCCCAGCACCCGCACCTGCCCCCCCGCCGCCTTTACTACAAACGGGTCACCGGTGTGCGTGACCTTGAAGAATGCAGCACCATGCAACAGCCGCACATGGCGCTGCCCCTGCTGGAAATCGACAGCAATGGCACTGCCCGCATCCAGCGTCACCTGCGACTGGTCAGCCAGCGTCACCTGGCGAATGGCGTCTGTGCTGCTGAAGTCGGCCTGCAGGTCCTGCAGCCAGTACCCCGGATGCCAGCCCCCGGCAACGCCCACGGCAAGCACCAGGCAGGCCGCTACGGCCAGTGCGCGGGCGCGCCGCCAGCGAGGCGGGGCAGGCGCCTTGGCCATGGCATCCAGGTATCGTTGCAGGTCTGCGTGTTCTTCCTCGGCCAGGCGTGCCGCGGGTGCCGCACTCTTGTGCCACAGCGCCTGGGCCTGGGCATAGGCTTCACGGTGCCTGGGGTCGGCCAGCAACCAGCGCTTGAACGCCGCACTGTGCGCTACCTCAGGCTGCTCGTTGATCCTGGCCAGCCAATGCAGTGCAGCGTGCGACGGGTCGGCGGTGGTCAAGTCTGAATGGCTCATCGACGGGCGCTCCCTGGCCTGCGCATCGGGGTCGCGGGTTCGGCAACACTGGCCTTGCACGCTTGGAGGGCGCGCATCATATGCTTTTCCACGGCGCTCTGGGACAGCTGCATGGCCTTGGCGATTTCGCCGTACTTGCAGCCGTGTATGCGGTTGAGCAAAAAGATCTGCCGGGTGCGCTCGGGCAGGGCGCGCAGTGCCGCTTCGATGCGCTGCAGGTCATGGTCTACCTCAAGGGCCTGCTCCGGTGCCTGGGCCGAGCACTCATCCAGTTGCAGCGAAGCTTCGGCGATGCGTTCGCGGCTGCCTTCGCTGCGCAGATGGTCGATGGCCAGGTTGCCGGCGCAGCGCAGCAGGTAGGTATCCAGCGCCTCGACCTTGACCTCGGGGCGCCGCCAGAAGCGCAAGAACAGCTCCTGCACCAGGTCCGATGCAGTGGCGCGGCAGCCTACCCGACGGCTGACCAGGGCTTCCATGCGTGCGCGCTGGGCCATGAAGACCTGGACGAAACGTGCGCGCGTGCTGTCGCTGTCAGGTTCGATCAAGGCATCACCCGCCAGATATGACCAGCAGCGGGCCGAGTACCAGGCTGATCCCCGCCAGCCCCAGCAACAGGCGCGGCTGGTAAGGCAAGGCGAAGACCCACAGGGTCACCCCGGCCATCAACACAGCGACCCACTCCACCAAGCCATGGGCCCACCCACGCAGGTGCACCGACAGCAACAGCGATGCCAGCAGCAGCAACCAACCCGCCATACGCAGCCTGCGCAACTGGCCGACAGCAGGCTTGCGCCCGAGCAGGTCGCTGAAGTGCTTTTCCATCGCCAGGCACAAGGCGGCGAACCCGGCAAAACCGATCAGGGCGACGCTCAGCATCCGTTCACCTCGAGCGTTTCAGCCGCTGCCTTTGACACCCGGGGCTCACGCTTGGCCACAGCCTTCGGAGCACGCAGCATCTTGCCTGCGGCCCAGGCCAGGAAAAGACCGGTGCCCAATGCCGTGAGGTCCAGGCCCGCCATCGCCCAGTCGCCGGCGGCTACGCTGTGGTTCAGCCCCTGGCCGGTGGTCAGCGCATTGAGCAAAGGCAGCAGCGCGAAGGCCAGCGCGCCCAACCCAAGCTGCTCGCCCCAGGCTCGGCGCCCGGGGCGCAGCACGGCATGTACCAGCGACAACAGCCAGGCCACGAAGAACGTGTTCACCTCCCAGTCCGCCCGCCCTTGCAGCGCCACAGGCAGCAAGCGGTTGGCCCAGAAAAAGCCGGCCACCGCGAGCAGCAGGCCACTCATGCTGGCGATGTTGAGCACCTCGACCAGGCGCAACTCAGCGGGCATGCGTTCGCGCTTGGCATGCTTGAGCTGGCGCTTGCCAAGCCACATCACCAGGCCCGTACCGATGACCGCAGTACCCGCCACCCCGAACACGAAGTACAGCCAGCGCAACCAGGGCCCGGCGAAGTTGCCCATGTGCAGGCCGACGAAGCTGAACGAAGTCATCATCGCAGCGCTTTCCGGTGCCCCCTGGCTCAGCAGCTCGCCCGTGCTGCCGTCGAACATCCAGTTGGCGCTGCGCTTGTAGGCGATGTTGTCGGCCGAAGCCTGGGCGAAGCTCACGCGAGCGTTGCGGTCGCCCGGGTTGTGCACCTGGATGTAACCCATGCGGGCACCGGGGACCTGCGCCTGAGCCTTGGCGTACAAGCCGGCCAACGGCACCAGTGGCGCAGCGACGTTGGCCACCTTGGGCACCTCCTCTGGGCCGAACAGGTCGTTGAAGTAGCCGTTGGTAGTGCCGCCATAGCTGGCCATGATGCTGGCCGGCATCACCATGTACATGAAGATCACCAGGCTGCTGTAACTGATCATCAGATGGAACGGCAACACCAGCACACCGATTGCGTTATGCCCATCCAGCCACGAGCGCTGGCCCTTGCCGGGGCGGAAGGTGAAGAACTCCTTGAAGATCTTCTTGTGGGTGATGATGCCGGTGACCAGGCCCAGCAACATGATGAACGCGCAGAAGGTCGCCAGCCAGCGCCCCCAGGGGTGGGGCATCTGCAGCTGGAAGTGGAAGCGGTAGAAGAACTCGCCGCCGCGGCTGTCACGGGCCTCTACTGGCTGCCCGGTCTGGGCGTCGAGTTGCTTGCTGACAAAGCCACGGCGCCCGCCGGCAGGGTCACGCCAGCCGACGCTCAACGCGGCTTCGCGCTCGCTGGGCAAGCGGATCATCCAGTTGCCCGAGTGCGCCGCGTTGGCCTCCAGGTAGCGCTGGGCCAGGCCCAGGCTGGCCACCGGGTCGAGCGCGTGGCGGCGGACTTCGGGCTGTGCCCAGTGGCTGATCTCTTCCTTGAAATACGACAGTGTGCCGGTCAGGAAAATTGCGAAAAGCAGCCAGCCGAAAATCAGCCCGGTCCAGGTGTGCAGCCAGGCCATCGCCTGGCGGAAACCGTCCTTCATGGGTTCTTCATCCAATAGGCCAGCCCGTTGATCAGCCCCAGCAGCAGGCTCGGCAGCAACACGCCGAGCCAGGCATGCCAGGCGCTGCGGCAGGCAAAGCACCAGATGAAGGCCAACAGGTAGAAAACGAACGACAGCATCATGCCGGTCATGGCCGCGTCGACTTGCGCCAACGGCACCAGCAAGGTGATGCAGACACTGGCCATGGACGCCAGCAGGTACCCACCCAGCACCGCTGCCAGGCAGCGTGAGGTCACGGCCAGGCGGTAGCTGAGGGGCAGTCCGGCGGCATTGCGCTTCATGGCGGAGGTCCGGGAAACTCTGGGGGTTGCAATAGTAATGATTTCAATTCGCATAAGCAAAGTCTGAAAGACTTGGGGTTTTTAACCGGTCTTATGTCGTCAAAGGTCTGCCCGGTAGCCTCTGTGGGGTTAATTGCAACAGAAAATTTATTTTCACGAAGGGCTTGAATTCAGGCTTCGGTTGCCTGACCTTAGAGTCAAGAGGCGAAGAATTTCCAAGGGCCTCAAGGGCCTAGGCACGCCTCCATGCGAGCAAGCTGAATAAGGATTGAATCATGCAAATCCAGGTCAACAGCAGCAACCATATCGAAGGCAACATCCGTCTCAACGAGTGGGTCCGCAGTACGCTGCAAACCACACTCGAACGTTACGAGGAGGACCTCACCCGCATCGAGGTGCACCTGCGCGACGAGAACGGCGCCAAGCCCGGGCCGCATGACAAACGCTGCCAGATGGAGGCTCGCCCCAAAGGCCATCAACCGATTTCCGTGACCCATACCGCCGCTTCGCTGGACCAGGCGGTGGATGGAGCCGCCAGCAAGCTGAACAATGCGCTGGATCATTTCTACGGCAAGCTGCGCAGCAAGCGCGGCGTACTGGAACTGAGCGATCCCGACGCCTGACCCTTGCCAGTAAGCAAAAACGCCCGGCCATGTGCCGGGCGTTTTCGTTTTCACCTTCGTCCAGTTGAGTCAGTACTTGGCAACCTGCAACAGTGGTTGCGGGAACAGGTTGTCCAGTGTCTCCAGCAACCGTGCGTAATAGATGGGCTTGCGGAAGAAATCCAGCACCTGCAGGCGCAGCAGGTCGCTGAGGTCTTGCGCACCGGCGTGCCCCGACATGACGATCACCGGCAAATGCTGCCGGGCCGTATGGTCGCGCAGGCGCTGGATCAAACCGATGCCGCTTTCTTCCGGCATGCGTAGATCAGTGATGACCAAGGCAACGTCCGGATAACGGGTGAGCAGTTGCAGGGCAGCTTTCACCGAGCCTGCCGTGTGGCAGTAGTACCCCTCGTTGTCGAGGAGTTCGGCCAACTCAAGCAGGTGCTCTTCCTCGTCATCGACCAGAAGAATCTGCTGACGCGAGGGAGAGTTCTGCATGTGCGGCTCCTGTTGATCCGGTCCGACGAGACATCGCCTGTTGTTGGTCTAGTTCAGGGCCGTCTGGATTGCGGTGAACATGGTACTGATGTTGCCGGAGATCCCGGGAACGAACCCGGCCAATACCACCGCCACCATCGCCGCGATGACCGCGTACTCGATACCCGAGGCACCGTCCTTGCGATGCAGGAATTGCTTGCAGTGAAGGATGACCTGTTTCAGCAACATGACCAGCTCCTTGCGGCGAACTCGCCGGCGACAATGGTGTCAAAGTGACGCCTGTTTGCCATCAAAGGATTGCCAAGCTGGAGCCGTCTGCAAATATAAAAAAGCATTAGTCATCAGGTGATAATCCAAAAGCATTAGATCCTTTTATTTCAACAACTGACTGTTTTAATTGGGTTTACGTTCTGGCTACAAAAAAAGCCGAGCGCCTAATGGCGAATGGCGATGGGTGGGCTACCGTGCAATAGCGAAATAGTGACTTTTTGCCACCACCCGACGCGTGCACGGAGGCCAGCCATGAGCAGTCGCTTGACCATGATTCTGGCTGCCCTTTTCCTGCTCGGCGCACTGCTCGCGGGATACTGGGGGGTCGTGCTCAGCCGCCCCCCTGCACCACCCCAGCCGGTAGCCCCCGTCGCCGAGCAGCCGCCTGCGGTGGTTGCAGCGCCCACCCCGCAACCGCCCGAGCCGCAGCGCTTCCCCATCGTCGTGCTGCGCAAGGCGCTGCCGGCCAATACGCCCTTGACCGCAGACGACGTGCTGCTCGAGCGTTTGCAGGTAGTCCCTGCCGGTGCCTTCCAGCAAGTGGACCAAGTGATCGGACGCAGCAGCGCCAGGCCACTGGCCGCAGGTAGCTGGCTGGACGAGTCGAGCTTCCAGCCCGGCGGACCGCTGGCACGGATGATCCGTGCCCACGAGCGGGCCGTTGCGGTAGGCGTGGACGACGTGGTCGGCGCCGCCGGGCAACTGTACCCGGGTGATTTTGTCGACGTGCTGCTGTACCTGCGCGAAGAGGCCAACAACCCGCAGTCTTCTGCCCAGGTCGTGCTGCCGGCCCTGCGCGTGCTGAGCGTCGGGGAACAGATGGGCGTTACCAATGACGGCCGCCCGGCACTGACCGCCGAGGAGCTCAAGGCGCGCCGCGAGCAGGCGACCCCAGGCAACCCCGCAAGCACCCGCACCGTGGTGCTGGCAGTCCCTGAAGCCTTGGCCAGCCGCCTGATGCTGGCAGCCCAGGTCGGCACCCTGCGCCTGGCCGTGCGCAGTGCCGCCGAGCAGCGGCTGGCCCGCTATTGGGCCCAAGCGGATAGCCAACCGCAGGTAGAAAGCATCAACCGGGAACTCTATCGGTTCAGCCAGCTTTCCCAGGCGCCATTGGCCAAAACCGCCTCAACCGCTGCAGCCGTTGCAAGCATGCAGATCATCCGTGGCGCACAGGCCGCGGACGCCAACAAGACCCCCTGACAAGGCAAGGATGCAGTATGCGTAGTTCCGAGCGTTGCAGTTCAAAACGGTTCTTCAGCCTCGCGTGCCTTGCCCTGCTCATGGTTGCGCTGCTGCCGAAGGCCCATGCCGCCAGCAACGGCTGCGAAGCATTTGCCCAACTGCCTTCAGTGATCGAAATCGACCAAGGCCTGCAGCAAGAATTGCGCTTGCCGCTGGCGATCACCCGCGCCGCCGTCGGCGACCCCAAGGTTGCCGACGTGCAACCCAGCGGTGACCGCGCCGTGCTGGTGACGGCCGTGGGCCAGGGCAATACCACGCTCATGCTGTGGACAGCCTGCGCACCGGCGCCACACCGGGCCATGCTGTTCGTCAAAGGCCAGGCCAGTGCCGCCATGGCCGAAACGGGCCTGCCACCGTCGCTGGATCCGGAGTTGCCAAGCCAGGTGCAGGCCGATATCCGCTTCGTCGAGGTGCGCCGCACCAAGTACAAGGAAGCCGGCGCCCGGCTGTTTTTCAGCGGCTCGAACAACAGCCTGATCGGATCGCCGGGTACCGTGCCAGGCACTTCGGTGACACCGGGTGCCGTGCCTGTCACCTCGCCACAGATCCCGCTCAACGACGGTGTGTTCAACATCGTCTGGGGCGGCGGCAGCAGCCGCTTCCTGGCGGCCATCAATGCCCTGGAAAACAGCGGTTTCGCCTACACCCTGGCGCGCCCCAGCCTCACCGTGCTCAGCGGCCTGACTGCAAGCTTCCTGGCCGGTGGCGAGATACCGATCCCGGTGCCCAGCGCCGGCAGTGACAACTTCTCGATCGAGTACAAGGAGTTCGGCGTGCGCCTGGCACTGACGCCGACCGTAATCAGCCGCGACCGCATTACCCTGAAGGTAGCGCCTGAAGTCAGCGAGCTGGATTACACCAATGCGGTGACCATTGGCGGCACAAGCGTACCGGGGCTGAGCATACGGCGCACCGATACCAGCATTTCCCTCGCCGATGGCGAGAGCTTCATCATCAGCGGCCTGGTCGGCAACAACACCCGCTCCGCCGTGGACAAGCTCCCCGGGCTGGGCAACTTGCCGATCCTTGGCGCGTTCTTCCGGCAATCGGCCCTGGTGCGTGAGGAGACCGAGTTGCTGATGATCGTCACCCCGCACCTGGTTCAACCGCTGGCGGCCAATGCCCGCCTGCCGGAACTGCCCGGCGAGGGGTTGCGTACCTACGACCCCAGCTGGGGCCGGCTGTTCTTCATGGAAAACGGCAACTTCGATGGCCAAAGCGGGTTATCACGATGAACGAGAGCCTCAACCAGACCTTTCTGGGCATCACCCGCAATGAAGAAGACCTGCAGTGGCTGCAGAGCGCGCTAGCACCCCAAGGCCAGGTGATCGGCGCCAGTGGCGGCAGCCTCGACGAACTGCTGGCGCTGATCAATGCGACATTCAGCACCCTGGTGTTCATCGGCCTGGACCGTGAGCAACTGGTCAATCAGTGCGCACTGATCGAGGGCGTGCTTGAAGCCAAGCCGCTATTGGCGATCGTCGCTCTGGGCGATGGCATGGACAATCAACTGGTGCTGCACGCCATGCGTGCCGGCGCCCGCGATTTCGTCGCCTATGGCTCGCGGGCCAGTGAAGTGGCCGGGCTGGTTCGGCGCCTGGGCAAACGCATGCCCACCGTCACCAACAACCCCAGCCTGGGCGGCCTGACCGTGCTGTACGGCGTGCAGACCGGTGCCGACGGCGCTTTGCTGACCACGCACCTGGCGCGGGTGGTACAGGAAAGCGGCCAGCAGACCCTGCTGCTGGACCTGGGCATGCCACGTGGCGACAGCCTGGCGCTGCTGGGGCTGGAGGCGTCGTTCTATTTCGGCGATGCCCTGCGCCACCTGCGCCGGCTCGACACCACCCTGATCGACAGTGCTTTCACCCGCGACAAGAAAGGCCTGCGCCTGCTGACCTTTGCCGAAAACGATGACCCGCTGCGCCAGACCAGTGCCGCCGAGCTGTACATGCTGCTCAGCGCACTGCGCCAGCACTTCCAGCACATCGTCGTGAACCTGACCGGGCATGCCGACAGCGAAGCCCTGCGCACCATCATCAGCCACTGCGACAAGCTCATCATCTATACCGACCAGAACATCCTCGACTGCCGGCGCAACCTCGAAGTGCTGGAGCTGTGGCGCGATCATGGCATCAAGCTGGAGCATGCCAGCCTCTTGGTCGACCGCTACCTGGGCAATGTCGCCCCGGATGCCGAGAGCCTGGCCAAGCGCTATGCGCTGCCGCTGCTCAAGGTCATGCCCGACAGCCCCGAGGTGCGGCTGAACGTGAAAAACCAGGGCCTGAGCCTGTTCGAACTGGCCCCGCGCGAAAACCTTACACAAGCCCTGCGCGGCCTGGGTGAGCGCTTGGCGCAGCGTTCGGAAAACCTTGCGCCACCGGCCTTTACCTGGCTGCGTCGGCTATGGGGCAGCAAATGAACGGCGACCAACCCTTCGGCGGCCCCCACCATGCCACGGGCGACCCTTATGCGCTCAAGCGTGCACTGCACCGCTTTGCCATCGATGCCATCGAAGACAGCGGCCGCAACCTGCTCGAAGGCGCGCGCCCGGCACTGACGCAGTTTGTGCTGGAGCAGGTGGGCGATTACGTGGCGCGCCTGCGCCTGGCACTGTCACGCTACGAAATGGAGCGCCTGGCCGAAGAACTGGTCGACGAGCTGACCGGGTTCGGGCCGCTGGAGGTGCTGCTGCGGGACGCCAGTGTCACCGAGATTCTGGTCAACGGGCCGCACAGGGTGTTCGTCGAGCGGGCCGGGCAGTTGCAACAGACCGACCTGCGTTTCATCGATGCCCAACACGTCGAGCGCGTCATGCAGCGCATCCTTGCACCGCTCGGGCGCAGGCTGGACGAATCGTCGCCGATGGTCGACGCGCGCCTGCCCGACGGCAGCCGGGTCAATGCGATCATTCCACCCGTGGCCCTGGACGGGCCGTGCCTGTCGATCCGCAAATTCCGCCAGGACATGCTCAAAAGTGCCGACCTGCTCGCTACCCGTGCCATCGACCAGCACATTTTCGACTTCCTCGAGCGCGCCGTGGGTCGGCGCTGCAACATCCTGGTCAGCGGCGGCACCGGCACCGGCAAGACCACCCTGCTGAACATCCTCAGCCAGATGATCGCCCCGCGCGAGCGCCTGGTGACCATCGAAGACGTCGCCGAACTGCAACTGCACCATCCCCACGTGGTACGCCTGGAAACCCGCCCGCCAAATGCCGAGGGGCACGGCGAGATCAAGGCCAGCGAGCTGATCCGCAATGCCCTGCGCATGCGCCCGGACCGTATCATCCTCGGCGAGATCCGCGGCACCGAGGTGCTGGACGTGCTCACCGCGATGAACACTGGCCACGACGGCTCGATGAGTACCGTGCACGCCAACACCGCGCAGGACGCCTTGCTGCGCCTGGAAACCCTGGTTGGCCTGAGCGGGCGGCAGATCGCCGAGAAGACCTTGCGGCAGATGATCTGCGCGGCACTGGACGTGGTGATCCAGCTGACCCGCCTGCCCGACGGTCGCCGCTGCGTCAGTGAAGTGCTGGAAGTGGTCGGCGTGCGTGACGACGTGTATGTGACCAATACCCTGTTCCGCCTCGACCGCCGCGGCGGCGACGTGTTTCTGCGGGAGGCGCCGAACCCCGCGGGCAGCAAACTGCGCCATGAAGGTGTGCAATGACCGGCCCCCTGCTGCTGGCGCTGGCGCCCCTGTTGCTGGGCGTCTCCCTGATGCTGTTTCGCCTGGGCCTGTACAAGCGCAGCGAACAGCGCATTCTCCAGCGCCTGGGGCGGGCCTTTGAATTGGTCCGCAGCGGCAATGCACGGCGCGCCTGGCTCGAGCCGCTGTTGCAACGTGCCGGGCTTGGCGCAACCGACTGGCAACCGCAGCGCTGGCTGCTGGCCTGGCTCGGCCTGGCACTGGTGGCGCTGCTGGGGGCCGGGTGGGTGGCCGGGCTGATGGTGCTGGTCGGCCTGCCGCTGCTCGGCTATTTCACCCTCAGTTGGCTATGCCGACGGCGCGTGCACCAGCTTGTCGAACAACTGCCCGCTTTGCTGGACTACAGCGTGCGCAGCCTCAAGGCCGGGCGCACCCTCAATGATGCGGTCCTTGGTGGTATCGACGGCTCTCGCGAGCCCTTGCGCTCGACCATGACCCGGGTACGGCGCAACGTACAGCTGGGCGTGCCGCTGGACGATGCGGTCAACGAACTGGCCGAGCTTTACAACCAGGACGAGCTGCGTCTGTTCGCCATGGGGCTGCGCATCAACCAGCGCTACGGCGGCAATACCAGCGAGCTGATGGAGAACCTGATCAAGCTGATCCGCGAGCGCGAACAAGGCAGCCGTCAGCTCAAGGCCATGACCGGCGAAACCCGCATCACAGCGATGGTCCTGGGTGCCTTGCCGCTGTGCATGGTCGGCTACTTCCTGATGGCCAATCCGCACTACCTGCTGACCATGTGGCAAGACAGCAGCGGCCAGATGATGCTGCTGTTCGCCTTCGCCCTGCAGGTGGTCGGCTGCCTGGTGCTGTGGCGCATGATGAGGAGCCTCTGACCATGGCCTTGTTGCTCTGCGCCGTGTGCCTGTTCATCGCCGCCGGCTTGCTTGGCGTGCAGGCCGCCCGGCAGCTGCGTGCCCGCTACCTGGTCGCTCGCAGGCTGCAGGGGCGGCTGACGCGCGAGGAGCGCCTGGGGGACTGGCTGCACTGGCTGGGCAGTAGCCCGCTGGGGCGGCGCCTGCAGAAACTCGACGGGGAAACCCAAGCCTTGCTTGACCGTGTCGGCTGGCGCCGCAGCCGCCAGCGGGCGCTGTTCGCTGCCATGCAACTGGGGCTGCCGCTGCTGGCGGTCGTGCTGACACTGATCCTGCAGCAAGGCGTGCTAGGCGGTGAAGGCACGCACTGGTTGGTCTGGCCGTTATGCGCCTTGGGTGCCAGCTACCTGTTGCCCAAGCGCTTGCTGGCGGTTGCCGCCAGACGGCGCCAGCAGCGTATCGCCCAGGAAGTCAGCCTGATGATTCCGCTGCTGCGCATTCTCTTCGAGACCGGCCTGGCCGTAGAGCAGGCACTGCGCGTGCTGAGCCAGGAAGGCCAGGCGTTGGTCCCCGAAATCAGCGAAGAGTTGCGCCAGGTGCTGCAACGGGTGGACTCGGGCCTGGCGCTCGGCCCGGAGCTGGAAAAGAGCGCCCGGGTACTGGCCGTGGATGAGTTCATCGACACCTGCGTGATCCTTCAACAGTTGCTGGTACAGGGCAGTGGTGCGATGAAATCGCTGCTCGCACTCAAGGACCTGCTCGATGACCGGCGCCTGACGCGCATGCAGGAACGGGTATCGAAAATGTCGGCAAAAATGTCGGCGGTGATGATGGTATTCCTCTTCCCGGCACTGCTCATCGTCCTGGCCGGGCCGGGATTTTCCGCCTTGACGCGGGCCTTGGGCCCCTAGGGAGTAATGGATGAAAGCGACCCTGTTGTTCACCGGCCTGCTCTTGCTGACAGGATGCGCCGGCCAGCAGCCTGAAGGGTTCGGACACCTGTTCGGCACCTCGAGCTGCGGCAAGCCGAACGCCGATCAGCAACTGGCGCTGAACCTGGCGGACGAGATGCTCAACGATGGCCGCCCGCATGCCAGCCTGGCGCACCTGGAGCAGTTGCCCAACACCCTCGACCAGGTACGCTTGCGCAAGGCCAGGGTCTCGCGCTTGTTGGGGCGTAGCGAAGCAGAACCGCTGTACCGCAGCCTGCTCGGCGGCTGCCTCGCGGCCGAAGGTGAACATGGCCTGGGCCAGCTCGCCTCGGCCCGGGGCGATGACGTGCAGGCCTTGCAGAACCTGCAGCGTGCGGCGCGTCTGGCCCCCACCGACGAGCGGGTTCGCAACGACCTGGGTGTGGTGCTGATGAGCATGGGCCGGTATGAACAGGCACGGTTCGAATTCCTGACCGCCATCGAGCTCAAGGATGACAACCCGCTGCCCGCCGTCAACCTGGTGACCTTGGCGCTGCTGCAGGACAACTGGCAGCAAGCCACCGACCTGGTCGGCCGCCTGCGGCTCAAACCGGCGCAGTTTGCCCAGGCCCAGGCACGCGCCAGCCAGATCAAAGCCACAGGACGCGGGCCGATAGCTTCGGCCAGTGGCGCAGGTGTGATGGTCAACTGAGCAAAGGAGAAGGTCATGATCAGGTATGTGATGCTGCTGGCCTGCTGCACCGGTATTACCACGGCCTGGGCAGAGGATTACCCACGCCAGCAACCGCCTGCGCTGACGGCAACCGAAGCGCTGCTGCGAGTGCAGTCCAGTGGCGAACAGGCGTCCACGCGCCTGCAGGTGCAGACGGCGCGCGAGCGTGATCTGTCCAAGCAGCGCTGGCTGGAAACCTACAAGTACGCCATTCCGGATTTCTATCGCTGGACCAAGATGACTGAGTCGAACAACTGACCGGGCCTGGCGATCTCACTGCAGGCACGCGCTGGTCAGCAAAAAACCCACCAGCACAAAGGGCGCGAAAGGCTGCTTTTCAGCCCCCTGCCCTGCCCTGCGCCGCGCCCACCGTCGCAACAGCGCCCAGACCAGCAAGGTGCCGCCGGCGCCGATGAACGTACCGAGCACGTAGTCCTGGCTGGTGGCCAGCCCCAGCGCGCCGAGCAACTTGACGTCGCCGGCACCGAAACGCCCCATCGCGTAGCCGGGCAACGTGAGCAGCAACACAATCGCCAGTGCCCAGCCGGCATCACTGGCCCGGGCGCCGATCCAGCTATGCCCGGTAACCGCCAGCCACACCAGCGCACAGGCTGCGACGCCCAGGGTCAGAAGGTTGGAAATCTGCCGTTCGCGGACATCTTGCCGGCTGCACAAGGCAAGCCACAGCAGCAGGGCGATACTGGATATTGGCAATTGGCCATCCCTGTTCGTCGAAGGCTTCTATGCTGTAACTCAGGACTCCTCGTCAGGGTAGACGCAATCATGCAAGCAGGCCCGGTAGCACGGCAAAAAGGCGCGGCAGCCATCGAGTTCGTCGCCGTCTTCATGATCTTTTTCACAGTGTTCTACGGCCTGGTCAGCTACACCCTGCCAATGCTGATGCTGCAATCGTTCAACCAGGCCAGCAGCGAGGCCGTGCGCCGCTGCGTGGCTCTGGACCCGAGCAGCGAGACCTATGACGACGATGTACAGGCGCTTGCCCATGCAGTGATCCGCGAGCAGTTGGCCTGGATGCCTGAGGCACTCGACTTCCAGCCGGCCGATGCACAGGTGAGCGTGGATGATGACAAGCTGCTGAAGGTGACGATCAATTATCCGAAAAGCAAACTGCACAAGGTGCTGCCGCTGCTGGTGATACCGCTGATTGGCGAAGTGCCCCGCCTGCCTGAGAGCTTGCAGGCCGAAGCGAGCCTGCAACTGTGAGTGGCCTGTTCGATCGCTGGCTGGGCAGCCATGGCGCAGAGCCCGCCGCGCAGGTGCCGCATGCCGTGGGCCTGCAGGTGTGGCTGGACGATCAGGGGCATGTGCTGCGCCTGGCCGGGCCCTTGCGCACGCTGCTGGCCGTACCCAGCCACGCGCAGGCGCGGGTGCACGACTACCTGTATCGGCACAGCTGGCTGGCCCTCGAAGGTGTGCCCGCCGATTGGCAAGGGCAAGCACTGGACCTGGATTTTCATACCGTGCACGGCCAGGCCCTGCAGACCCGTGGCTGGCTGCAACACCAGGCTGTCGGCTGGATGCTGCAGCTGTTCGATATCAGCGACCTGCTGCGCCAAGGCGCTCAGCAGGAGCAGTGCCTGACCTTGCGCCAGCTGGCCGCAGACGTCGGCCAGGCCGTGCGTGACTGCAGCGAAGACTGGCTGACGCAGACGACCGCCGAGCAACTGCTGCGCCTGGCCGAGCACTGGCATGCCGGCTCGGTACGCCTGATGTTGGCGGACCCATCGGGCTGGCGGGCGCATACCTGCAGCGAAAGCGACTGGCCTTGGCCCGATGACCAACGCCTGCAGCCGTGGCTGCAGGCACTTCCCGCCCATTTTCAGCAGGTCGCGCCTGACTTGCCGCACTGGCGGGCGACGTGCGCTGGGTTGCCGCTGTTCCTTGTGCCTTACAGCCACGGCCATGAGGTACAGGCCTGGTTGCTGTGTGCGGGCGCGCCATCGGTGCCTTCACCAGAGGCGGCCAAGGCGCTCTTGCAAGCCTTGCTCGAGCCGCTGCTCGCGCGCCTGCGGCAACACCAGCTGCAGCAGCGCTCGCGCCATCTGGACGAGCTGCAACAGCAACTGGGCGCAGGCTGGTGGCAATGGCCGGGGCAAGGGCAGCTGCATTTCGATCCGGCCCTGGCCGCCAGCCTTGGCCTGCCCAGTGCGGTGAGCATCGAGCAATGGCTGGCGCGCCTGCACCCGGCTGATCGGGAGGCTGCGCAAATGGCCCTGGAGCAGCTGCGCAACGGTGTGGCATTGAGCTTGAACGTGCGGCTGCTCGAAGCCGACAGTGGCGCGGCGCCTCGCTGGCTGCACTGGGTCGGGCAGTTGCACGGCGGCCAGGGGCACGGCTTTGTGCTCGACATCAGCGCACTGAAAGCCCAGGAGCTTCAGGCCAGCGCCGCGCGCGCCCGGCTGGAGAACCTGATCGCCAGTTCGCCTGCGGTGATCTATATCCAGCGCTGTTGCGAGGGCGCGTTGCACAGTGAGTTTTTCAGCGCCAGCCTGACGCCGATGCTGGGCTGGCCCAAAGATAGCGAGCTGGCGCGCCATCCAGGCCAGGCGGTACACCCGCACGACCGGGCGCTATGGCTTGAGCGAACACGTACGCTGCTGCGCGATGGCCAGGTCCGCAGCCGCTATCGCCTGCGCGACCACTTGGGTGGCTATCACTGGGTGCTGGACGAAGCCCGGCTGTTGCGTGACGACCTTGGCCAGCCGGTCGAGGTGGTCGGCCTGTGGCTGGATGTCAGCGAAGCGACCGAGGCAGCCGAGCGTGTGCGCCAGAGTGAGGAACGCTACCGGGTGCTGGTGGAGGATTCACCCGCGATGATCTGCCGCTACACCCCGGACCTGCAGCTGCTGTTCGGCAACCGGCCGCTCGCCGAACAACTGGAGTGCGCACCTGAGCAACTGAGCGAGATGAACCTGGGCCAATGGATGTCCGACAGCCAGCGCCTGTCGTTTCTGCAACGCCTGGCCGACCTTACCCCGGAGCAGCCGCTGGGCAGCGCGGAGATCTGCCTGCAACTGCCAGGGCACAGGCATGCCTGGTGGGTGTGGGCCGAGCGTGGGCTGTTCGATGAGCAAGGCCGGCTGCTGGAAGTGCAGGCAGTGGGGCGCGACAACACGCAGGTAAGGCAAAGCCAGCAACAATTGATGCAGGGCGCCAAGATGGCCACGCTCGGCGAGTTGGCGACAGGGCTGGTGCATGAAATCAACCAGCCGCTGAACGTGATGCGCCTGGCCATTGCCAACACCCTCAAGCGCGTGGAAAGCGGGGTGGTCGAAGTCGAGTACCTGACAGGCAAGCTGCAGCGCATCGATGCACAGGTGGGGCGCGTGGCCAGGCTGGTGGAGCATATGCGCACCTATGGGCGGCGCTCCACGCTTGAGCACCAGGTGTTTGCAGCCTGGACTGCGGTGGATGGCGCAGTGGCGTTGCTGGCTGAAGGGTTGCGCGGCAAAGGTGTGGCCTTGCAAGTCGAAGAGCCGGATTTCTGCCCGGAGGTGCAAGGGCATGAGGACCAGCTCGAGCAGGTGCTGATCAACCTGATGGTCAACGCCCGGGACGCTTTGCTCGAGCGTCAGGTGGCCAGCCCACGGATCGGCATCTGCCAGTGTATCGAGCAAGGGCAACTGTGCCTGCAGGTGGAAGATAACGCCGGCGGTATCGACCCACGCCTGATCGAGCGCATCTTCGAGCCGTTCTTCACCACCAAGCCTGCGGGCGTGGGTACCGGGCTGGGGTTGTCGGTGAGCTTCGGCATCGTCGAAGCCATGGGCGGCAGGCTCGAAGCGCTCAATGGCGTTGACGGTGCCTGCTTCCAGGTGTTGCTGCCCATCTACAACACCAACTGAGCACGGCCGGTGGAACAACTGAGGTTGGCGCCGACGTCGGTATTGACCAGGTCGATTCCCAGAACCTTCAGCAGCACATTGACCAACGGGTCGATCAGGGGGCTGAGCAACCCTCTTATCAAGGGTTCGATGATGCCTTTGACCGTACCGAGTACATTGCCGGCGATCACCAGTACATCGCCGAGGCCACTGTTGGCGGTGGGTTTGAAGGCCTGGAGCTGGACGCCCAGCAAGGTGTCGCTGAGGCTGCCGACCACGTTGTCATTGACCGGGCGCATGTTCAGGTAGGCGGCGGGCTGCCCGATATTGGGCGGTTCGCTAACCGGGCCCTGGAACACCAGCGAGTGCTCTACCGGGCCACTGCCCAGCAGCTTGCTGTCGACCCGCAGGCCAAGGCCGCCACCGGCGTAGGGTATTCGGCTTTGGCAAGTTCCGAGTATCAGCAGCTTGGTGCAGCGTTTGGTGCCGATATCGATCAATGGCAGCGCCTTGACTGCGGTAGTGCCGGTGGTGAAGAACGCGTCAGTGGATTCGAAGCGCCCCACCGCCAGCTTGGCAGCAGCGCTCTGGGCCTGGACGGTCAAACGCTTGGGCGAGCATCTGAACGTGTCAGGAGACTGCGGGTCGAGGCGTGCCGTGGCTTCGGCGACCTGAAGGCCAATGTTCAGCTGAAGCTTGTCAGGCACGAGCACGATATCGGTCACGGTGCACGGCACACCCAACAGGCATAGCACCGACTCCAGTGTCGAAGCCAGGTTCAGGCTGAGCAGGTTGTTGAGCACGTTGGTCAGTGGCGAGGCCAGGTCGAGCACCGCATTGACCAAGCCGAAGACCGTGCTGAGCAGCGGCAGGTCGAGCGAAATCATCGCCCGTACCTGAGCCGTGTGAACCCTCAGTTCATCCGTACGCGGATCGCCGACCGCCGAGACCTGTTGCGGCTCGATCACCTTCAGCCGCACCCGACCGTTGATCAGGCCGAGCACGCTAATCGGCAAGTCGGCAGTGGCTGCGCTTTCGCTCGCAGCCAGCTGGATCACCCCCTGCACCAGTTGCAGCAGCTGGATGCTGGCGTCCAGCCCCGCTTGGGCAGTACCGTTCTGAATATCGAGAATGTCGCTCAGTTGCAGCAACGTGCTGTTGCCGGCCCCCAGGGCGACCTTGCCCAGGTTGGTGACAACATCGGCGGCGGCACCGCTTTGCTCAAGTACCTTGACCGCCGCTTCCAGCAATTGTGTGGCGGTGGCGTCGGCATTGAGCAGTTGCTCGTAGTCGCCAACGGTCAATTGCAGGTCGACAGCCAACTGCTCGAGGTAGTTGAGCAGGTTGAGGTCGGTTGCGGCTATGCCTTTCCAGCCTGCGAGGCCAAGCTGCACGTTGCCTCCCAAGGCGCCGAGCAGGCCATCGAGCAACACCGACTGTTGCGAATCCACCGTAGCCAACGTAGTGCGAATGCTCAGCATGGCCTGTGGCGGCAATGCCTTGGACGCCACCGCATGGGCCTGCAGGGTGGTGGTCAGGGGAGCCCCGCCACCTTGGGTCAGGATGTAGATGCCGGCGGCAAAACTGGTGGTGACTGTGTTGCTGACATCGACCCGTATCGCTTCGTTACGGGCATTGTCGCTGGTAAACGTGCGCAGGCTATTGGCACCGGTCTGCAGGTAACCGCAACTGGCCACCAAGGGGCTGCCAGGCGTGTGGCCGTTGCGGGCCGCGGCTACGCTGGCGATGGCCGTGGCCTGTGGGCCACTGCCCGTGCACACGGCAGACTGGCCTGCAGCTTCAAGCGCGGCCATGTCGGCGATGCGTTGCAACTTGCGCTGCTCAAGGTAAAGACGGCCGCTGTCGACCACTACCAGCATGAAAAGCAAGGCCAGGGCCAGTGTGGTAACCGCCATCAGGCCGATCGCGCCACGCTGGCGGGCAGCGGAAGAGGGAACCACGGGCACTCCTTTGCAGGCCAGAGGCCAGCCATCGCGGCTTTGGTCACAGGAGTGTAGTCACAATAGTGGCTAATTGCCTTGCCCTGGGGCGCGAGGGCTACCGATCAAATGCCCTGAACCAACCCGGCATCTACCCGGTCAATTCCTGCAATCACCTATTGCGGGCCCAGACCATGAACAATCCATTCGAACAGATCAGCGCCGCCTTCGCCCCCGAGTACCGCGTAAACCTGAGCATCGAGCGCCTGGACGGCAGCATCATGCTGACACTGTCCGATGATGCCGGGGTGGTCGCCAAGCGCCTGATAACCCAGGCCCAGCGCAACGACCCGGTGCGCCTGCAGCGGGTCATCGACAGCATTCGCCTGGGCTTGGCCATCGAACTGGGGCAGAACCCTTTGCAGGTACTGGCCGCCCTCACCCGCGACCCGCGCCAGCAGCCAGGTCACTCCATCGCCAACTGACGGCTACTTGCCCTCTTCCACTGCCTTGCCATTGGCGTCCAGCACCTTGGTCGAGGGGTAACGGTACGAGGCGTAGCGCACCACCAGGATCGAAAACGCCAGCAGCAGGATGCCCCCGCACAGGTACAGCAGGCCCTCATCCGGCGCCTTGTGGTGCGACACATCACCGATCAGCAGGCGGGTGAGCGCGGTGATCGCCACATACAGCAGAAAGCGGATAGGCATGTGGTTGGTCTTGAAATAGATCCCGACCATCGCCCCAAGCTCCAGGTAGATGAACAGCAGCAGGATGTCATCGACGCTGATGCCGCCCTTGCCGAGCATGTCCAGGAACGTCATCACCGCCGCGTAGGCGGTAATGGCGCCGATGCCGAACAGGGCAAGGTAGTGAAACCCCTCTACACACAGATTGCCCAGCGAGTCGGCCGAGCCATGCAGGCCCTTGCGCAGCTTTTCTGCCCATTTGATGTTCACGATGTGCGATTCCCCGATACGACATGAAGGATGATGCGTCACGCGTGTGACGCTTGTGCCATGCAGTTAAAGGGCCAGGCCCCTGCTTTGGAAGGCGGCAGATTGCCGCAAGGCACCTGTGGGCTACGCTTTTTTGCGGCACGGGTTGCACCTGAGGTGCGATTGCTATTACTGTATGCGCATACAGTTATCGATAAACCAACCGCAAAAAGGCACAGAGGTGATGAATGGCCGTCGAAGTGGTGTACCGCAGCAGCCGCGACCCGGAGCGCTTGTTCATGGATAAGGCCGAAGCTGATCGTCACGACAAGATGCTCGAACTGGCCGAGCGCCTGGCCGAGGTGCTGCACAAGGCGGTCCCGTCGCTGACCGAGCAGCAGGTCGAGGAAGCCGGCATTTACATGGCGAAGAACCGCGACGTGTTCGCGCGGGCATTCAAGAGCCAGCCGGACGCGTTGGGTGAGTTGTTGCAAGGTGACGCTGCAGAATGATGTCGACGGCCGGGCCGCCGTGCGGCTTCAGCCGTATAGCAACCGCTCCGCCAGCATTTGCGCCACACGGGCGGGCGAACGCTTCTCGGCCTGAGCGTGAGCGAACACCTCGGTCAGGCGCGTCGGGATCCGTGCCAGGTGCGCGGTGATGGTGCCCAGCTCCTCGCCGCGGTGCTTCATTGCCACGTAGATCAAACCACCGGCATTGATCACGTAGTCCGGAGCATAAAGAATCCCGCGAGCCTCCAGCTGGTCAGCAACCTGCAAGGTGGTCAGCTGGTTGTTCGCCGCCCCTGCCACCGCAGCACAGCGTAATTGCATCACCGTCTGGCCATTGAGCACCGGGCCCACGCCACACGGCGCAAAAATATCGCAGGGCGTACTGATCAAGGCATCGTTGGTCACCGGATGGGCGTTGAACTGCTCCACCGCCAGCCGCACCCGACCGGGGTCCAGGTCACTCACCAGCAACTCGGCACCTGCTGCGTACAATTGCTCGGCCAATGCGTAACCCACATTGCCCAGGCCTTGCACCGCAATGCGCAAGCCTTTGAGGTCGCTGCTGCCCAGGCGGGCCAGGCAGGTTGCACGGATACCGGCGAATACCCCCATGGCCGCATGTGGCGAGGGATCACCCGAGGCCGTTGTGCTGGTCACATGGGGCGTACTCTGGGCGATGCAATCCATGTCCAGCGTGGAGGTGCCGCTGTCCACAGCGATGATGAAACGCCCCTGCAGGGTATCGACGAAGTGCCCCAGCGCCTCGAACAGCGCCGCGCGGTTTTCCACGTGCGGGTTGCGCATGACCACCGCCTTGCCACCCCCCAACGCCAGCCCGGCCAGCGCCGCCTTGTAGCTCATGCCTTGCGCCAGGCGGATGGCATCGGCCATGGCGCTCTCGTCGTCGGCGTAGGGCAGGTAGCGGCAACCTCCCAGCGCCGGGCCTCTAATCTCGTTATGAATGGCCACCACAGCCTTGAGGCCGGTTTTCGGGTCGGTGAACAGGTGCAGTGACTGAGTGCGGGTGCTTTGCATCAGCGCGAACATCGGCGGGCTCCCCTGGGAGGTGCTCCTAGCAGTATAGGCATCCACATGCACGCCAAGCTGCGACCGGACCACTGGACGAATCACGACGCCAGCGCTATTACTCAAGGGTATGCGGAGATGCCCCCATGAACCCACGCCAAGCCTGCCTGGCCTGCCTGGAACGCGAACCGGTCGCCTTGCTGGAAGCTGCCTTGTGGATTGCCGCCGAGCACGATCGCAAGGTCGAGCCCGCAGCCAGCCTTGCCAGCCTGCACCACCTGCAAGCCGAAATCAGCGCCAGCCTGCCGATGCTGCCGGTGTGCGAGCTGGCTCAGCCACTGCTGCGCCAACTCAATGCGCTGGGCTTCCAGCAGGATGAATTCCACCCACTGCGCCCGCAGGCAGCACTGATGGACAAGGTTTTGCTGCGCCGCCGGGGCCAACCGCTGGCGCTGGCCATCATTACCCTGGAGCTGGCCCGGCGCCTGTCCATAGCGCTGGAGGGTGTGGCATTCCCAGGGCACTTTCTGCTGCGCGTACCCGGTGCCGATCACCTGCTCGACCCTTGCGGTGGCCGGCGCCTGTACCCCAATGATTGCCGCGAGTTGCTGGCCCGCCAGTTTGGCCCGCATGTGCCGCTGACAGCCGAGCACCTGCGCACGGCCAGCCCGGCCCAGATGCTGCAGCGCCTTTCGCGTAATTTGCGCCAGCTGCATATCAGCAATGACAACCACCTGGCCGCGCTGGTCGACGCCGAACGGGTCATGCAACTGGGCCCGGTGCAAGTCAGCGACTACATGACCCGCGCCTCGCTCTACCAACACCTCGACTGCCCGCAGGCCGAACGCTTCGACCTGGAGCATGCCTTGCTGCTCACCGAGGACCCGGTCCAGCGCCTGAAGCTGTCCGAACGCATCGGCCAGCTACCGCTGGCGAACCGTTCGATTCACTGAAGCGGTGTATCCGGCTGGCAGGACGGGTGCGCCTTGGCGAATGCAGCATGCCTGGCGGCCAATGCCGCAACCCGGCGGATACGCGGATAGCTGCCAAGGTCGATGTTGAATCGCTCGGCGGCATACAGTTGCGGGACCAGATAGACGTCTGCCAGCCCCGGCGCCTCACCAAAGCAGTAGCCATCATCGCCGATCAGCTGCTCTACAGCCGCCAGGCCTTGGCCAATCCAGTGGGCAATCCACTGGTTGACCTTGGCCTCGTCATGGCCCAACTGGCGCAATTGGTTGAGCACACTGACGTTGTGCAACGGATGGATATCGCAACCGATGATCGCCGCCACACCGCGCACCCTGGCCCGTGCTGCAGCGCCACGGGGCAACAGCGCAGGCTGTGGATAAACCTCTTCCAGGTACTCGATGATCGCCGGCGACTGCACCAGCAGCTGGGCATCGTCGGTGCGCAGAGCCGGTACCCGGCCCTGCGGATTCACCGCTACATACTCGGTACCGCGCTGCTCGCCCTTGAGCAGATTGACCGGCAGGGCCTGGTAATCCAGGCCCTTGAGCGCCAGGGCAATGCGCACCCGGTAGGAAGAGGTGGAACGGTAGTAGGTGTACAGCTCCATTGCCCTGCTCCCTCAGTTGGCGGCGATGATCTTGCCGCGGCACTCACCAAAGCCGATGCTGGCCACGCCATCACGCTTGCAACGGGCACGCAGGATGATCTCATCGCCATCCTCGAGGAACTTGCGCTGCTCGCCACTGGCCAGCTCCACCGGCTGCTTGCCACCCAAGGTGGTCTCCAGCAGGCTGCCGTAGGCGTCGGGCGAAGCGCCGGACAGCGTGCCCGAACCGAACAGGTCGCCTGGCTGCAACTGGCAGCCGTTGACACTGTGATGGGCAATCAGCTGTGCCACGGTCCAGTACATGTTCAGGGTGTTGCTCAGCGCCAGGCGGTGGGCCGGCAAGCCCTGCTCACGCATGCGCTCGGTGATCAGCAGCACTTCCAGCTCGATGTCGAAGGCGCCATTGGCCTGGTCACGTGGGTCAAGCAGGTAGGGCAACGGTTGTGGATCACCTTGCGCACGCGCCGGTTGGGCGCAGCGGAAAGGCTCCAGGGCCTCGGCGGTGACCACCCAGGGCGACAGCGTGGTGATGAAGCTCTTGGACAGGAACGGCCCCAGCGGCTGGTATTCCCAGGCCTGGATATCACGCGCCGACCAATCGTTGAGCAGGCACAGGCCAGCCAGGTGCTGGTCGGCTTCAGCGATCGGAATCGCCTGCCCCATCTCGTTACCCCGGGCAATCCAGATACCCAGTTCAAGTTCGTAATCCAGGCGCGCACACGGGCCGAAGCTCGGTTCGGTGTGCCCGGCGGGCAGCGTCTGGCCCTTGGGGCGGCGTACATCGGTGCCTGACGGGCGCAGCGTCGAGGCGCGGCCGTGGTAGCCGATCGGCACGTACTTGTAGTTGGGCAGCAGTGGGTTATCGGGGCGGAACAGCTTGCCGACGTTGGTAGCGTGCTGGATGCCTACGTAGAAATCGGTGTAGTCGCCGACTTTGGCTGGCAGGTGCAACTGGCAATCGCCGGCAGGATGCAGCGCGCCCTTGAGCACAGCCTGATGCTCGCTGTGTTCGCCCAACAGCGCCAGCAACCGCTCGCGCAACGCCACGCGGGCCTCTCGGCCGAGGGCGAAGAAGGCGTTCAGCGCACCACCACGGGTAGCCTCCACGGCGGCCTTGGCCTGGCCCTCGAACAGCCCGGCAGCCAGCACGGCCTCCAGGTCAAGAATCGCATCACCGATGGCAACGCCGCAGCGCAGCGTTTCACCTGGGCGGCTGAAGATGCCCAGCGGCAGGTTCTGCAGCGGGAAGTCGCTGTGCCCGTTGGCGTGCTCGACCCAACTACGGGCAATGGCGGACTGGTTCATGGGTTATCTCCGGTTCGGGTTGAAGGTGCTCGGCAAGGTGGCCCAGCAACTATCGTAGTCGGCCTGCAACTGCGGGCACTCGAGCGCCTGCAGGCTCGGGCGCAGCACTTGGCTGGTCTCGAACATGAAGGCCATGGTGTTGTCGATCTTGTGCGGCGCAAGGTCGGCGGCAATGGCTTTTTCGCAGGTTTCGGCATCGGGCCCGTGGGCGCTCATCACCCCGTGCAGCGAAGCGCCACCGGGCAGGAAACCTTCGGCCTTGGCATCGTAGGCACCGCTGATCAGGCCCATGAATTCGTTCATCAGGTTGCGGTGGAACCACGGGGGACGGAAGGTGTTCTCGGCCACCATCCAGCGCGGCGGGAAGATCACGAAGTCCATGTTGGCCAGACCATGCACGCTGGTCGGTGACGTCAACACGGTGAAGATCGACGGATCGGGGTGATCGAAGCTGACCGTGCCGAGGGTGTTGAAACGACGCAGGTCATACTTGTAGGGCACGTTGCTGCCGTGCCAGGCGACCACATCCAGTGGTGAGTGCTGCAGCTCACAGGCCCAGTGTTCGCCCAGGAACTTCTGCACCAGCTGCACCGGGCCTTCAGCCTCCTCGTAGTGCGCTACCGGGGCCAGGAAGTCTCGGGGGTTGGCCAGCCCGTTGCTGCCGATCGGGCCCAGGTCCGGCAGGCGCAACGGCGCGCCGTGGTTCTCGGCAATGTAGCCCCGGGCCTGGCCATCAGGCAGTTCGACGCGAAACTTCATGCCGCGCGGTACCACGGCGATTTCCTGCGGCTCGACCTCCAGCAGCCCCAGCTCAGTGGCGATGCGCAGGCGGCCCTGCTCCGGCACTATCAGCAGTTCACCGTCAGCGTTGAAGAACACCCGTTCCATCGAGCGGTTGGCGCAGTAGATATAGACACTCACCCCCGCCGGTTTGTCCGCAGCCGAATTGGCCACCATCGGCAGCCAGCCTTCGATGAAGTCAGTCGGTTCAGTTGGGAGCGGTTGAGGGTTCCAACGCAGGCGATTGGGGGTGACGCCGCCCAGCGGCCCGTTCAGTGGCTGACGCGCCAGCCGTTCAAAGCGCGGGTGCAGGGCGGACGGGCGAATGCGATACAGCCAGGTCCGGCGCAGTTCGCTGCGCGCCATGGTGAACGCCGTACCCGACAGTAGCTCGGCATACAGGCCGTAGGGGGCCTTCTGCGGAGAATTTTGCCCGACGGGCAGGGCCCCGGGCAGGGCTTCACTGGCGAACTCATTGCCGAAGCCGCTCAGGTACTGAAGGTCGGGCGACGTGTCGCGGTTCATCGATGCCTCCGGATTTTGTTTTTATCGTAATCAGATTACGAATAACGTAATTTGCTCCGTGCAACCCGTCAAGCTATAAAGGCGCGACTCGACGAATCCGGAAAACCCAACCCATGGCCAAAGCCAGCTCCCCCACCGACAACGGCAAGCAGAAGGTCCGCTCGGCGGAAGTCGGCACCGACATCCTCAAGGCCCTCGCCGAGCTCTCGCCGTCCACCTCCCTGTCGCGGTTGGCCGAGCACGTGCAGATGCCCGCGAGCAAAGTGCACCGTTACCTGCAAGCACTCATTGCCAGTGGTTTTGCCGAGCAGGATGCGGCCACCAACCACTACGGGCTTGGCCGTGAAGCATTGCGCGTGGGGCTGGCAGCGTTGGGCAGCATTGATGTGCTGAAGCTGGCGGCGCTGCCCTTGTCGCAGCTTCGCGACGAGCTCAACGAAAGCTGCTTCATCGCCGTGTGGGGCAATCAGGGAGCAACGGTGGTCAGCATCGAGCCTGCTGTACGGGCGGTGACGGTGGTGACCCAGATCGGCTCGGTGTTGCCGCTGCTCAGTTCCTCTACCGGGCTGGTGTTTGCCGCGTACTTGCCTGAGCGCGAAACCCTGGAGCTGCGCGACAAGGAACTGGCCGTGCTGCAGCAAAGCGCGAGCGATTACGACCGGCTGCTGGCAGGCATTCGCGAACGGGGCCTGCACCATGTGCACGGTTTGCTGATGCCGGGCGTGGATGCGCTCTCGGCCCCCGTGTTCAATGCCATGGGGCAGATCGCCGCGGTGATGACCGTGGTAGGGCCGACCTCGATCTTTCACGCCGATGAACATGGGCCGGCGGCGCAGCGCCTGCTGGCAGCAGCGCGGGATACCAGTTGGCGCATGGGTCACTCGCCGAAGGCCTGAGAACGGCCGTGGCACTATTGCCTGAAACGTAAAGGTGAATGTCGCAAGCGGCTATTTTTCCTGCCGGATCAAGCGCTTATTCTTGAATCACTGGCCGGCATGAAGGGCACTCCCCCCGCCTTTCAGGCCTGCGAGGTTCACCGACGTTGATTTTGAAGCTCCTTGATCTGACGTCTCGATTGGCCGCTGCGCTTGCAGCGGCCTTTTTTTATGGGGTGTGCTCTGGCGGCCAGAAGACCGAGCGGCGACCGCGATGGTGCTCGTTTTCAAGGACGCTGCAGCGGATACTGCTGCAGGTTCGTCATCATCTGCTGCAACGCCTGCAAGCTGTCCTGCGGGTGCACCGCATCAGCGAAATCACCAATCTGCGCCCAGCTGTCAGCCACCTGCTCAGGGCTAAAACCTTCCCTCGGGTCGAAGCCGACACCCAGGCTACGCTCCCAGCGCACCTTGCCAATCCAGCCCCCGCCCACCTCGAACAGCTCACCGCTGCTCTGGCACTGCTCGCTGCCCAGGTAAACCACCAGGGGGCTGACCAGTTCAGGCTTGAGGCGTTCGAACACCTGTGCCGGGATCAGCCCTTCGGTCATGCGCGTGCCACCGGTGGGCGCGATGGCATTGACCAGTACGCCGTGTTTGCGCCCTTCGATGGCCAGGGTACGGGTCAAGCCATACAACCCAAGCTTGGCCATGCCGTAATTGGCCTGGCCGAAGTTGCCATAAATACCGGAGGTCGAAGCGGTGAAGATCACCCGCCCCCAGTTCTGCTCGCGTAAATGGGGCCAGGCAGCGCGGGTAACCTTGTAGGCGCCCTCGACATGGACCCGGTAAACCTGATCCCAATCACTGTCGTCCATCTTGTGGAACGTCTTGTCACGCAGGATGCCGGCATTGTTGACCAGTACATCGACCCGACCAAAGCTGTCCAGCGCCTGTTCGACGATGCGTGCGCCGTCACTGACGGAGTCGTGGTTGGCCACAGCCGTACCACCTGCGGCGCGGATCTGCTCGACAACCCGATCGGCCGCCGAAGCGCTGGCGCCTTCCCCATGGGTGGAACCCCCAAGATCGTTGACCACCACCTTGGCGCCACGCGCGGCGAACAACAGTGCATGGGCGCGGCCCAGGCCACCACCGGCCCCCGTGACGATCACCACACGGTCTTGCAGACTTACCGGCTCGCTCATGCTCTTGGCTCCAGACAGGTTGAAGGCCTCGAGTGTCCACCAGCCTCTGCCAGCGGACAATCAAGCTCACTCAGCCTGAATGCCAGGCGATAACGCGCAACGATGTCAGTGGCTCAGGACCAGGCCACTTTTTGCGGGAAGTAGCTCAGCGGCTGTTCGCGAAAGGCCAGATAGTGGCGCAATACCTGCGCAGGGGCCTCGGTGTGCGGGTAATGGCCAATGCCTTGCAATTGCACGATGTCCGGGTTGGGCACCAGTTGCCGGTAACGCTCGACCATCTGCGCTCCGCTAAGCGGATCGACCACGCCGTTGATAAAACGCAGCGGCACGCCCTCACGCTGCAGCGCACCCACCCAGCGCTCGCGATGCAGCCTGCGCTCGGTCACGAAACCGACCAGCTTGTGCAGGATGCGAGTGCCGCCGTTGGAAGCGATCAGGCTCCAGAAGTCATCCAGCGCGCTTTCACTGGGGTGAGTGCACGGCCCATAGACCTGGCTGACGTTGCGCACCAGGTCGTCGCGCCCGAACGAACGCGCCACCAGCCAACCCAGGCGGCTGAGCAGCAGCTTCTGTATCAACAGTACCCGGCAGCTTTCAGGGAACAGACCGCTGTTGAGGAACACGCAACTGGCGATGTCGGCACGCTGTTCATGGTGTCGCGCCAGCAACTCCTGGGCCACACTGCCGCCGTAATCGTGTGCCAGCAGGTGCACAGGCTGGTCGACCTTGAGGTGGGCGAGCAAGGCCTGCTGCAGGTCGGCTTGCTCGATCAGGCTGTAGCCATGGTTGAGCGGCTTGGCCGAATCGCCAAAGCCGAGCATGTCGCAGGCGATGAGGCGAAAGCGCTGGGCCAGCGGCGTCCAGAGGTAATGCCAATCCCAACTTGCCGTCGGGAATCCATGCAAAAGCAGCAGGGGCTCTCCTTGCCCTGCGGTCCAGTAGCGGATGCTCTGGCCCCGGAATGAAAAACTCTGACTCCGGGTACGCCAGACGCACAATGGTATCTCGGCCAAAGGCATCAGATTCGTCCCGGTATGCAAAGGTTGTGGTTATAGGGCAAGGCTGCGGTCATTGCATTTCACCTCGGCACATACATGTGCTCTCTATGTCGAGGCTGAGTCTAGTCAGCCGCCCACTCGGTGAAACTTGCGTTGACAGCCAGCTTGATGACCGAGCGAGTCAGTGGCACGAACGGTCACTGCGCACACGGGTCGCCACTACAACCTCAGGCCGTCAGGGCCTGGGCAAATGCTGCCAACCACGGTTCGGCGTCAGTCTCCGGGGTTACTGTCTCGCTGGCATCGAGCTTGAGCATCGGCTGCAGTTCACGCACACCCAATTCGGCAAACAGTTCACGCAACTGCTCGCCACCGCCGCAGTAAGTATCGCCATAACTGGAGTCGCCCAACGCAATGACCGCCCCCGGCAAGCCACGCCAGGCGGCGGGCAGGGTGTCACGGATGCTGCTGTACAGCGCCATGAGGTTGTCCGGCAGCTCACCCATGCCGGTGGTGGAGGTCACTGCCAGCAACGCTTCTGGCGCAAAACCTTCGAGATCCTGTTGGGTGGCGCGGGCAGCGTGCCAGGCATCATGGCCTGCAGCCTTGAGCAGCGACTCGGCATGACGGGCAACTTCTTCGGCAGTACCGTACACGGAGCCGGAAATAATGGCGATTTTCATCGAGAGATGGATTCCGAAACTGAGTGAAAACGTAGGATACTAGCATCCGGCGGTGGCAAAAGGCCGCCCATCCCTATGCCCCCTTTGTCTACTGGCCAGGACATGATCAACGCACAACTGCTGCAATCGATGGTCGATGCGTCCAACGACGGCATCGTGGTCGCCGAACAGGAAGGCGATGACACCATTCTGATCTACGTCAACCCGGCGTTCGAGCGCCTGACCGGCTACAGCCGCGACGAGATCCTTTACCAGGATTGCCGTTTCCTGCAGGGCGATGACCGGGACCAGCTTGCCCGAGCGCGCATTCGCAAGGCGCTGGCCGAAGGCCGTCCCTGCCGCGAAGTACTGCGCAACTACCGCAAGGACGGCAGCGCCTTCTGGAACGAGTTGTCGATCACGCCGGTGAAATGCGATGCCGATCATCGCACGTATTTCATCGGCATCCAGAAGGATGTCAGCCGCCAGGTCGAGCTGGAACGTGAACTGGCCGAGATGAACGTTCGTCGGAATTTCGTCAAGCGCCAGGAACCAAGCGCTTAAGGCAGAGTCAATCCCGTTGAAGAAGCCGTCAACTCCGAGTTCGATCATGCACGCCAATGCGCTTTTGACCCAGGACGAGCTGGATTTCATCCAGGACATGCAGCATTCCCCGCAATTGAACCAGACCGACCCGATGTCGAGCCTGCTGGTCAATGGCGACCGTCGTATTCAGTCGTTGCTGGCTCGGCTGGTGGCCAACGAGCAAGTCACCCTGCAGGCACAGTTCAACAACCAGCAGATCAACTTCCCCCTGCACCTGGTGGAAGACGAGTTCCACGCCGTGCACTTGCAGATCGGCTCGCCGGAAATCTACGAAGACGGCCCGATGCTGCGCCCTTGGCGCCTGTCGATGGACCAGCCCACTGCGCTGCTGGATGCGCACGGGAAGGTTAGCGGGCTCTTCGTGCGCGAGATTTCGTTCAAAGGGGCGCTGCTGGAAATTCGCGGCCTGCCCGAAGCGCCTTCGCGCTTCGACCTGCGCTTCGCGCCAGGGGGCATCCCGGCCATCACACTGCACGGCAGGCTACGCCGGCGTATTGGCTCGGATCTCGCTGCCTACGACCTCAGCCGCAGCCCGGCGCAAGAAACCGAGCGCTTGCGTGAATACATTCTGCAGGCTCACCTTCAGGCCCACCCGGAGCTGCACGCTCAGCTGTCGAGCTGACCGGCCAGGTATTGCCGCAGGCGCCGCCGCATCAGGCTTACCTCTGCACCCAGGCACGCCACCGGGCTGCCGGCCAGGCTTTCCTGGGCCATTTCGGCAGCCTCCCCCGCCAGTAGCAATGGGCACTCAAGCCCGGCAGCCAGACGGCTCAAGCGCTTGCTCAGCTCAGCGGTCGGCGCGTGGTTGGAGAACAGCACCAAAGCATCGGGCCGGAGCTTTCCAGAGACGACCGCCAATTCATCCAGCGGCTGCCCAGGCGTCAACACCGTCACCCCGACATCATCGCTGCACAACAACAGGCCGGTGACCAGCAGTTCCAGTTCCAGGCACTGCCCTGGCAACGGTGCCAGTAGCACGCAGCGGCTGCGCTGCCGACGCGTGAGCTGCAGGCGCGAGAACACCCGGGCACGCAAGAACTGATCGAGGAACAGCCACTCGCTGACCTGGCCGAACGCACCCTGCCCCGCCGCCAGGTCGTGCCAGACAGGCATGAACACATCAGCGAAAACCTGGTCCTGACTGATGCAGGCAAACACCTGGTCGAACAAGCGGTCAAGGCTCGCGGCATCAAAGCGTTGCACGGCATCGCGCAATTGCGCCTGCCAGCGGATGGCGGAATCGGCTGCAAACGCGTCATGCACGTTCGCCTGATCACGCGCCAGGATACTGCCGACCTTGCTGACCGCCACACCGCGTTCGAGCCACCCGAGGATGCGCCGGATTTCGTCGATGTCTGCCAGCGAATAGAGCCTATGGCCACTGTCGGTGCGTGTTGGCTGGATCAGCCCATAGCGCCGCTCCCAGGCACGCAAGGTCACGGCATTGACCCCGGTGAGCCGGGAAACTTCACGAATCGGGTACAGCTCCGAATGCTGCAGGCCTGCTTCGACTTGCGCGATAAGTCCCTGTTTGTCCATCTGCACTTAGTGACCTGTGCGCAAAAAATTGGAGGTACAGTCTACTACGACCGGGAACGTCTCAGGTTAGCCTCCCTTTTGCAGCGGAGCAGTTGCCAACGAAGTCCAATAAGCGATAATCCGCGCCCGATTCTTGCATGCAAGCCTGCGTCGCCCACCACCCCGGGCAACGCAGCCAAGGGGCCGGCTACCCGCCAGCCCCGTCGCCAGGAGATACACGATGTCTACCCCACCCGTCACCCTGATGGTGTCGCGCCGCGCCGCCCATGGCCGCTACCAGGACCTGCTGGCCTGGCTGCACGAAGGCGAGCAACTGGCCACCGACTTCCCCGGCTATCTCGGTTCAGGCATCCTCGCACCGCCCCGCGACAGCGATGAATTCCAGATCATTTTCCGCTTCAGCGATGAACCCACCCTGCACGCCTGGGAGCATTCCGCGTCGCGCCGGGCCTGGCTGCAACGCGGCAACGGCCTGTTCGAGCGCCCCAAAGAAAGGCGCGTCAGTGGCATTGATGACTGGTTCGGCACCAACACAGTGCAAAAACCACCACGCTGGAAACAGGCAATCGCGATCTGGCTGGCATTTTTCCCCGTCTCGCTGCTGTTCAACGTGCTGTTCGGCCACTGGCTGACCGAATTTGAACTGGTGCCGCGCGTGATGCTCAGCACCCTGGCCCTGACGCCGCTGATGGTCTACCTGTTCATTCCCCTCTCCACCCGCCTGCTGGCCGGCTGGCTTCATGCCTCGCCGCCCTCAGGCGCCGCACTGCGCAGCCGCTGAGGCCAGGCCATACAAGAGGGAAACAGTTCGGGTATGCTGGGCGGCAACGACAGGAAAGACAAGTTGACCGCCCGCACATGAACAGCCCAATTCTCGTTACCGGAGCCAGCCAGCGCGTCGGGCTGGCCTTGGCCCTTGAGCTGGCAGAGGCCGGCCATACCGTGGTCAGTGCCAGCCGCAGTGTCCAGCCCCAGCCTGCGCACCCCAACATCGTGCAGTTCCAGGCCGACCTTTGCCTGGCGGCCGACCGTCAGGCGCTGATCGACCACCTGCAGCAGCACTACGATGGGCTGCGCGCGATCATCCACAATGCCTCTTTGTGGCTCGACGATGGCCTGGACAACCTGCAGACCATGTTCCGCCTCCACGTCGAGGCGCCCTACCACCTGAACCTGGCGCTGGGTGATTTGCTGAACAAGGTCGACAAGGCCGATATCATCCATATCTGCGACGAAACCTCCTCGCGTGGCAGCAAGAGCCATATCGGCTACGCCGCCACCAAGGCAGCGCTGCAGAACATGGTGCTGTCGTTCGCCGAAAAATATGCGCCCAAGGTACACGTCAACGGTATCCTGCCCGGGCTGCTGATCCTCAAGGAAGGGGGCGACGAAGCCTATCGCCAGCAGACCCTGAAAAAGGCCCTGCTGGAATTCGAACCCGGCGCCGGCCCGCTGATCGAGACGGTCAAATACCTGCTCGACAGCCAATACAGCACCGGCAGCCAGGTGGTCATCAACGGTGGCCGCCACCTGAAGAATCGCATGACCTGAGAGAAGCCCATGACTGCGCAAGAACAACTCGAACTCGAAGCCGCCGCCTTCCGGCGCCTGGTCGCACACCTGCAGAACCGCACCGATGTGCAGAACATCGACCTGATGAACCTCTCTGGCTTCTGTCGTAACTGCCTGTCCAAGTGGTACAAGGCCGCGGCCGACGAACGCCAGGTCGACATCAGCCTGGATGACGCCCGTGAAGCGGTGTATGGCATGCCCTACGCCGAATGGAAAACCCAGTACCAGAAAGAAGCCAGCGCCGACCAGCAAGCGGCGTTTGAAAAAGGAAAACCTCGTGACTGATCTGAACACCCTGCGCGCCAGCCTGGCCAGCGGCAAACACGCCTTCGCCGACACCCTGGCGTTCATCGCTGCCAACTACAGCTACCAGCCACAGGCTTTCACCAACGGTGGCGTGGAAAACGCCGCCGGGCAGAACGAAGGCTCGTGCAAGACGCTGGGCCTGGCCCTGCTGGAAGGCCTGAGCGACCAGGAGGCGCTGCTGGCCTTCGGTGAACACTACCGCGACGTGATGGCCACGCCCGAGGGCACTGACCATGGCAACATCCGTGCGCTGATCGCGCATGGCCTGGCAGGCGTGAAGTTCAACGCCCAGCCGCTTTCGCGCAACGCCTGATACTGCCGGGCCGGGCAGGCCCCATCAACTGATGATCTGCCCCGGCCCGTCGGCCGGCAACCCGCCGCGCTGCAACCACGCCAGCGCAATCGGCCACAGGCTCTCGCGGAATCGGTCATGGAAAAACGCGAAGTGGCCAATGTCCTCGACCGCGATATCCACAGGTGCGATCCGCAGATGCCGACGCTCGGCGCCTTCCAGATAACCTAGCAATCGCTCTGTAGCGGCAACCGTGCCAAACGGGTCATCGGCCAGGCTGATCGCCAACGTTGCCGCCCGCACCTGAGCAAACGGCAAGTACTGCAACTGGCGCCCGCTGGGCCTTTGCTCGTAGCGCGCAGTACGGGTAGTCCAGTCCTGGACCACACCGGCAGGCGTGTCTTCCATCCAGCCCAGGCGCTTGCCAGGGAAGTAACCGAACACACGGGTCAGCAACGGCATCGCCACATGCCATTTACCGAACAGTCGCCAACGCTGATCGGCCGCGTAGTCACGCCAGTAGGCAAACTGCGCACCCACCATCACCACCCGCCTGATCCGCTCGGCAGACGGCGCCAGCCCTACGGCGCAACCGCCGAAGCTGTGCCCAACGACATCCACCGGCTGGCAGGGAAATGCCTGGGCGGCGTACGCCAGCATGGCTTCGAAATCCAGCCTGCCCCAGTCGCTCCAGGAGGCCTGGAAACCGCGCAAGGAAGGCGGCCGGGATTCGCCGATGCCGCGGTAGTCATAGGTCAACACGTCGCAGCCTTGGGCGAACAGGTAATCGGCAAAGCGGGTGTAGTAACGGCAGCGCACGGACGTGGCGGCATTGATGATCACCAGCGGGCGCTGGGGATTGGCCAGGGCGTGGCGCCAGTAGAAACCACCAAGGCTGTAGCCGTCGGCTGTGGTCTGGCGAAAAGGCGTGGCCGGTCGGGTGAGGCTGCTCATGGCGCGCTTCCTGTTGTTGTGCGCCAACGCTAGCAAAAAACGCGAGGGCTGTACCGGCCCTTTCGCGGGGCCGGTACAGCCAGAGGGCTTACAGCTCGACGCAGTCGAACTTCACATCGGTCGCCACATCTTCGTCGTAGTTGACGTCAGCGCGCTCGAAGCCGAACAGGTTGAGGAACTGCTTCTTGTAACCTTTGTAGTCGGTCAGTTCGAACAGGTTCTCGGTGGTCACTTGCGGCCACAGGGCCTTGCAGGCGCCCTGCACGTCGTCGCGCAGCTCCCAGTCGTCCAGGCGCAGGCGGCCCTTCTCGTCCAGCTCCGCCGGGGCGCCGTCAGCACGGTACATGCGGTCACGGAACATGCGGTCCAGCTGGTCCTGGGTACCTTCGTGAACGCCCTTCTCCTGCATGATCTTGAAGACCATCGACAGGTACAGCGGCATCACCGGAATGGCCGAACTGGCCTGGGTGACCACCGACTTGAGCACGGCCACGTTGGCGCTGCCACCGACCTTACCGGCCAGACGCTGGGCGGTTTCGTCCAGGTCCTGCTTGGCCTTGCCCAGGGCGCCGTGCCAGTAGATCGGCCAGGTGATGTCGCTACCGATGTAGCTGAAGGCCACGGTGCGAGCCTGTGGCGCGAGCACGCCAGCGGCGTTCAGGGCGTCGATCCACAGTTCCCAGTCCTGGCCGCCCATGACGGTGACGGTGTCAGCGATTTCCTGCTCGGTGGCCGGCTCGATGCTGGCCTCGATGATGGTGTCCTTGTTGGTGTCGATGGCGGTCGACTTGTACGGCTGGCCGATCGGCTTGAGCGCGGAACGGATCACTTCACCGGTCTGCGGCAGCTTGCGCACCGGCGAGGCCAGGGAGTAGATGACCAGGTCGACCTGACCGCCCATTTCGTTCTTGATCAGCTCGATGACCTTGGCACGGGCTTCATCGGAGAAAGCGTCACCGTTGATCGACTTGCTGTACAGGCCCTCGGCCTTGGCGAACTTGTCGAAGGCAGCAGCGTTGTACCAGCCGGCAGTGCCAGCCTTGGTCTCGGTGCCTGGCTTTTCGAAGAACACGCCCAGGGTATCGGCCTTGAAGCCGAAGGCTGCGGTAATGCGTGCCGCCAGGCCGTAGCCGCTGGATGCACCAATGACCAGGACCTTCTTCGGGCCATCCTCGCGCACGCCCAGCTTGCGGGTGGCTTCGATCTGGTCACGGACGTTCAGCTCGCAGCCCTTGGGGTGAGTCGTGGTGCAGATGAAACCGCGAACCTTAGGATGAATGATGGCCAATGTCTGTACCTCGTCAGGTTTATGCAGGGAAGCGCCGCCTTGGGCGATTCCGATTGATCAGAGGGTGAGACTACCCCCACAGGTTATCCGACACATATTACGGGGTGATCAAAGGGATGCAAAACGATGCGCCCCCCGATGAACACTCTGTCGCCGGCAAGATCCGGTGGTTAAGAGCAAAGACCGGACACCAGCCCAGGAGCCATTGATTGGTTTTTCACATCAATGGCAAAGAAAAACAAACTTAACAAATGAGCCAAACCCGCCGAAGCTGGTGGCACTGCGCCCGCTGGGCGCCCACCTGCACACGGAGAACAACAAGATGAACGATGTGGTCATCGTCGCCGCAACCCGCACCGCCATCGGCAGCTTCCAGGGTGCCCTGGCCAACGTGCCTGCGGTAGACCTGGGCGCTGCCGTGATCAAGCGCCTGCTGGAGCAGACCGGGCTGGACCCGGCACAGGTCGATGAGGTGATTCTCGGCCAGGTACTCACCGCCGGCGCCGGGCAGAACCCTGCCCGCCAGGCCGCGATCAAGGCCGGCCTGCCCTACAGTGTGCCGGCGCTGACCCTGAACAAAGTCTGCGGTTCTGGCCTCAAGGCCCTGCACCTGGCGGCCCAGGCCATCCGTTGCGGTGATGCCGAGGTGGTGATCGCCGGAGGCCAGGAGAACATGAGCCTGGCCCCCTACGTGATGCCTTCGGCGCGAACCGGGCAGCGCATGGGCCACGGCCAGTTGGTCGACAGCATGATCACCGACGGCCTGTGGGATGCCTTCAACGACTACCACATGGGCATTACGGCCGAGAACCTGGTGGAGAAGTACAGCATCAGCCGTGAACAGCAGGATGCGTTCGCTGCCCAATCGCAACGCAAGGCCGTGACCGCCATCGATGCCGGCCGCTTCAAGGACGAGATCACGCCCATTGTGATGCCGCAGAAAAAAGGTGACCCCAAGGTCTTTGACCGTGACGAGCAGCCACGCCCGGACACCACCGCTGATTCCTTGGCCAAGCTGCGCCCGGCCTTCAAGAAAGACGGCAGCGTCACCGCTGGCAACGCCTCCAGCCTCAACGACGGCGCCGCTGCGGTGCTGCTGATGAGTGCGGGCAAGGCCAAGGCCCTTGGCCTGCCGGTACTGGCCAAAATTGCCGGCTACGCCAGTGCGGGGGTGGACCCGGCAGTCATGGGCATTGGCCCGGTGTCGGCCACCCAGCGTTGCCTGGACAAGGCTGGCTGGCAATTGGCCGAGCTTGACCTGATCGAGGCCAACGAGGCCTTTGCCGCACAGGCGCTGGCGGTGGGCAAGGCGCTGGAGTGGGATGCCGCGCGGGTCAACGTCAACGGCGGGGCAATTGCCCTTGGGCACCCGATCGGTGCTTCGGGGTGCCGGGTGCTGGTGACCTTGCTGCACGAAATGATCAAGCGCGACGCCAAGAAGGGGTTGGCCACGCTGTGCATCGGCGGGGGCCAGGGTGTCGCTTTGGCGATCGAGCGTTGATCCTGGTTTAAGGCAGACAGCACCGCCCTCATCGCCGGCAAGCCGGCGATGAGGGCGGTACAAGCAGCAAATGCTCAGGCTGTGGCGCGCAACTCACGAGCCGCCGCCACCATGTTCACCAACGCCGCCTCGGTCTCAGGCCAGGCACGGGTTTTCAATCCGCAATCCGGGTTGACCCACAGACGCTCGGCCGGAATACGCAAAGCCGCCTTGCGCAGCAACTTGACCATCTCCTCTCTGGTCGGTACCCGTGGCGAGTGAATGTCATACACACCTGGGCCGATCTCGTTGGGGTAGTCGAACTTCTCGAACGCCTCCAGCAATTCCATGTCAGAACGCGATGTCTCGATGGTGATGACGTCGGCGTCCATCGCAGCGATCGACTCGATCACATCATTGAATTCGCTGTAGCACATGTGGGTGTGGATCTGTGTTTCGTCACGAACGCCCGAAGCGCACAGGCGGAAGGCTTCGGTGGCCCACTCGAGGTAAGCCGGCCAGGCACTGCGACGCAGCGGCAGGCCTTCGCGGAAGGCGGCCTCGTCGATCTGCACGATCTTGATATCAGCTGCCTCAAGGTCGAGCACTTCATCGCGAATCGCCAGCGCCAGTTGACGGGCCTGGGCTTCGCGGCTGACATCCTCACGCGGGAACGACCACATCAGCATGGTCACCGGGCCGGTCAGCATGCCCTTCATCACTTTGCCGGTCAGCCCTTGTGCATAGCGGGTCCAGGCCACGGTCATCGCCTCAGGCCGGCTCAGGTCACCGTAGATCACCGCCGGCTTCACGCACCGCGAACCATAGCTCTGCACCCAGCCAAAACGGGTGAACAAGTAACCGTCGAGTTGCTCGGCAAAGTATTCCACCATGTCGTTGCGCTCGGCCTCGCCGTGCACCAGTACGTCCAGGCCCAGGTTTTCCTGGATCTGTACGGCATGGCGAATTTCACTGTGCATGGCTTCGACGTAATCGGCTTCGGTCAACTTGCCCTGTTTAAACGCCTGGCGTGCCAGGCGTATGGCAGGGGTCTGTGGGAAAGAGCCGATGGTGGTGGTCGGATAGGCAGGCAGGTTCAGCCCGGCTCGCTGCTTGGCAATGCGCTGGCCGAACGCCGACAGGCGCTGGCTGTCGCCAGGCTTTATCGCGTCGACACGCGCCTGTACGGCAGGCTTGTGGATACGCGGCGAGCTGGCGCGGCCAGCCTCGATGGCGCGGCTACGCGCCAGTGCGGCGGCAACTTCGGCAGCGTCCGGCTGATTGACGGCCTTGGCCAGCACGGCGACTTCCTGGCATTTCTGCACGGCGAAGGCCAGCCAGCTTTTCAGCTCGGTGTCGAGCTGGTCTTCACGGCTCAGGTCCACCGGGCTGTGCAACAGCGAACAGGATGGTGCGACCCACAGGCGGTCACCCAGACGCTCGGCAGCGTGACGCAGTACATCAACGGCATTTTCCAGGTCGCAGGCCCAGACATTGCGGCCGTTGACCAGGCCCAGCGACAGTATCTTGTAGGCCGGCAGGCGGTCGAGGATGGTCGGGTACTGCTCCGGCGCCCGCACCAGGTCGATATGCAGGCCGTCGACGGGCAGGTTGGCGGCAAGGCCGAGGTTTTCTTCCAGGCCGCCGAAATAGGTGGCCACCAGTTTTTTCAAAGGGGCGCGCTGGAGGATGTTGTAGACACGCTCATAGGCGTTTTTCCATTCCTGCGGCAGATCGAGTACCAGGATCGGCTCGTCGATCTGCACCCACTCCACACCCTGACCAGCCAAGCGATTGAGGATTTCGTCATACACCGGCAGCAAGCGGTCGAGCAGCTCCAGCTTGTCGAAGTCGCCACCTTTGGTTTTGCCCAGCCACAGGTAGGTCAGCGGGCCGATCACCACCGGTTTGGCGGCATGGCCCAATGCCGTGGCTTCGTCCACTTCCTCGAACAGCTGCTCCCAGCTCAGGGCGAAATGCTGATCGACGGTAAACTCAGGTACCAGGTAGTGGTAGTTGGTGTCGAACCACTTGGTCATTTCCTGGGCGTGGGCAGCGCCGCAGCAGTTGGCACTGCGCTCGGTCGCCACGCCACGGGCCATGGCGAACAGGGTTTGCAGGGTGGGCTTGGCACCGTCATGGCCTCGGAAACGCTCGGGGATGACGCCGAAGGTCAGCGAGTGCGTCAGTACCTGGTCGTACCAGGCGAAATCGCCGACGGGCAACAGCTCGATGCCAGCATCCTTCTGGGCTTGCCAGTGCGCCGCGCGCAAGTCGCGGCCAACCTTGCGCAGGCCGGCTTCGTCCAACTCACCTTTCCAGAAGGCTTCCTGGGCTTTTTTCAGTTCGCGGTCGCGGCCGATACGCGGAAAACCCAGGTTATGTGCCAGTGCCATCTCTTGTCCCTCAGAATGCAAAAAATAATGAAGGGGATTTTCCGGCCCGCCACACAATGAGACAAACTCATTTAATTTGAGATGAAGTCAAGATTCTTTCATGATGAATAGGCCGGGCACGTCTTGTTCAGAGCAGCCTGGTACGCTCGCAGACAAGCCTGCGCCCAAGACGCGTCGCACAATGCCTCACTGAACAATCCAGGTGCCCCATTGCCATGAGCCTGCTGAAATCGGCGCTGCGCGAAAAAACCTTCGTCTGCGTCATGGAGTTCGTGCCCAAGCCGTCGGCCGAACGCTTCGCTGCGATGGAGGCGATCATGGCCCGTGGGCACTTGTGCGGCTGGCCAATGACCGTAGCCATCGGCGACCGTGTCGGCAGCCCGCTGGACCTCTCACCATTGGACGCCCTGTCCAGCTTCAGTAAACCCGTCCCTGCCCTGCCCCACTTTTCCGGCAAGGACCGTGAACGCCATGATCTGCTCGCGCAGCTGAAAAGAATGGACGCCGCCGGCCTCGACCAATTGCTGCTACTGACCGGCGATCGCCTGCCAGGCCACCAGCCAGGCGAGCGCCCGGTGCGCTATCTGGAATCGGTCGCCGCACTGCAACTTGCTCGCAAGGCCTGCCCCCACTGGCTGCTGGGGGCTGCACTCAACCCATTCAAATACCGCGAGGAGGAAGGCGGTGCGCAGTATTTCAAGGCAGAGAAGAAGCTCGCTGCGGGCGCCGATTTCCTCACCCTGCAATTGGGCTTCGATGCCAGCAAGCATCTGGAGGCCATGCAGTGGATGGGGCGTCAGGCCGAACCCAAGCCCCTACTGGCCTGCCTGATGAGCCTGAGCCATGGCCGTGCAGCGATGCTCGAGCATGTCGCCGGCGTTACCGTATCGCCGTCGATGCGCGACATGCTTGAGGCCGAAGCGGGCGTATCCAAAGCCTATGCCCAGGCACGCGGCCTTGATCGCCTGGCCCTGCAGATCATTGGCGTAAAGTTGATGGGGTATGCCGGGGTGCACCTTTCAGGTGTTCACGAACTCAAGCAACTGCTCGCCCTGGAGGCGCGCATCGAGGACTGGCAAGCACGTGTCCATTCACAGGAACAGTGGACAACGGCCTGGGCCGGCAGCTGGCAGATGCCAGGCCTGCCGGCGGTGACCTTTCACCCACCACAAGCAGACTGGCGCCAAGGCCAGTCGAGGGTCAGCGCAACCGCCAGGGAGAAACTGCGTTATCACCTGCTGCATGGGTTTCACGCCCTGTTGTTCAGCCGTAACAACTGGCTGAGCAAGACCTTTGGCTGGGCCGTGCGCCAGCCGCTGTGGGCCAGCGACAGCGGCGCCCGCTGGCTGCACGGGCTGGAGCGCATCGTGAAGCGCCCGCTGCTGGGCTGCGACACCTGTGGCCGGTGCCGCCTGGAAGACACCTTGTACATCTGCCCCGAAACCTGCCCCAAGGGCCTGGCCAACGGCCCCTGTGGCGGTACTGCGCTGAACCGCTGTGAGTTCGGCGACCGCGAGTGCATCCACAGCGTCAAATACCGCACCGCCAAAGCCGTGCAACAGACCGCCGTGCTCACCGAACGGCTGATCCCCTGCATCGAGGTACAAACGCGTCACCGCAGTTCATGGCCGCAGTGGTTCGCCGTGCAGACGCCTGCCCGGTTCAGCCCGCAGCCAACGCTTCGAAACCCGCCCGAATCTTCGCCTCAGGCAGTTCATCGGCAATGAACACCATCACGCTTTCGCGCGTTTCGCCTTCGGCCCACTCGGCGTCCCAATCGAAACCATAGAGCTTGAGCACGCCCTGGAACACCAGGCGACGGTCTTCTCCGGCAATGTTGAGCACACCTTTATAGCGCAGCAGTTGCTTGCCGTGAGTCTCGAGCAATTCGTTCATGAAGTCGCTGAGGCGGTCGATGTCCAGGGGGACCTCGGTACGCAACACCAGGGTCGAGATACGATCAGGTGTGGCGGGTTTGAACGCCGGGCGCAGGGTTGGCTTGAGGTTGGCGCCCAGATCCGGGTTGAGGTTGAACCCGCGCACGTCGAGCAGTTCGGCCAGGTCGATACGGCCGTGCTCGACCACGCGCAACGCCGCACGGCCATTGATACGCGCCAGGCGCTCGCGCAAGGCGTCCACCGCCGCCGGCTCGACCAGGTCGGTCTTGCTCAGCAACAGGCGGTCGGCAAAGCCCACCTGGGCCTGCGCGATGGTTTGAGCCAGATGCAGCTCGGCATGGGCCGCATCGACCAGGGTAATGATGCCATCGAGGATATAGCGGTCGCGCAATTGCTCTTCGACGAAGAAGGTCTGCGCCACCGGCGCGGGGTCGGCCAGGCCAGTGCATTCGATCACCAGGCGATCGAAAGCGATCTCCCCGGCGTCCAGGCGCTCGAGCAGCAGGAACAGGGCACGGGTCAGGTCGCCATGAATGCTGCAGCATACACAGCCGTTGGCCAGGGTCATGACCTGCACCGGCTCGTCACCCAACAGCTGGCTGTCGATGCCTGCCTCGCTGAACTCGTTCTCGATCACGGCAATTTTCAGGCCGTGCTCGGCTTTTAGCATGTGCTTGAGCAACGTGGTTTTGCCGGCACCGAGAAAACCGGTGAGCACGGTTACGGGAATTGGCGTCTGCACGCAGAAATCTCCTGAAGCTGAAAATGACTGTGGGAGCCCACAGGCTCCCACAGGTTCACGCAGTGTGCCGAATCAGCAGCACTTGGGGCCGGACTTGCCACCGTAGCGGGCTTCCTGGCGTTCCCGGAAGAACGCCTCGTAGCTCATCACCGGCTTGTCCGGGTGCTTGGTCTGCATGTGCTCGACATAGTTGTCGTAGTCGGGCATGCCGACCATCAGGCGGGCTGCCTGCCCCAGGTATTTACCCAGCCGACCCAGGTCGTTGAACATCGCAGCATTCCTCTCAAGCGTCAGGCAGTGCCTGGAACGGGGTTTCCTTGTCGGTGCGTTCCTTGCGGCCGAGGGCGGCGTAGCCGACCTTGATGGCAAAGAACAACACGCTGAACACCACAATCAGGAACAACACGGTGAGCCCGGCGTTGGTGTAGGCGTTGTAGATCACGTGCTGCATCTGCCCGATGTCCTTGGCCGGGGCCAGCACCTGGCCGGCGTCCAGGGCGGTGCTGTACTTCTCGGCCAGGGCCAGGAAGCCAACCGCAGGGTTCGGGTCGAACAGTTTGATCAGCCCGGCAGTGGTGGTGCAAATCAGCAGCCACACCGCTGGCAGCAAGGTGACCCACATGTAGCGCTGGCGCTTCATCTTGATCAATACCACCGTGCCCAGCATCAGAGCGATACCGGCCAGCATCTGGTTGGAGATGCCGAACAGCGGCCACAGGGTGTTGATGCCACCCAGCGGGTCGATCACGCCCTGATACAGCAGGTAACCCCAAAGGGCCACGCAGCCGGCCGTGCCGATCAGGTTGGCCGTCCACGACTCGGTACGCTTGAGCGCCGGCACGAAGCTGCCCAGCAGGTCCTGCAGCATGAAGCGGCCGGCACGGGTACCGGCGTCCACTGCGGTCAGGATGAACAGCGCTTCGAACAGGATCGCGAAGTGGTACCAGAAGGCCATGGTGTTTTCACCCGGCAGCACCTGGTGCAGGATCTGCGCAATACCCACCGCCAGCGTCGGCGCACCACCGGCACGGGCCAGGATGGTGTGCTCGCCGATGTCGCGGGCCACGGCCTCAAGCTGTTCGGGGGTGATCAGGAAGCCCCAGCTGCTGACCGTCTGCGCCACCGACACGACGTCGGCACCGACCACTGCGGGCGGGCTGTTCATGGCGAAATAAACGCCTGGCTCGATGACCGAGGCGGCGACCATGGCCATGATGGCGACGAACGATTCCATCAGCATGCCGCCGTAGCCGATGTAGCGGGCGTTGGTTTCGTTGTCCAGCAGCTTCGGCGTGGTCCCCGAGGAAATCAGCGCGTGGAAGCCGGACACCGCACCACAGGCGATGGTGATGAACAGGAACGGGAACAGTGTGCCCTTCCACACCGGGCCTGTACCGTCGGTGAACTGGGTCAGCGCAGGCATTTTCAGCTCTGGCGCGATGATCAGGATACCGATGGCAAGGCCGACGATGGTGCCGATCTTGAGGAAGGTCGACAGGTAGTCACGCGGCGCCAGCACCAGCCACACTGGCAGCACGGCAGCGACGAAGCCATAACCCACCAGCATCCAGGTGATCTGCACGCCGGTGAAGGTGAACGCCGGGCCCCAGACCGGATCCGCGGCAATCTGGCCCCCCAGCCAGATCGACGCCAGCAGCAGTACCACGCCGACGACCGAGATCTCGCCGATACGGCCCGGGCGGATGTAGCGCATGTAGATGCCCATGAACATCGCGATCGGGATGGTCGCCATCACCGTGAACATGCCCCATGGGCTTTCAGCCAGGGCCTTGACCACGATCAGCGCCAGCACCGCCAGGATGATGATCATGATCAGGAAGCAGCCGAACAGGGCGATGGTGCCAGGGATGCGCCCCATCTCCTCGCGCACCATGTCGCCCAGCGAGCGGCCGTTGCGGCGGGTAGACAGGAACAGGACCATGAAGTCCTGGACCGCGCCGGCCAGCACCACGCCGGCGATCAGCCAGAGCGTGCCAGGCAGGTAGCCCATTTGCGCCGCAAGCACGGGACCGACCAGGGGGCCGGCGCCAGCGATGGCGGCGAAGTGGTGACCGAAAAGAATGTGTTTGTTGGTCGGGACGTAGTCCAGGCCATCGTTGTTGAGCACCGCAGGGGTGGCTCGGCGAGGGTCGAGTTGCATCACCTTGGTGGCGATGAACAGGCTGTAGTAACGGTAGGCGACCAGGTAGATGGCCACTGCCGCGACCACGATCCACAAGGCATTGATCGCCTCGCCTCGACGCAGGGCGACCACACCCAGCGCACAAGCCCCTATGACCGCCAGCGCCAGCCACGGGATGTGGCGTAGCAGGCTGTTATTGTTGTTCATGGCATGCTTCCAGCTAAGTGGTTGGAATAGACAGCCCCTTGAGTCTAGGGCTTGCTTGAAGGGTTTACCATCCCGAATTGGCATACAGCCGGTGGCGAGCACAGGCTCTAGAACGCCGCTACCCGTACAACCTCATGCCTGGGAAGCAACACGCGCCCTGGCGGGCCTGTCATTTTTGCCAGCTGTGCATGAAAGGGGCACGCGCTTTCAATGATCAGGCAATCCGATTGCCCTTGGAAGACACGCGATTGACGAATCTGCACACGCTGAAATCGTGCGTCGATCATCTGAAAGCCGGGGAGCCGCTGACCCGTGCCCAGTTCGAACCGCAGCCGTTCGCCACATTCCTCAATGAACTTCAGCCTTACTGGGGCTTCACCGACGAGCAGATGTGGCCGGCACAACCCACTACGCATACCTTGGAGCTACCTGAACGCCAGGGCTATCACGTACTGCTGGGCGTCTGGGAAATAGCCGAGACCGACAAGGCCTTCTATCAGGTGGTCGACCTCGATTTCGTCACCAGCTAACGGTGGCGCCGGGTGACTCGGCCATATGTCATCCGTATTACCCGTCATCCGGCAGGAGTGCCCATGGCTGGTCTATAGTCAGTGCTACTGACGAGGGCCCGCCATGACCACTCCTTCCGACGATCGCCGGCGCTTCCAGCGCATTGACTTCGACGCCCCCACCGAACTGCGCCAGGGCGATCGCCGCTGGCCGGTCAAACTCCTGGATCTGTCGCTCAAGGGCCTGCTGATCGAGCGCCCTGAGCCGTGGAACGCCGACCTCACTCAGGATTTCGATGCGATCATCCAACTGGACCCGCACACCCATGTGCAGATGCAGGTGGAACTACGCCATGAAGAGGCGAAGCGGCTGGGGTTCATCTGCCTCTACATCGACATCGATTCGATGAGCCATTTGCACCGTCTTGTGGAATTGAACGTGGCCGACAGCACCGAAATGATGCGCGAGCTGCGACAACTCATCGAATAATGGGATCTCTTAGCTAGCTAATAGCTTTCCCAACTTGTGTTTCTTGTCTACCCAGACAGCTTTCAACCTGGGTATCGCAACGTTGTACACACCCCTCTAACACCGTATTCAATGAGTTGGTACGCGATCTGCATTGCGTTCTTGCACACCCTGCAAGCCTGCTTGTTCGCCCTCCAATCAAAATATTGTATACAATTCTTGTAGCAATCATTTGTAGGAAGTGTCTACAGTAGCGGCACAACAATAAACAGTGAGCCTGCTCAATGACTACGTCCCCTAGCACGTCTCCCGCCAAGCGCCCCGAGGACGAAAACCTCGGCCTTGGAGCCAACTTGGCCTATGGCCTTCAGCATGTGCTGACCATGTATGGAGGGATCGTCGCAGTACCCCTGATCCTGGGGCAGGCTGCGGGCCTCAATGGTGCCGAGATCGGCATGCTGATCGCGGCCTCGCTGTTTGCCGGTGGCCTGGCCACGCTGCTGCAAACGCTCGGCCTGCCCTTCTTCGGATGCCAGTTGCCGTTGGTGCAGGGCGTGTCGTTCGCAGGCGTGGCAACCATGGGGGCGATTCTCAGCAGCCAGGACGGTGGCGGCTTGCCAGGCGTGCTGGGCGCAGTCATGGCGGCATCGCTGATCGGCTTTCTGATCACCCCGGTGTTCTCGCGCATCACCAAGTTCTTCCCGCCTCTGGTCACCGGTATCGTCATCACCACCATCGGCCTGACCTTGATGCCGGTGGCCGCACGCTGGGTGATGGGCGGCAACAGTGCTTCGCCGGAATTCGGCAGCATGGCCAACATCGGCCTGGCAGCGCTGACGTTCGCCATCGTGCTGCTGCTGAGCAAACTGGGCAGCGCGACCATTTCGCGCCTGTCGATCCTGCTGGCCATGGTCTTCGGCACCCTGATCGCCTGGGCGCTGGGCATGACCGACTTCAGCAAGGTGGCCGAAGGCCCGATGTTCGCCTTCCCCACCCCGTTCCACTTCGGTATGCCGACCTTCCACATCGCGGCGATCCTGTCGATGTGCATCGTGATCATGGTGACCCTGGTGGAAACCTCGGCCGACATCCTGGCCGTGGGTGAGATCATCGATACCAAGGTCGATTCCAAGCGCCTGGGCAATGGCCTGCGCGCCGACATGGCTTCGAGCATCCTGGCACCGGTATTCGGCTCTTTCACCCAGAGCGCCTTTGCGCAGAACGTAGGCCTGGTGGCCGTGACCGGGGTCAAGAGCCGCTACGTGGTGGCCACCGGTGGTGTGATCCTGGTAGTGCTGGGCCTGCTGCCGGTGATGGGCCGGGTGATTGCAGCAGTGCCAACCCCGGTACTGGGCGGCGCAGGCATCGTGCTGTTCGGCACTGTGGCTGCCAGCGGTATCCGCACCCTGTCCAAGGTCAACTACAAGAACAACGTCAACCTGATCATCGTCGCCGCCTCGCTGGGCTTTGGCATGATCCCGATTGCCGCGCCGAACTTCTACCACCACTTCCCGAACTGGTTCGAGACCATCTTCCACTCCGGCATCAGCTCGGCAGCGATCATGGCCATCGTGTTGAACCTGATCTTCAACCATTTCACGGCAGGCAATTCAGACCAGCAGTCAGTGTTCGCGGCAGGCTACGAGCGCACCATCCAGTACTCGGACATCTCTGCACTGCGTGATGGAGATTACTTCAAGGAAGGCAAGCTGTTCGACGCAGAGGGCAATGAGGTGCCGGTGCTGGAGCTGGACGAGCATGGCAATGCGGCGCCCAGGCGAACGCCGGTAGCCGAGCACTGACCGCTGACTGAGCGGTGACCCAGAGGGAGCCGATGCGCATCGTCGGCTCCCTTTTTTGTTTGCCTGCACCGGCCGATTGCCTGCACAACCAGCGGCTTATTCGAACAAGGCGTCCAGAGCCTGTTCCAGCCGGGTTACGGCGATCACCTGCAACCCCGCCGGTGATTCCTTCGGTGCGTTGCCCTTGGGCACGATGGCCCGCTTGAAGCCATGTTTTGCCGCTTCTTTGAGGCGCTCCTGGCCACTGGGAACCGGCCGCACCTCGCCCGACAAACCAATCTCGCCAAATACCAGCAGCCCGTGGGCCAATGGCCGGTTGCGCAGGCTGGACATCACCGCAGCCAACAAGGCCAGGTCCGACGCGGTTTCAAGGACCTTCACCCCGCCGACGACATTGAGAAACACGTCCTGGTCATGGGTGGGAATACCACCATGGCGGTGCAGCACCGCCAGCAACATGGCCAGCCGGTTCTGGTCCAGGCCCAGGGTGACACGCCGCGGGTTGGCCAGGTGGCTGTCATCGACCAGTGCCTGTACCTCTACCAGCATCGGCCGGGTACCTTCCCACGTGGCCATGACCACGCTGCCCGGTACTTCTTCCTGAGCCCGGTTGAGGAAGATCGCCGATGGGTTGGAAACCTCTTTGAGCCCACGGTCGGTCATACCGAAGACCCCCAGTTCATTGACCGCACCGAAGCGGTTCTTCACCGCGCGCAGCAAGCGCAAGCGGCCATCGGACTCTCCCTCGAAATACAACACGGTGTCGACCATGTGCTCCAGCACCCGCGGGCCTGCCAGCGAGCCTTCCTTGGTGACATGGCCGACCAGGAAGATCGCCGTGCCACTCTGCTTGGCATAGCGCACCAGCAATGCCGCACTTTCGCGCACCTGGGCGACACCGCCGGGCGCTGATTGCAATTGCTCGGTGAAGATGGTCTGGATCGAATCGATGACCATGACCCGGGGCTTTTCCTGGCGCGCGGTGGCGATGATCGTTTCGATACAGGTCTCGGTCATCACTTTGAGCTGGTCCTGGGGCAGCCCCAGGCGGCGTGAGCGCATGGCCACCTGCTGCTGCGACTCTTCGCCGGTGACATACAGCGCCGGCATGCCCACGGCGATGTTGCACAAGGTCTGCAGCAGAATGGTCGATTTGCCGATGCCCGGGTCACCGCCGATCAACACCACCGAACCGTCGACCAGGCCGCCGCCCAGCACACGATCGAGTTCGGTGCTGCTGGTGGTGAACCGCGGAATTTCCTCGACGCTGACTTCGGCCAGGGTCTTGATCTGCGCCTGTTGCCCGGTCCAGCCGGCGCGACCGCTGGGTGCCGCCGCACCGCCGCTCTCGATCATGGTTTCGACCAGGGTGTTCCACGCCCCGCATTCGCCACACTGGCCGGCCCATTTGGGAAAGGTAGCGCCGCACTCGGTGCAGCCATACAAGCGCTTGGCCTTGGCCATGGGCAGGGTCTCCTGGAAAAATCGCCATGATAGCCGACGCAGACGTGTCTCGAGCGCGTCGGCATGCGACAAAACTATTCGTTCCAAGCGCAGTCACTACCCGTGAACGGCACGCATGAAGCGATGCAGTGGCTTACACTGCGTAAACATCACCATTTGTCACAAGGGAATCGAACATGGGAATGATCAGTGAGTTCAAGGCCTTCGCGGTCAAGGGCAATGTCGTCGACATGGCAGTCGGTATCATTATCGGCGCTGCATTCGGCAAGATAGTCTCCTCATTCGTCGGCGATATCATCATGCCGCCACTGGGGATATTGATCGGAGGCGTGGACTTCAGTGACCTGGCCATTACCTTGAAGGCGGCTGAGGGCGATATACCGGCCGTGGTGCTGGCCTACGGCAAGTTCATCCAGACCGTGATCGACTTCGTGATCGTGGCCTTCGCCATCTTCATGGGTGTCAAGGCGATCAACCGCCTGAAACGCGAAGAGGCCGTTGCGCCAAGCGCCCCGCCGACCCCGACCCCTCAGGAAACGCTGCTGACCGAGATTCGTGACCTGCTCAAGTCGCAGAACCAGAATCGCCTGCCTTGAAAAGTGGCAAGCTGCAAGCGTAAGGCCGCTCAAGGGCAGCACTTGTAGCTTGCAGCTTGCAGCTACCAGTAGTTCTCCACCGCCACCTGCCCAGGCCGCTTGCTCAAGCTCAACTGCAGGTCACGCGCCTTGAGCACCTTGCGGGTCTCATCGATCATTTGCGGGTTGCCGCAAAGCATGATCCGTGAGTGCTCAGGCGACAGTTCCAGCCCCGCCGCCTTTTCCAGCTCGCCATTCTCGATCAGTGTAGTGATGCGTGCATTCAGCGCGTCCGGATACTGCTCACGGGTAACCACGGGAATGAATTGCAGCTTGCCTGCAAACTCTGCCAGGTAATCACGCTGTTCAAGCCCGGCAATGTCATCCACATAGGCCAGCTCCTTGGCCTCGCGTACCGAATACACCAGTTTGATGTTGTCGAAACGCTCCCAGGCCTCGAAGTCCTGCAGGATCGACATGAACGGCGCAATGCCGGTACCGGTCGCCAACAGCCACAGGTCACGGCCACCGACGAAGCGATCAAGGGTCAGGTAGCCAAATGCCTGGCGGTCGATCAGCAGTGAATCACCCTCGCCAAGGCGGCTGAGCTCGCTGGTGAACTCCCCGCCCGGGACCACGATGGAGAAGAAGTCTAAATACTCGTCATGCGGCGCACTGACCATCGAGTAAGCACGCCAGACCACGCTGCCATCGGCCTTGGTCACGCCAAGCCGGGCGAATTGCCCGGCCCGAAAGCGAAACCCCGGATCGCGAGTCACCCGCAGGCTGAACAGGCCAGGCGTCAGTGGCTGGACGTCCAGCAAGGTCTGGCGGGTAAACTTTTCGGCACTGGCGGTCATGACGGGCTCCGTGAATAGCGTGCGCACAGTGTCGCGCAAAGCGGCCAGGATAAAAACCGTTCGATTGTAGGGTCACAGGCCACGGCCTGGCTGCTGTCCTGGAATGATGAGACATTCTTAACAAAAAAATCCCAACAAAACGCTCGGTCTTTTCCTACAATCCCACCGGTATGCAAACGGATTGGGTCCTCTGGACGCAAGGGAGAGGGTTGATGCCTCACTGGAATCACGAGCATTTAGACCGCTTGGTCAACGAAAGTACCCCGCAAAAGGTGTTCGACCTCGCGGTTCACCTGGCACAGGACCTGGGCATGGAGTTCATGGGGCTCAAGCTTCGCATTCAGCTTGCAGCCCAGGCACCCAGGCTCTACCTGTACAGTAACTACCCGCTTGCCTGGATCGAGCGTTATCAACGCGACGAGTTCTACAAGCAGGACTCGGCAGCAGCATTGAGTCACACGTCGACCGGGCCGGTACTGTGGACCGATGAGTTGTATCGCGAAGCGCCGGATTTTCGTGAGCAGGCCTGCAAACATGGCCTGCGCCACGGCTGGACACAATCGCTGCATGACCTCAGGCACAACGAGACCCAAGTCAGCGTGGCACGGCCCTGTGGCAAGATCGACACCCACGAGCTGTACGACAAGGCCGGCCAAGTACAATGGCTGTGCCATACGCTGCACGACACCATTTGTGAGCATCACCTGGCCAAGTTGAGTTCGCCGCTGAAGATGAGCGATCGGGAACTCGAGGTGCTGAAATGGTCGGCCGCCGGCAAGACCGCCGCCGACGTCGCCTGCATTCTGTCACTGTCGCAAAGCACAGTGAACTTCCATATCCGCAGCGTGATTACCAAGACCAATGCTTCCAACAAGGCAGGCGCCGTCGCCATTGCCGTGATGCGAGGCCTGATCGATCAATAACCCGGCCTGCGACCAGAGGCAAAGCCCTGTAGAATCGCGTACCGAAGCCCGTGACGATCTGTGACGGGCGACCCGTGCCCGAGCCTGATGCCATGCCCCTGTTGATCACACCCTACGCCGAACTCGACCTGATCCGCCAGCCGGACCAGGCCAACGACCCGTTGCAGGCCTTTGACGCCGCCGATGAATACCTGCTCGAGCAGTTGCACGCTCAGCAACTGGCGGCCGGGAGCAGGGTGCTGGTACTCAATGACAGCTTCGGCGCGCTGGCCGCCAGCCTGGTCGACCACGTGCCGGTGGTCAGCAGCGGTGACTCGCACCTGGCCCACATGGCCCTGGAAAAAAACCTCGCGCGTAACGGCAAGGCATTCGACAGCGTACCTTTCGTGCCCGCCAGCGAGCATTGGCAGGGGCACTTCGATCGCGTACTGGTGCGCGTGCCGAAAACACTTGCACTGCTCGAAGAGCAACTGATCAGGTTGCAAGGCCACCTGGCGCCCGGCGCACAGGTCATCGCTGCGGCCATGATCAAACACTTGCCACGGGCTGCGGGTGATCTGCTGGAGAAGTACATCGGCCCGGTACAGGCTTCGCTGGCGCAAAAAAAAGCGCGCCTGCTGACGGCCACCTTCGCCCAGCGCCCTGCCGCCAGCTCCCCGTACCCGACCCGCTACCGCCTCGACTCACCTGCGCTCGAACTGCTCAACCATGCCAACGTATTCTGCCGCGACGGCCTGGACATCGGCACGCGGGCCTTCCTCCCACACCTGCCACACGACTTGGGCAATGCACGTGTCGCCGACCTGGGTTGCGGCAACGGCGTGCTGGCCATCGCCAGCGCGCTGGCCAACCCCCAGGCGCACTACACACTGGTGGATGAATCGTACATGGCGGTGCAGTCGGCGCAGGAAAACTGGCAGGCTGCGCTGGGCGATCGCGCGGTGACGGTAGTGGCAGGCGATGGCCTGGCGGGGGTGGAAAAGCAATCGCTGGATGTGGTGCTGTGCAACCCGCCGTTCCATCAACAGCAGGTGGTGGGCGACTTCCTTGCCTGGCGCATGTTCCAGCAGGCGCGTGAGGCATTGGTGGTCGGCGGTGCGTTGTATATCGTCGGTAATCGCCACTTGGGCTATCACAGCAAGCTGGCGCGCCTGTTCCGGGGAGTTGAACAGGTGGCCGCGACACCGAAGTTCGTGATCCTCAAAGCCCGCAAGTGAAGCGGGGGCTGCTCAGTGCAGCCCCACGGCCCTCAATGCGTGGTCAGCCCCGCCGCGCTCATGAACAGCCGCATCACATAGGCCGCCACGCCCAGGGCGGCCACGCTCAAAGCCCAGATCAGCAACAACCAGCCCAGGCGTTGCCACAGGGGTTTCTTCTCTTCAAGGCCATGTTTGCCAGCCATGATGGGCCCTCCTAGTGATAGCCGTCTTCGTGGGTGACCTTGCCGCGGAACACGTAATAGCTCCAGAAGGTATACCCCAGGATGAATGGCAGGATGAACAATGTGCCGACCAGCATGAAGCCCTGGCTCTGTGGCGGCGCAGCTGCATCCCAGATCGAGATCGACGGCGGGATGATATACGGCCAGAGGCTGATGCCCAGGCCGCTGTAGCCAAGGAAGATCAGCACCAACGTCAGCAGGAACGGGGTGTAGTTGGCACTGCGCGCCACTGCCTTGAACAAACCGTAGAACGTTACCAGCACGAGAAGCGGTACCGGCATGAACCAGATCAGGTTGGGCATGCTGAACCAGCGATCGGCAATCTGTGGGTAAGCGATCGGCGTCCACAAGCTGACGATGCCGATCACCACCAGCAACACCAGGGCCAGCGGCCGGCCGAGCTTGTGCATCTGCGCTTGCAGAGGCCCCTCGGTCTTCATGATCAGCCAGGTGCACCCGAGCAAAGTGTACGCGACGATCAGGCCCAGGCCACTGAACAGGCTGAACGGGGTCAGCCAGTCGAGCGTGCCGCCGGCGTAATGCCGGTCCACTACCTTGAAGCCCTCGATGAATGCCCCCAACGCGACCCCCTGGAAGAAAGTCGCCACCAGTGAACCGCCGATGAACGCCTTGTCCCAGATGTGGCGCTTGTCGTCCTTGGCCTTGAAACGGAACTCGAAGGCCACTCCGCGGAAGATCAGGCCGATCAGCATGAGGATCAGCGGCAGATAAAGCGCTTCGAGCACCACCGAATAGGCCATCGGGAAGGCCCCGAACAAACCGGCGCCGCCCAGGACCAGCCAGGTTTCGTTACCGTCCCATACGGGGGCGACGGTGTTCATCATCACATCCCGGTCCTGCTCAGCCTTGACGAAGGGGAAGAGCATGCCGATGCCCAGATCGAACCCGTCCATCACCACGTACATCATGACACCGAAGATGATGATCACGGCCCAGATCAGCGGAAGGTCGATACCCATGGCTCAGTTCTCCTTGCTCAGGCTGGGGGCAGTGGCCTTGCGGCCTTCATCGGCGGCGGAAAGCGGCCGTGCCGGCGTGCGTTTCTGGCCGGGACCGCCAGGGGTGTGCTCGTCGCCCTCGCCCGTTTTCGGCCCTTTGCGCACAAGGCGCATCATGTAGCCCAGGCCAGTGCCGAACAGCGCGAAGTACACCACCACGAATGCAATCAGGGTAAAGCCCAGCTGGGCGTAGCTATGGTTGGAGACACCCTCCGAGGTACGCATCAGGCCGTACACCACCCACGGCTGGCGGCCGATCTCGGTGGTGAACCAGCCGGCAAGAATGGCGATCAGGCCCGATGGGCCCATCCACAGTGTCAGGTACAGGAACGGGCGTGAAGTGTAGAGGGTGCCGCGTTTGCGCAGCCAGAGGCTCCACAGGCCAACGAAGATCATCAGGAAGCCAAGCCCGACCATGACCCGGAACGACCAGAAGACAATGGTCGAATTGGGACGGTCTTCTGGCGGGAACTCCTTCATCGCCGGCACTTGCTTATCCAGGCTGTGGGTAAGGATCAGGCTACCGAGCGCCGGGATTTCGACCTTGAAGCGGGTGGTTTCGGCTTCCATGTCCGGGATGCCGAACAGGATCAGCGGGGTCGGCTCGCCAGGAACGTTCTCCCAGTGGCCTTCGATTGCGGCAATCTTCACCGGCTGATGCTTGAGGGTGTTAAGCCCGTGGAAATCACCGATCACAGCCTGGATGGGGGCGACGATCAGCGCCATCCACATGGCCATCGACAGCATCTTGCGCACCGCCGGGTTATCGCGCCCGCGCAGCAGGTGCCAGGCCGCCGAGGCACCAACGAAGAAGGCTGTGGCAACGAACGCGGCGGTGGCCATGTGCATCAGGCGGTAGGGGAACGACGGGTTGAAGATGATCGCCAGCCAGTCCACCGGGACGACCCGACCGTCGATGATCTCGTGGCCTTGCGGGGTCTGCATCCAGCTGTTGGACGCCAGGATCCAGAAGGTCGACACCAGCGTACCCAATGCCACCATCACGGTGGAGAAGAAATGCAGGCCGCGGCCCACGCGGTTCCAGCCAAACAGCATGACGCCGAGGAAGCCCGCCTCGAGGAAGAACGCGGTCAGCACCTCATAAGTGAGCAGGGGGCCCGTGACAGCGCCGGCGAAGTCGGAAAAACGACTCCAGTTGGTACCGAACTGGTAGGCCATGACCAGGCCGGAAACCACCCCCATACCGAAGTTGACGGCGAAGATCTTCGACCAGAAGTGGTAAAGGTCACGGTAGACCTGCTCATGGGTCCTCAGCCAAAGGCCTTCGAGAACCGCCAGGTAACTCGCAAGGCCAATGGTGATGGCCGGGAACAGGATGTGGAACGACACGGTAAAGGCAAACTGAATTCGGGCGAGCTCGAGGGCTTCTATTCCGAACATGGTGCTTCCTCTTCAGGTAATCCGGCTTCCGGGCTCGTGGCCCGTCGCCCACTGCCCCCGCGTTAGTGTCGAGTGCGGCACGTTGGAATTGTTCTGTTCGATCGCAGGGATTTCGGCCCACTGGCCAAATCGTTGTTTCTGGAACGATTGATCCAGATCAACGATTGATAGCAAGCATAGTCCCGAATGGCCCGGCAGGCGGTGCGGTTGTTTGCCGCGTGACCGGTTGCCCCACCCCCTTCCAGAGCCGAAGAAACCGTGTCGACAACGGCAAACAGTAACCGTTTGTTACAAACAGATGATAATCTGCCGCCCCCCCTCTACTGCGCCGAGGCCACAGGTTTCCGATGTCCGATTCCGCACCGCAGTTGTTGCGCCATCACCGACCTTTCATTGCCTTTTGGCTGGCCCGGGTGTTCACCGCCAGCGGTTTTCAGATGCTTACCGTTGCCATTGGCTGGCACCTCTACCAATTGACCGGCAATGTGCTCGACCTGGGCCTGGTAGGCCTCGTCGAATTCGCGCCGCGGGTGCTGTTCATGCTGCACACCGGGCACGTCGCCGACCGCTATGACCGGCGCAAGGTCGCGGCCCTGTGCCAGACGCTGCAGGGGTTGATCGCCCTGGTGCTGGCCTTGGGCAGCGCCACCGACAACGTCAGCCGCGAACTGATCTTCGCCCTCGCCTTCCTGCTCGGAGCCACCCGCTCGTTCGAAATGCCCGCCACCCAGGCGCTGCTGCCCAATGTGGTGCCGCCCGGGCTGTTTCCTCGGGCCGTAGCGGCCTCAGCCTCGGCCACCCAGGCGGCGACCATCGTCGCCCCGGCCGTGGGTGGGCTCCTGTATGCCTTCGGCAGTACCTGGGTGTATGGCCCGACCGTGGCCCTGTATGCCATTGCCTGCCTGCTTATGCTGACCCTGGATTCGCGCCAGCAAGTGCCGCAACGCGGTCGCGCCAGCCTGGAGTCGCTACTGGCAGGCGTGCGTTTCATCCGCAGCCGGCCAGACATTCTCGGGGCGATTTCCCTCGACCTGTTCGCCGTACTGCTGGGTGGCGCCACCGCACTGCTACCAGTGTTCGCCAAGGATATCCTGCTCACCGGCCCTTGGGGCCTGGGCCTGTTGCGGTCGGCGCCAGCGGTGGGCGCGCTGTTGATGTCGTTCTGGCTGGCGCGCTTCCCGGTGGAGCGCAAGGTCGGCCGCACCATGTTCACCGCAGTCGGGGTGTTCGGCGTGGCAACCATCGCCTTTGGCCTGTCGACCTCATTCTGGTTCTCGCTGGCGGTACTGGTGGTGCTGGGTGCAGCAGACATGATCAGCATGGTGATACGCGGTGCGTTCGTGCAACTGGAGACGCCGGATGAGATGCGTGGCCGGGTAAGCGCAGTCAACGGCCTGTTCATCGGTGCCTCCAATCAGCTCGGTGAATTCGAATCGGGGGTCACGGCGCACTGGTTCGGCACGGTGCCGGCGGTGGTGCTGGGTGGCGTCGGCACCTTGGTGGTGACCGGAGTGTGGATAAAGTTGTTCCCGACACTGGCCACGCGGGATCGGTTGCACAATGGTTGACGGGGGCCTGAACGGCCATAGGCCCCTGCCAGCCATGCTGGTATGATGCGCGGCTTTTTTCCTCCCCACGCAAAACCACGGCAGCCGTTACGGTCTGTGCTTTGCTGATGGGGTCGATACATTCACGGCGCCGGGGGCGCCTCGGGGAGCGGGCATGCTGGAAAGGCTGTTTCAACTAAGAGCACACAACACCAACGTGCGCACCGAGATTCTTGCGGGCGTCACCACCTTCCTGGCCATGGCCTACATCCTGTTCGTCAACCCGAGCATTCTTGGCGAAACCGGCATGGACAAGGGCGCGATCTTCGTCGCCACCTGCCTGGCTGCCGCCATCGGCTCGGCGACCATGGGCCTGATCGCCAACTACCCCATCGCCTTGGCGCCGGGCATGGGCTTGAACGCGTTCTTCACCTACACCGTGGTCCTGCACATGGGGCACACTTGGCAGGTCGCGTTGGGCGCGGTGTTCCTCTCGGCGGTGATGTTCTTCCTGCTGTCGATCTTCCGCATCCGCGAGTGGATCGTAAACAGCATCCCGCTGCCGCTGCGCTCGGCCATTGCCGCGGGCATTGGCCTGTTTCTGGCGCTCATCGCCCTGCATAACGCCGGCATCGTCGTCGATAACCCGGCCACCCTGGTGGGCATGGGCGACCTCAAGCAGCCGTCGGTGATCCTTGCCACGCTGGGCTTCTTCCTGATCGTGGGCCTTGAAGCGCTCAAGGTGCGCGGCGCGGTGCTGATCGGTATTCTCGCCGTGACGGTCGCTGCGATCGCCATGGGCGTCACGCCGTTCGGCGGTATCGTGTCGATGCCCCCTTCGCTGGCACCGACCTTCCTGCAGCTGGACATCGCCGGGGCACTCGACGTAGGCCTGGTCAGCGTGATCTTCGCTTTCCTGTTCGTCGACCTGTTCGACAACTCCGGCACCCTGATCGCCGTGGCCAAGCGCGCCGGCCTGATGGGCAAGGACGGCCACATGCCGAAGATGGGCCGTGCCCTGATCGCCGACAGCACTGCGGCCATGGCCGGTTCGCTGCTGGGCACCTCGACCACCACCAGCTACATCGAGTCGGCGGCAGGCGTGAGCGCCGGTGGCCGCACCGGCCTGACCGCCATCGTGGTGGCCGTGCTGTTCCTGCTGGCGCTGTTCTTCGCCCCGCTGGCCGGTAGCGTACCGGCCTTTGCCACCGCACCGGCGCTGCTGTTCGTCGCCGTGCTGATGGCTTCGGGCCTGGCGGAAATAAACTGGGACGACGTGACCGAGGCCGCACCGGTGGTGGTCACCGCCCTGGCCATGCCGCTGACCTACTCGATCGCCAACGGCATCGCCTTCGGCTTCATCTGCTGGACCGCCGTCAAGCTGATCTCCGGCCGCCGCCGCGACCTGAACCCGGCACTGGTGATCCTTTCCATCCTGTTCGTCATCAAGCTGGGCTGGTTCAACGCATGAGTGCTGCCTTCGACCCTAGCGCCTACGACGCGCAACTGCAGGCCAAGGTTACCCGCCTGCGCGAGCTGCTGGCCCCCTTCGGTGCGCCGCAGCCCGCTGTGTTCGACTCGCCGCGCGAGCATTACCGCTTGCGTGCCGAGTTCCGCCTGTGGCGCGAGGATGGCCAGCGCCACTATGCGATGTTCGCCCCGGGCGAGAAGCACAAGGCCATCCTGATCGACGATTTCCCCATCGCCAGCGAGCGCATCAACGCATTGATGCCGCGCCTCAAGGCTGCCTGGCAGGCCAGTGAAGAACTGAGCAATCGGCTGTTCCAGGTGGAGTTCCTCACCACCCTTGCCGGCGATGCGATGGTCACGATGTGCTACCACCGCCCGCTGGACGAGGCCTGGGAAGTGGCAGCACGGCAGTTGGCCGAAGAACTGGGCGTGAGCCTGATCGGCCGCTCCAAGGGCAAGCGGCTGGTCATCGGCCGTGATTACGCCATGGAAAAACTCGATGTGGCTGGCCGGGTGTTCAGCTATCGCCAGCCGGAAGGCGCATTCACCCAGCCCAATGGCGCGGTGAACCAGAAGATGCTGAGCTGGGCGTACGACGCCATCGGCGAGCGCGATGACGACCTGCTGGAACTGTACTGCGGTAACGGCAATTTCACCCTGCCGTTGGCCACCCGCGTACGCCAGGTGCTGGCCACCGAGATCAGCAAGACCTCGGTCAACGCCGCCCTGAGCAACCTCGAAGAGAACGCGGTGGATAACGTGCGCTTGGTGCGCCTGTCAGCGGAAGAGCTGACCCAGGCGCTGAACGAGGTTCGTCCGTTCCGACGGCTGGAAGGGATCGACCTGAAGAGTTATGCGTTCGGGACCGTATTCGTCGACCCACCACGCGCGGGGATGGACCCGGATACTTGCGAGCTGACACGGCGTTTTGAACGGATTCTGTATATCTCGTGCAATCCAGAAACGCTGGCGGCCAACATCGAGCAGTTGCAGGACACGCACCGCATCGAACGCTGTGCGTTGTTTGACCAGTTCCCGTATACCCACCACATGGAAAGTGGGGTATTGCTGGTTCGGCGCTGATTGACGGAAATTGGGGCTGCTTTGCAGCCCCAATACATTCAGAAGTCGAAGAAGACCGTCTCCCCTTCCCCCTGAACACGGATATCGAAACGGTACGCCGTCTTGCCATCCACCTCGCAACGCTTGGCAATCAAGGTTTCACGGCGCTGCGGCTGCTCGATCAGGTTGAGCACCGGGCACTTGGCGTTCGCTTCGGCCTCATCATCGAAATACAGCCGCGTGTGCAAGTGGATGTTGATGCCGCGAGCAAACAGGCTGATGTTGATGTGCGGGGCCATCGGCACACCGGCAGCGTTGTTCACCACACCGGGCTTGACGGTCTGCACGGTCCACTCACCGGCATCGAAGGTGGTGGCGGTGCGACCGAAGCTGTTGAAGGCGTTTTCCAGGTTGTAGTCATCCTGGTACTGGCCATTGGCATCGGCCTGCCAGAGTTCCAGGAATGAATCGCGCACCAGGTGGCCGTTGCCGTCATACACCTGGCCGATCAGCAGGATGTGTTCACCCGGTGCCTGCGGCTTAGCCAGACGGTTCCAGATTTCCTGATCACGGGTAGGGTTACCGGCCGCTTCCAGGGCCAGGCCGATGTGCACGTAGGGGCCGGCGGTCTGCGAGGGGGTTTCCGGCAGCAGTTCGATTGGCATGGCGGGGTCCTCAGCAGTTTTCGAAGTGGGTTTTGCGCTGGCCGCGCAGCACGATGTCGAAGCGGTACGCCAGGCAATCCATGGGGTTGGCGTTGCTCATGTCGAGCTTGGCGATCAGTTGCTGCACCGCTTCAGGGTTGGCGATCGACTTGACGATCGGGCACATCGGGATCAGCGGGTCGCCCTCGAAGTACAGCTGGGTGATCAGCTTGGTGGCGATCGACGGGCCGCTGACAGCGACGTGGATGTGCGCCGGGCGCCAGTCGTTCGGGCCGTTGCGCCATGGGTATGGGCCGGGCTTGATGGTGCGGAAGCTGTAGTAGCCTTCACTGTCGGTCAGGCAGCGGCCGACACCACCGAAATTCGGGTCCAGCGGGGCCAGGTAGCGGTCGTTCTTGTGGCGGTAACGGCCGCCGGCGTTGGCCTGCCAGATCTCTACCAAGGTATTGGGCACTGGCTTGCCGTACTGGTCGACGACACGGCCAGCAACGATGATACGCTCACCAATCGGCAGGCCGCCGTTGTTGAAGTTCAGCAGCAGGTCATGGTCGTGGGCGCCGAAGCCCAGGTGGGTGAAGTCCGGGCCGGTGGTTTCGCTGATCGACTGCGGGATGCTGACCAATGCCTGGCGCGGCGAGCGGGCAATGGAAGTCTTGTAGTCGGGGGTCAGGGCCTTGGGGTGCCAGTTGCGATCACGGATCACGAAGCGGCTGTTGTCCTGGGCGGGCATGCCGTTTTCCTCTCTTGGAGTTATCAAAGCGCCTGTGGTTCGCAGGCGGACTTGCAGTTTCGGATAGGTCGCCCCAGATGAATATTGAATTCCGCCGACCGTTACTTAACCAAATGGTTATGCATTAGTACCTTTGGCTGGCGTGAACTAACCTTTGTCTTCATGTTTCAGGCTCTGGAGTGCACTTCATGGAATGGCGAAAAGGCCGTCGTAGCGACAATGTGGTCGATGCCCGTGGCCAAGGCGGCGGCGGTGGTGGCATGCGCTTTGGCGGCGGCAAGGGCCTGGGGCTCGGGGCCATCCTGCTGATCGTCGGCATCGGTTGGCTCACTGGCCAGGACCCGCTGCAGATCCTCGGCCAGCTCACTGGCCAGATGGAGCAGCAGCAAGCCCCAAGCGGTGCGGGCAACAAGGCCCCAGCGGCCAACGACGAGCAGGCCCAGTTCGTCGCCTCGATCCTGGGCGACACCGAAGACACCTGGAAGGCTCTGTTCTCGCAGGCTGGCAAGCAGTATCGCGACCCTAAGCTGGTGCTGTTCAGCGGCCAGGTGAATTCCGCCTGCGGCTTCGCTTCAGCGGCGGTGGGGCCGTTCTACTGCCCGGCCGACCAGCGGGTGTACTTGGACATGTCGTTCTTCCGTGAAATGGAAACCCGCTTCGCCGCCGCAGGCGACTTCGCCCAGGCCTACGTGATCGCCCACGAGATCGGCCACCACGTGCAAACCTTGCTTGGCGTGTCGGCCAAGGTCGATGCCGCGCGCCGTGCAGGCCAGCGCCTGGAGGGTGACAATGGCTTGCTGGTGCGCCAGGAATTGCAGGCCGACTGCCTGGCCGGTGTATGGGCTTACCAGGCGCAGCAACGCCTGAACTGGCTGGAGCCAGGGGATGTCGAGGAAGCACTCAATGCTGCCAATGCCATCGGTGATGACCGACTGCAGCAAAAGGGCCAGGGGCGCGTGGTACCTGACTCCTTTACCCACGGCACCTCGGCGCAGCGGGTGCGTTGGTTCAAGGCCGGGTTTGCCCAGGGCGATGTGAACAGCTGCGACACGTTCAGTGCGCGAAGCCTTTGAAATTTCAAGGGGTCCCTGCGCGCGGCAAGCCCGCTGCCGCGCGTGGTGTTGCAATTGAGCTGAAAAAGCGTTTCAGCTTCCCCGCCATTTGCCGATAACCCCTGCACGATTCAGCGGGCATCCAGAACAACAACGCCTCGCGATCGAACATTGATCAAGTGAGCGAAATCATTTCTGGAGAGCGTGCATGAACAGCTGGTTTGCCAACATCAGCGTCAACCTCAAACTCGGCCTGGGCTTCGGCCTGGTGCTGGTCCTCACCGGCCTGCTGGCCCTGACCGGCTGGAACAGCCTGGGCAGCCTCATCGACCGCAGCAACTGGATGGGCGATATCGGCAAGCTCAACAAAGACCTGACCGACCTGCGCGTGGCGCGCCTGCAGTACATGATCGCCAATGGCGACGATGCTGCCGCAGCCAACACCCAGGCCAAGCTGGATGCCTTCAGCAAGCAGCAACAGTACCTGGTCAGTACTTTCAAGAGCCCGGAAAACGTCAAGCTGCTCAAAGAACTGGGCCAGACCATCAGCGAGTACGAGGTTTCGCTGAACAAGATGCGTGCCGGCTACAAAGGCTCGCTGGCTGCACGTGACGCGATGAATGTATCGGCTGCCAAGGCCGACGCGGCCATGGATCTGCTCGGCGAGGACGTCATGGGCCGCCCCGAAGCCGATAGCGTGCGCTTGTCGCAATACCAACTGATCAGCAAGGCGCGCCAGCAACTGCTGCAACTGCGAGTGGATGTGCGCGGTTATATTGCCGAAAACTCTGCGGCCAACGAACAGGCCGCCCTGCGCCAGCTGGAGTCGGCACTTGCCGAGATCGACAACCTGAAGCGTCAGCTGCCTGCCGAAGCCACGCGCGTGCAGCAGTTGGAGCAATCGATACAGGCCTACCGCGAGGCCGTGCGCCAGTTCCGCGATGCAGTCGCCGACATCACCACCGCCCGTGCAGAGATGACCGTGCAGGGCGGCGATATCGTCAAGCGCAGCGACGCGCTGTACAAGATCCAGATCGACCGCCGCGACGCCGAGAGCGCCCAGGCGCGCAGCCTGCAGACCATCGCCACGTTGCTGGCCCTGCTGGTCGGTGTACTGGCGGCGGTGCTGATCACCCGCCAGATCACCCGCCCGCTGCATGACACGCTGCAAGCGGTGGAGCGCATCGCTGGTGGCGACCTCACCCACGACCTGCGGGTTACCCGTCGCGACGAAATCGGCGTGCTGCAGCAGGGCATCGCCCGCATGGGCACCACCCTGCGCGAGCTCATCACCGGCATCCGCGACGGTGTCACGCAGATCGCCAGCGCCGCTGAGGAACTGTCGGCGGTCACCGAGCAGACCAGCGCTGGCGCAAACAGCCAGAAGGTCGAAACCGACCAGGTCGCTACCGCCATGCACGAAATGGCCGCGACCGTTCAGGAAGTGGCGCGCAATGCCGAGCAGGCTTCGCACGCAGCGACCGGCGCCGATGACGAAGCACGCGCAGGTGATCGCGTGGTCGGTGAAGCGATCAGCCAGATCGAACGCCTGGCCGAGGAAGTGCACCGCTCCACCGAAGCCATGAACCTGCTGCAGCAGGAAAGCCAGAAAATCGGCAGTGTCATGGATGTGATCAAGTCGGTAGCCGAACAGACCAACCTGCTGGCGCTCAACGCTGCCATCGAAGCCGCCCGTGCCGGTGAGGCTGGCCGTGGCTTTGCCGTGGTCGCCGACGAGGTACGTGGTTTGGCCCAGCGTACGCAGAAATCCACCGAAGAGATCGAAGAATTGGTGGCTGGCCTGCAACATGGCACCCAGCAAGTGGCCAACGCCATGCAAGGCAGCCGCACCCTGACCGACAGCAGTGTCGAACTGGCGCGCAAAGCCGGCACTTCGCTGGAAAACATCACCAGCACGGTGTCGAGCATCCAGTCGATGAACCAGCAGATTGCCGCGGCAGCCGAGCAGCAGAGTGCGGTGGCTGAGGAGATCAGCCGCAGCATCCTGAATGTGCGCGATGTGTCGGAGCAGACCGCAGCGGCCAGTGATGAGACCGCGGCGTCCAGTGTCGAGCTGGCGCGCCTGGGTGGGCACCTGCAGACGCTGGTCAGCCAGTTCCGCGTCTGACCTCGTGCTTTAGGGCCGCTTTGCGGCCCATTGTCGGCAAGCCGGCTCCATCAGGGATACGCAAGGCTCGAGGCTGCGCGATACCAGTAGGAGCCGGCTTGCCGGTGATGATGGTAGAGCTGACAGCCGATTATTTAACGACCATCCCCACCCCGCGCCCACGCGGATCCGAAGCCGTCTCAAGCTTCGCCCCGTTCACCCGGATCGCCTGGATATCCCCCATCTCCCAGCCCTGATCCTCCAGCACGTAACCCATCTTCTTCAGGTCGTCGGCTACCGGCCCGCTCAGCGGTGCGTAGCTGTCGAAGTAGATGGTGTCCTTGGGCAACAACTGGTGGTGCACACGCTGCGCCGCCACGGCCTTGTCCAGGGGCATGCCGTAGTCGTACAGGTTGTTCATTACCTGGAAGATCGAAGTGAAGATCCGCGAGCCGCCGGGCGTACCGATCACCAGTGCAACCTTGCCATCGCGGGTCATCAGGCTCGGGCTCATGGACGACAGCATGCGCTTGCCCGGCTCGATAGCGTTGGCATCACCGCCCACTACACCAAAGGCATTGGCTGCGCCCGGCTTGGCACTGAAGTCGTCCATTTCGTCGTTGAGCAAAAAGCCCGCGCCCTTGACCACCACACCACTGCCGTAGTCGAGGTTGAGGGTGTAGGTATTGCTGACCGCGTTACCCTGTTTGTCGACGATCGAGAAGTGCGTGGTCTGGTGCGGCTCCAGGCCCGGTTTGACATCGTCGGTCGCGGAAATGGCCTTCGGGTTGACCTGCGCGGCGCGCTTGGCCAGGTAATCCTTGGCGATCAGCTGGTCGACCGGCACCTTGGTGAAGGCCGGGTCGCCCAGGTAGTCGGCGCGGTCGGCGAACACGCGCTTCTCGATCTCGGCCAGCAGGTGAATGTATTGCGCCGAATTGTGCGCCACGCCTTTGAAGTCGGCCGCACGGTCTTCCTTGATGCCCAGCAACTGGGCCAGTGCAACGCCGCCCGAGCTTGGCGGTGGCGCGGTGTAGACCACGTTGCCGCGCCAGCTCAGGGCCATGGGCTCACGCCAGACGGCCTTGTAGTCCTTGAGGTCTTCTTTGGTGATCAGGCCTTTGTCAGCCTGCATCTGCGCCACCAGCAGGTCGGCGGTCTTGCCCTGGTAGAACTCGCTCACGCCCTTGTCGGCAATACGTTCGAGGGTCTGGGCCATCTCTGGCTGTTTGAACAGCTCGCCCACCTTCATGGTGCCGAAATAGTCGTTGAAGTTGGTCGCGGTCTTGAACAGGCCCTGCGCGTCATTGCGGTACTGGTACTGCTTTTCGGCAACCTTGAAGCCGTTTTTCGCATAGCCGATGGCGGGGGTCAGCAGCTCGCTCCAGGGCAGCTTGCCGAATTTCTCGTGCGCTTCCCACAGGCCCATCACCGTGCCGGGCACGCCGGCTGCGCGCACGCCGACCAGGCTGAGGTTCTCGATCACCTCGCCTTTTTCGTCCAGGTACATGTTGCGGGTCGCGGCCTTGGGCGCCACTTCCCGGTAGTCGAGGAAATACGGCTTGCCGTCGACGAACAGGGTCATGAAACCGCCGCCACCGATGTTGCCGGCCTCAGGGTAGGTCACCGCCAGAGTGAAGGCGGTGGCCACTGCTGCATCCACCGCGTTGCCACCTTTTTTCAGGATGTCGGCGGCTACCTGTGCGCCATATTGATCGGGCGCGGCCACTGCGCCACCCTCCAGGGTTACCGCATAGGCCGATGAACAGCTCAAGATCGCGGCGCCGAGGGCCATGGACTGGAACAGGACAATACGCATGACACTTCCTTGGTGTTGTTTTTGTTGATCACTCAGTAAGGCCGAAGCGGCTCGACTGTGCAATCACATGTAGGAAGTTTCGCCGCCCTTGGACAGGATTTGTCGCGTTCAGGCAACTCAGCAGGCGTACATCGCCAGTTTGCGCTGGATGAAGTCGAGGAAGCACTGGATGCGCAGGGCCAGTTGCGTGTTGCGGTAGTAAACAGCGTGGATCGGCTGGCGGTAGCCGTTGTTGGCCTCGCTCAGAATGACCTGCAGGCGGCCGGCGCGGATGTCCTCGTGGGTCATGAAGTGCGACAGGCTGACGATACCCTCCCCGGCCAGCGCCAACTGGCGCAGGGTCTCGCCGCTGGAGGCGATCAGCGCCGGGCGGATCGCCCAGCGGTCGCCCTGGGCATGGCGCAGCGGCCACTGGTTGAGTGACTCGGGCTGGCTGAAACCGAGCAGGCAGTGATGGTTCAGGTCTTCTACATGCTGCGGTGTACCGTGCCGCTCAAGGTACGCCGGACTTGCCAGTACCTGCACCGGGCTGCACCCCAGCGAACGCGCGTGCAGGCTGGAGTCGGCCAGCTCACCGATGCGGATCGCCACGTCGGTGCTCTGCTCCAGCAGGTCGATGATCAGGTCATCGGTGTTCAGTTCCAACTCGATGTCGGGGTACTGGCTGCGAAATTCACCGATCCACGGCAAGATCGCGTGCAGCATGAACGGCGCTGCGGCGTTGATGCGCAGGCGCCCGGAAGGTGTCTGGCGGTTCATCGACAGGCGCTCTTCCATGTCATTCATCTGCTCGAGCACCAACCGTGAGCGTTCCAGGAAGAAGCGCCCTTCTTCGGTCAGGTCCATGCGCCGGGTGGTGCGATTGACCAGCGTAGTGCCCAGCTTTGCCTCCAGGCGCGACAATGTGCGGCTGACCGCCGAAGGGGTCTGCCCCAGTTGCTCGGCGGCAGCGGAAATCGAACCGCAGTCGATAACGGCGACGAATACCTGGAGTTCTTCGGATCGGGTTTTCACAGGATTGGCCTGACAATGATATGCCGTGATTGATAGCGGCTGATCAGCCTCTATGCAAGGGGGCGCGAAGCGGCCCTATTGAAAGGCACTTACCGAGCCATGCCGAACACTTTATTCAGATGCGCCTCATAAGCTGCCAATGCAGCCGGCACATCCGGGCGCTTCATCACATCGACTGCCAGATAGGTCGGCAGGCCGGTCATGCCAAGAAACTCATTGGCCTTGTGGAACGGGAAATACACTGCATCCACCCCTTTGCCCTCAAAGAAATCGCTCGGGTCGTCGAAGGCCTGCTGCGGTGCGTTCCAGGTCAGCGACAGCATGTACTGCTTGCCCTGCACCAGACCGCCGCTGCCGTACTTCTGCGAAGCATCCGAGCGAGTCCGGCCGTCGTTGGCGTAGAGGCTGCCGTGGCCTGCTGTGAAGACTTCGTCGATGTATTTCTTCACGGTCCAGGGTGCGCCCATCCACCAGCCCGGCATCTGGTAGATCACCACATCGGCCCAGAGGAACTTCGCCACCTCTGCCTGCACGTCGTAGCCCGCGTCGATGAAGGTTTGCTGCACGTCGAAACCGGCTCGGTCGAGATGAGCAAGGGCGGCGTCGTGCAAAGTCTGGTTAAGGCGACCTTCGGAATGGGCGAATTGTTTACCGCCATTGAGCAGGAGAATCTTTTTCATGCTGACCTCACGTCAAGAATCAATGGCCGGCAGATTAGCGATTCAGGGTCACGGGATACAGGGTGAGCGGGGCAAAATACAATTGACCATAAGTCACGAATACGAAGCTTATTATTGCCTTAGAATCGCTTCACCCTCCACCAACGAGTTGTGATCAATGAGCGAGCAATACGCCTTCATTCTCAAGGCAAAGACCCGTCCGGAAATGGCCGACGCCTTCGATACCCTGTTCCGTGCTTACGTTGAACCGAGCCGCAATGAGCCTGGCTGCATCGAATACCACATGCTGCGCGACAAGGAAGACCCGAGCCTGTTCGTATTCTTTGAGGTGTGGGCCAACAAAGCAGCGTTGGACGTGCATTCGGCCCTGCCGCATATGGTCGAGTTCTTCGAAAAACGTATGGACTACCTGGAGCGCGACTTCGATATCCAGCTGATCGAAATGCTCAGTGCGTCCTCCGCTAGCCGTTGATCAGCAGATGGCCGCCCAGCGCGGCCAGGCCGATGAAGAAGCACCGTTTGAACAGCTCGGCGCTGATGCGCTGCCGCAACCACTGGCCAGCCAGCATGCCCAGCAGCGCGGGCGCCAGCATCAGCAATGAAGCGCCCAGTGCCTGGCTGCCCAGGGCGTCTTGCCCGGCCAGCCCCAAGGCCAGCGCCACGGTCGAGACGGTGAACGACAGGCCCAATGCCTGGATCATTTCGTCGCGGCTCAGGCCAAGGCTCTGCAAGTAGGGCACTGCGGGCATCACGAACACACCCGTGGCGGCAGTCACGATACCGGTCACCACCCCGCACACTGGTCCCAGCCACCCTTCCCTGCCCGGCGCCAGCCGCAGGCCAGGCCCGCTCAAGCCATACACCGCATACACCAGCAGCGCCGCGCCCAACGCGTGCGCCGCCCATGGGCCACTGTTGATCCCCAGCCAGGCACTGCCGACCAGCGTGCCGATGAAGATCATGGCGAGCATCGGCCCAAGACGCCGCAGCAACGCCGACAGATGGCCGCCCGCCGCCAGTTGCCAGAGATTGGTGATGGTCGATGGCACGATCAGCAAGGCGGCAGCCTGCGCCGGAGGCATAGCCAGGCCCAAAAGCCCCATCGCAATGGTCGGCAGGCCCAGGCCGATCACGCCTTTTACCGCGCCAGCCAGCACGAAAGTCACGATTACCAGCAGGGACAAGGCCGGCCCGATATGTTGATAGAAAGCGATCAGGTTATTCATGACCACCATGATGGCGTGCACCGCAGTGGCTGAAAATCTGCCATATACTCACCCTGACTCTCGCCAGGACAGAGGCTGATGCATTTCGACCTGATTGATCTCACGCTGTTCCGGCACACCCTGGAGTGCGGCAACATCACGGCCGGGGCCCGCAGCAGCCACCTGTCGCTGCCTGCTGCCAGTGCGCGAATCCGCGCCATGGAAGCCTCACTCGGTACTGCGTTGCTGGAACGCAACCGCCGCGGTGTGCAACCGACCCCGGCTGGCCAGGCGCTGCTTCAGCATGCGCGGTTGATCGGCCAGCAGGTCGAACGCCTGCAGTTCGACCTGGGCCAGTACGCTCAGGGGCAGCAGGGTCAGGTACGCCTGCTGTGCAACACGGCGGCGCTGACCGAATACCTGCCGGAGCTGCTGGCCGGGTATCTGGCCGACAACCCTGGCGTGAGCGTCGACGTGCAGGAAATGCCGAGCCTGAGGATCGTGCAGTCGATCACCCAAGGCATGGCCGACCTGGGCATCATCTCCACCGCTGCGCCCAGCACGCACCTGCAAACCCGACCGTTTCGAGACGACCCGCTAGCGCTGATCACACCGCGGGCTCACCCCCTCAGCTCGGAGCCTGCCCCAAGCTTCATCGACAGCCTTGCCCACGGGCATGTCGGGCTCGGTGCGAACAGCGCCCTGGCGTTGTATCTGGAGGAACAGGCCCTGCGCGAAGGTAGGCGCATGCGCGTACGGGTGCGCGCCGAAGGCTTTGACGGGGTGATCCGCATGGTTGCGGGTGGCGCCGGGGTTGGCGTGGTGCCGCTGGCGGCAGTGAAGCGCTGGGAAGGCCTGTTGCCGCTGCACTGGGTGGCGCTGCGCGAGGATTGGGCGAATCGCCGCTTGCTGCTGTGCGCACGGGATTTTGCGGCGTTGCCGGGCTATGCGGCCGGGTTGGTCGAACGGCTGGCAAAGGCCTGAACGCTCATCCCCACACGCATGCGCATAGCGCAGTCAGGCACCTGAGCGTCGAGCCCAGGCAACTGCGGCTCGGCCAATGGCCCTATGGTGTCGAGTCATTCAGCCAGTCACAGGAGTTGTGCCATGTCCGATTTCATTACCGTCCTGCGCGAAACCTGCCCGACGCCGGTCGTGGACGCCACCAAGTGGAAGCGCATCGGCGGCGATCCACACACCGTCAACCTCAATGCCTACCTGTCGGCCGACGGCAGCAAGATCATGGGCACCTGGATCTGCACACCGGGCAAATTCGAGGTCAACTACGAGAAGTGGGAGTTCTGCCACTTCCTCGATGGCTATTGCATCATCACTCCGGAAGGTGAGGAGCCCAAGCACCTGAAGGCGGGTGATGTGTTCGTGATCGAACCTGGGATGAAAGGGACTTGGGAAGTGGTTGAGACGGTACGCAAGTATTTCGTTTTCGCCTGATCCAACGTGTTGTTTGTTGTCCCCGGCGAAGGGCCTCAACAGACAAAAAAATCGCGGAGCAAGTGCCCTTCCCTCTGGTGCGCAGTTACAGAGGGAAGGCCGCCCGGCCCGCGATGAAGTCCACCTCGCTCGTCAATTCTTCTTGCGGTACCCCTCGACAATCGCCGAGAAATCTTTGCCACCCTCACCCCGCAGGCTCATTGCCTGATAGAGCTGCTGGGCCACAGCACCGAGAATCACTGGCTGATGCGCCTGGCGCGCAGCCTCGGTAGCCAGCCCCAGGTCCTTGAGCATCAACTCGGCGCCAAACCCGCCGGTATAGCCGCGTGATGCCGGGGCGGTTTCGATGATGCCCGGCCACGGGTTGTAGGTGTCGGAACTCCAGCAACGCCCTGTCGAGCTGTTGATAATGCCCGCCAGCACCTTGGTATCGATGCCCAGCGCATTGCCTAGCGCCATGGCCTCGGACACGCCGATCATCGAGATGCCCAGCAGCAGGTTGTTGCAGATCTTGGCGATCTGCCCGGTGCCGACCTCACCACAGTGCACGATGTTGCGGCCCATCTGTTCCAGCACCGGCTTGAGCGTGGCGAACAGTTCAGTGCTGGCGCCGACCATGAAGGTCAGTGTGCCGGCCGCCGCGCCGCCGGTGCCGCCAGAAACCGGCGCATCGCCCATGTCCACGCCTTTGGCCGCAGCGGCCTTGGACACCTCGCGCGCAGTCTGCGGATCGATGGTGCTGCAGTCCACGGTCGGTGTGCCCGGGCGCACGCCCGCCAGCACGCCGTCGTCGTTCAGGTAGACACTGCGCACATGGGCTGCGGCCGGCAGCATGGTGATCACCAGTTCGCTGTTGGCTGCCGCTTCCTTGGGCGAGGCGCTGACCTGCCCGCCCAGTTCGGCGAGCTCGGCCAGTACGGTCTTGTTCAGGTCGAACAGGTTCAGCTGGTGCCCGGCCTTGATCAGGTTGCGGGCCATGGGGGCGCCCATGTTGCCCAGGCCGATGAATGCGATACGCATGGCGATCTCCTTAGCGCAGGCTGATGGTGGTGTTCACACCGTCATTGACGCTGTCGTCATCGAACCAGCGGGCGGTAACGGTCTTGGTCTGAGTGTAGAACTGCACCACCTGCTTGCCGTACGGGCCAAGGTCACCGAGCTTGGAGCCACGCGAACCGGTGAAGCTGAAGAACGGCACCGGTACCGGGATCGGGATATTGATGCCGACCTGACCGATGTCGATTTCGCTCTGGAACTTGCGCGCCGCCGCGCCGCTCTGGGTGAACAGGCCGGTGCCGTTGCCGAACGGGTTGGCATTGACCAGGGCGATGGCCTCGTCGAGGGTGTCGACTTCCAGGGTCACCAGTACCGGGCCGAAAATTTCCTGAGTGTAAACCTGCATGTCGGTCTTCACCCCGGAGAACAGCGTCGGGCCGACAAAGTTGCCTTGCTCGTAGCCCGGCACCTTCACATCGCGACCGTCGAGTTCGAGCTTGGCGCCCTCCTTGATACCGCTCTCGATCAGGCCTAGTACGCGCTCCTTGGCGCGCTTGGAGACCACCGGGCCGACATCGGTGCCTGGCTCACTACCGGCGTTGACCTTGAGCTTGCTGGCCGCGTCCTTGATGTCCGGCAGCCATTCACGCGCCTTGCCCACCAGCACCGCCACCGAGGTGGCCATGCAGCGCTGACCCGCCGCGCCGAACGCTGCGCCGACCAGGGCGTTGATGGTCTGGGTGCGGTTGGCATCGGGCAGGACCACGGCGTGGTTCTTCGCGCCCATCATCGACTGCACGCGCTTGCCGTGCTGGCTGCCCAGGTTATACACATGGGTGCCGACTTCGGTGGAACCGACGAAGGAAATCGCCTTGATATCCTTGTGTGTGCAGATCGCATCCACCACCTGCTTACCGCCGTGCACCACGTTCAGCACACCGGCCGGCACGCCGGCTTCCAGCGCCAGCTCGACCAGCATCATGGTCGACAGCGGGTCCTGCTCGGACGGCTTGAGCACGAAGGTGTTACCGCAGACGATGGCCATCGGGAACATCCACAGAGGGATCATCGCCGGGAAGTTGAACGGGGTGATGCCGGCGCACACACCGATGGGTTGGCGCAGTGTGTAGGTGTCGACACCGCCGGCGACGTTTTCGGCGAACTCGCCCATCTGCAAGGTGCCGATGGACGCGGCGTGCTCGACCACTTCCAGGCCGCGGAAAATATCACCTTCGGCATCGGCAATGGTCTTGCCCTGCTCGGCGCTCAGGGTCTGGGCGATGCGCTTGCTGTGTTCGCGGATCAACGCCTGCAGCTTGAGCATGATGCGCATGCGTGCGCCGATCGGGGTGTCGCGCCAGGTCTTGAAGGCGCGCTCGGCAGCAGCCACGGCGGCATCCACTTCTTCGACGGTGGCGAACGGCACTCGCGCCAGCACCTGCTGGGTGGCCGGGTTGACGATGTCGCGCCATTCGGTGGTTTTCGACTCGACCCACTGGCCGTCGATCAGCAGCTTGACCTGCTCGACCTTGGTCTGGTCGGGGGATTGGGGTGCGTTCATCTGCGTTCTCCTTGGAATTATTGTCAGGACGAGATCGCCAGCGCCGTGCAAACGCGAGGTGGCGTCATGGGGCTTTTTTCGAGTATAGATGTGCAAACATCCAACAAGAACGCACAAAAAAACCGGATCAACATGCAAAAAGATCTCACCTCCCTGAGCGCGCTCAACTGGGACGACCTGAAGTTTTTCCTCGAAGTGGCCCGCACCCGCAAGGCCAGCAGCGCCGCCAAACGCCTGAGCGTGGACTACACCACGGTGTCGCGGCGCATCACTTCACTGGAAGGCGCGCTGGGCACGCTGCTGTTCGAAAAATCGCGGACCAACGGCTTTGTCCTGACCGCCGAGGGGCAGCGCTTGCTGGGCTACGCGGAGTCGATCGAAAGCACACTGCACATGGCCTGCGAACAGGTGTCCGGTTCAGGTGTGGCGTTGTCGGGCCATGTGCGCATGGGCTGTACCGAAGGCTTCGGCAGCTTTTTCGTTACCCCGCAGCTGAGCCATTTCGTCGATGCCTACCCGGCGATATCGGTGGATATCCTGCCGCTGCCGCACTTCATAAGCCTCTCCAAACGCGAGGCGGACATCGTCATCGCCCTGGAGCGGCCCGAGCATGGGCCGTATGTGTGCTGCAAGCTGTGCGACTATCGCCTGCGGCTGTATGCGACCCAGGATTACCTGGACAACCATGCGCCGATCAACCAGGTCAGCGACCTGGTTGGCCATCCGTTCATCAGCTATGTGGATGACCTGGCGTTCAGCTCAGAGCTGCTGTACCTGGCCAACCTGATTCCCAACGCCAGCGCGCACCTTCGCAGTACCAGCGTGATTGCACAGTACACGGCGGCGTTGCAGGGGCGAGGGTTGGCGATCTTGCCGTGTTTCCTGGCGGCGCAGGATGCGCGATTGGTCACGGTGCTGCCTGAGCAGATCGAGGTGACGCGGCAATTCTGGATGTATTGCCGGGAGGATCTGCGCAAGTTGAAGCGCATTACCTTGCTGTGGGAGTACATTCGTGGGGTGACGGAGGCGAATGCGCCGTTGTTGATGGGGCAAACGCGTGAGATGCGTTTCGCTCAGGAGTGATGGGGCTGCTGTGCAGCCCATCGCCGGCAAGCCGGCCCCACGTTTTCCACTGCCTTCGAGGTAGTTGTGGAAGCACACCTTGGCCACACTTTGCGCCCGCTGCTCTGAGGTTCTGGCAGTCAGCTCAAAGGCCTCGTTGGCCGCGGCTCAACGATAGCGCAACGCCATCATTGCGGGGAGAGCGCCCTTTCGCGGCAAACGGCAGTTCCTACAGCAGTGCATCACACCTGTTCGAGCATCAGCCCGGAGATACGCCGTACCTTGCGTGCCACCGCTTCTTCGAAGATGCCCTGGCGTGGCTCGACCAGGCTGAAGCAATGCTTGGCCCGGGTTATACCGGTGTATACCAGCTCCTTGGTCAGCACGGGGTTGAGCGCATCGGGCAGTACCAGCGCGGTGTGGCTGAACTCAGAGCCCTGGGACTTGTGAACGGTCATGGCGAACACCGTTTCCACCTCATTGAGCCGGCTGGGCAGCACGAAACGTACCCCGCCACTGCCGTCGTTACGTGGGAAGGCCACGCGCAGCAAAGGCTCGCCCTGCTCGTCCGGCAAGCGCAGGGCGATGCCGATGTCACCGTTCATCAGGCCCAGGCCGTAGTCGTTGCGCGTCACCAGTACCGGGCGCCCTTCGTACCAAGGCTGCTGGCTGTCGATCAGCCCGGCGCTGTGCAGCACCCGCGCTACTCGCTCGTTAAGGCCTTCAACCCCCCAGGCGCCCTTGCGCACCGCGCACAACAACTGGAAGTCCTCAAAGCTGCGCAGCACCTTGCCAGCCCACTGCTCCCAGTGCGGGTCGTCGAAAGCACTACCAGGCGCTGGACGATGGCGGCCAATGGTACGCAGATAGCTACGATAGCCTTGTGGCCCCTCAGCGCTGCGGTTCAGACCGTCCAGTATCAGCCGATCAAAGGCGCGGTCGTGCTCGCCGCGCAGGGCCAGGCCGAATACATCGGCCGGGGGCATGGTCAACAGGTCTCGGGCCGCCTGGGCTTGCTGGCGGTTGACCAGGCGCGCCAGCTGGCCGATGCCGCTGCCTTCGCCAAAGCGGCGGGAAAAACGCAGCATCACCACCTGCTGGGCCAATGGGTTGCGTTGCGCGTCGCCGGCCTTCAGGCCACTGTCGGCCAGCGACTGACCGCCAATCTGCTCCAGCCATGCCTGGGTAGCGGGTGAGTAGCAGCCCTCTTCGGCATCCCGGCACAGGTCGCCCAGCACCGCGCCCGCCTCGACCGAGGCCAGCTGGTCCTTGTCCCCCAACAGGATCAACCGGGCTTTGGGGGGTAAGGCATTGAGCAGGTTGGCCATCATTTCGAGGTCGATCATCGACGCTTCATCCACCACCAGCACATCCAGCGGCAGCGGGTTGCCTGCATGGTGGCGGAAGTGCCGCGACCCCGGACGGCTGCCGAGCAGCCGGTGCACAGTGCTGACATCGGTAGGAATCTGCCCGCGGACATCGGCACTCACCTGCAAGCGCTCGACCTGCTGACCAATGGACTCGGTCAGGCGTGCTGCAGCCTTGCCGGTGGGCGCTGCGAGGCGAATGCGCAGAGGCCTGCCCTGCTCGACCGCAGGTGCCTGCAGCAAGGCCAGCAGGCGCACTACCGTGGTGGTCTTGCCGGTGCCGGGCCCCCCGGTGATGATGCTGAAGCCGGCGCGGGTGGCCAGGGCACAGGCCAGTTTCTGCCAATCCACCTGGCCTGCCAGAGCGCCTCCGTCGAACAACTGCGCAAGGCGTGCAGGCAGGTCGGCGGGCGTGGCCTCGTCCTGGCTCAGGCGCTGGCGCAGGGTTTCGTCTATCTGCCGCTCATAACTCCAGTAGCGGCGCAGGTAGAGGCGCTCGCCGCTGATCACCAATGGCCGGGCGTTATGACCAGGGGTATTGCCAGTTGCAACCAGGGGGCTGGCGGCAATGCGCTCGCGCCAGGTGTGCAGGTCGAGGTTGGCGAGCAATTGCGACGGTAGCAGCAACGGGCCTGCCAAAGCATCGCCCTCCGGCGGCAGCGACAGGGCGAAATCCGGCTCGGCAAGGGTTTGCTGCAGGTCCAGGCAGACATGCCCGTGGCCCAGTTGATGGCTGGCCAACGCAGCGGCCAGCAGCAACAGCGGATCGCTGCCGGGTGCGCGCTCTTCCAGGAAGGACACGAATGCCCGGTCCAAAGCCCGCAACCAGCCGCGCTCAACCCAGCGGTCGAGCAGTTGCAGCAGGTCTGCGCTGTTACGTTGTGGCGCCAGCGTCAGCAGGTGCTCTGCGTTCAATGGGGTAGGCAAGAGGTCATCAAGGGTGCGGCTCATGGCGCAGCTCCGGCGAACAGGTCCTGTTGTTGAGGCGCGTGAACGCCACGGAACAGCGCATCGAGCGCCTCGATCAACTCACGTGGCGGCTTGACGAAGTACACGCCGTGGCCGCTGCTGCTGGCCCCGCGCAAGAAGATGAACAGCGCACCGCCCACATGCCGGTCGTAATCGTAATCGGGCAGCCGTGCACGCAGCTGGCGATGCAGGGCCAGCAGATAAAGCACGTATTGCAAGTCGTAGCGGTGCTCAAGGATCGCCTTTTCCATGGCCAGCGTGTCATAGGCCTGGATATCCGGGCCAAGCCAGTTGGACTTGTAATCGGCCACGTAGTAGCGGCCATCGAGCTCGAACGCCAGGTCGATAAAGCCTTTGAACATGCCGTTGAGCAGTGTCGGCTGAGCAGCGGGGCGCGCTGCGCCTGGATGGGTGTGGCGGGCGACCAACCGGTCCAGTTGCTCTGCATCGACCTGATGACTGGCGAACCAGAATTCCATTTCTATCTGATAGTGCTGCAACTGCGCCAACGTCAGGCTCATGTCACGGGCCGGCAGTGGCTCGTTCAGCAGTTGCTGCAACCATTGGCTGAGCGTCGGGATCCAGCCGGTCCAGTCGCGCCGGTTGCAGCGCTGGCCGACGGTGCGCTCGATCAGTTTGGGGTTGGCAGCGACCTCGGCGAAGCCTTCGCGCCCGGCCCACTCAAGCAAACCATGGAGGAAGGTGCCGGGGTTCGGCCCGCGCGGGAAGCGGTGAATGTCGCCGCTGTCGGCGGGCACCTCTCGGGGCAGTTGAGCATCGATCCCCTCATCGTCGAGCAACTGCTGGGCCTGGGAACTGTCGCCCCCCAGTGTCTGTTCACCCACCCGCAAGGCGCTGTACGACGCGATCCACCAATGCTCCGCCGCTGCGCGACGAGGCTTGCGTGCAGGCAGCAGCTCGCGTTCGGCATGGGGCGAGCAGTAGCGCACTTCGTCAGCCTCCGGCAGGCCGGGGCAGGCAATGTACGGGCAGCCTGCCTGCAAGCTCTGCAGCCAGTCCGCCAGTTGTTCCGAGCCCTGCAGTGGCACTCCGCCGCCAAGCAGATAGCCGAGCGCGGAACGGTGCAGCTGCGAGCTTTTCTGGTTACCGCGCTTGAGGTCGGCGACGCCCAGCCAGCATGCGTGCTGGGCACGTGTGAGGGCCACGTAGAGCAGGCGCAGGTCTTCAGCGAGGCGTTCATCATCGGCCAGGGCAATCTGTACCGGGTCGGGGGTCAGGGTCATCTGCGCATTGCCCTGGCTGTCGTGCCAGGCCAGCGGCAGGCGGCTACCGTCGACCGGTTTGCTGGTGCAGATGAACGGCAGGTAGACCAAGGGGTATTCCAGGCCCTTGGACTTGTGGATGGTCACGACCTTGACCAGTTGTTCATCACTCTCCAGGCGAAGGATCTGGTCCTCACCGGCCTGCCCGGCATTGGCCAGGTGCTCGGCCAGATGGCGGATCAGCGCTTGTTCGCCGTCCAGTTCGCCCGCCGCTTGCTGCAGCAGCTCGGCCAGGTGCAGCAGGTTGGTCAACACCCGCTCGCCATCGCTGCGGGCAATGAGCGTACGCGGCAACTGGAAGTCGTGCAGCAGGTGCCGCAACATCGGCAGTACGCCCTGGCGCTGCCAGGTGTCGCGGTAGCGGCGAAAACGCATTACCCAGTCTTCCCAGACCCGCTCGTCCTGGTTCAGCTGGTCCAGTTCGGCCAGCGACAGGTCCAGGGTCAGGCTGGCCAAGGCGGCCTTGAGCAGGCGCTCGGAGTCCGGCTCGGCGCAGGCCTTGAGCCAGGCCAGCAAGTCATGCGCCTCCTGGGCGGCGAAAACCGAGTCCTTGTCGGACAGGTACACGCTGCGAACGTCACGGGCGGCAAGCTCGGCTCGCACCAGCTGCGCTTCATGGCCGTCGCGTACAAGGATGGCGATGTCAGAGGGCAGGCACGGGCGCAGCTCACCGTCAGCCTTGCTGAAACCGCTCTGGCCGCGCTGGGCACCGTTGAGCAGGGCGACGATGTGGCTGGCGCAACTGGCCGCCAGTTGCTGCCGGTACAGTGTGCTGGAGACGGGGTCGTCGCTTTCCAGTTGCCAGCACTGCAGGGCCGCGATGGCTTGGCCGTCGATCAGCAGGCGTTCGCTGCGCCCCTTGGCGCGCACCTCGATGAACGGCAACGGGTTGTCATCGTCCTCTCGGAACAGGAAGGCGCCCCACCCTTGCTCACGGGCTTCAGCCTGCAGGAACACCCGGTTGACAGCAGCCACCATGGCCTCGCTGGAACGGTAGTTGGTGTCCAGGCTGTGCAGCCGCCCGGCGGTGGCGCGCCGCGCGGACAGGTAGGTGTAAATGTCGGCGCCACGGAAGGCATAGATGGCCTGCTTGGGGTCGCCGATCATGAACAGGCCGGTTTCCTCACGATTTTCGCTGATGCGGTAGATGCGCTCGAAGATGCCGTATTGAACCGGGTCGGTATCCTGGAATTCGTCGATCAGGGCTACCGGGAACTGTTCGCGAATCAGGCCTGCCAATCTCTCCCCGGCTTCACTGGCCAACGCATGTTGCAGGCGCAGCAGCATGTCATCGAAGCCCATTTCGGCGCGGCGGCGCTTTTCCACCTCGAAGCGCGCCGAAACCCAGACAGCGGCGTGTTCGAGCAGGCGTGCATCGGGGCTTGCCAGAGCCTGCAGCTGTTGTGGCAGGTCTTGCATGGCGTGCAGCGCTGGGTGATCTGGAGGCTCACCGACCTTCCAGGCTTCGGCCATGCCTGCTGGAGTCAGGCGCGTAAAGCCAGTCCCAAGGTCAAGTTCCACTATCTGCTCATCAGCAGCCCAGGCGCGTAACTTGTCGAACCAGGGTTCGAAGAAGCGCGCCTGCAGCTTGCGGCCATCGGCCTGCTTGGCGGCGACGGCGTCCCGGCAGATCTGTTGCAACTGCTCGACCCATTGCGCCCATGGGGCTTTAAGCTGGTGCAACTGATCGGCGCGCTGCAGCAGCGCTGCATCAATCAGCGCTTGCGGTTCCTGCTCATCCAGCTGCGCACGCACGCGACCAAACAGGGGGCGGATCCTGGGCAACAATGCATCGGGGCTGCCCCAATGGCTACGCACCCAGCCCAGGGCCTCGCCGTGCATGCCGTAGCAGAACCGCCGCCAGTAGTCGCGCATGACCTGGCCAAGCAGGTCGCTGTGGTCGGTTTCCAGGCTCTGGGTGAACAGGCTGCCGCTGTCGAAGGCATGCTCGCGAAGCATGCGCTGGCACCAGCCATGAATGGTCGAGACTGCCGCTTCGTCCATCCACTGTACGGCGATCTCCAGGCGGTTGGCGCAGCGCGGCCAGTGCTCGGGTGGGTAATCGTCACGTAGCTGGTGCAGCAGCGGGTCGGCTTCCTGTAACTCGCCGCGAAAGAAGCGTGCAGCTTCGGCCAGGCGCGCGCGAATACGCTCGCGCAGTTCCTTGGTGGCCGCATCGGTGAAGGTCACCACGAGGATCTGCGGTGGCAACAACTCGCGGCCAAAAGCGCACTCGCCGCCATGGCCGAGGATCAGCCGCAGATAAAGCGCCGAAATCGTGAACGTCTTGCCGGTACCGGCACTGGCTTCGATCAGTTGGCTGCCATGCAGGGGGAAACTCAGTGCCAGGGGACGGACCTGGGTCATGCGCCACTCTCCGGGTTGCCCAGCGTCTGCCAGGCTGCGCTGAATAACGGGCGGTACAGGGTTTCGCACCAGCCTTCAAAAGTTTCGTCGGCACTGAGTGCGGCGAAGTCACGGAACTGTCGGGCCAGGGCCAGGCTTTCGCTGCGCTCACCGAAACTGGTGCGGCCATCACCTTCGTAAGCACGGGCAGCTGCGGCGAGGGCTTTGTCAGGATCGTCCTGGGCCAGCCAGGCGAACGCTGTCTTGGCGGCGACCGGCAGCGGCGCATTCATTGCGGCCTGGCGTGACACCAGCAGATGGCCGAGCTGCTCGGCAGCTTCGTGTTGTGGCAGTGGCGCGAGCAGCAGGGTGATGTCGCTGGCCAACAGGGCGCTATGCAGCGGATAGCCTTCGGCGCACGCCGCCAGGTGCATGACCCAACTGGCGATCAGCCGGTGCCACTTGAGGCTGTTACGCCCGGCGCTGATGGTGTTGGGCACCGTGGAGATGCTCAACAGGCTTTGGTCATCGGCCTGATACACCCGGCCAAGCCAACCCTCCAGGCGATGGCTGCCATGCTCGAAATGGATCGGCAGTGCGCCCTCGACCACGTTGGGCCAGCGCTGCAACAATTGGCGATGGCGTTGCAGCAGATCGGGCAGCGGCTGGATCAGCTCTGCCTGCAGAAGCTCGCCGAACCCGGCCAACGGCAGCATGCCGCACGCCTGCAGCCGGCGCGCCTGGGCTTGCAGCGCCTGCTCGGCGTTTTCCGGCTCGGCCAGCGCCGCGCCGAGCAGGCTTTCACTGGCGCTATAGCGCTGCAAGGCATCGAGGACAAACGGCTCCTCATCCGGCGTCGGCGCCTCCAGCGCCTCGAAGAACACTTTCAGGCGCTGGCTGAAGAAGTGACGCACCGGATGACGCAGAAAGTCCTGCAGTTGCGTAAGGGTCAGGGCTTCATCGCTGCTGTAAGCCGGCAGGCCAACATCCGCCTGTTTAGCCTCATCGCAGACTTGGTGCAGCAGCTGCCATTCATGGGCATAACTGAACAACGCGCTGCCTTTCTGGAAATAACGCGGGCTGAAGGGCTGCAGCGGGTGCTCTTGAGTCAACGCATGCAACAACTGCTCGCCCGCTTGCTGGCTGCCGCTGCCACCGGCCAGCCGCCAACCTGCCGCCAGGTGATCGCGCAGTTGGCCTATGAGCACAGATGCCGGGCGCTCGCTATTATCGAGGATGCTCCGGCCGACCCAGCTGATGTACAGCTGATCGCGCGCGGACAACAACGCTTCGAGCAGCAGGTAACGGTCATCCTCGCGGCGCGAGCGGTCGCCGGGGCGGTAGTCACTGGCCATCAGGTCGAAGTCCAGCGGCTGCTGGGCGCGCGGGTAATCGCCATCGTTCATGCCAAGCAGGCAGACCACTCTAAACGGGATGGCACGCATCGGCATGAGGGTGCAGAAGTTTACCGAACCTGCAAGAAAACGCTGGGACAGCTTGCCCTGATCCAGGCCCGACAACCACGCCTCGCGTATGACCGTGAGGGGCAACAAGTCCTGCAAGCCTACGGTCTCGCACACCTGTAGCCAGCTATCGCGCAGCTCCTGCAGTTGCATGAGCAGGAATTCGTCGTGCTCGCCTTCTGCCAGGAAGAACACTTGCAACAGCGCGTTCAGTCGCTCGCCCCACTGGGCCGCAGTGGCTGGCTGAGAGAGGGCATGGTTGGCCACATCGAGGGCGTCGAGCAAGGCCACCAACGGGCCGATCAGCGCAGCATCCAAGCCGCCGATTTCGTCGTAAGGTTCGATACCGTCACAGCCCTCCCCCATACCCACGGCATAACCCAACAGCATACGCCGCAGGCCGAACCGCCAGCTGTTCTGCTCCAGCCCTTCGGGCAGGCCCAGGGACGCTCGCTGCTCGGCATTGAGCCCCCAACGGATACCGGCGCCCTCGATCCAGCGGTGCAGCGTGGGCAGGTCGCTTTCGCGGATCCCGAAACGCGCTCGTACAGCCGGTACGTCCAGCAGATCGAGCACTTCGCTGACGGCGAAACGGCTGTCTGGCAGCTTGAGCAGATGCTCCAGGGCAATCAACAATGGATCACGCCCGCGCTGGCCCTGATCGGTCAGGGTGAAGGGTATGTAACGCGGGTCGTTGCGCTGTAGCTGGCCGAAAACGGCACGGATATGCGGTGCATAGTTGTCGATTGCCGGGAGCATCACGATGACGTCACGTGGGCGCAGGGTGGGGTCGGCACTGAAGCGGGCCAACAATTGGTCGTGCAGGATCTCTACTTCGCGTTGTGGGCTGTGGGCGATGTGGAAGCGCACGGAGCGGTCTTGCGCCAGATCGACCTCAGGCCACAGCTCACGGGTTTCGGCAAGCGGGCGCAGTTCGAGGATATCGTCCTGCAGCTGCTTGAGCAGTGTTGCCGGCTCGCTTTCGCTGAACAGGTCGATGCGTCCATCGCTGAATGCGCCCTGGTAGCTGCCTGGGTCATCATAACTGTCGAGCAGGTTGATGTAGTCGCGGCCCTGTTTGCCCCAGGCGGCCAGCAAGGGGTGGGCGTGCTGGTGCAAGGACTCGTCATCCAACTGCACGGGCATGCCCTGCTTGCGCTGCTGGCGCTTGTACTGGTGGCGCAGCAGGTCCTTGTCGGCGACGATGTCCGCCCAGTGATGGCGACAAGGGTTGTGCACACACAGTAATACCTGGCTGAAACGCGCAAGGCCTGCCAGTGCCTCCAACGCTTGGGCAGGCAGCGATGAGATACCGAATACGATTACCCGTGAAGGCAGGCCCGCAGGGGGTTGCTCAAGGCTGTTGATCCGTTCGATGAATCGCTGGTGCACCCCTGCACGGCTCTGGGCCATGCCTTGTTCACCTACATCCTCGAGCAAGGCCCGCCACAGCTCGGCCTGCCAGCGGTTGCCAGGTGCCAGGGGTTTGCGTTCGCCACGGGCCGTATTGAGGACGTGCTGGCCGGCAGCCCAATCCTTGAGCCAGTCGGCACGATAGACCTGATACTGGTCGAACAGGTCAGCCAGGCGCTCTGCCAGCTGATAGCGTTTGCGTAGATCACCGTCGTCGGTGAGGAAGCGTCGCAACGGTTCGAAATGCGTGCGCTCGATCAGCGCTGGCAGCAAACGCATGAGTCGCCAGGTCAGCGGGGCCTTGTCGAGCAAGGAAACCTCTGGAATCTCGTCACGCCCGAGGACTTTTCTGTACAGCTGCCACATGAAGCTGCCCGGCAACTGCACTTCGATGGCAGCAGCGATCCCACAACCACCCTGGTCATCTTCGAGCGGGTCCTCGGCCAAGGCCAGCTTGAGCCACTGGGCGATGCCATTGCTTTGTACCAGGGCGATTTCGTTTTCCAGGGGGGCCAGCGGATAGCGCCGCATCCAGCTCACCACCAGGCTGCGCAAGTCGTCCAGGCGATTGCCGTGCACGATCATGAAGCCGGGATGGAGTGAAGTCGGGTTGGCCATTGATGGTTCTCTGGAAGGCAGTTCGGGCTGATGGGGAACGATATCACGGCTAGCCGCCGAGTCCGGGATCTGTAAAAGCCAGAAAAGACAAAACCCCTACCTGCTCGCGCAGATAGGGGTTTTGCGAAATGAATCTTGACGATGACCTACTCTCACATGGGGAAACCCCACACTACCATCGGCGATGCATCGTTTCACTACTGAGTTCGGGATGGGATCAGGTGGTTCCAATGCTCTATGGTCGTCAAGAAATTCTGTAGCCAGAATGTCCAGATGGACAGCCCAGCGAATTCGGATATGCGATAGTTGTGATGTTGCGAACTTTCGGTTCTTTCGTCTTCACCACCACAATCTGCAGAAGCAAATTGCTTGGGTGTTATATGGTCAAGCCTCACGGGCAATTAGTATTGGTTAGCTCAACGCCTCACAGCGCTTACACACCCAACCTATCAACGTCGTAGTCTTCGACGGCCCTTTAGGGGATTCAAGATCCCAGTGAGATCTCATCTTGAGGCAAGTTTCCCGCTTAGATGCTTTCAGCGGTTATCTCTTCCGAACATAGCTACCCGGCAATGCCACTGGCGTGACAACCGGAACACCAGAGGTTCGTCCACTCCGGTCCTCTCGTACTAGGAGCAGCCCCTCTCAAATCTCAAACGTCCACGGCAGATAGGGACCGAACTGTCTCACGACGTTCTAAACCCAGCTCGCGTACCACTTTAAATGGCGAACAGCCATACCCTTGGGACCGGCTTCAGCCCCAGGATGTGATGAGCCGACATCGAGGTGCCAAACACCGCCGTCGATATGAACTCTTGGGCGGTATCAGCCTGTTATCCCCGGAGTACCTTTTATCCGTTGAGCGATGGCCCTTCCATACAGAACCACCGGATCACTAAGACCTACTTTCGTACCTGCTCGACGTGTTTGTCTCGCAGTCAAGCGCGCTTTTGCCTTTATACTCTACGACCGATTTCCGACCGGTCTGAGCGCACCTTCGTACTCCTCCGTTACTCTTTGGGAGGAGACCGCCCCAGTCAAACTACCCACCATACACTGTCCTCGATCCGGATAACGGACCTGAGTTAGAACCTCAAAGTTGCCAGGGTGGTATTTCAAGGATGGCTCCATGAGAACTGGCGTCCCCACTTCAAAGCCTCCCACCTATCCTACACAAGCAAATTCAAAGTCCAGTGCAAAGCTATAGTAAAGGTTCACGGGGTCTTTCCGTCTAGCCGCGGATACACTGCATCTTCACAGCGATTTCAATTTCACTGAGTCTCGGGTGGAGACAGCGCCGCCATCGTTACGCCATTCGTGCAGGTCGGAACTTACCCGACAAGGAATTTCGCTACCTTAGGACCGTTATAGTTACGGCCGCCGTTTACCGGGGCTTCGATCAAGAGCTTCGCTTGCGCTAACCCCATCAATTAACCTTCCGGCACCGGGCAGGCGTCACACCCTATACGTCCACTTTCGTGTTTGCAGAGTGCTGTGTTTTTAATAAACAGTCGCAGCGGCCTGGTATCTTCGACCGGCATGAGCTTACGGAGCAAGTCCTTCACCCTCACCGGCGCACCTTCTCCCGAAGTTACGGTGCCATTTTGCCTAGTTCCTTCACCCGAGTTCTCTCAAGCGCCTTGGTATTCTCTACCTAACCACCTGTGTCGGTTTGGGGTACGGTTCCCAGTTATCTGAAGCTTAGGAGCTTTTCTTGGAAGCATGGCATCAACCACTTCGTCGCCTAAAGGCAACTCGTCATCAGCTCTCGGCTTTGAGATCCCGGATTTGCCTAAGATCTCAGCCTACCACCTTAAACTTGGACAACCAACGCCAAGCTGGCCTAGCCTTCTCCGTCCCTCCATCGCAATAACTGGAAGTACAGGAATATTAACCTGTTTTCCATCGACTACGCTTTTCAGCCTCGCCTTAGGGACCGACTAACCCTGCGTCGATTAACGTTGCGCAGGAAACCTTGGTCTTTCGGCGTGCGAGTTTTTCACTCGCATTGTCGTTACTCATGTCAGCATTCGCACTTCTGATACCTCCAGCAAGCTTCTCAACTCACCTTCACAGGCTTACAGAACGCTCCTCTACCGCATCACCAAAGGTGATACCCGTAGCTTCGGTGCATGGTTTGAGCCCCGTTACATCTTCCGCGCAGGCCGACTCGACTAGTGAGCTATTACGCTTTCTTTAAAGGGTGGCTGCTTCTAAGCCAACCTCCTAGCTGTCTAAGCCTTCCCACATCGTTTCCCACTTAACCATGACTTTGGGACCTTAGCTGACGGTCTGGGTTGTTTCCCTTTTCACGACGGACGTTAGCACCCGCCGTGTGTCTCCCATGCTCGGCACTTGTAGGTATTCGGAGTTTGCATCGGTTTGGTAAGTCGGGATGACCCCCTAGCCGAAACAGTGCTCTACCCCCTACAGTGATACATGAGGCGCTACCTAAATAGCTTTCGAGGAGAACCAGCTATCTCCGAGCTTGATTAGCCTTTCACTCCGATCCACAGGTCATCCGCTAACTTTTCAACGGTAGTCGGTTCGGTCCTCCAGTCAGTGTTACCTAACCTTCAACCTGCCCATGGATAGATCGCCCGGTTTCGGGTCTATACCCAGCGACTAAACGCCCTATTAAGACTCGCTTTCGCTACGCCTCCCCTATTCGGTTAAGCTCGCCACTGAATATAAGTCGCTGACCCATTATACAAAAGGTACGCAGTCACCTAACAAAGTAGGCTCCCACTGCTTGTACGCATACGGTTTCAGGATCTATTTCACTCCCCTCTCCGGGGTTCTTTTCGCCTTTCCCTCACGGTACTGGTTCACTATCGGTCAGTCAGTAGTATTTAGCCTTGGAGGATGGTCCCCCCATGTTCAGACAAAGTTTCTCGTGCTCCGTCCTACTCGATTTCATTGATAAGAGATTTTCGTGTACGGGGCTATCACCCACTATGGCCGCACTTTCCAGAGCGTTCCACTAATCTCAAACCAACTTAAGGGCTGGTCCCCGTTCGCTCGCCACTACTAAGGGAATCTCGGTTGATTTCTTTTCCTCAGGGTACTTAGATGTTTCAGTTCCCCTGGTTCGCCTCTTGCACCTATGTATTCAGTACAAGATACTCAGCTTATGCTGAGTGGGTTCCCCCATTCAGAGATCTCTGGATCACAGTCTGTTTGCCGACTCCCCAAAGCTTATCGCAGGCTACCACGTCTTTCATCGCCTCTGACTGCCAAGGCATCCACCGTATGCGCTTCTTCACTTGACCATATAACCCCAAGCAATCTGGTTATACTGTGAAGACGACATTCGCCGAAAATTCGCATGTTGCTCTTTCGAGCAGAACTCACAAATTTTACCTTAGCCTGATCCACCAGCAGTGAAACTGGTGTTCAGTCTATTTCTATCACATATCCGAATTTTTAAAGAACGATCTGACAAAAGCCAGAAATCAACATTCAAGCCGAATGTTCATTTCTAAGTTCTGACAAGTTACTGCAAAAGTGGTGGAGCCAAGCGGGATCGAACCGCTGACCTCCTGCGTGCAAGGCAGGCGCTCTCCCAGCTGAGCTATGGCCCCGTATTCTACGGCTGAACCATGTAATGGTAGGTCTGGGCAGATTTGAACTGCCGACCTCACCCTTATCAGGGGTGCGCTCTAACCAACTGAGCTACAGACCTATAACAGGGTCGCGTTACAGCATCGTCTTTATACAAAGAATCAAGCAATTCGTGTGGGAGCTCATCAGCAGGCTGATGTCGTCGATTAAGGAGGTGATCCAGCCGCAGGTTCCCCTACGGCTACCTTGTTACGACTTCACCCCAGTCATGAATCACACCGTGGTAACCGTCCTCCCGAAGGTTAGACTAGCTACTTCTGGTGCAACCCACTCCCATGGTGTGACGGGCGGTGTGTACAAGGCCCGGGAACGTATTCACCGCGACATTCTGATTCGCGATTACTAGCGATTCCGACTTCACGCAGTCGAGTTGCAGACTGCGATCCGGACTACGATCGGTTTTGTGAGATTAGCTCCACCTCGCGGCTTGGCAACCCTCTGTACCGACCATTGTAGCACGTGTGTAGCCCAGGCCGTAAGGGCCATGATGACTTGACGTCATCCCCACCTTCCTCCGGTTTGTCACCGGCAGTCTCCTTAGAGTGCCCACCATAACGTGCTGGTAACTAAGGACAAGGGTTGCGCTCGTTACGGGACTTAACCCAACATCTCACGACACGAGCTGACGACAGCCATGCAGCACCTGTGTCAGAGTTCCCGAAGGCACCAATCCATCTCTGGAAAGTTCTCTGCATGTCAAGGCCTGGTAAGGTTCTTCGCGTTGCTTCGAATTAAACCACATGCTCCACCGCTTGTGCGGGCCCCCGTCAATTCATTTGAGTTTTAACCTTGCGGCCGTACTCCCCAGGCGGTCAACTTAATGCGTTAGCTGCGCCACTAAAATCTCAAGGATTCCAACGGCTAGTTGACATCGTTTACGGCGTGGACTACCAGGGTATCTAATCCTGTTTGCTCCCCACGCTTTCGCACCTCAGTGTCAGTATCAGTCCAGGTGGTCGCCTTCGCCACTGGTGTTCCTTCCTATATCTACGCATTTCACCGCTACACAGGAAATTCCACCACCCTCTACCGTACTCTAGCTTGCCAGTTTTGGATGCAGTTCCCAGGTTGAGCCCGGGGCTTTCACATCCAACTTAACAAACCACCTACGCGCGCTTTACGCCCAGTAATTCCGATTAACGCTTGCACCCTCTGTATTACCGCGGCTGCTGGCACAGAGTTAGCCGGTGCTTATTCTGTCGGTAACGTCAAAACACTAACGTATTAGGTTAATGCCCTTCCTCCCAACTTAAAGTGCTTTACAATCCGAAGACCTTCTTCACACACGCGGCATGGCTGGATCAGGCTTTCGCCCATTGTCCAATATTCCCCACTGCTGCCTCCCGTAGGAGTCTGGACCGTGTCTCAGTTCCAGTGTGACTGATCATCCTCTCAGACCAGTTACGGATCGTCGCCTTGGTGAGCCATTACCCCACCAACTAGCTAATCCGACCTAGGCTCATCTGATAGCGCAAGGCCCGAAGGTCCCCTGCTTTCTCCCGTAGGACGTATGCGGTATTAGCGTTCCTTTCGAAACGTTGTCCCCCACTACCAGGCAGATTCCTAGGCATTACTCACCCGTCCGCCGCTGAATCAAGGAGCAAGCTCCCGTCATCCGCTCGACTTGCATGTGTTAGGCCTGCCGCCAGCGTTCAATCTGAGCCATGATCAAACTCTTCAGTTCAATACTGCTTGGGTTTTTAAGAAACCCTAAACTTGGCTCAGCAATCTCAAATGACTATGTGATTTCTCGCATGGTCACTTGTGATGCTGATAATCTTTCTGACTATCAGTCCGTACTCACAAGCACCCACACGAATTGCTTGATTCGATTTGTTAAAGAGCGTTTGGTTAAGAGCTTTTCGTCTCAACCGAGGCGCGCATTCTACGCTTTCCTCAGAGCCTGTCAAGCGTTTATTTTGAAGTTTTTTGCGAGAAACTCGTTTAGCTTCAAACACTTGGCTCGCTGCGATCTCTCGTAGCGGGAGGCGAATCATACAGCGTTTAGAACCGCTGTCAACCACCTTTTTAACCGCTATCGATCAGTCGACCGAAGCACCACCAGCACTACCTGGATTAAGCAACTCATTGAATTTCAAGGAGTTTCTCGTTCCGACTACGCTGGAAGTGGGGCGCATTATAAGGGGATTCGAACGCCCGTCAAGGCTTTAATTCAAGAAATTGAAATATAGGTGGAAATAGCCCTAAGCGTACCTGGTGTGGGACGCTATCCTTCAAGCGCCTACGAAGCCACCCTTCCCCGCCGCCCCATAATGCGAGGCACTCGCCGCGCCACCGCTGGCACTCGCAGCACCATCAAGAAACCACCAATGACCGCGTAGATCGCCCACTCGCGCAGATCGGAGCGCACGATCCATAGAAAATGCAGCAGGCCCAAAACGAGAATCACATATACAAGCTTGTGCAGTTTCTTCCAGCGCGCGCCCAAGCGCCGCTGACTGTAACGATTGGAAGTCACCGCCAACGCCAGCAAGCAAAGAAAGCCGAGCGCCCCCACAATGATGTACGGCCGCTTGCGCAGCTCGACGGCAAACTGCCCCCAATCCAGCCCCAGGATAAAGAACAGGTAGCAAAAGAGGTGCAGCACGATATAGGCAAAACACCACAACCCCAGTTGCCGACGCACAACGATCCACCCCGACCACCCTGTCAGCTTCTGCAGCGGCGTCATGCTCAGCGTGATCAAAAGGAAGATCAACGCCCCCAGCCCAAGCCGATCCATAAGAATCTTCCCTGGGTCCGGTCCAAGCAGGTTCATGGCCGCCTCATACAACCACCACAGCGGAAACAGACAACCGACTATAAAGATAACCAGGCGCAGCCAGGGATAACGCATCAATAGTTCTTCCGCAGGTCGAGGCCAGCGTACAGCGACGCCACTTCATCGGCATAGCCATTGAACATCTGGGTCTGTCGCACGTTGGGACTGAACAGGCCACTGGGTAGCCGCCGCTCGCGCGCCTGACTCCAGCGCGGGTGATCGACCTCGGGGTTCACGTTGGCATAGAAACCATATTCATCAGGCGCAAGACTCTCCCAGGTCGTGCGCGGCCGTTCGGCCACCAGGCTGATCCGCACGATCGACTTGATACTCTTGAACCCGTACTTCCACGGCACCACCAGGCGCAGCGGCGCACCGTTCTGGTTGGGCAACTCGCGCCCATACATGCCGACCGCCAGGATGGCCAGCGGGTTCATCGCCTCATCCAGGCGCAAGCCCTCTTCGTACGGCCAATCGATCAACGCGAAGCCCGAACGCTGCCCCGGCATGTGCTGCGGATCCTGCAGGGTCTCGAACCGTACATAACGCGCTTTTGAGGTCGGTTCAACCTGCTTGAGCACTTGCGCCAGGGGAAAGCCCAACCAGGGGATGACCATTGACCAGGCCTCCACGCAGCGTAACCGATAGATACGCTCCTCAAGCGCGTAGGGTTTGACAAAGTCTTCCAGCGCATAACGCCCGGGCTTGCCAACCTCACCATCGACCACCACCGACCAGGGTTCGGTCTTCAGGCTCCCGCCATTGGCGGCGGGGTCGCCTTTATCAGGCCCGAACTCATAGAAGTTGTTGTAATGAGTGGCATCCTTGAAGGGCGTGATCGCCTCGTCTTTTACCGTCACCGCTTGCCAACGCGTGTCAGCCAGCTTGCTGGTGAACCAGGCCGGTGCGTTACCTGCCTCGACATCTGCGTAACGCGATGTTTGGGCCGCGCGCGCCGCAAAGGGCATCGCACCCAGCGCAACGCCGGCCATGGAGCCACCCAACAGGGTACGACGGGAAAGGTAGATGCTTTCGGGAGTGATCTCCGATGCCTTGCAATCGGAAGACCTGGGAAGCTTTATAAGCATGACGGCTCCACAGCACTGGTTAACGGATGTACCAGTAAGACTATGGAGCCGCAGGGTTATTCCATCATTAAATCATTCAGGATTTACGATGACGGCCTTTGAGCAGGAACTGGATCGGACCAGAAGCGGCGTAGGCAAGGAAAATCAGCAGCAAGATGCGCGGCGGGTCGCTGAATACCACGGCAAACACCAGCACCACCGCCAGGATCGCCACGAACGGCACGCGGCCCTTGAGGTCGAGCTCCTTGAAGCTGTTGTACTTGATGTTGCTGACCATCAACATACCGGCGGCGGCAACCAGCAGTGCCACCAGGAACGACAACTTGGAGCCCTGGATACCATAGTCGCTGAAGGCCCATACGGTACCGGCGACCACACCAGCGGCAGCCGGGCTGGCCAGGCCGATGAAGTAGCGCTTGTCGGCAGTACCAACCTGGGTATTGAAACGCGCCAGGCGCAGCGCGGCACCGGCCACATAGATGAAGGCGACCATCCAGCCGACCTTGCCCATGTCGCCCAGCGCCCAGCCAAAGGCCAGCAGGGCCGGGGCCACGCCGAAGGCGACCATGTCCGACAACGAGTCGTACTCGGCCCCGAAGGCGCTCTGGGTGTTGGTCATGCGGGCGACACGGCCATCGAGGCCGTCGAGCACCATGGCCACGAAGATGGCGATGGCGGCAAATGCAAAGTACTTGCTCGCCTCGCGCGGGTCGCCAGCACTCAGGGCGCTCTGCGCGCTCATCGAGTTGATGATGGAATAGAAACCGGCAAACAGGTTGGCGGTGGTGAACAGGTTGGGCAACAGATAGATACCGCGATGGCGCACCTTGCGCCCTTCGGCATCATGCCCTTCTTCAACGTGCTCATCGACAGGTAGCAGGCTTTCGGCGTCGGAGGGCTTGTTCGGCTCTTCGGGACGTTCGCTCATGGAGGGTACCTTGCAACAGGATGGAAAATGTTCGACACGGGCCCGCGAAACAGGTTCTGACGGCAGGCCACTGGTCTGCTTTATACCAGAAGCTGAATGCCAGAACGAAAAAACGCGGCCGAAGCCGCGTTTTTCATCATTCGATAAGACTCAGTTCTTGGTCTTGTCGACGATTTTGTTAGCCGAGATCCACGGCATCATCGAACGCAGTTGCTCGCCGATGACTTCGATACCGTGAGCGGCGTTGTTGCGACGCTTGGCGGTCATCGATGGGTAGTTGGTGGCGCCTTCGGAGATGAACATCTTCGCGTACTCGCCGTCCTGGATGCGCTTCAGAGCGTTGCGCATGGCCTTGCGGGATTCTTCGTTGATGACTTCCGGACCGGTGACGTACTCACCGTATTCGGCGTTGTTGGAGATCGAGTAGTTCATGTTGGCGATGCCGCCTTCGTACATGAGGTCGACGATCAGCTTCAGCTCGTGCAGGCACTCGAAGTAGGCCATTTCCGGCGCGTAGCCAGCTTCGACCAGGGTTTCGAAACCGGCTTTGACCAGCTCGACGGTACCGCCGCACAGAACGGCCTGCTCACCGAACAGGTCGGTTTCAGTCTCGTCCTTGAAGGTGGTTTCGATGATGCCGGTACGGCCGCCACCAACGCCGGAAGCGTAGGACAGGGCGACGTTCTTGGCGTTGCCGGAGGCGTCCTGGTAGATAGCGATCAGGTCAGGGATACCGCCGCCTTTGACGAACTCGGAACGCACGGTATGGCCCGGGGCCTTCGGCGCGATCATGATTACGTCGAGGTCGGCACGTGGAACGACCTGGTTGTAATGGATCGAGAAACCGTGGGAGAAGGCCAGGGTGGCGCCCTTCTTGATGTTCGGCTCGATTTCGTTCTTGTACAGAGCGCCCTGGAACTCGTCCGGGGTCAGGATCATGACCAGGTCGGCAGCAGCGACGGCGGTGGCAACGTCGGCCACTTTCAGGCCGTGAGCTTCAGCCTTGGCAACGGTAGCCGAACCTTTACGCAGACCGACGGTAACGTCTACACCGGAGTCCTTCAGGTTGCACGCTTGGGCGTGGCCCTGGGAACCGTAACCGATGATGGCGACTTTCTTGCCCTGGATGATGGAAAGGTCGCAGTCTTTATCGTAGAAAACTTTCATGAAATACCCCTGGTTATATCTCGGCCCCTGCGGAGCCATCGCTAATTTTTGAATTCAGATGCTGAGCACTTTGTCGCCACGGGCAATGCCGGTGACGCCACTGCGCACGGTTTCGAGAATCGATGCAGTGCCGATGGCCTGGATGAAGCTGTCCAGTTTGTCGCTGGTACCACTGAGCTGTACGGTGTACACGCTGGCGGTAACATCGACGATCTGGCCACGGAAGATGTCCGTGGTGCGCTTGATCTCGGCACGCTGGGCACCGGTGGCCTTGACCTTGACCAGCATCAGTTCACGCTCGATGTGAGCGCTTTCCGACAGGTCGACAAGCTTGACCACTTCGACCAGCTTGTTGAGGTTCTTGGTGATCTGTTCGATCACTTCGTCATGGCCAACGGTGGTCAGCGTCAGACGCGACAGGGTCGGGTCTTCGGTGGGCGCCACGGTCAGGCTTTCAATGTTGTAGTTGCGCTGGGAGAACAGGCCGACCACGCGGGACAGAGCACCGGGTTCGTTTTCCAGCAGCAGGGAAATGATGTGCCGCATATCAGGTACGCTCCGTCTTGCTCAGCCACATGTCACGCATCGAGCCATCCTTGATCTGCATCGGATAGACGTGCTCGGTACGGTCGACCGCGATGTCGATGAACACCAGGCGGTCCTTCATCGCGAAGGCTTCTTCGAGCTTCGGCTTGAGGTCCTTCAGGCTGGTGATGCGGATACCCACATGGCCATAGGCCTCGGCCAGCTTGATGAAGTCAGGCAGCGACTCGACATAGGAGTGCGAGTGACGGCCGTTGTAGGCCATGTCCTGCCACTGACGGACCATGCCCAGCACGCCGTTGTTCAGGTTGACGATCTTCACCGGCAGGCCGTACTGCATGCAGGTGGACAGCTCCTGGATGTTCATCTGGATGCTGCCTTCGCCAGTCACGCAGGCCACGTCCTGATCCGGGAAATTGAGCTTGATGCCCATGGCTGCCGGGAAACCGAAGCCCATGGTGCCCAGGCCACCGGAGTTGATCCAGCGGTTCGGCTTGTTGAAGCGGTAGTACTGTGCTGCGAACATCTGGTGCTGACCGACGTCGGAGGTGACGAAAGCATCGCCGTTGGTCACTTCGCACAAGGTCTCGATGACGGTCTGCGGCTTGATGACGCTGCCGTCGCCCTTGTTGTAGGGGAACAGGTCGCCATTACCGCGCCACTCGTCGATCTGCTTCCACCAGGCTTCGGCCGCTGCCTTGTCTGGCTGCTCGCCGATTTCCTTGAGGATGCCCAGCATCTCGTTCAACACGCTGTCGACCGGGCCCACGATCGGCACATCGGCCTTGATCATCTTGGAGATCGACGCCGGGTCGATGTCGATGTGAATGATCTTGGCATTCGGGCAGAACTTGGCCGGGCCATTGACCACGCGGTCATCGAAGCGTGCGCCGACCGCGAAAATCACATCGGCATTGTGCATGGCCATGTTCGCGGTGTAGCTACCGTGCATGCCGAGCATGCCGAGGAACTGGCGGTCGGTACCCGGGAAGCAGCCAAGGCCCATCAGGGTATTGGTGACTGGCAGGTTCAGCGACTTGGCGATTTCGGTCAGCGCTTCGGAGCCACCACCGAGAATCACACCGCCACCGGCATAGACGATCGGACGCTTGGCAGCCAGCAGCATCTCGGCAGCCTTGCGGATCTGGCCGGAGTGGCCACGCACTGCCGGGCTGTAGGAGCGCAGCTTGACCTTCTTCGGATAGACGTATTCGAACTTCTCGGCCGGGTTGGTCATATCTTTTGGAATGTCGACCACGACCGGGCCTGGACGGCCGGATTGCGCCAGATAGAAGGCTTTTTTCAGAACTTCAGGGATCTCGGTAGCGTGTTTGATCATGAAGCTGTGCTTCACGATCGGCCGCGAGATGCCGATCATGTCGGTTTCCTGGAAGGCATCGGTACCCACCATGGTGCTAGGCACCTGGCCGGACAGGATGACCATCGGAATCGAGTCCATGTAAGCGGTGGCAATACCGGTGATGGCATTGGTCGCGCCCGGGCCGGAGGTTACCAGCACCACACCGGCCTTGCCGGTGGCGCGGGCGTAGCCGTCCGCCATATGGGTAGCAGCCTGCTCGTGACGAACCAGGATGTGCTCGACTTCCGGTTCCTTGAACAGGGCGTCGTAAACATGCAGGAGAGCACCACCAGGGTACCCGTAGATGTGCTTAACGCCTTCGTCACGCAAGAAGCGGACGACCATCTCAGCGCCAGATAAAAGCTCCACGTTGTTCACCTCTAAAACGCCAGAATACCGTCCCTAGTGGACGGGTCTTAATAGGTTTACTGCCAAGCAGAGCATGAGCGAACGTCAGCACTGACTGAGCAAGTATTGGGAGCACCCCTGAGTGTTGCGGGGTTATCCCACCCAGCGCGAGGTAACGCGTTGCGGGGTGTAACAGGTCGGCGCGGGTGTGCGCCTCATGATCTGCTTAGCGGGTCTGCTTCTGGCAGTCCCTCTAAAGCGGAAACTGGATTCTTGTGATTTGGCGGCTACAAGTCAAGAAAAATTATTGCCAATTTTTCCTCAAGATGAATTCCTGCCACCACTAAAAACCGACACAGCAGCAGGAAAAATAACTTTTCCACAAAAAAGGGCCACAATCTGCGGCCCCTGAAGGAAAAAGAGAAGAAATCAGGCTCAAGCAGCGATCAATTGATCGAACTCTGCCAGCAGGCGCCGCAACTCACGACTCTGCTCCGGCCGGTCGACGAACACCGTCTCGGCCATCACCAGAATGCTCGAGGCGTTGGGCAGCGGTTGACCAAGCTCGATGATGATCTTCATGCGCGGCAGGAATATCCACTGCAGCCACTGCTCGAAGCTCATGCTATCGACCGCAAAAGGCACTGTGCTGGCCAGCGCCTCATCGCTTGGCGGCTCGTCAGCCCACCAGCCCTGCACGATCAACTCACGCTCGATGAGCAGCAGGTGGTCGGCGATGTCCAGAATGCGCTGCTCGATCATCAGGAGTTGACCCGCGCTTTTTGCCGGGCCAGCGCGGCGCCGGCGCTGTCACCCTGCTTCTCACGGGCCTGGGCGATGGTGTTCCACAGCTCGGCCTGAAGGTCAGGGCGACCATTGGCATAGGTCAGGGCACGGCGCGCCAATTGCTCGGCCTGCGCCGCATCGCCCTGGGACAGGCGCACCTGCGCCAGACGGAACAGTACCTGCGGCTCACGCGGGGCGATGCGCTGGGCGCGCTCCAGGCTCGAGGCCGCACCGTTGAAGTCGCCACTGCCCTGTTGCGACTGGGCGGTGGTCAACAATGCCAGCACCGGGCCATCGAGCTGCTCGTCAGCCGACAGCCCCCCGGATGCCGCACTGCTGCGCGGAATGCCGGTTGGCGCGCTGGCAGCGGCCGGGGCACTGTTCATCGACGCGATGTCGAACGGTTCGTCGGCGATCGGGTTGGGGTTGGTCGTCATCGGTGCAGATGTGCCGGGGCCAGTGGTAATCGGCGTGGTGCTGATCGGGGCCACGCCATTGCCTGCCGGGAACGTCTGGATGCCCGTGGCACCGGCACCTTGCGGAATCATCACGGTCACGCCGGAGTCCTCAGGCAGGGTCTGCGCCTGCGAGGTGCCATTGCTGATGCCGGCCGCCGAGCGGTTGGCCGTCACGCGTTCACTGTTGGACACCCGTGTGCTCGAGTCCACAACCGGGATGTTGCCACGCTGAACGCTGGAACAGCCCTGCAGCACCACCAGTGCCGTCACGGCAGGAAACCACCACTTTTTCACTTCACACCTCATCAATGCTGCCAGGGCTTAATTCATCCAGCCTTTGACCCAGTCCATGACCGATTCTGCCGGATTCTGCTCGCCGCCACAGATCGCGCCGGCGGGCGGTTCGCTCCCGCGAATATACGGCATCTGCACCGCCCCCGGACAGCTTGCGTCGGAACCCTGCCCACTGTAGGGGTCGATCCAGGCCTGTACCACGTTGTCCGGTTGCGGCATGTCCAGCGGCAGCGGGTCAGCCTTCTTCATGAAGCTGGTCCACACCTGCAGGGCACCGGTGGCGCCAGTGAACGGCGTCTTGCCGTTATCGTCACGGCCCATCCACACCACCGCCAGCAGGTCCTGGCTGAAGCCTGAGAACCAACTGTCACGCGAGTCGTTACTGGTACCGGTCTTGCCCGCCAGGGTCAGCGACCTGGGCAGCACGTTGTACACGGAGCGGCCGGTACCTTCGCGCATCACCCGCTGCATCGCGTTCTGTACCAGGTAGATGGAGCCCGGATCGAAGGTCTGCTGGATCTGGAACGGGTAACGCTTGAGCGGCTCACCTTCGGCGGTGAGCACACTGCGGATGCCGCGCATCGGCGTATTGAAACCGCCATTGGCGATGGTCTGGTACATGGTCGCCACCTGCATCGGCGACATGCCACCGGCCCCCAGCAGCATTGCCGGGAACGCTGGCCAGTCGACATTGACCCCGAGCCGGCCGATGGTCTTGATGACGTTGGGCACCCCCACTTCCAGGCCGATCTTGGCGGTCGACAGGTTGTAGGAGTTGGCCAGCCCCTGGTACAGGTAAATGGTGCCATGCGGGCGGCGGTCATAGTTTTGCGGGCGCCACACCTGGCCATTGGCGCCCTTGACCGAAAACGCCTCGTCCTGCACCCAGCTGGTCAGGGTGTACTTGCTCGGCTGCTCCAGCGCGGTCAGGTACACCGCCGGCTTGACCAGCGAGCCAATCGGCCGCACGGCATCGATGGCACGGTTGAAGCCGGCGAATCCGGCCTGACGACTGCCGATAAGGGCCTGCACCTCACCGGTTTCCGGGTTGGTCACGACCATCGCCGATTCGACCTCGTCAGCGCCTTTGCGCCCCGACAGACGCTTGAAGGTCTCATTCATCGAGGTTTCGGCCTTCATCTGCAGAATCGGGTCGAAACTGGTGAAGATGCGCAGGCCCTCTTCAGTCAAGTCTTCGTCGCGATAGTCCTGGCGCAGCTGGCGCTTGACCAGGTCGAGGAAGGCCGGGAACGAACTGTCGGCCAGGCTGCCTCGTTTGGTCACGCCCAGCGGCATCTTCTTCGCCGCATCGACCGCTTCCTGGCTCGCAACGCCCTGCTCGGCCACAAGGTCCAGGACCAGGTTACGCCGCGCCAGAGCCCGCTCGGGGTGGCGACGCGGGTTGTAGTAGGACGGCCCTTTGACCATACCCACCAACAGGGCGATCTGGTGCAACTTGAGCTCCGACAGCGGTTGGCTGAAGAAGAACTGGCTGGCCAGGCCAAAGCCATGCACGGCGCGCTGGCCATCTTGGCCGACGAACACCTCGTTGAGGTAGGCCTCGAGAATTTCGCGCTTGTCGTAGTGCATCTCCAGCAGTACGGCCATCATCGCTTCGGTCAGCTTGCGGCTGAGGGTGCGCTCGCTGGTCAGGTAGAAGTTCTTCACCAACTGCTGGGTCAGGGTACTGCCACCCTGGCGCATGGAACCGGAGGAGGTGTTGATCCACATTGCGCGGGCGATGGACTTTGGCGACACGCCGAAGTGGCTGTAGAAGTCTCGGTCTTCGGTTGCCACCAGGGTTTCGAGCAAGTACGGCGGCACCTGATCGATCTTGATCAGGATGCGGTCCTCGAGGTTCTTCGGGTAGATACCCCCGATCATCAACGGCTCGAGGCGCACCACATCCAGCTTGCCATTGTTGGCGCCGGACAGCCCGGCAACGTAGTCGCCGGAGAAGCGCACACGCACGAACTGCGCGGGCTCCATACCCTCGTAGAACTGGAAGCCGCGGGTGTTGAGGTCGACGGTGTTACCGTTGACGGCCGCAGCGCCCGGGCCATTGGCCGCGCTTTCACGCCGGTAGCCGAGAGCATCGAGTTCGGTGAGGAAGTCGTTCTTGCTCAGCTTCTGGCCGACGAACAGCTCCAGCGGCCGGGCGTACACCTTGGCAGGGATGGTCCAGCGCTTGCCGGAGAACTTCTCCTGGACGACAGCATCGAGGTAAACCGCGAAGCCGGCAACGATCACCAGGCCAACCAGGCTGAGCTTCAACGCCCAGCCCAGCCAGGCGCGCGAGCGGCCGGTCGGGCGTTTCTTAGGAGTACGGGAATTTCGGGTTCGAGTCATGGCGGCGGATTATACGCACTTTGTAAAGGCTGGGCAGGCGCCCTCTGGCGGTATGCAGGGGCGGCACCATTGACCATAATGGCGCCTTCGAATTCCCTGCCCCCGGAAGGATTTCCCGTGAGCCAAGCCTTGATCAAAGCGTTGCAGAACCCTGCCCTCTACCCTCACCCCGTGGACGGGTTCCAACTCATCGAGACGCATATCTCCTGGGTCCTGCTCACTGGCGAATACGCCTACAAGATCAAGAAGCCGATGAATTTCGGCTTCCTCGACTTCACCGGGCTTGATCAGCGCCAGCATTTCTGTAACGAAGAGTTGCGCCTGAACCAGCGCCTGACCGACGGCCTGTACCTGGAAGTGCTGCCGATCACTGGCAGCGCCGAAGCCCCGCAGCTCGGCGGTGAAGGTGCGGCGATCGAGTACGCGCTGAAAATGCGCCAGTTCCCGCAGGGGCAGATGCTCAACACCCTGCAGGCCAACGGTGAACTCAATGCCGGGCACATCGACCAAATGGCCCGGCAGATCGCCGAATTCCACCTGCAAACTCCGAAAGTGCCCGCCGAGCAGCCCTATGGCTCACCTGAAAGCGTCATGGCCCCGGTCGAGCAGAACTTCGAGCAGATCCGCCCATTCCTCAGTGACAAGGCCGACCTGCAGCAGCTGGACAACCTGCAGGCCTGGGCGCGCAGCAGTTTCGAACGCCTTGAAGGCCTGTTCGCGGCGCGCAAGGCCAATGGGTTCACCCGCGAATGCCATGGCGACATTCATTTGGGTAACGCCACCGTGATCGATGGCAAGGTGGTGATCTTCGACTGCATCGAGTTCAATGAACCGTTCCGCATGACCGACGTCTGGGCCGACACCGGTTTCCTCGCCATGGACCTGGAAGACCGCGGCCTCAAATGCCTGGCGCGGCGCTTCGTCAGCCAGTACCTGGAGCTGACCGGCGACTATGAAGGCCTGGAAGTGTTGAACTTCTACAAGGCCTACCGCGCCCTGGTCCGCGCCAAGATCGCCCTGTTCAGCATGCCGGCCAATGCCGATGGCGTGCAGCGCGCCACCAGCCTGCGCACCTACCGCAACTACGCCAACCTGGCTGAAAGCTACAGCGCCATCCCTTCGCGCCTGCTGGCCATCACCCACGGCGTCTCGGCAGTGGGCAAGAGCCACGTCGCCATGCGCCTGGTCGAAGCCTTGGGCGCCGTGCGCGTGCGTTCCGATGTGGAGCGCAAGCGCCTGTTCGGTGAACAGCAGAAAGCCGAAGCAGGCCAACTGCAAGCCGGCATCTACGACAACGATGCCAGCACCGCCACCTACCAGCGCCTGCACCAGCTTGCCGCTACCATCCTGCGCGCAGGCTTCCCGGTAGTGCTCGATGCCACTTACCTCAAGCACGAACACCGCAAGGCCGCAGCCGAGGTCGCGAGCGATACCGGCGTGCCACTGCTGATCCTCGATTGCCAGGCCCCGGAGGCGGTCATCGCCAGTTGGCTGGCGCAGCGCCTGGCCCAGAATAGCGACCCGTCGGACGCCACCCTGGAAGTGGTCAAGGCACAGCAGGCCAGCCGTGAGCCATTGGATGACGTTGAACTGCAGCAGAGCACACGTGTTGATACTCAGGATGCCAGCAGCATGGACCAGGTGATCGACCAGGTCCGTCAGCGTTTGCCCGGTCTTTGATTCAACGCAATTCGGGCCGGCAATTGGCCGGCCCGCATTCCTGCACCCAGCGCAAACAGGGCATCTCGTCGCCCCCGATGGCAAAAGGCCGCGCATTTTCCAACCCCCGCTACACTCCTCTCTGACCTGCTCGCGATTTATCCCCTAATACCCGTTCAGCCATCGCAAGGAGGCTCGATGAACGATGAATTGCAGCATCTGAAGAATCTTGGAAAGACCTCCGCGCAGTGGTTGCATGCGGCCGGTATCCACAGTGCATCGGATTTGCGTCGACTCGGCGCGGTAGGTGCGTACCAGGCCGTGAAAACCCGAGGATTCCGGGCGTCGAAGGTGTTGCTGTACGCCATTGAAGGCGCGCTGCTGGACATGCACTGGAACGATTTGCCGGCCGAACGCAAGCAAGCGCTCAATCAACAACTGGATGCGAAATGCCCTGCGCAAAAAAATGCAAAATAAACATCAGATGGGGATTGACTCGATAATGAGAATCGTTATGATTATCACAACTGGTCGCGAGACTGGTTGGATAAGCTGAAAGCCCCTGGTTCGGACTCTCAGATTATCTCCTCATCAGGCTAATCACGGTTATTGACCCGGCATTTTTGCCGGGTCTTTTTTTTGCTTGTCACTGCATTGTCAGCGCCCGCGCTTCCCCGTCTACCTACGCAACCGTGCGCAATAGTCCTGCTCCGGCATCGCAGCCGTATACCACACAAAGTCTGCCATCCCCGCCTCGACCTGCTGACCGACCTCGGCCAGCAGCAGCACTTTGCTCTGCCCGTCGGCCCCCAGGTCGGCAAGGTGCAGCGGCACGCCCAGGTCCTTGCGTGCGTGGAATGCACCGGCGAACAACAAGGCCGGCTGCGGCGCTGCCAGCAGCCGCTCGGCAATGCGCCGGTCACGTTGTTGCTGAACGGCCAGCATGGCCGGCAACTGGCTCTCGGGGAGCAAATTACAGTGCCCGGCCCTCACCTGCTCGAGCAATGCCGCCTTTACTGACGGGGCATTGGACTGCGCCCCCGGCACCGCCGCCGCCTGCCGGTAGGCTTGGCGCATTTCGCCAGGCGACAGGTTGGCGGCCAGAAGGGGAATATGGTTACCCAGTGCTTCACGTACGATCGGCCCGTACAGCTGCCAGTCCCAGCCCTCCTGCCACGCCAGGGCCTTGGGCAGGTCCTGCGGCAACCGCGCCTGGCCTTCAACCGCATCGACCCGTGACTGCTGCTGCGGTTGCAGCATTTCCAGAAGCAGGCTGCCCTGGGCACGCCGGGCCTGCATGGCGCGGATCAACCAAAGTTGCAAGGCGTGATGGTCGGCATTGTCATGCTTTTCGCCTACCAGCACTCGCGGTACGCCAGCCAGTTGCTCGACCAGCTGTTCCGGGCTGATGACCTTGCCACTGGCCAGGTCGTGGATTTGCCCCAGTTCTGCGCTGTCACGCCCCTCGCTACTCTGCCAGGCGGGTAACGGCGGCAAGCTGGCCTGGCAGCCACCCAACGCCAGCAACAAGCCCAGCAACGCGCCAGACAGTAAGGAATGATGCATCGGCAACGCCTCCTAGCGGGTGATGATCAGCGGATGCCCCCGTTCCGGATGGGCCTGCACCAATACGTCAATGCCGAACACGGCCTTGAGCGCCCTGGGCGTCAATACCTCCTGCGGCGACGCCAGAGCATGGGCACGGCCGCCTTCGAGCAACAGGATACGATCACAGTAGCGCGCCGCCAGGTTCAGGTCATGCAGGATCACCAATACCGCTGCGCCGCGATCGGCAAAACTGCGCACGGCTTGCAAGGTGGTGTGCTGGTGCAAGGGGTCGAGCATCGAGGTCGGCTCGTCAAGCAGCAGCGTAGTCCCCTGCTCACCCGGCCAAAGCTGAGCCAGTACGCGGGCCAGATGCACCCGCTGCCGCTCTCCGCCCGACAAAGCCAGGTAACTGCGACCCAGCAGGTGCCAGGCATCCGCCGCGCGCAGGGCCGCCTCAACGATCTCAGCGTCACGCACCTGGCCGCTGTCATGCGGCATTCGCCCCATGCCCACCACTTCCTCGACCCTGAACGCAAAGCCCAGGCTGGACACCTGCGGCAACACCGCCAGGCGCCTGGCCCGCGCCTGCCCAGGCCAATCGGCCAACGGCCGGCCCTGCAGCGTCACGCTTCCTTGGCCGGGCGACAGCTCGCCACACAGCACGCCCAGCAGGCTGCTCTTGCCTGCACCATTCGGCCCGAGCACGCCAATGACCTGGCCCGGGTGCAATTGCAGGTGGAGGTCTTGCAGTACTTCATTCCCACCACGACGCAGGTACAGGCCCTCGACTTGCAACATCAGCTGCGCCCTCTGATCAGCAGAACCAGGAAAAACGGCGCACCGATAAATGCCGTGACAATACCGATCGGCAACTCGGCCGGCGCCAGCGCCAAGCGCGCCACCAGGTCGGCGAGCAGCATCAGCACGCCGCCGGCCAACAACGAGGCGGGCAACACCACGCGGTGATCAGGCCCGGCCAGCAAGCGCACCAGGTGCGGTACCACCAGGCCGATGAAGCCGATAAGCCCCGCCGCCGCAACGGCCGCTCCCACACCCAAGGCCGTGCAGAACACCAACTCGCGCTTGAGCCGCTCCACCTCGATCCCCAGGTGCCGCGCCTCGGACTCGCCCAGCAGCAAGGCATTGAGCGCCCGCGCCCGGCGCGGCAACCACAGCGCGACGCCTGCGGCAACGATCAGCAACGGCCACAGCCGGTCGTAGCTGGCACCATTGAGACTGCCCAGGTTCCAGAAGGTCAGCGTGCGCAGGGTGGCATCGTCGGCCAGGTAGGAAAACAGGCCAACCGCCGCGCCCCCCAGCGCAGTCATGGCTACACCGGCCAGCAACATTGTGGCCACATTGGTCTGCCCGTCGCGCCGCCCAAGGCGATAGACCAGCGCGGTGACCCCGAGGCCGCCGGCAAAGGCGCACAGTGACAATAAGTAAGGTGCGAAAGCCTCAGGCATGCCGCCAAACCAACTACCGCCAACGATAGCCACTGCGGCGCCCATTGCGGCACCGGCGGAGACACCCACAAGCCCAGGGTCGGCCAGCGGATTGCGGAACAACCCCTGCATGGCCACACCGCACAGCGCCAGCACCGCCCCCACTGCCAAACCCAGCAGTGTGCGTGGCAGGCGAATCTGGCCCAGGATCATTTCGGCCTGCTGCAGGCCTTCGCCATCGATGCGCAGCCCCGATAACCGCAGGCCCGCGCGCAAGGTATCGAACAGCGGCAAGCTCACAGGGCCCAACGCGAGGGACAGCCATACCGCCAACAGGCACAGCAGGCTCAGGCAGGTAATCAGTGTACGTGGCTGCACGCGCGGCTTCATTGCGTGAAGCTGACCTTTGCCGCCGGGTAGAGCGCAGCCGCCAGGTCTTGCAGGGCCAGCGGCAAGCGCGGGCCCAGGCCGCCAACCAGCAAGGTCGGGTCGAGTGGCACCAGGCGCCTGTCGCGTACCGCGCGGGAGGCGTTCAGGGCCGGGTTTTCCTTGAGCAGTGCCTGCAGGGCCTGGTCGCCGACCAAGGCGCGGTCGGAGAACACCACGACATCCGGGTCCAGCGCCGCCAACGCCTCATTGGAGAAGTTCTTGTATCCCTGATGCTCCGCCAGGTTTCGCCCACCTGCCTGACGCAGCAGCCAGTCACCTGCGGTGCCCTGCCCGGCAATCAGCGGTTTGGCACCGGCATGGCCGACCAGCAACAGCACACCCGGCACCTTGTGGCTGGCCTGGGCCTGCTTGACCTGCTCCTGCAATACCTCGAGCTGCTGATGATAATCGGCAACGAGTTGCGCGGCCTTCTGCTCGGCGCCGAGCAACATACCCAACTGCTCGAGGTTTGCATCCACGGCGGCGAGGTCAGCCTTGCTGGAGAGCAGCTCCACCCGAACGCCGGCTTTGCGGATTTGCGCAAGCACAGGTGGCGGCCCCATCTCTTCTGTGCCCACCAGTACATCCGGGCGCAAGCTGAGGATGCCCTCTGCGGACAACTGGCGCTGGTAACCGATACTTGGCAGGCCCTTGAGTGACTCAGGATGCTGGCTGGTGGTGTCCACACCCACCAGGCGCGGCTCGCCGCCCAGTGCGCTGATCCACTCGCTCAATGCGCCGCCAGCACTGACCCAGCGCTGTGGCAGGTCGGCGGCCAGGGCTTGGGTGCAAGCAACCAGGGCCGCACACAAGGCAAGCAAGACAGCGGGACGACGCATCATCGGATTCCTTCTGAAGGCGAGCCACACGCCTTGTGGCGAACGGCGGAACTGCGCACCATAGACAACCGGGCGCAGCGATAGCGGGCAATTTGATAATTATTCGCATTGGCGCGTCAAGCCATCACTTGTTTCACGAGTCGTTCCCGCAAATGCACTTCCTTTGTACTTCCGCAGCGCTGGCCGAGGGCCACAGCCGCGCCTTCAGCGTAGACGGCACCGAACTGTTCGGCGTGCGTCGCCAGGGCCGTGTGCACCTGTATCGTAACCGCTGCCCGCACCGGGGTATCCCCTTGAACTGGCAGGCGGACGCATTTCTCGATGACAGTGCCAGCCTGATCCACTGTGCCCATCACGGGGCGCTGTTCCTGATTGAGAATGGCGAATGCGTGGCAGGCCCCTGCGAAGGTGACGCGCTGCAGGCCCTGGACTGCCTGGAAGATAGCCAGGGCATCTGGCTCAGGGGTTGAGCAGCACCGGTAGCGGACGGTCGATGACGATGTGCCCGGCATCCAGGCGCGCACCATAGGCCAGCACCTCTACTCCATCCGCCACCGCGGTGCGCAGTGCCCGGGCATAAGCCGCATCGATCTCGTCGGCCGGGCGCACCGCTTCGATGCCTGTCAGGTTCACACAGTACAACTGCACCGCACGTATACCTTGCCGGGCCAGCGTCGCCAGTTCGCGCAGGTGCTTGGCACCGCGCTGGGTGACAGCATCCGGGAAAGCAGCCACTGCCGTGTCCGGGTACCCCAGTGTCACACTCTTGACCTCGACGTAGGCCGGCCCGTGGTCGAACTCCAGGCGAAAGTCCACGCGGCTGCCTTCTTCACCGTAGGCCACCTCACGCTTGAGTGCAGTGAAGCCCGCCAGCTCTCGGATCACGCCGGCGCGAAGCGCTTCCTCGACCAGCGCGTTGGCCCGCCCCGTGTTGACGCAGGCCAGCCGCCCCTGGGGCGTCTCACTGATTTCCCAGGTGCCCGGCAGCTTGCGCTTGGGGTCGTTGGAGCGACTGAACCAGACCTGCCCGCCCTCGCGCATGCAATTGAGCATGGAGCCGGTGTTGGGGCAGTGGATGGTCAGTTGCTCCCCATTGGCCAGTTCGATGTCCGCCAGGAACCGCTTGTAGCGGCGCAACAGCCGCCCCTGTTCGAGTGGAGGAAAGAACACCATCAGCCTTGCCAGCTCCGCAAGCCACGGGCGATGCGCTGGACCGCTTCCTCCAGCCGCGGCAGGCTCTGGGTGTAGGCAAAGCGCACATGATGGCCGGCCAGGTGGCGACCAAAGTCCAGGCCCGGCGTGAACGCCAGATGCTCGGTTTCCAGAAAGTGCCGACAGAAGGCAAAGGCATCGCCACCAAAGGCACTGATGTCGGCATATAGATAGAACGCGCCCTGCGGCTCCACGGCAATGCGAAAGCCCAGTTCGCGCAGGGCGGGCAACAGGTAGTCGCGACGACGGGCAAACTCGGCGCGGCGCGCTTCGAATATTGCCAGGGTTTCAGGCTGGAAGCAGGCCAGTGCGGCGTGCTGGGCCATGCTGGGCGCGCTGATGTACAGATTTTGCGCCAGCTTTTCCAGATCGGCCACGGCGTCAGGCGGCGCAACCAGCCAGCCAAGCCGCCACCCGGTCATGCCGAAATACTTGGAAAAACTATTCAGGACGAATGCCGAATCATCCACCTCCAGGACGCTCGCAGCGTCCATGCCGTACGTCAGCCCGTGGTAGATCTCGTCCACCACCAGGTGGCCATTTCGTTCGCGGGTGGCCTTGGCCAGGCTGGCCAGCTCATCACGCTCCAGCACCGTACCGGTGGGGTTGGCTGGCGAGGCGACCAGGGCACCGACAGTGTCCTGGTTCCAGTGACGGGCCACCAGGTCGGCGGTCAGCTGGTAGTTCACCTCAGGCCCGACAGGTACCAGTTGCGCACCACCCTCGACCAGTCGCAGGAAGTGGCGGTTGCATGGATAGCCGGGGTCTGCCAACAGCCAGTGCTTGCCCGGGTCGACCAGCAGGCTGCTGGCCAACAGCAGCGCGCCAGAGCCCCCCGGGGTGATCAGGATGCGTTCAGGGTCTACCGCAACGCCATAACGCTGGTCGTAAAAACCCGCAATCGCCTCGCGCAGTGCCGGCAGGCCACGCGCGGCGGTATAGCGGGTATGCCCGGCAGCCAGCGCTGCCTGGCCTGCCTCGACGATAGGCGCGGCAGTGGTGAAGTCCGGCTCGCCGATCTCCAGGTGGATCACATCATGACCGGCCGCTTGCAGCTCGTTGGCCCGCGCCAGCAACGCCATGACGTGGAAGGGTTCGATGGCGCGGCTGCGCGCACTGTAGGGGTGAGCCATGACCTTCTCTCAATTGGGTCTAAACTGGTGATTCTACCTCTGCGCGGCACCGAACGTGCGCTTCACGGCGCTGTCAACAGCTAGGACCGGGCGGGCTAGCGCACCCCCGATCTATCTGGTAAGTTCGGCGGCTCGCAGTCGCAGGGCCGGCGGGTGCCGGAGATGGAGCATCCTGCGCATTGGATCAGATGAGTGAGAGGCGGTCTATTCATGTCCACCGTAGAAAAGCAAAAAGTCCAGACCATGTACGGTGTCGAGCCCTACGTCGAAAGCAAGGGTGAGGCGTACATGGGCGAGCCCATGAAAAAGCACTTCACCAAGCTGCTCAATGCCTGGAAAGGCGAGCTGATGGTCAGTGTGGATCGCACCGTTGATCACATGAAAGACGAAGCGGCCAACTTCCCGGACCCGGCCGACCGCGCCAGCCAGGAAGAGGAATTCGCCCTTGAGCTGCGCAACCGCGATCGCGAGCGCAAGCTGATCAAGAAAATCGACAAGACCCTGCAGAAAATTCAGGACGACGAATACGGCTGGTGCGACTCCTGCGGTATCGAGATCGGCCTGCGCCGTCTGGAAGCCCGTCCGACTGCCGACCTGTGCTTCGACTGCAAGGAAATCGCGGAGAAAAAGGAAAAAACAGTCGGCAAAGGCTGATCCTTCTCCTACCCGAACGGGGCGCATCATGCGCCCCGTTTCATTTCATACGCACGACCACCCATGAACGACTCCCGCTACATCGGACGCTTCGCCCCCACCCCCAGCGGTTTTCTGCACTTCGGCTCGCTGGTCGCAGCCCTCGCCTCCTGGCTTGACGCCCGTGCGGTCAATGGCCGCTGGCTGCTTCGCGTGGAAGACACCGACCCGCCCCGGGAAATGCCGGGCGCCCGTGATGCAATCCTGCAGACGCTGGAGCGCTATGGGCTGGAGTGGGACGGCGAGGTTGTCTTCCAGAGCCAGCGCCACCCGGCTTATGCAGAAGTGGTCGAGCGCTTGTTCAATATGGGCCTGGCCTATGCCTGCACCTGTTCGCGCAAGCAGCTCGAAGGCTACAACGGCATCTATCCAGGGTTTTGCCGCAACGCCGGGCATGCCCGTGAAGGCGCGGCCATCCGCCTGCGGGTGCCAGAACTGCTCTACCGCTTTACCGATCGGGTGCAAGGGGCGTTCCAGCAACACCTTGGGCGCGAGGTGGGCGATTTCGTGATTCAGCGCCGCGACGGGCTGTATGCGTACCAGTTGGCCGTTGTGCTGGATGATGCCTGGCAAGGTGTTACCGACATCGTGCGCGGGGCCGACCTGCTCGACAACACGCCGCGCCAGTTGTACCTGCAGGAATTGCTGGGCTTTTCCCAGCCGCGCTACCTGCACATTCCGCTGATCGTGCAACCTGATGGGCACAAGCTGGGCAAGTCGTACCGTTCGCCGCCCCTTGAGGCTGGCCAGGCGACGCCGTTGCTGTTGCGGGCGTTGCGGGCATTGGGCCAGGAAGCTGACCCCCAGTTGTTGACGGCAACGCCGGCTGAAGTGTTGGCCGTGGCGCGCCAGCGCTGGCAGCCAGCGGCCATTGCACAGCGAACGACGGTGCCCGAGGCTGATTTGAACTGAAGCATCACCGGCCCTATCGCCGGCAAGCCGGCTTGCACAGGTACAGTGCAGTACCTATAGGTGTGGGTACTTGTGGGGGGCGGGCTTACCGACGATAGGGCCATTACAGGCAACTAACGTCTCAAAAACAAAAGCCCAATAATTTCAAACCCTTGGCGAACACCACCGATTCCCGCTAGCATCGCCCCAGCCATTTGCGCCAATAATAAGTCCAAGCCCGCAGCGCCCAACCATCGAGGCCAGCATGTACATCTATCGTTTGGTCCTGCTTCTGGTCGTGGGGATCTACCTGTTCTCCCCGGCCATCATGGACTGGTGGATCGAACCGACCGGTGCCTGGTACCGCCCTTACCTGCTCTGGCTGATCCTGATCGTCGTCACCTTCATCCTGCAGAGCCAACGAGATGCCGATGAGCTTTAGCCTGACCCAGATGATCCTGATCAGCGCCGCGTACCTGATGGTGCTGTTCGGCGTGGCCTGGATCAGCGAGCGTGGGTTGATACCCCGTTCGATCATTCGCCACCCGCTGACCTACACCCTGTCGCTGGGTGTCTACGCCAGCGCCTGGGCGTTCTACGGCTCGGTGGGCCTGGCCTATCAGTATGGCTACGGCTTCCTCGCCTGTTATCTTGGGGTGTCCGGCGCCTTCCTGCTGGCACCGGTGCTGCTCTACCCGATCCTCAAGATCACCCGCACCTACCAATTGTCGTCACTGGCTGACCTGCTGGCCTTTCGCTTTCGCAGCACCTGGGCCGGTGCGCTGACGACCATTTTCATGCTGATCGGGGTACTGCCCCTGCTGGCGCTGCAAATTCAGGCAGTGGCCGACTCGATCAGCATTCTCACCGGTGAACCAGTCAAGGCCCGGGTGGCCTTTGCCTTCTGTGCGCTGATCATCCTGTTCACCATCTTCTTCGGCTCACGCCACATCGCCACGCGCGAAAAGCATGAAGGGCTGGTGTTCGCCATCGCCTTCGAGTCGGTGATCAAGCTGCTGGCCTTGGGCGGCATTGGCCTGTATGCCCTGTACGGCGTGTTTGGTGGCCCGCACGGGCTGGAAGTGTGGCTGCTGCAGAACCAGACCGCCCTGGCAGCGCTGCATACCCCGCTGCAGGAGGGCCCATGGCGCACCCTGCTGCTGGTGTTCTTCGCCTCGGCCATCGTCATGCCGCACATGTACCACATGGCCTTCACTGAAAACCTCAACCCGCGCTCGCTGGTCAGCGCCAGCTGGGGCCTGCCGCTGTTCCTGCTGTTGATGAGCCTGGCCGTGCCGCTGGTGCTGTGGGCGGGCCTGCGCCTGGGTGCCAGCACCAACCCCGAGTACTTCACACTGGGCCTTGGCATCGCCGCCAACAACAAGGCGCTGGCACTGCTGGCCTATGTCGGTGGGTTGTCTGCCGCCAGCGGCCTGATCATCGTCACCACCCTGGCGCTGTCGGGCATGGCGCTCAACCACCTGGTGCTGCCGTTGTACCAGCCACCGGCCGAAGGCAACATCTACCGCTGGCTGAAATGGACCCGCCGCGCGCTGATAGTCGCCATCATCACCGCTGGCTTCATGTTCTACCTGAACCAGAACACCCACCAGAGCCTCGCCAACCTGGGCATCGTCGCCTTCGTCGCCACCTTGCAGTTCCTGCCTGGGGTGCTGTCGGTGCTGTACTGGCCGACCGCCAACCGCCGCGGCTTCATCGCCGGCCTGCTGGCCGGCACCCTGGTATGGATGGTGACCATGCTGCTGCCCCTGCTGGGCAACCTGCAGGGCTTCTACATCCCGCTGCTGGACATGATCTATGTGCTCGACGACACCAGCTGGCACATGGCGGCAATTGCCTCGCTGGCCGCCAACGTATTGTTGTTCACGCTGATTTCACTGTTCACCAACGCCAGCAGCGAGGAAGTCAGCGCCGCTGAAGCATGCGCGGTGGACAACGTGCGCCGCCCCCAGCGCCGCGAGCTGCATGCTGCCTCACCGCAGGAATTCGCCACCCAACTGGCCAAGCCACTGGGCGCCAAGGCTGCACAGAAGGAAGTCGAACAAGCCCTGCGTGACCTGTACCTGCCGTTCGACGAGCGCCGCCCCTATGCCCTGCGCCGCCTGCGTGACCGCATCGAGGCCAACCTGTCGGGCCTGATGGGGCCGAGCGTGGCCCAGGACATGGTCGAAACCTTCCTGCCTTACAAGTCTGGCAACGAGAACTACGTCACCGAAGACATTCACTTCATCGAAAGCCGCCTGGAAGACTACCACTCGCGCCTGACGGGCCTGGCTGCTGAACTCGATGCCTTGCGCCGCTACCACCGCCAGACCCTGCAGGAGCTGCCCATGGGCGTCTGCTCGCTGGCCAAGGACCAGGAAATCCTGATGTGGAACAAGGCCATGGAGGAGCTGACCGGCATCGCCGCCAAGCACGTGGTCGGGTCGCGCCTGGTAACCATCGATGAACCCTGGCGCGGCCTGCTGCAAGGTTTCATCAACGTGCCTGATGAGCACTTGCACAAGCAGCGCCTGGTACTGGACGGGCAGCCGCGCTGGCTGAACCTGCACAAGGCAGCCATCGATGAGCCCCTGGCACCCGGCAACAGCGGCCTGGTGCTGCTGGTCGAAGACCTCACCGAGACCCAGGCCCTGGAAGACAAGCTGGTGCACTCCGAGCGTCTTGCCAGTATCGGCCGCCTGGCTGCGGGCGTGGCCCACGAGATCGGCAACCCGATCACCGGCATCGCCTGCCTGGCGCAAAACCTGCGCGAGGAGCGCGAAGGGGACGGCGAGATCATCGAATTGTCGAGCCAGATACTCGAACAGACCAAACGGGTGTCGCGCATCGTGCAGTCGCTGATGAGCTTTGCCCATGCCGGCGGTAGCCACCAGAACAGCGAAGAGCCGGTGTGCCTGGCTGAAGTGGCCCAGGATGCCATCGGTCTGCTGGCGTTGAACCGGCGCAATTTCGAAGTACAGTTCTTCAACCTCTGCGACCCCGACCACTGGGCCGAGGGGGACCCCCAGCGCCTGGCCCAGGTACTGATCAACCTGCTCTCCAACGCGCGCGATGCTTCGCCGCCCGGCAGCGCCGTGCGGGTACGCACCGAAGTCAGCGAGCACACCGTCGACCTGATCGTCGAGGACGAAGGCAGTGGGATTCCGAAGAACATCATGGACCGCCTGTTCGAACCTTTCTTCACCACCAAGGACCCGGGCGAAGGAACCGGACTGGGGCTCGCTCTGGTCTATTCCATCGTGGAAGAGCATTATGGGCAAATCACCATCGACAGCCCGGCCGACATCGAACGGCAACGTGGCACACGGATCCGCGTGACCCTGCCCCGGCATGTCGTAGCGACGTCCCCTGAAATTCGAGACCGTCGAGAGAATTGAATCAATGCCGCATATTCTGATCGTCGAAGACGAAACCATCATCCGCTCGGCCTTGCGTCGCCTGCTCGAGCGGAACCAGTACCAGGTCAGCGAAGCCGGCTCGGTGCAGGAAGCCCAGGAACGCTTCAGCATTGCCACCTTCGACCTGATCGTCAGCGACCTGCGCCTGCCCGGCGCGCCGGGAACCGAGTTGATCAAGCTCGGCCAAGGCACCCCGGTGCTGATCATGACCAGTTACGCCAGCCTGCGCTCGGCGGTGGACTCGATGAAGATGGGCGCGGTGGACTACATCGCCAAGCCTTTCGACCACGACGAAATGCTCCAGGCCGTGGCGCGCATCCTGCGCGACCGGCAGAGTGCGCCGGCACCCGCCCCAGCCGCCGAGCCACGCAGCAACGGCAAGGCAGCGCCTGCCGAAAAAGGCGCCCCGGCATCTGCCAACGGCGAGATCGGCATCATTGGCTCCTGCCCCCCCATGCAGGATATGTACAGCAAGATCCGCAAGGTGGCGCCCACCGATTCCAATGTGCTCATCCAGGGTGAGTCCGGTACCGGCAAGGAACTGGTAGCCCGTGCCCTGCACAACCTGTCACGGCGCGCCAAAGCGCCGATGATCTCGGTGAACTGCGCGGCCATTCCCGAAACCTTGATCGAGTCGGAACTGTTCGGCCACGAAAAAGGTGCGTTCACCGGTGCCAGCGCCGGGCGTGCCGGCCTGGTGGAAGCGGCAGACGGCGGCACCCTGTTCCTCGATGAGATCGGTGAACTGCCACTGGAAGCCCAGGCCCGTCTGCTGCGCGTACTGCAGGAGGGCGAAATCCGCCGGGTGGGTTCGGTACAGTCGCAAAAAGTCGATGTGCGCCTGATTGCCGCGACCCACCGCGACCTGAAAAACCTGGCCAAGGCTGGGCAATTCCGTGAAGACCTTTACTATCGCCTGCATGTGATCGCCCTGAAATTGCCAGCCCTGCGCGAGCGCGGCAGTGACGTCAACGAGATCGCCAGCGCCTTCCTCGCCAGGCAGAGCGCGCGCATCGGTCGTGACGACCTGCACTTCTCGCCTGAAGCCGAGCAAGCCATTCGTCATTACAGCTGGCCGGGCAACGTGCGCGAACTGGAGAACGCCGTAGAGCGTGCGGTGATTCTGAGCGAGAGCGCGGAGATTTCGGCAGAACTGCTGGGTATCGATATCGAGCTGAGCGATATGGACGATGACGACCTTCTCGACAAGGCGATGGCCGCGGGCGCTGCCAGCAACGCCAGCCATGAGCCGACCGAGGATCTGTCGCTGGAAGACTACTTCCAGCATTTCGTGCTTGAGCACCAGGACCACATGACCGAAACCGAGCTTGCCCGCAAGCTCGGGGTCAGCCGCAAGTGCCTGTGGGAGCGCCGTCAGCGCCTGGGCATACCGCGCCGCAAGAGCAACGCTACCAGCGAATGATCGACTCCGATGGTGCACGCCGCAACAAAGGTGGCGCCAGTCAGATCGAGCGCCGCCCGCGCGGCGCTTGATCGCTTGGACGCTGAACAGCGTCGCGGCAACCCGTGGTAACACATCAGTACCGCAAAAATCTGTTACCCAATCTTTGCGCCGTAACAGTTCCCGAGGCGTACGGTAACGAAATTCCGACATTTACCACCCGCCAGCCTTCTCAAAAACCCGCCAAACCATTGATTTCATTGGGTTTTCAAAAGTTGGCACGCCACCTGCTATATGTTCAGTACAAGAACAATAACAAGCACTGCAACTCAGAATAAGAACAAGACGAAACGGCTCACGCACAATAAAAACAAGACGGCGGAGGCGCAGCTAACTGATTCTTTTGGAGAGGATGCGTGTTTGGGGCTTGCCCCACGACCAGGCAGAGAACAACAAAAACTGCACTAAAAAGCAGCGCCTGAACTGGTTGGATCGAATGATCAGCGTGACATCAGCGGCCAAAGCAATCCGTTTGCTCTTAACCCCTGGATTGGGGGTCGTCCACAAGCTTTGAGATTTGTGGGCAGGGCACTCAACAAAAACAAGAAGCCCGGCATAAAAACAATAAGAGCACGCAACGACTTCTTGGGGAGCTTAGGCTCCCCTTGTCGTTTCTCCCTTCTGGCAGTCCATCCTGCTACCGCCTACACCATTCCCCGAGTAAATGCTAGAATCCCCGCCCATCATGCGGCCATTCTCCTATTCTTGGCCGAACATTCCTTCACACAGTGCATCCCATGCTGAAGAAGCTGTTCCAGTCTTTCCGCCCTCCCGTACCGGGCCAGCACCACAAGCGCACCACGCCTGAGGTGATCAACAAGAGCCAACACTCGCTGCAGCGCCACCAGTTCAGCCGCCATGCGGTGAATATCGTCGAGCGCCTGCAAGGCGCGGGCTACCAGGCCTACCTGGTCGGTGGTTGCGTGCGCGACCTGATGCTGGGCATCACGCCCAAGGACTTCGACGTCGCCACCAGCGCAACACCTGAGCAGGTACGTGCCGAGTTCCGCAATGCGCGCATCATCGGCCGTCGCTTCAAGCTGGTTCACGTGCATTTCGGCCGTGAAATCATCGAAGTCGCGACCTTCCGTGCCCATCACTCAGAAGACGACCAAGGTGACAGTCACCGCTCGTCGCACAATGCCAGTGGTCGCATTCTGCGTGACAACGTATATGGCAGCCTGGAAGAGGACGCGCAACGCCGCGACTTCACCATCAACGCCCTGTACTACGACCCGGTCAGCGAACGCGTCCTCGATTACGCCAACGGCGTGCACGACGTACGCAACCGCCTGTTGCGCCTGATCGGTGACCCGACGCATCGCTACCAGGAAGACCCGGTACGCATGCTGCGTGCGGTGCGTTTTGCCGCCAAACTCGACTTCGGCATCGAAAAGCACACCTTCCAGCCGATCCGCGGCCTGGCACCGCTGCTGCGCGAAATCCCGCCTGCGCGGCTGTTCGAGGAATGCCTCAAGCTGTTCCTGTCCGGCCAAGGCGCGATCGTCTTCGAGATGCTGGTCGACCTGGCATTGTTCGAGCCGCTGTTCCCGGCCAGTGCGCATGCACTGGAAGAGCGCCCGACCTACACCCATACCCTGATCAGCCAGGCGCTGAGCAACACTGACCTGCGTATCAAGCAAGGCAAACCGGTGACCCCGGCCTTCCTGTTCGCCGCCCTGCTCTGGCCAGCCCTGCCAAGCCGCGTACTGCACCTGCAAAACCAGGGTGTACCGCCGATCCCGGCCATGAATGGCGCAGCCCACGACCTGATTGCCGAACAGTGTGCGCGCATTGCCATTCCGAAGCGTTTCACCTTGCCTATCCGCGAGATCTGGGACATGCAGGAGCGCCTGCCACGACGCAGCGGCAAACGCGCCGACCTGCTGCTCGACAACCCACGCTTCCGTGCCGGCTACGATTTCCTCCTGCTGCGCGAGAGCGCAGGCGAAGAAACCGACGACCTTGGCCAGTGGTGGACCGATTACCAGGATGCCAGCGACTCCGAGCGCCGCGAGATGATCCGCGAGCTGGGCAGCCGTGATGAAGGCACCGGGGCCGGCCCACGCAAGCGCAAGCGCAGCAACAGCAAGCGCAAACGTGGTGGCGATGAGGCGTTCGAGTGACCACTCGCGCCTACATCGGCCTTGGCAGCAACCTGGATGCGCCTGCCGAGCAACTGGGCAACGCCCTGCAGGCGCTGGACCGGGTCGCGAGCACCCGCCTGGTGGCGGCCTCTGCCCTGTACACCAGCGACTCCCTGCTGCCTGGCCAGCCGCGTTACACCAACGCCGTCGCCGCTCTGGATACCTCTCTCGCCCCCCTGGACCTGCTGGACGCCCTGCAGGCCATCGAGAATGAACAGGGCCGTGTACGCAAGGAACGCTGGGGCCCACGCACGCTCGACCTGGACATCTTGCTGTTCGGCGACCACGTCATCGATGTGCCACGCCTGCAGGTGCCGCACTACCACATGCATGCCCGCCCCTTCGTGCTGTACCCACTGGCCGAACTGGTGGCAGACGACTTTCACCTGGCCGACGGCCGCCCGCTTGCCCAGTTGCTCCAAGCCTGCCCGTTTGTCGGCCTGGAACGCCTGTAGCCCAGGCGCTTGGGGCCTTTCTCCAAGGGCGGTAACGCCAGTAACACCCTGTTCGTAACAATGCGGTAACAGGGTGATTGACTTCCCCCACCTCGCTCACGACTATAGGCGTCCCGTGTGGCACCAAAGTGCCGCATACCCGTATTTAGGCCCGGACGGACCTGTGCCCCGAACATCACACGCGATGATGTGCCGCTCCGGAAGATGACTACACGCGTTGTTGGCGGTCGTTTTTCACAGCGCCTGAACGAGGATTTTCCTACATGCCTGAAGTAACCCTGACCACCCTGCACGGCCTCAAGGCCAAGGGTGAAAAGATCACCATGCTGACCTGCTACGACGCTACCTTTGCCAAGGCTGCAAGCCAGGCCGGCGTCGAAGTGTTGCTGGTGGGCGACTCCTTGGGGATGGTCCTGCAGGGCCATGACAGCACGCTGCCCGTCACCACGGCGGAAATGGCCTACCACACCGCCTGCGTCAAACGCGGCAACGAGGGTGCGCTGATTCTTGCCGACCTGCCCTTCATGGCCCATGCCACCCCCGAGCAGGCCTTCGCCAACTGCGCCACGCTGATGCAGGCCGGCGCCCACATGATCAAGCTTGAAGGCGCTGCCTGGCTGGGCGAGACCATTCGCCTGCTGGCCGAGCGCGGTGTGCCGGTGTGCGCTCACATGGGCCTGACCCCGCAAACCGTCAACGTTCTGGGCGGTTATAAAGTGCAGGGGCGCCAGGAAGCCCAGGCACGGCAGATGCGCGCCGATGCCATCGCCCTGGAACAGGCCGGCGCCGCCATGCTGTTGCTCGAATGCGTACCCAGCGAATTGGCCGCAGAAATTACCCAGGCCGTCAGCATCCCAGTGATCGGTATCGGTGCCGGCAACGCTACCGACGGCCAGGTGCTGGTCCTGCACGACATGCTGGGCTTGTCCCTTAGCGGTCGGGTACCAAAGTTCGTGAAGAACTTCATGGTCGGCCAACCGGACATCGCGAGCGCACTTACCGCCTACGTCAAGGCTGTCAAAGACGTCAGTTTCCCAGCGAGCGAGCACGGATTCAGCGCATGAACACAGTCAAGACCGTCCGTGAACTGCGCGCAGCCATTGCGCGCGCCCGTGGCGAGGGCAAGCGTATCGGCTTCGTGCCAACCATGGGCAACCTGCACAGCGGCCATGCTGCGCTGGTGACCACAGCGGCCCAACGTGCCGACTTCGTCGTTGCCAGCATCTTCGTCAACCCGCTGCAGTTCGGCGCCAACGAAGACCTCGACAAGTACCCACGCACCCTCGCCGCCGACCAAGAGCGCCTGCTCCAGGCTGGCTGCAATCTGCTGTTCGCTCCCACTGTCGAAGAGATGTACCCCGACGGTATGGCCGTGCAGACCCGCGTCAGCGTGCCGAACCTTTCCGAAGGCCTGTGTGGCGCAAGCCGCCCGGGGCATTTCGAGGGCGTAGCCACCGTGGTCAGCAAGCTGTTCAACATGGTGCAGCCCGATCTTGCAGTGTTCGGCGAAAAGGACTACCAGCAACTGGCGGTGATTCGCGCCATGGTGCGTGACCTGAACATGCCGATCCAGATCATCGGCGAGCCGACCGTGCGCGCCGAGGATGGCCTGGCGCTGTCGTCGCGTAATGGTTACCTGACGGCAGAACAGCGTGCTACCGCCCCGGTTGTGTACCGCACGCTACAGCAGATCGGCGACGCCATCAGCCGTGGCCAGCGCGACTTTGCAGCGCTGGTTGCCGATGGGCAGGCTCAGCTGACAGCGGCCGGCCTGCGCCCGGACTATCTGCAGGTACGCCATGCGCTGACCCTTCGCCCAGCGATGGTCGATGACCGGGACCTGGTGATTCTGGTGGCGGCCTACCTGGGTAACACGCGGCTTATCGACAACCTTTACGTGCATCTGGACGAAAAGACTGCATGATGCCGGGGGCTGCCCTGCAGCCCCAAATTCCCCTCCCCCCCCCCTTTCCCGCGCGCAACCCAATCCCTTAATGATTGCCCGCCCGAACCCGGCCCTTACCCCCCCTTCCCAAGCCACACCACCCAACAAAGAATTCTTCGCCAAGGCGTATTACCCGGCACCCCCTGATGTTACAGCCCCGCCAGCCCGGCAAGGCCTCCCGCCGCCCCCCGACCCCCTGCAAGGATTTCGCATGCGCGGAGCCCTCCC